>JANRIL010000028.1:0-79164 GCA_033764955.1 Cyanobacteriota bacterium | reverse complement strand
TTGGCAGACTCAAGGTCTTTCGGATCTTGTCGGAGCGATACCGCAACCGTCGTCGTCGCTTTCGACTGCGCTTTAATCTAATTGCTGCTCTCTATAACTTTGAGTTGGAGCTGTTTTTCTGACTTTCGCAAGAGGTTCATTCGCATCTCCCAGACTCTACTAGAAAATTATCGACGAACTTTGAGCCAGTCTGAAGCCAGGACTATTTGTCCCTTTGGTAGTGCCCTAGGGGTAATGCTGGCAAATTTAGCAGGATGCGAATTGAGAAAGAACAAAGCCTACAACTCCCATTCCAGGTTGCCTATTCTCAATAAGGCAGCCCTATAGAGTCGGTTATTTCATGGCCATGACTTGAATAGGACTATCTCCCAAATTAAGAACCCATTTCCCCATGTTCCATCCCAGCATTGCCTATATCCACCTCCTTCCCATTCATCAACTCGTAACGATGCCCATCCTCCGGTAAGGTCATAAACTCAGCATCTGTCCAGTTTTTCGTAGCGGTTGTCATCGTCATTGCGATTCCTCGGTTGACGTTATTTTGCTTGGTTCCTGGGCTTTCTGCTGAGGGTGGATCTCCGGCTAGATGGCGACGGGATCCTTGGGGTCACTGGGGCGGTGGCGGCGGCAACGATCCGAACAATATTTCACCTCATCCCAGCAGTCCGCCCATTTTTTCCGCCAATCAAAAGGGCGCTGACAGGTCAGGCAAATTTTTTGGGGCAGATCTGACTTTTTACGGTGGCGGGGCATGGCTTCCTCAGTGGGGGAAAAGGGTAAGCTAGGCTTCGGTGGGATTCAGTTGGAGCATCTCCCAGGTGACATAAGTACCGATGGGACTCCACAACACATAGGGCAGCAATAGCACTCCCGCCCAGGCAGAAAGGGGCCAAACCCAGAGCGTTAATAAACTGCCCCATAACCAGCCTGAGGCTCCCGCTATCACCCCTACCCGCAGACTGCGTAAACCACAAAGTAACGGCATATAGGCCAGGATCGCCACCTCCACCCCGACATAGCCCGCCATCAACCCACGTATAATTGGCCGCGAGGGATCCACTTGCCAAACCAAGCAGGCGGAAGCGATCCCACAAATGAAAATAAAAATCCAGATAAAGGGAATAGCTCCCTCAAAGGTCAGCCAACGGGGGCGACGTAACCGCCTAAACCAGTCGTAGTGCTGAGCCGATTTGTAGGTGTCGGGAAAGAGGCGGTTAAAGACAAAGGCAATGGCTAGGGCAACTCCTGGGATAACCAGCCAAAAAGGAAGCATAGAGGAGGGATCCGGTGATGGTGGGTTATTTCTACGATAGCCCTTGAGTTGAGGAGGAGAAGGGCAAGTGGCTAGCGGATCTTGCCTTCGATAAAGGGTACTTCCAGCACCTTTTCGTGATGGATAGGGCCATGCCCAAAATAGCCTCCTTCTCCAAACAGCTCGCCATGATCTGCTGTGACTGTGATGTAGGTGTTGGGGGGTACTAGGTCAAACAGTTCTTCAAAAACGCCATCCAAATAACGCACCGCTTCGATTTGTCGTTGGTGCAATTCCCGTAGCTTGGCCTCGTCAAAGAAACAGAGATCCGGATCCCCTGAGCTATCTAGCCGTTTCAGCACCCCGTTCACGCCGGAGATGCGAGGCCATTGGCTGGGATCCTCCTGGGGCAAAGCATAGGGATAGTGGGTTTCGCCGACATTCATCAAATAAAAGGAGGGGCGATCCGGCTGAAAGGTGAGGTGATCGAGCATAGCCGCCATATCGTTGTGGCTGGGCATCAGCAGATAGGAGTCAAAATCTTTGTTGAGCAGGGTTTGGGGGTTGAGGACGGGCAACGAAACACGGGCATGGGTGGCATAGCCGAGATGGTGCTTAAAAAAACTGGGCAGAAACAGTTGGGGGAGCAGATTTTTGAAGGCAATTCCTGCGGATCCCAGACGTTCATTAAATTTTAGATAGTCATTTTTGTAGTGCTCGGAAGCAAAAACCTGGGTAGGGCTGGTGTGGGGCATCAATCCCATTAACAGGTTGTAGTGGGAGGGAGCAGTCCAGGAGGCATAGCTCCAGCGTTTCTCCAAGGATCCCAATTTCAGCAGGGTCTTGGGATGAGCTGCCAGCAGGCTATCAAAGCGGCAACTGTCCAAGATAATTAGCAGGTAGTGGTTCTGCCCCTGCGGGTGGGGGCGGGTTTCCGCCTGGGGGGGTGGCGGGGGGGTGGGGGGGTGGAGCCAATCTAAGAATCCCATCGGTCGGTTTGCCAATCCTGCGGATCGATTGTCTCATTCTCGGATCCCTGCGGGGGGGTGGAAGGGTTAGCTCGCGGATCCGGCGGGAGATAAACCTCAGGTCGGTAGATCTTGACTTCTAGGGCCTCGATCTGACTGGTCAATCGTTGCATCCAGCGCAGTGCTTGCCGTTGCAAGAGGCGATCATGCCAAGCCCAGGTTCCCAGCAACAAGGATCCCAAGGCAACCCCTATTCCATAAAAAAGCAGGAGAGCGAGGGGGAGAGGGAGGACGATGGGATTTTGGCTGGCGGGCAAAAGGGTGACAGGGGATCCCCAGTTTTGTGCCATCAGGATCAGTAGCGATAGCCCCCAAAGACTCAGTAACACCAACTTGAAGGTTTTCATGTCTGGGTTCTCTCCTGCCTGACCGGGAATGGACGACGCTCCAGCAGCTCCTGTACAGCCTCCGCATGATAGGAGCTACGGGTGAGGGGAGAAGCAACCACCTGCAAAAAACCCATCGCTTCTCCGATTTGCCGCCAGCGATCAAACTCAGTTGGGGGCACAAACCGCTGCACGGCCAGGTGCTGGGGGCTGGGTTGTAGGTATTGCCCGATGGTGAGAATTTGGCAATCGACCTCTCGTAAATCCTGCATGACCTGGAGGATTTCCTCCTCCGTTTCTCCTAAGCCCACCATCAGACCCGACTTCGTGAGCACCCGCTCATTCCAGTGGCGCACCTGCCGCAAAAGGGCTAACGACCGCTGATAGTCAGCCTGGGGGCGCACCCGCCGATAGAGACGGGGCACAGTTTCCGTATTGTGATTGAGAACCGTGGGATCCGCCCGCACAATCGTTGCCAACGCTTGCCAGTTGCCGCAGAGATCGGGGATCAGCACTTCTAGGGTGGTGTGGGGCATCCGTTGGCGGATCGCCTCCATACAGGCAACAAACTGACTGGCTCCTCCATCCGCCAGATCATCCCGGTTAACGGAGGTAATCACGGCATGACGCAGCCCCAAGCGCTGCACCGCCTCCGCCAGTCGCTGGGGTTCCGTCGGGTCGAGAGGGAGGGGACGTTTGTTGAAATCAATGTCGCAATAGGGGCAGGCGCGGGTACAGGCTGGCCCCATGATCAGAAACGTGGCGGTGCCGTGGGCAAAACATTCCCCCAAGTTGGGGCAGGCGGCTTCTTCACAGACTGTATTGAGGCCGAGATCGCGCAATAACTGGGTGACGTTCCCCACCTGGATCCCTTGGGGAGCCTTGACTCGTAACCAGGGGGGTTTGCCTGTTGTGGTTTCCGCCATTAGTCGATTGCCTTCCACAGTTCAGAGGAGAGTTGTGGCCCTCGTTTGGGGGCGAGGCGAGGGCGATAGGTGGGAGAATCCTGTCCGGGACATCGCTGCAAAAACCCCTGTTCGATTAACAGATGCAGCAGGGATCCCGTCTCATCCTCCGGTTGCTGCAAACGAACCGCCACTTCTGCCAGCGTCACCTGACCACGCCGAGTAATCCAGTTTACCAATTGCCGATGCTGGTCGGGCAAGATCAGGGCATCCGTCATCTTAAACCCCTCCGCTTTTTGGCGAGCTTGATCGGAGGTATTGGCTAAGACATCCAGTAAATCAGGTAAATCGGAGGAGGTGGCAGCAGACGATTGGCTGAGGGAAGACTGGGTTTCCTGTCGTTGCTGCTTCTGTTGCATCGCCACCAACACATTCAACAGGGCAACATCGGCGGGTTGCTCTGGTTCATCACAAGGGAAGATCTCTGGAATGGGAATTTCCGGCCAATTCTCCTGGGGGGGAGGGGAATAGGCTTGGGATCCTGAAGGAGAGGGGGGATGCGGAACTTTTGAAGGCACTCCTGCTGTTGTCTCAGGGGTGGCATTTGTTGGGGAATGAGGATTAACGGATGCGATCGATCGAGGAGGGAGTGAACGGGATGCCTGCCGATCTTTTGCAGGAAGCGGACTGGGAATAGGGACTGATCTGGGTTGAGGCGGCGGCTGAGGGCTAGGAGGAGCAGAGGCTGGAAGAGATTGACCGCTGGTGGGGGGCAGAGGAGAGGGAGGATGCGGCTCTGGTCGGCGTAAAAATCCAAATAGGCGGCTCAGGATATTTCGCATAGAAGACTGCCCTGAAAACGATTAGCCCCTGACATCACCAAGTTAACAGTATTTTGGTCGATTGATGGATTGTTCAGAGCTGATCACGGGTGAAAGAATGCCCTGCATCCCCCCCAAAATTAGGTGGATATCCTGACAATCACTGTTGAAATTACTGAGGGGATTGCCATTCAAAGCTGACGGTCACTCGATCCCAGTTGGACTCTGTTTTGACCACTTGGGCAATCGCTTTGGCTCCGGGGGGCACATCAGAGGGTTGAAACGCCTCGGTGCGAGTATCAACAATTTGGTTGTTTTGATAAAAATCAAACCGTGCTTTCGCCGCCAGCACCGCCACCCGATCCCGATTGATGGCTTCCACCTTGAGGCGACTGCCTGCCCCCAGCCGTTCCTCCTGAATCTCTCCCACAATCACCAAGGGATCCGTTCCCACCGAGCGAGTGGTGGCGGCGGGGGTGGGTGGCGGGGTGGCGGGGAGCGGGGTGGGCGGGGGAGCTACCGATATAGGCGTGGGAATGGGGAGCGGGGTGGTGGGGGTATTTCCTTCGCGGAGGAGGGCAATCACCCGTGTTAACTCCCGCTGAAAGAAGAGGAACGCTTCGCGGGACTGATTGCCAATGCGAGCCAAGATTAACCGATCCTCCTCCGCCACAGGAATCTCAAGGACGGGTTGGTTAGTAATGGCGACACGAAAGCCCGCCACTTCGCGGTTGATCAGCTTATCGAGCACAGGAAACAGGTTGATCACACAGTTTTCCATCTTGCCCAAGGGGAGGGTTTTGCCGGAGGTTAGGCTCATTTCCACCTCCTGGCAGCCTGAGGTGGTGATTTCGAGGGGCACTTTGAAAGATCCCCGACTGTTGTTAGTGACGCTCACCTCCAGTTCACCTACGCTCTGCCGCCAGCCGTGAATCACCTCCAGACTGGGGCTAGTCACCTCCTCACTGAAATACTCACCGGAGAAAGCTGGGGATCCGATCAGGCTGCTTGAGGCCAACAATCCGATCGTCCAGCGACACCAAACCGAGTGAATAGGGGTACGGGGGCATGGCATGGGGATCCCTCCACAGAATGACCGGATGCACATCGTTATTAACACTGATTATTCTCCCAGGCAATCGTTCCCGACCAGAATCAGAGGGAAGGCAGTCTCAACCCAGAGTTTTGAATAATTTTGGCAACGTCTAGGGGGATCTCTACGAATCGACGGATAATTGACCCAGGGTTGAGGGCATTGTATGGAAAATTCTCCGCTGGAATCCATTTTGCAGGAGCAACGGATCTTCCCTCCGCCTGCGGAATTTGCTCGACTTGCCCACATTGCCAGTCTGGAGCAATATCAACAATTATCTCAGCAGGCTGAGGCGGATCCCCAAGCTTTCTGGGGAGCATTGGCGGAACAAGAACTGCACTGGTTTCAGCCCTGGCAGCAGGTGTTGCACTGGGATCCCCCCCATGCCCAGTGGTTTGTCGGGGGGCAACTCAATCTTTCCTATAACTGTCTGGATCGCCATCTGGCGGCGGGTAAAGGCGACAAACTGGCTCTGATCTGGGAGGGAGAACCGGGAGATACGCGCTTTTTTACCTATGAAGAACTGCACCGTCAGGTTTGTCAGTTTGCCAATGCCCTCAAACACTTGGGGGTGGGCAAAGGGGATCGAGTGGGTATTTATTTGCCGATGATCCCTGAGGCGGCGATGGCGATGTTGGCCTGTGCGCGGATTGGCGCGGCTCATACGGTGGTGTTTGGTGGCTTTAGTGCCGAAGCTCTCAAAGATCGTCTGCGGGATGCTCAAGCCAAGCTGCTGGTGACGGCGGATGCCAGTTGGCGCAAAGACAGTGTGGTGGCTCTCAAGCCGCAGGTGGATGTGGCCTTAGCCGATGGAGCGGTACCCAGTTTAGAAAAGGTGCTGGTGGTGCATCGGGCTGGGGATGGAGTCGCTATGCAGCCGGGACGGGATGTGTGGTGGCATGAGCTGCAACCCCAAATGTCAGCGGAGTGTCCGGCGGAGCCAATGGATAGCGAGGCGATGCTGTTTATCCTCTACACCAGTGGCACAACGGGCAAACCGAAAGGGGTGGTGCATACCACGGGGGGCTATAACCTCTACAGCCACATCACCGCCAAGTGGATCTTTGATTTGCGAGAGGAGGATGTCTATTGGTGTACCGCCGATATTGGCTGGATCACCGGACATAGCTATGTTGTCTATGGGCCGCTTTCCAATGCCGCCACGATTGTTATGTATGAGGGTGCTCCCCGCCCCAGCCAGCCGGATTGTTTTTGGCGGGTGATTGCCAAGCACAAGGTTTCCATTTTTTATACGGCTCCCACCGCTATCCGCTCCTTTATGCGCCTGGGATCCCACCTGCCCTACCAATATGATCTGGGATCCTTACGCCTGTTGGGAACGGTGGGGGAACCGATCAACCCAGAAGCCTGGATGTGGTATCACGAGGTGATTGGCGGAGGCCGTTGCCCGATTGTAGATACCTGGTGGCAAACGGAGACGGGCGGCATCATGATCGCACCGATGCCGGGAGTCACCCCCACCAAACCGGGATCCGCCACCCTGCCTTTTCCTGGCATTCGGGCGGATGTTGTGGATGCCAACGGGGATCCCGTGTCGGATCCGGCGGGGGGATATTTGGTGATTCGGGATCCCTGGCCGGGGATGATGCGAACCCTTTATCAAGATGCAGAACGGTTTCGCCAGAGCTATTGGGAAAAAATCCCCCCCCGTGCTGGAACGTATGTCTACTTTGCCGGGGATGGCTGTCACCGTGATGCCGATGGCTATTTTTGGGTGATGGGGCGGGTGGATGATGTGATTAGCGTGGCGGGTCACCGTCTGGGCACGATGGAGATTGAGTCGGCGTTGGTCTCCCATCCCGCCGTGGCGGAAGCCGCCGTTGTGGGCAAACCGGATCCCGTTAAAGGTGAGGGGATTGTAGCTTTTGTTACCCTTACCCAGGCAGCGCAACCCAGCCTTAACTTGCAACAGGAGTTAATGCAGCACGTGGTAGCCGAAATTGGAGCGATCGCCCGCCCCGCCGAAATTCGTTGGAGCGAAGCCTTGCCCAAAACCCGCTCCGGCAAGATCATGCGACGGTTATTGCGGACTCTGGCGGCGGGGGAAGCGGTTAGCGGAGACACCTCAACTCTGGAGGATCGGGGGGTATTGGAGAAGCTGCGCCGGGAGAGTGAAGCAACTTAGTCAGGCTGGCCTTGGTCTGAATTTATCTGAATTTATTTTCTGAATTTATTTATTTTGTGTCGGTTCAATCAATGCGGACGGAGAGACTCGAACTCTCACAGATTGCTCCACTAGATCCTAAGTCTAGCGCGTCTACCATTCCGCCACGTCCGCTGGCCTACGACTGGATTTTGCTCTCAAAGATTTAGATCTTAGCATCGGATGTTGTTCCATCAATACGCTTAAATTCAGGTCTTGCTCCAGCAGACAGGCGTGGCCACTTGCGGGTGCTACCGCCACCGCCGCATTGGGCAGACGATGGGCTAACCGCTCCACCTCGGCTCTGGAGGGCAACAGGCGATCATGGGATCCCGCCACCAGCAGGGTAGGCATCTGCAACGCCTCCAGAGGCAAGCGATCCACATCAAATTCACTGAGCAGAGCCAACCGATGCGCCGCCGTAGCCAGGGGAACTTGCGCCACCGCCTGCTGGAGCTTTTGTTGATCCACAGGAGCGATGCGGGACAGTTCCGCCAACCAGCCCAAACCCTGCCCTGAGGCTAGGTGATAAAAAGGTTCGGGCACAAAGGGCAAGAGCAGTCGTGCCAGCCAGCCCCAACTCCCCCGCCGCCACGAAGAAGCCGGATTGACCAAAATCAGACCCGCACACAGATCCGGTCGCCGCACCGCCACCTGCAAGGCCAAACAAGCCCCAAAAGATTCTCCACAGAGGATGGCCGGGGATCCCTCCTCCAGATAAAACTCCACATACTGGCTGAGGGCAACCCAGGAATCCAAATTGCTGCCATTCAGGGAGAGGCTGCGAATGCAGAAGTCTGCCGCCAGCTTTTCGGCTTGCCGATAAAACAAAGTTCCCGTGCCATCCATCCCTGGTAAATAGAGCAATGGGATCCCGGCCTTGGGAGGGGTAGCAGCGGGCAAAAGGGAGGAAGTCAGACTAGACATGATGAGAGGTTGAGAAGGTTTAGACAGATTGAGCGGAAGGATGAAGGGATCCCGCTACCAGCGCCTCAGCTCGTGCCACCAAATCCTGTATTTTTTGCTGGCGGCGGTGGCGATCCTTGGGACGATCCGCCTGACCAATCCAGATCGGCTCGGCAATCGACAGATGCACCTCGCGGTAGATCACCACCGGATGTCCGCCATTGCCTTGAAACATCGGCTCGGTTTGATCAAACAGGCGAAACACGGGTAGAGGGATGCCAGGAGCCTGCCATTCCTGACGGACGCGAATCGCCACGGGTACGATCGGCAAGGGATCCACTTGAGAAGCCAGAGCCAGATGGGCAAACCCCGGCTGAAAGGAACCGATTTCTCCAGGAGAGCTGAGGGAGGCAATCCGCTCCGCCCCTTCCGGGAATAACCCGACATAGCCAGCTTGCCCAAGGGTGGCCTCCGCTTCCCGAAAAAAGTGTATCTGCTTATGGGGACGTTGTTGCAACGGAATGCAGCCCAGACCGAGAGCAATGTCTCGCAAAAGGGGCACTTGGGTTAGGTAATAGTGGCAGGCCAGCCGCACAGGACGGTTAAGACCCGCTAGCAATACAGGAGCATCCAAAAAACTGCGATGATTGCTGATAATAAGAGCGGCTCCCCTCGGCAACCGTTCCCTCCCCTCCACCCAAACCTGAGTTTGGCAAAGGCTGAGCAAAAGCTGGGCAAGGGGTAGTGGCTGGGCAGGCAACAGGTCGATCACCCGTTTTTGTTCCTTAACAACATATCTTTATTCTAAGAGTCGGTAATAAAACTTTACAAATTACTTCTTTTTTTCTTATGAATTGGCCTCCTCTGACGGTAGAAACCATTGCCTTCATTTTGGATGGCAGCCTCGACGATGCGACGGTGAACGCCCTGGTTTTGCTGAGTTTGGGCTATCGCTATGATCCGCTCAGTCAATCTTGGGATCCCAGCGCCGCCGATCCCGCCTGGAGAGACGGAGGGATCCCGGATGTGATCGCCCACCGCCCCGATAGTGTGAAGCTGACCCGTGCCATTCCTGCCGAGCATAAGCAACTGCTCAAAGAAAAACTATATTTTCCCGGCTACACCATCTCTGAGCTAACTCCCCAAAAAACGCGGCGGGCAACGGCGGCCAACTGGCTGTTGGGGGTGTTAGTTCGCCAGGGACAGTTGACTTGACCAAACTCCGATTGGCTTTCATGATAGAGACGACATCCGCCAGGGGATCCCAGCCATGAGCCAGTCGGAAGCGGTTGAATCCATTATTCGCAGTCATGTTTTGTGGGCGATGGGGGCGGGGTTAATTCCGATTCCGGTGGTGGATTTTGCCGCCGTTACCGCCATTCAGCTAGATATGCTCAAGGATTTGTCCCATCACTATGGCCTTGACTACTCCAAATCCTCCGGCAAAGCCTTTGTTTCTGCCCTTACCGGAACCACCCTGGCGCGGATTGGGGCGAGTGTCCTCAAGGCCATTCCTGGCGTGGGCAGCGTCTTTGGGGGCGTGTCCATGTCTTTGTTGTCGGGAGCTTCCACCTATGCCCTCGGACAAGTGGTAGCCACTCAGTTTGCCACCTCTGGATCCCTGCAAGATGTCGATCTGGAGGCAGCCAAACGTGCCTACGAAGATGCCTATGAAAAAGGCAAAGCCTACGTAAATAAGCTGAACCAAAATAAAGAGGCCGCCGCCGATGTCTATCAGTCTCTAGAAAAGCTAGGCAAGCTGCGGGATCAAGGCGTGATCACCGAGGAAGAATTTCAAACCAAAAAGCAGGAATTGCTCAGTCGTCTATAACAAAACGGTTTGACTTTTTGAGACTTATTTCTCCATTGGATGTTAGGAATGCTCAACCTACAGGACAAGAAGATTTTATTGACGGGGGGAAGTGGCTTTTTAGGAAAGCATGTCCTTCGCTATCTAGAGCATTTGGGGGTGGATCCGGCGCAGGTGCGGATCCCGCGATCTCAAACCCATGATTTGCGTCAATGGTCGGTCTGTCAAGATGTGGTAGCCGATCAAGAGGTAGTCATTCATTTAGCGGCGCATGTGGGAGGAATCGGCCTCAATCAAGCCAAGCCCGCCGAACTGTTTTATGACAATTTGATCATGGGATCCCAGTTAATTCATGCTGCCTATTGTGCGGGGGTGGAAAAGTTTGTCTGTGTGGGAACTATTTGTGCCTATCCCAAATTCACCCCGGTTCCCTTTCAAGAAGCCGATTTGTGGGAGGGTTATCCCGAAGAAACTAATGCTCCCTATGGCATTGCCAAAAAAGCGCTGCTGGTTCAACTGCAATCCTATCGTCAGCAATATGGATTTAATGGTATCTATCTGCTTCCAGTCAATTTGTATGGGCCAATGGATAATTTTGACCCCCAAAGCTCCCATGTTATTCCTGCCCTGATTCGCAAGGTACATGAAGCCCAAAGGCAGCATCAACCCTTTATCGAGGTCTGGGGAGATGGTAGCCCCACCCGTGAGTTTTTCTTCTCGGAAGATTGTGCCAGGGGAATTGTGCAGGCCACCCAATATTATCAGACAGGGGATCCCTTAAATCTGGGTACGGGTGAAGAAATCTCTATCAAAAATCTGATCGAATTGATCTGTGAATTAATGGATTTTGCAGGAGAAATTCGCTGGCAAACGGACAAACCCAACGGACAACCTCGCCGTTGCTTAGATGTTAGCAAAGCCAAAACCGCTTTCGGGTTTGCCGCCAAAGTCACTTTGCGCGAGGGATTAGAACGCACTATTGCTTGGTATCGGGCTGTGGCGTAGACTCGCCCACTCCTCCTACCCTGTGGCTAGCTGATTCATCCGTTCCGCTAACTCAAAATCCAGATCCGTAATACCGTGGGCATCATGGGTTACTAAGTCTACCGTGACGCGGTTATAAACATTCATCCATTCGGGATGGTGATCGAGTTTTTCCGCCACCAACGCCACCCCACTCATCCATCCAAAAGCCTGGATAAATGAGCTAAAAACAAACTGCTTGTGCAGCTTGCCATTCACCAGTGACCAGCCAGAGAGCTGAGGCAAACGGGCTTGAATATCAGCCAGACTGAGGGGAGTTGCCATAGAAATAGGGGAATGGGTCTACCTTTCATTATCAACCTATTCTCATCCCTACCAACCCAAATCAGCCCTTGCCTCCTGGGCTGCCAACAAAACCTCTTGATCGCTAGCCAAACTCCAATCCATCTCACCAATCTCAGCATAAAATCGCTCATCATAGGCACGGGTTTGCACCACCACTGGCATCGGTACCGCATGACCCAGTAAGAGAGCTTGTTGCTTAGAGTCTAATTTTGCCAGAACGGTTTTGAGATTTTGACTGCCAGAGACTCCCGTAAACACCGCCTCAATATCCTTGTCATCATTCAAGAGGGCGGTAATGCGAGTGCCTAATTGCGACATCACCTCGCTATCAATACTGGAGGGACGTTGATCCACCACCAACAACGTGACAAAATACTTCCGCATCTCGCGGGCAATCGTGCCAAAAATCGTTTGTTTGGCCGCATGGGGATCCAAAAATCGGTGGGCTTCTTCAATGGTAATCATCAACTGACGGGGCTTATCCATAGGATTTTTAGTTTGGAGATAGATCTCGGATTTATGAACATAAGCTTGGTGAATGCGGCGGGTAATCACATTGGTTGCCAGCATATAGGAGAGCAAATTGGACTGGGATCCGAACTCAATCACCACATGTTTTCCAGTATCTAGTGCCTCCAAAATTTGTCCAATATAGTTGTGGGGTAGACTATTGCGAATATATTTGAGATCATCCAAACGGGTCAGTTTCCGTTGCAGAGCCATGATTGAGGCTTTATTCCCCAGTCGTTGCTCACAAAACTCCTGGATTTCAATATTGGACATAGTTAAGAGTCGAGTAATCCAATCTCTCCCAAATTCATTGCGGAGAATGATGGCATTTTCTAAACTGGCCTCTGATAAATTTAGCTCCTGACTTAACAGGGCTAGATCTTCCACCTCGATCTGGTTGTAGCTAATAAAAAGCTCCTGAGCATCCCGTACCCCACGCCGCCGCGTTGAATCGGGATCCAATGTGTAAATTTGTACTTGTCCAGGAAACAATTGTCGTAATCCTTTGACCGTACTGAATTGCCGTCCCTCCGAAGCGGCTTCCCAGCCATACTCCGAGTGCATATCAAAGATTAAATTGACAGCAGCCTGCTTGCGAATCACCCCCGACAATAGCAGGCGCGTCAAAAAAGATTTCCCCGTTCCTGACTTGCCAAAAATGCCATTGCTGCGCTCAACAAGCCGATCCAAATCCAGACAGATCGGCACCGGCATATCAATCGGTTGACCGATGGCAAAATTGCGCTTACTGGGATCCTCTTCCCAGCCAAAGACCGTGCGAAAATCCAACTCACGGGCTTCATACACTTGTGAAAAATGGGCAGGAACCGTTTTCACAGGCAACAACTCCATAGCAGTGGGATGACTGGATTCTCCTCCTCCCTCCCCTTCTGAACGAACCGGAGTAAGCATCAACATGGGGGTGAGGGTTAACAGGGCAAACGTGCCCGTGCCACTCAAAATTTCCCTCAGCAAATGCTCCTCTGGGCGGGGGGGATTTAAGAGAATATGCGGACTAGCACTGCCTAGACGAACATCCGTCAGCAAACCAAAAAAACGGTTGCGCTGCCCCTGCACCACCACAAATTTGCCCACCCGTAAATCTTCGATGGCAACCCCCGGATTGAGGCGGGCTTCTAGTCCCTGGCTGAGGGATCCCTGAGTAACGGTAGCCAATCCAGACATGGGCAAAAAACCTGGGAGGAAGGAGCTGGAAAGCGTTGGAGATCTATCTATCGATTTACCAACGTATCCGTGTCATCTAGTCTACTTTGGGGCATAGTATAGGCAACAGGCTGCAAGTTTCCACCCATGACCAGGCTCATGACCGGACTTATCACCCGACTAACTGGCTCCCAACAAACTCGTTACCGTGAAATTAGTAAAATTAAAGTTAAATCTTGTGGGCACTTATGACTGAAGCACTCCCAACCTTTTCGCGGCGCTCCCAGAAAGCTAATACCGCTATTGTCGTCGGTCAAGCTAAGGATCCCTTTGCCTTGGCTCTTGCCAACACTGGTTTTGCCGATAACGTCCAAATTCAGACCGCCTACAAAATTCAAAAGGAGAAGGGCGGTAATCTAGCGATGATCATCGCGGAGGTAACCGGCAAAGAACTGACCCCCGAACTAGAACGTGCCTATAAACGCCAGCAGCTTTTTGAATTAAAAATTATCTACGGATTAGCCTCCATCGATCTGGATCGGGAACCGATCAACCCGACCGCCATGGCGGAACTGATGGAAAAATACTTGCCCCTCGATGTGTGTAACCGCTTTCGACTGTTGCCGGTCAGTTTGGACAATAACCTTCTCACCGTGGCGATGGTCAGACCGGATGACCTAGAAGCCCGAGATGATATCGATCGACGGTTGCGCTCGCAAAATTTGAAATGGCAACGACGGGTTTTCACCCCCAGCGACTTTGAAGCCCTCATGTCCCGCTACCTGGATATCCAGGCAGACGCCATCGCCGTAAAAGCCGCCACCCAAGTCAAAGAAGACTCAGAAGAGGTGGTGGTGACGGGGAAAGCCGAAGATATCGACCTCGACGCGATCGAAGATATGACGGCGGAGGATAGCAACGAAGGCTCCTCTCTCGAACAACAAATGAAGTCGGCAGACGATGCTCCCATCGTCAAGCTAGCCAACCAGATTTTGATCAAGGCTCTCCAAGAAGGCACATCTGATATTCACATTGAGCCTCAGGAAGAATCGCTGCGGATTCGCTTCCGCAAAGATGGCGTGTTGCGGCAAGCCTTTGATGAACTGCCCAAAAAGATCATTCCGGCTCTGACGGCTCGCTTCAAAATTATCTCTAACCTGAATATTGCCGAACGCCGTAGTCCTCAGGATGGCCGGATCCGCCGTGTTTTCAAGGGACGAAAAGTTGACTTTCGGGTGAGCACATTACCCTCCCGCTATGGCGAAAAAATTGTCATGCGGATTTTGGATAACTCCGCCACCCAACTGGGTCTCGACAAACTGATTACGGATGTGGAAACACTAGAGGGCTTCAAAGAGATTGTCCGTCGTCCCTTTGGCCTGATTTTGGTAACAGGGCCAACGGGATCCGGCAAAACCACCTCCCTCTATTCCGCTCTGGCGGAAGTCAACGATCCCGGAGTGAACATCAGCACCGCCGAGGATCCAATTGAATATTCCTTGCCCGGTCTGACCCAGGTGCAGGTGATCCGCGAAAAGGGCATGGACTTTGCCAAGATCCTCCGTGCCTTTCTACGACAGGATCCCGATGTCATCTTGGTGGGAGAGACCCGTGACCTAGAGACCGCCAAAACCGCTATTGAAGCCTCCTTGACTGGGCACTTAGTCTTAACCACCCTCCATACCAATGATGCCCCCGGAGCGATTGCCCGTCTGACGGAAATGGGGATTGAACCCTTCATGATTTCCAGCTCCTTGCTGGGGGTATTGGCTCAGCGCTTGATGCGGCGGGTTTGTAGTGAGTGCCGTATCCCCTATCATCCCACCCAAGAAGAACTGGCTCGCTATGGATTATCTAGCTCCGGTAGCACCGAACAAATTACTTTCTACCGAGCCAATAAACTCAATCCTAAGGAGGTGGAGCAGCATAAAGCAACGGGCAAGCCCATCTGCGAAAAGTGCAACGGGGTGGGCTACAAAGGCCGCGTTGGGGTCTATGAGTTTATGCGGATGAATGATCGGCTTGCCGATTTGATCAACAAAGAGGCTCCCACCGAAGTGATCAAAGAAGCTGCCGTAGAATCGGGCATGAAGACCCTCTTGGCCTACAGCCTCATGTTGGTCAAACAAGGCCACACCACCCTCGAAGAAGTGGATCGCGTCACTCTCACCGACAAAGGTCTAGAAAGCGAGCTGAAGGCAAAAGCCAAGAGCCTGAGTACCTGTCGCACCTGTGGAGCTGCCCTCCATCTGGAATGGATGGACTGTCCCTACTGTCTCACTCCCAAGTTTATTTAACCCAGGCTGGATAGGGATCCCTTTGATTTTGTTGAATTTCAGGGGATCCCTGCTGCCCAGCCCCTATAGTGATGAAACCCAACTGGTGAACCCAACCACCCCAACCTACCCTCGCTCATTTTGGAGATAGTCTCATGGTTTTGATGATTGAAGACTTGATGGAAGCCGTTGTGCAAAAGGGCGGTTCCGATATCCATATTTCCTGTGGCTTGCCCCCCTATTTGCGGGTGAACGGTCACCTAGAGCCAACTGAGCATGATCCCCTGACACCGGAAGAAGTGCAGAAGATGATTTTCAGTATGCTCAACAATACTCAGCGCAAGATGTTGGAGCAAAATTGGGAATTGGACTGTTCCTATGGCGTGCGGGGCATCGGGCGCTTTCGGGTGAATGTCTATAAAGATCGGGGAACCTACGCCTGTGCCATGCGTGCCCTTTCCACCGAAATTCCCCATATCGACAAAATGGGTCTACCGGACATTTGTAAAGAGATGGCGAAGATTCCCAGAGGCTTGGTGCTGGTAACAGGACCCACTGGATCCGGTAAAACCACCACCCTCGCCTCCATGATCGACATGATCAACCGCGAGCGAGCCGAACACATCTTGACCATCGAAGATCCGATTGAATATGTCTATACCCCGATCAAAAGCATCGTCCATCAACGGCAACTGGGGGAAGACACCAAAAGTTTTGCCAATGCCCTGAAAGCCGCCATGCGGGAGGATCCTGATGTAGTCCTGATTGGGGAGATGCGCGACCTAGAAACCATTCAGCTAGCCATCACCGCCTCAGAAACTGGACACCTTTGCTTCGCCACGGTTCACACCAGTTCTGCGGCTCAAACCGTTGACCGTCTGGTGGATGTGTTTCCCCCCGAACAGCAGCAACAAATTCGGGTGCAGCTATCCAACTCGCTGCGGGCGGTATTTACCCAAACGCTAGCCACTCGCCTCAACCCCAAGCCCGGTGAACGGGGACGGGTTTTAGTGCAAGAGATTATGATCGTTACCCCTGCTATTGCCAACCTCATTCGAGAAGGCAAAACCGCTCAAATTTATTCCGCCATTCAAACAGGGGGTAAGTTGGGCATGAAGACTCTGGAGCGGGATCTAGCGGATCTCTACATCGATGGCAAGATTAGCTTTGATGTCGCCATGTCCAAAACCTCCCGCCCAGAGGAACTGCAACGCCTGTTAGGAGCCTCGGTGGTACAAGCGGCTCAAAATCCCCAGATGGCGGGACGTCGCTAACCCCTGACGACCTCGCATTGCTCAAATCCTGCTGATTTATTTGGGGATCCCGCGGCAGATCTACTTTGTGGGTTGATTTAGCCTATTCGGTGAATTTCTAAGTCAGCAGGATGCAAAAACAAAAGATTATGGCTAAGCTCTAGCTAAGGATGGCGGCTTGGCCGTACAACCGATGGCTGACTTGGGTGAATGGGTTTGATGTCGGGAGCCTGGATAGGGATCCCCTAGCAATCAGATATACACAGGATGACGGTATGCCAAAGTTTCAGGTTCGAGGGTTACAGGCTGGTCAACCCGTGCGGAAAACGATTACAGCAGAGTCTCTCACGGCAGCCCGCTCGTTGTTGCGCCAGCAGGGTATTTACGCCAAAAACGAAGATATTCAAGAGGTGAAAAACCCCTTTGCCTTCAATCTTTCTTCCATTGATTTGGGCACGGTGGATGTGCGGGACAAGGCGGTGTTTTCCCGCCAGTTTGCCGCTTTGATCAACGCAGGGGTGTCGATGGTGCGTTCCCTCACGATCATGACTGAGCAAACCACCAATCCCAAATTAAAGAAATATTTGAAGGCGGTGCGGGCGGATGTAGAGTCGGGCAAAAACCTCTCGGACTCGATTCGCCCTTACCCCGATGCCTTTGACGGCTTGTATTGCAGCATGGTGCAGGCGGGGGAAGTCGGCGGTGTGCTTGATGAAGTGCTCAACCGTCTGGCCAAGTTATTGGAGGATATGGACAAACTAGCCAAACAGATCAAATCGGCAATGGCTTATCCGGTAACCGTAACTATTTTGGCTACCCTGATTTTTTTGGGGATGGTAATTTTCATCTTGCCTACCTTTGAGGGCATCTTTGAGGAATTGGGAGGAGAATTGCCCGCCTTTACTCAGTTTTTCCTAACGATCAGTAAGTTTTTGCGGACTCCCCAATACAGCTTGGGGTTGGTGGGCTTCTTGGTGGCGCTGGGGTTTGCCTATCGGCGCTTTTATTCCACTCCGGCGGGTAGAGAGACGATTGATGCCCTTTCTCTCAAGCTGCCGATTTTTGGTGACCTGATTCAAAAGACAGCAGTGGCTCGCTTTTGCCGGACATTCGGTGCGTTGACCCGCTCTGGTGTGCCCGTTTTGACCTCCCTAGAGATTGTGCGGGATACAGCAGGGAATCAGGTAATCGCTAATGCGGTGGATGCCTCCCGTCAGGCCATTTCGGAAGGGGGACAAATTGCTCCCGCCATTGACAAAGCCAAGGTATTCCCGATTATGGCAGTGCAGATGATCAGCGTGGGTGAAGAGACGGGGGAACTGGATGCCATGCTCATGAAGACGGCTGACTTTTATGAGCTAGAAGTGGAGCAAGCCGTAAAAGCCTTGACCAGTTTGATGGAGCCGTTGATGATCGCGGTGCTGGGGGGCATGGTGGGCTGCATTATCGTGGCGATGTATCTGCCGATGTTTAAGGTGTTTGAATTGGTTAAGTAAGGTAAATAAATACTCAAATACTTAAGGGATCCATGTCGGTGCTCGAGCTACGGCCATAGCATCATGGGAAAGCGAGTGTTAGTTCTGGTCTTGACCGCGATCAATGGGGTTTTGTTGATCGGTGTGGCTCCCTACCTACAAGCTCTCTATCAAGAAGGGTTAAGGGGTGAACTGCCCGGATTGACTGCTTTTGTTTTGGCGACTAGTCAAGTGATGGGTCAGCCGATTTCATTAGTCCTTGTCGGATCCCTGCTTGGGGTAGGGAGCGTTGCCTATTGGCGGCTGCCTGCTACGGTTGAGGTGGAACGCTTGACCCATCTTTTGCTGGGCGTTTTGCCCCTCTTGGCGCTGTTGATAGTGGTGGCTCTGGGTTATCCGGCGTTGTTTCAAACCTATGGCTTGGTGAGGTAGCTATGCTGGGACGATGGTTGCTGGCGTTGCTGCTGCTCTTGGGGTTGGGATCCGCCGTGATTATGGCAGAACCTCCTAGGGGATCTCTGAGTGGGCAGGTGGTGCTGGCTGCCGATCAACCCGCCGCCGATATTCAGGCGATTGCCTATGGTCCGGTGGTGCGGGGGGTGCATGTTGGCAAGGATGGACGCTTTACCATTCGCCAACTGCCCCAGGGATCCTATCGGGTGCGGGCAACCGCCCAGGGTTATGAATCCACCGTTATTCAAGAACAGGTGAGGGTGAAAGAAGGGCAACAACTGGAGTTACCCGCCACGTCCTTAACCGCCCTCACCCCCGCCCTTTACTTTTCCTTTACCAGCCAAGTCTTTACTCGCCAGGAAGAACCCCAAATCAATCTGCGCGCCTCAGGGATTGAGTCGGTGCAGTTGCAGTTGGCTCGCTTCCAGATCCAGGACTATCTGGGTAGTGACGAGCTGCGGGAATTGGCGGATCCCTATGGGTATGGCTTGATGGAGGGGATTACGGCTCAGCCGATTCGCACCTGGCAACAACCCCTGCCCATAGGAGAAGATGCCTGGTCAGCCATTACCCTGGATTTGCCCGATTTGGAGGTGGGATCCTATACCCTGCGCGCCCAAGCCAACCTGGAGACCGAGAAACCGCTGACGGCTGGTCTGATCTTCACCATTACCGATCTGGGCTTGATCCAAAAACAGGCCAGCGATCGCATGGTGGTGGAGGCGGTCGACCTCGCTACCTTACAACCCATCCCCAATGTGGAGGTGCGGGTGTATGGACAGGACGATTTAACCCAACCCCCCTTACGGGCAACCACTGATGCTTCCGGTCTCACGCAAATCCTGATTCCTCAACAGCGGCGGGATCAAAGCCAGTTTTTGGTCTATGGTCGGCTAGCGGAGCAAAACTGGGAAGCCCTAGCCAGCAGTTATTACTATGGCGGATCCACCGACCAATACTCCATCTATACCTACACCGACCGCCCCCTCTATCGACCTGGGCAAACCGTCTATTTCCGCAGTATTCTCCGCCGCCTGGATGGCCAGGGATCCCTGGTTCCTGTGCCCGCCGGATCAACAGTTGAGGTGCAGGTCACAACGCCGCGTGGGGATCCCTTACCCCCTCAAACCTTGACGGTGAGCCGCTTTGGAACTGTGCATGGGGAAGTAGCTCTACCAGCGGATGGGGAACTGGGTAGCTATGAATTGATCATCAAGGCGGAAGCCGCCACTTCCTATGCGTTTGTGCGGGTGGAGGAATATCGCAAGCCGGAATTTGATGTGAGCGTGACCACCGATCAGAGTTGGGTCAAACAGGGATCCGCCGTGGAGGTGAGTGCCCGTGCCAATTATCTGTTTGGTGGCCCCGTTGCCCAGGCTCAGGTTCACTATACCGTCTACCGCAGTCCCGACTGGGGTTTTCGCTATCAAGTCTTGCCCCGTTCGGCTGCCGCTGACTTTTTTGGCAATGAGTTAGATCGAGAGCGAGGCTATGACTATGGCGGCTATGGATCGCTGATCCTAGAGGGGGATACCATCACCGACGACACCGGATTGGCTCGGTTTCGCCTCGCTAACCTGTTGAAGGATTTTGAGTGGCAGGGGTCGGAGGAAGATTATTTTGGCTCCGCTCCCGTTCAGCAACTGCGAATTGAAGTGGAAGTCACCGATATCAGTCGCCGTAGTGTCAGCCGTGATGCTCGTCTGCGGGTTACCCAGGGATCCGCTGCCCTGTTTGTGGAAGGAGATCAGTATGTGGCCGCCGCAGGGGATCCCCTCACCTATCGGATCCGCTCCTATGGCTATGATCAGCAACCCGTTTCTATTCGTTCGGGCAACCTACGGATTGAAGAATGGCTGTGGGAAGCCAAGCAAAACCGCTATCAAAAACAGCGCACCCTCCTAACCAGCCCCTTCCGCACCGAGGGTGGGGAAGGCTCCGTTAGCCTCAACTTACCTAGCGATCTGCCCAATGGGAACTATCGGGTGATCGTGGAGGCACGGGACAGTCAAGGGGGAATGATGCAGGATCAAACCAGCATTTGGGTGACGCAGGCGGATGCCTCCGGTTTCCGTTGGGCTGGCCCCCAGCAGGGCATTCAGGTGATCCCCGATCGAGAGGTCTATCAAGTGGGGGATACTGCCCACCTATTGGTGGTCTCGCCGTTGCCAGATGCCTATGCCCTGTTGACGGTGGAAGGGGTAACGATTTATCAGGCACAAGTCAAAAAATTGGCGGGCAATGTGGCGAAGATTGACCTGCCCATTCTGGAGAACTATCGACCCAATGTGTTTTATGGGGTTACCCTACTGGGATCCCAACGGCAGATTTATCAGGGGGAAGCGGTGATCCGCGTCTCTCCTTTGGATCGCTTTTTGCAGGTAGAGGTGACGAGTGATCGGCAGGTCTATCAGCCCGGAGAGACGGCGCAAATCCAGATCTCAACCCGCGATGCCCAGGGTCTACCTATTCCGGCGGAGGTCAGCCTGGGGGTGGTGGATAGCGCCCTTTACATCCTGCGGGAGGATCCTACCCCTGATATTCGTCGCTTCTTTTATCAACAACGCTATAACCGCGTCAACACCGCTTACTCCTTCCCCCAGCAATATCCCGCGGGGCTGGACAAATTAGCTAATCAGGTACGACAAAACTTTCGGGATACCGCCGCTTGGTTCCCCACGATTGTCACCGACAGTCAGGGACTAGCCACTGTTCCGGTTCCGTTGCCAGACAATCTCACCACCTGGCGGCTGACGGCACGCGCCACCACCGCCGCCACTCAAGTGGGATCCGCCCGCCATACCCTACAGGTCAGCAAGGATTTACTGGTCAGATTAGCCACTCCCCGCTTTCTCTCCACAGGGGATCAACTCAGCGTGACTGCGATTGTGCAAAACCAGACGGATCAGCCGCAGACGGTGAACGTGCAACTGGAAACCCCCTCCACCCTGCAACCCTTGACGGCTCCCAGCCAACGCATTAGCCTGCCCCCTCAGGGATCCCAGCGGCTTGTCTGGCCGACTCAGGTTTTGGCGGCTGGAGCCACCACCGTGCGGGTGATCGCCCAAGCCGATCAACTTCAGGATGCCGTGCAACTGACCATCCCCGCTCAGCCCTTGGGTCGTGATTGGCGCTTTCATGAAAGCAGGTCTCTGCTGGCAGGATCCCAAACCCAAACCATTTCCCTCTCCCTGCCCGATTCCGTGGTGCCGGGATCCCTTGTCTTGCAAATTGATTGGGCCAGCAACCCCCTCGCCTCTTTGCTGGGATCCCTCGACTATCTGGTGGACTATCCCTATGGCTGTACGGAGCAAACCCTCAGCCGCTTCTTGCCTGCATTGGCGATTGATCAGGCCAGATCGGCGCTGGGATTAACGCTCCAGTCCTCCACACTAGAACGGTTGTCCCAGGTGGTGCAGCAAGGGATTCGCCGTCTACAAGAAAGCCAAAACTCCGATGGGGGCTGGGGCTGGTGGCGTTATGACCGCAGTAACCCCTATCTGACCAGCTATGTTTTGTTGGGCTATCGACAAGCCGCCGAAGCGGGCTACGGAGAGGCGATCATCCCTGAGCAGGTGGAACGAGGACTAGCGTATCTCCAGACTCAGGTGGCTGCCCCCCCTAACCGAGACAATGCTCTGGATGCCGACATGCAAGTCTTCGCGGAGTATATTTTGGCCCTCTATGAGCAAGGCAGCCTGCCGCGATTGACGGGGATCCCGACGGATCAGCTTTCCACTCTGGGCATAGCCTATCGCAGCCTAGCTGCTTTAGCCTTGGCAGATCGCCAACTGGCGCAAGCCTCTTTTGACCAGGTGTGGGTCAGCGCCCAACTCAATAGCGGCTACCGTTGGTTTCAGCAGGCTAGCCAAGTCTTAGGGATCCGTCCCCTCTGGCTGCGTCCCACCTACGCAGGGGCAGAAGTGGCAGGACCGTTGCTGGAGGCGGCTACCCTATTGCGGGATCAACGCGCCTCCCAGCTTGCCGATTGGCTACTGCAACAGCGGCAGGGATCCGCGTGGCAAACCACCAAAGCCAGTGCTGATGCTCTGATGGGATTGATCCGCTATACCCAAACCCTCAGCCAGCAAAATCCCGCCACCTATCAAGTTCGCTTGAAAAATCTCCAGACAGGATCCATCCTAGCCGAATGGCAGGCAAACCCTGGACAGCCCCGGCAAACCCTCCGCCTCACTCCCCGCGATCTCAATAGCCCCCTCTTACGGGCGGGATCCCAAACCCTGCAACTGGAAAAGGTGGGATCCGGCCCCCTCTACGCCAGCCTGGATCTGCAAGCCTTTGTACCCACCCCCCCTACATCCCCCCTGCCCGCTGAGTCCCAGGGATTAGCGGTGACGCGCCGCTATTTCCGTTTGCAAGCCAAACCACAACGGGATGGTCGCATTCTTTATGAGGAGCGTCCCTTTTCTGGAACGGTGGCAGCGGGCACAACCCTGATGGGCAAAATCACCCTCACCTCCGATCAGGATCACAACTACGTCATGCTGGAAGAACCCCTGGCTAGTGGCGTGGAGGTGCTCTCTCAAGATCCACGTACCCTCACCGATGGTGGGGATCCCTCCCGCTATGGTTGGGACTGGTTTTGGACGCATCAAGAGATCCGAGACAACCGCATCACCTTCTTTGCCACCGAACTGCCCCGCGGCAGCCATGAGTTTGTCTATCTGTTCCGGCCAGAAATCCCTGGTCAATTTTCCATCCCCCCTGCCCACGCCGAAGAGATGTATAACCCCGCCCAGGTGTATGGGCAAAGCAGCAGCCAGTCACTAACCGTTACCGAATAGGGATCCCGTGTCCTGGTTATCTGGGCAACAGAACCGTGGTGAAGGTGGGTGGTAGCAGACTCTTAGTGGGAGTTGAAAATCTCCTGATAGATGGCTACCTTTTGCTTGAGAGCCGCTGTTTCGGCTGGGGTGGGAGCGGTTGGATTCTGAGCAACAGGCAAACTGCCGAAACGGAGTAAACAGGCCATCAACAGTAAACGAGCCTTGGTGGCGGTTAAATTACTACCCCCAATCCACCAACTGCCAGATGTGGCAAAGCCATCGGCATTCCCTCTCCCCACCTTCACGACAGGCATTCCGCAATGAGCTGCTTGTTCCAGAACAGCCTCCATCGTCTCATTGCCTCGCCCATAGGGAGATTTGCCCTCTACAACAAATCCGGCTAATGGGAAATCCTGCAAATTTTTCTCAAGACGAGCCATCAACTCCACTTCTCCAGCGATGTCGTCATCCGTGCTATCCAACTGGTAACGACTATATTTGGCCAGAGTCACCTTAGGAATGGCTGTGGCCAAGAGCTTGCCTGCCTCATCTTTCACCGCAATCGGTAGCGGCACCAACTGACCCGACAGGTCTTTCTTCGTACCCAAGACTGAAAGAGGAATGTGGCTGAGATTGACCAGGGAAGTGTGGGTATGGCGCTTGTTGGGCAAATAGGTGAGAGTAGCCGGATCCGGATCGCCAATCGTACCGATAATGCCACCATGTCCACCAGTGGCCACATATCCCCCCGGACGAGCATCTCCTTTCTGCACATCACGGGCAGCAAAGATCTGCTCTTCTTGAATCATCACTCCACCCACCTGATCCTTACCGGTTTCATCCGCCCAGATTTTCGAGAGGATATAGGTTACCGAGTCGATGATATTGCGATCCCCATCATTACTCACCGCCCCGTGGGGACGTTGGGAAGCATTACCAACAATCGGCAGGGTTGTATCGATCAACAGATTCAGCCAATAGGTGGTTTCCTCCGTAGAAGGGGATCCCTCTAGCCAGATTCCGCCGGCGCACTCAGGATCGGCCATCGCTTCGGCCACCACATTGGTTAGATGAGCCAAGGTTGCTAACGAAGGCTCTTGAGCAAGGTGACGGGGGCGATAGGGGAAAAAATCCTGCCCCATCCGCTCCGGCAGAATATCTCCTGTCCCTACATCCGTGCGTTGCTGGGCAGGTAAGCCTTTTTTATAGCCTCCAGGGGGAGCCGCTCGGTAGTAAGCAAAGCGCGCCCGCGAGGAGAGTAAGCTGCCAATGCCTGCGTGGCCATAACCCAGTCGGTCGATTTCTTCGACAATCCGTGAGGCGTCGGGATAAAAAGGCTGGCGGCTATGTTCGGGTGGCGCGCCAGCATAAGCACAGTCATCCTCCCAAGCTGAGCCATTTGCCTGACGAGCCATATACGGCAAAGGATATAAGCCGTCTTCAGGCTGGAGAATCACCTCATAAACAGGCTTATCCTGCGGAGATTGTGGCTGACGGTGAAATATACCACTGCCATCCAAATACCCATCGGGAGGTGCATACAATTCACAGGCATCCTGCTCTAGCGGGTGAGCACTGAACTGCTCAATATAAACTTTTACCGGAGCGGCCAAGCGTTGAGGACGTAAGACATCAAAACGCAAAGGATCTCCGTCCTCATCCCGCAACAGGGGTAATCCGTAGTGGGCACGGGCTTTATTGCTGGTTACTAGCGGCTCACTGTTATGGATCGTAGCTGTTGGGCCAGAAAAAATGGCAATTTTGGGTTTCATCGTGGCTGACCTCAAGTAGGGATGGGACAAGCAAATAGTCTCCCTGCTACAGAAGACATCAATGGATCTTGCAAGTTATTTTGCAAAAACAAGAGACCTCATAACTTCAGCGATTAGTCGCCATGACTAGCAAGTCATTTTTATAATTTTAAGCTCGAAACTAAGCCAATCGTTAGACTATCAACAAATATGAGTCGTTTTGTATCTCCAGATACAAAACATAATGAATACACGTATATGTCTGATAAAACTCATCACAGTTTAGCCAGATTTTTCGGGATTTTGGCCAGCCCAGACTGAGACCGAGAGGGAAAGAGCCTGGGATAGCTAAGTAGCGAAAATTGCTAAAACGATTCGTCAATCAATCGCTAAAACAAAATGACCGCTAAGTCATATCAAAGAAAAATAAAAGAAAAACATCTAATTTTGTATCTTAATTTACATTATTTTAGAGCTGAGGCCGCTACAACTAAATCCATGATTAAGTAAAAAATGCCCATGCTAGAAATCCGAGATTTATCCAAAACCTTTGTGGTAGCTCAGGGGGGTATTGTGCAGGCTCTTACTCCTACCACTTTGGAATTCCCAGAAGGGCGTTTCACTAGCATCATTGGCCCTAGTGGTTGTGGCAAATCCACCCTCTTTAACCTGATTGCTGGGTTGAGTTCTCCCACCACAGGGGTGATTCTGATTGACGGTGAGGATGTTACGGCGCAGGCGGGCATTGTTAGCTACATGCTGCAAAAAGATCTCCTCCTGCCTTGGCGGTCAATTTTAGGGAACGTCATCTTGGGCATGGAAGTGAGCGGGATCCCGAAATCCCAGTCGGTTCCCAAGGCAATGGATTTAATGCAGCGCTATGGGTTGGGGGACTTTGCCCACTGTCGTCCGACTCAACTATCGGGGGGAATGCGGCAACGGGCTGCCCTGATCCGTACCCTCCTCTACGACCGGGATGTCGTGTTGTTGGATGAGCCATTTGGGGCGTTGGATGCTCAGACACGGGTGACTATGCAGGCTTGGTTACTACGGGTTTGGCAAGAGATGAACAAGACGATTTTGTTTGTCACCCATGACATCGACGAGGCGATTTTCTTATCGGATCGGATCGTCGTGATGTCGGCTCGTCCAGGACGGGTGAAAACGGTACTGGAGGTTGCTCTGCCTCGTCCCCGTGATCGTCATGTCTTTACCGATCGAGAGTTTGTCCGCCTAAAAGGCTATTTGCTTGATTTATTAGCTGAAGAATCTCCTGATACCGAGGATATTCAACCTGCCATGATGACAGCCTCAGCCTAACTCCCTTAACGAATGATTTGTCCTGCACTCCCCAATAAATGATCTGTCACGAGTAATGTCATGAAAGATGCCACGATTTCCTTACCCTTGGCCGGCTCACACCTTAAGTCGTCCTCGCGGCGGCGTGCGATCTCTGATGTAACTGTCGCTCCTCCGGCTGTTATTCAGGCGATGCAGCTTACCGTGGTCGTCTTCTTGATCGCTAGTTGGGAAATCCTAGCGCGCCTAGGTATTTTGGATCCCTTCTTTTGGTCAATGCCTTCTACCATAGCTCTTCGGACATGGACATTCCTGGTGACAGGAGAGTTAGCTGGAGATATTCTTTTTACCTCTCAAGCTACCATCTTGGGTTTCATTTTGGGTACTTGCTTGGGAGGGGCAATTGGACTTTCTTTTTGGTGGTCTCATGCCTACGCCAAAGTTGTTGAGCCGTACTTGGTTACCCTGCAAGCTCTCCCCAAGATTGCCCTCGCTCCCATTTTGATCCTGGCTTTGGGGATCGGATTACTCTCCAAGGTGGCCATCGCCATCATGCTGACCGTTACTGTGACAGCCATTGCGGCCTATGGGGGGGTGAAAAGCGTGGATCAAGATCTGCAAAAGATGCTTTATTCCCTGGGAGCAAATCGTTGGCAGGTCTTTTCCAAGGTGGTTGTGCCCTGGAGCATGCCTTGGATTTTCTCCTCCCTTCGCATCAATATTGGTCTGGCCTTGACGGGCGCTATTGTCGGGGAATACATCTCCTCTCGTCGTGGGCTAGGTCGCATGATCGTTAATGCCTCCATGCTTTTCGATATGGAATCTATTTGGGTGGCTGTGTTTACCCTCTGCATCATGGCGATGTTGATGTACTGGTTTGTGGCGGTGATCGAAGCTCGCCTCCAAGCTGGGGTGGGAGCCTCTACCCGTTGATTGGAAGGGTTTTGAAACATTGCCCCTTTTTAAGACTTGGTGGCAGTAGCCCAGTTAATCCAACTAAGACATTTGCTACTTTCATTCCTTTATTCCCCTTAATTTACAAGGAGAGCTTTATGCGTCGTCGTTCGTTTGGGTCACTAGCCGTAACTGTTCTTTCTGCTTGCTTGGTGATATTGCTTTCCACATACCTTCCTTTACAGGCTCAATCCCTAAAGAATTTAACTATCTCAGAACCTGCCCGCAACCTAGGCTATTTGCCCCTCTATGTGGCGGTGCGGGAGGGCTACTTTCGGCAAGCGGGGCTGAATGTAGAAATCCTGACAGCCGCTGGCGGAGGTCATGTTTCGACGGTGATTAGTGATGATGCCTGGGGTTTTATCGGTGGGCCGGAGAGTGCCGCTTTTGCTAATCAAAAGGGTCAAAACATGAAGACTATTGTCAATGTGGTCAACAAAGCCAACGTTTATATGGTGGCTAAGCCCGATCTCCAGCTTCCTGAAGACCCCTCCCAGATGGCTGACTTTATGAAAGGCAAAGTGGTGGTGGGTGGACGGTTTGGTGGCAGTCCTAACTTGCTTGCTCGGTACTACATCACCTCTTTGGGTTTGGATCCCGACAAAGATGTGGAGATGGTAGAGCTGGCCGATAGCGGGACAGTCCTAGCTCAGTTCTCCCAGCAGGGGGATATTTCCTATACCACCGAGCCACAGATTACCCAAGGGATCCAACAAGGTCTGTGGGGGGAACCTTTCTACAGCTTTCCGGCCGAATTGGGGGATTATGCCTACTCCACCATTAACGTTAAAGAGTCTACTTACACCCAAGATCCTGAGACCGCTCAAGCCTTTGTGGATGCTTTGCTCAAGGGAATCAAATTTGTCAACGATAATCCTGAAGCAGCCTTTGAGATTGCTCAGCAGGAATTTACCAGCATCAAACCGGAGTTGATCAAGGCAGCTCTTGACCGTGCCTATGCCGACCAACTGTGGACTTTGGATGGCACTGTCAGCGAGCAAGCGCTCACCAATGCTATGGAGATCCCGATTGCTTCAGGTCTCTACAAAGGGTCTTATTCCTACGATGCCTTAGTCGATATGCAGTTTATCAAGGGATCCTAAAAGTCTCAATTTTACTCTTTCACGCTAAACGGAGAACCTCATCATGCCAAAAATGCCTTTACCCGAAAAAGTTGCCCCCCACAAAACCGCTTTGATAGTGGTAGATATGCAAAATGACTACTGTCATCCTGAGGGTTCCCTAGGGCAGCGAGGGTATAGTACTGAAGCCTCTCAAGCGATTGTCCCCGCTCTGAATGGGCTGATCGAGGCAGCTCGTCAATCTGGGGTATCGATTATTTTCATTCAGACTATCCATACCGACGCCACAGACTCCGATGTCTGGCTAGAGCGCAGCCACCACTCCAGGAGCATTTGCCGCCCCGGTAGCTTTGGAGCAGAGTTTTTTGGGGTGAAGCCGCAACCCCAGGATTTGATTATTCATAAGCATCGCTACAGCGCCTTCATCGGCACGCGGTTGGATCAAGTTTTGCGACGGCTCAAGGTAGAGACCCTGATTATGACGGGTGTGGCTACCAATGTTTGCGTGGAGTCCACCGCCCGCGATGGTTTCATGCTCGACTATCACATTGTCTTTTTGTCCGACTGTACAGCCACCAGTCATGCTGATGCCCATGCCGCCACGCTGGCTAACATCAATCGTCATTTTGGTGTAGTGGCGACAGCCGAAGAAGTGATCAATGCGTGGACTCGTCTACCCATACTGGTTTGAATCCTTTGGCTGGTTACTGAGCGGGGTCTCAGTCTATGGGCTAATAAGGTCAGAAACAGTGGCTTGGCGAGGCACCCCCCGCAGTCCTCCTGGCCTTTTTGATTGGCTTCTATAGGGATCCCGACGTGAAAGGCTCCCAGCAGCCAGGTTTATGCAGAGGAGAAAGACGGTGGTGAAACAGGAGCTTGTGCCCCAGCCCGAAACGAACCCTACCCCCAACCGGCCTGAGGGATCCCAGCCATCCTCATCCCCGCCCTTTAATCCTTGGTGGGTTTTGGTGGCGACTTGTGTTGGTACTTTTATGTCCACTTCTTCGGCAGGGATTGTCAACACGGCTCTGCCCACGATGGCTAGAGTTTTGCAGGCAGATCTGGCAACTGCCAAATGGATGGTGTCTGGTTTTTTGATTACGGTGGCTGGACTCTTGCCAACGATAGGACGGCTCTCAGATGTTTATGGTCCAACGCGAGTTTACAACCTAGGATTTTTTATTTTCGTGCTGGGATCCGCTTTAGTGGGGCTTTCCAGCACGTTATCAATGGCGATTGGCTTTCGGATTGTGCAGGCGGTTGGCAGCACTATGTTAGTGGCAAACAACATCGCCATTTTGAGTGCGGTGTTTCCCAAAACCTCCCGTGGCAAAGCCATTGGACTTCTTTCAACGGCAGCCGCCGTAGGAACCCTCTGCGGCCCCGCTATTGGTGGCTTGATCCTACAGGCGGCCAGTTGGCGATGGCTATTTTTTGTCAATCTACCCTTGGGGTTGTTAGGGGGGAGCTTGGCCTACATCTTTATGTGGCGACTGTCGAGGCAGGAGGTCGTGCAGTCAGATCAGCGGGTTGATCTGGGGGGAAGCATCACCTTTGCCCTAACAGCTTTTTGTCTGATCTTGAGTTTGTCGCAAGCCCCTGAGTGGGGGTTGGATTGGCGGCTGCTGGCTGTTATAGGGATTGGTCTCAGTTTGGGGAGCTGGTTTGTTCGCCGCCAGCAGGCATCACTTCAGCCATTGTTGGATGTCAACTTGTTTCGGGATCCTATCTTGAGTTTGGCTGCCTTCACCGGATTTATGTCGTTTCTGGTAGCCTACTTTACCCTTTTGATGGTGCCCTATTTCTTGGATCAGCGGCTAGCCATGCCGCCTGCTCAAATTGGTCTATTGTTGACAGGCTATTCGCTAGTGCTAGCTTTATTTGCTCCAGTTGGGGGATGGCTAGCCGATCGCTATGGGACAGTTCGATTGGCACGGCTGGGATCCTTGGCCTTAGCGATCGGACAGCTTGGTCTGGCTATTTTGCCCACTACCCCTGCCACCTGGCAGGTGATGCTTCCCCTCTTGCTGCAGGGTTTGGGTATGGGGCTTTTTTCCGCTCCCAACAACACCCGCCTAATGAATGCCATGCCATCGGGTAAATTGGGCACGGGTGGCAGCATTGTTGCCTTTGTGCGGGTATTCGGTCAGGCCACAGGTGCCACATTGGGGGTGGTGTTATTTCAGTTAGGAACAGCTTCTGGCAATAGGCTTAGCCCCGAAGTGTTCATGGGGGGACATCGAACAGTGTTTTTGACAGGAACAGTCTTCTCTCTGTTAATGGCGTTCTGTTCCCGCTAAGAGAGGCATGTCCTGCTGTTGCTTACCGATTGAGATCATGTCACGTCCAACACTTTCGGCTTCCCCACCCACGTCTCCCTCAACTAGCCCCTCCTGGGGGGCTATTGTGGCAGAACAACCCGCTCTGATTCCCCTCTTGAGCATTGTCATGTTGGTGATGATGGGTATCGGCTTGGTTTCCCCTGTCCTCTCGCTTTACGGAGCAACCTTTGAGGTGGGGGTAACGTTGGCGGGTATGATTATCACCGTCTTTGGCATTGCCCGCTTGCTGATCAATATTCCGGCGGGATCCCTATCGCAGCGATGGGGGCGACGGCCTTTGTTGGTGGGGGGATTAGTTACCCTGGCAATATCTTCTTTTGGAGCGGCTGGCACCGATCACTTTCTACTGTTACTACTATGGCGGATTGGGCAAGGGATGGGTTCGGGCCTGTATATTACCTCAGCAATGGCATCTGTGGCGGATCTAAGTTCCCCACCAACCCGTGGTCGAATGATGGCGCTTTATCAAGGAGCGGTTTCCATAGGGACAACCTTAGGGCCAGCCTTTGGTGGATGGATTGCTACTCACTTTGGGCTGCGTGCTCCCTTTTGGGTGTTTGGTCTATTGGCGTTGCTGGCAATCGTTGTGGCGTTGACCTCTTTGCCAGAAACTTTATCCCCTGATAAAAGGACTGCTCCCCCTTCCCAGAGGGTAGGTTCTGATTCTCTGGGTTCTGATTCTTTGAATTGGGGGAGTGACTTACGCTTGGTTTTCTGTAGCCCTGGCTTTTTAATGATTACTTTGATCTCCTTTGGCACCTTCTTTACCCGTACTGCCGCTAAGCTAAACTTATTGCCCTTAGCCATTTACTATCGCTTTGGTTTGGGGGCTGGTACGGTCGGACTTATTCTAATGGCCGCAACCGTTATCAATTTTTTCACCTTACCCTTTGTCGGATCCGCCATTGACCGTTTTGGGAACAAACTGGTGGTGTTGTGGAGTTCTGGCTTATGTGCTGTATCACTGCTTCTCCTGGCATGGGCCAATACACTTCTTCCCTTTTGTGTGAGCATGGGGTTGTTTAGCATTGCCACCGGAATCTGTATTCCGGCCACCGGTGCTTATACGGCTGAGGTTACCCCCCACGATCGCTATGGACCTGCTATGGGCATCTTTCGGTCTATTAGTGATGCTGGATTTATTTTGGGTCCACTGTTGGTCGGTCTGATTGTGGATATCAGTCCATGGGGCTTGGCAGGGGGATTGGTGTTTAATGGGTTTCTGGCCCTAGGTTTAACGGCTGCCTTTTGGTATTCTGGGCCTGAGCTTGTTAAAAAAACCTCATAGATTTCCTCTCAAGTTCTGTTCTATGCCTTTTGCCTCCTCTTGCTTTTATGCCAACTCAAACATTTTTCAATCTTTCTCAAGACAAACAACGACTCATTTTAGAGGCAGCGGTGGAGGAATTTGCCAGACATGATTACACTAATGCCTCTGTGTCGCGGATTGTAGCTCAGGTAGGCATCGCCAAAGGCAGTATCTACCAATATTTTCAAGATAAACAGGATCTCTACCTTTATGTCTTAGAGCAGGGGATGCAGCAGAAGTTTGCCTTTTTGCGCCAACGGATGGGTTTTTTTCCTTATTTACGCTGGTTAATGGAAGTCAATTTTGAGTTTGAACTGGCTCAACCCCATCTCAATCGTTTTTTGCGCCAAGCTACCTATGGTGAGTTGCCTTTTGCTGCGGAATCTCTGGAAGCCTCGCGTGCTACCTCTTTGAAATATATTTGGCAACTGGTCAGGCAGGGGTGTGCTCAGGGGGAGTTAGATGTCAACACTCGCTTGGGGGCATTTATCATCCATGCTTTGTTGGGCCACCTGGGAGATTATGTCTGCGATCGATTGGGTTTGGATCCCATGCTAATGACGATCGATCAAGTGCAGAAAATGGATCGATCTGCTGCCTACAAAATCTTCGATGAAGTAGTAGGGGTTTTGGAGAGAGGAATGGCTCCCCAAAAGACAGATCTGGCGGAGGGGCTACCCCACCAACCCATGACAGTTATGGATGCCGATCTTGAGTCTGCTTTTGAGCAACCAGGCATCGATGAGTCGGCTGAAGGGCAGCGAACATGGACAGAGAGCGACGAGCAGGATAGTGACCCCGAATCAGAGCTGGGATCCATAGAATGACCCCAGCATTTTCAGCGATCCGCTGCCATTAAGCTCGAACATTCACAGGTAAACTTTCCGTGCGCCAGGGGTCAATATCTCAGAAACTCTCCATTCACTCATCAACGTCAACGACCCTACTCACAAAGGGATACGCTTTCCGGGAGGTTTTGATGAAACACTGGCTCAGATTAAAGAGACCTCACACTCGATGAAATACCGAGCCTGTAATTACTAGGGGCATATTCTCCACCTAAGCTTGGGCAATCAGCATGTGGTCAAAAGGATCCCGATGACGTAAGGGTAATGCCGACACTCGCAACGCATGAGAGGTTGTAGTTTCTAGTGATTTGGCGGCTAACTGAGTCATACGAGTCGAGACCTAATCATCTCCTAGTTTCACACGAGATAGCAGAAGATCTATCTTGGATTCCTTGGCTTTCTAAATGTTGACAGTTTTCATGATTCGTTAATCTAATCCACTAACTTAGTCTAGTCCACGGCTCACCACGGGGGCAGGTAGTTGACTATGGCTATCGGCAAAATGGAGCAATCCGCAGGAAACCCGCGTTTTTCGGCTGATGGGGATCCCTGAGATTCGATATAATTCCAGTAACCCAATGTAAAGACTTAGCAATAATCCTCCAATCCCCAACCTAGAGTCCCCTCATGAGCAACCCTGTCGTTCGGGCTTTTTTTATTGGTCGCGCCACTGCCGATCTGTTGAGAGAGCGGATGGAGAATACCCTCACCGATCTAGCCAGCGAGTTTGGCAAAACCCTGCTGGAGTGGCAGGAGGGATGGCAAACGTTTGCATTCGATGTGATCCAGCGAGCCGAGCAGGAAGAGGCTCTAGCCGTCGGGGATCCCACCCAGCAACCCCTTAAAACCGATGACCTGCAAGCCACCCTTGACGATCTACGGGCAGAAGTGGCTCAGCTTCGTTCAGAACTACGCAAATATCGGAGTCAATCGACTTGAGTGCCAGTGTTCTTCCCTCCCGCTCGTTGGGATCCCCTTCCTCTAACCGCTCCTACACCTCCTATCGGTGGGCGCGGGACAGCTACTCACGCCAAGGACGGCTGATCGATATCTGGCGGTTTGTCCTGACCCTGCTCTACTACAGTTGGCTTGACCAAAAAAACTGGAGCTATGGGGGATCCCCCACCCCAGAACGCAAGGCCAAGCGGCGGCGCACCCGTGCCATTTGGATTCGGGAAACCCTCCTCAACCTGGGGCCAACCTTCATCAAAGTGGGGCAATTTTTTTCCACCCGTGCCGATCTCTTCCCCAGCGAATATGTGGAGGAGCTGGCTAAACTACAAGACAAAGTGCCTTCTTTTAGCTACGAACAAGTTGCCGCCATCGTCGAGCAGGAGCTAGGCAAATCCATCCCTGAAATCTACGCCTATTTTGAGGCTACCCCACTAGCTGCCGCCAGTTTGGGGCAGGTGCACCGTGCCCAACTCAAATCAGGGGAAGAAGTTGTTGTCAAGGTACAGCGCCCCGGCCTGACCCGCCTCTTTACGATTGACCTAGAGATTTTGCGGGGGATTGCCGAATATTTTCAATATCGTACCCGCTGGGGGCAAGGGGGGCGGGACTGGGTGGGCATCTATGAGGAATGTCGCCGCACCCTCTGGGAAGAGGTGGACTATCTGAATGAAGGACGGAACGCCGATACCTTTCGCCGCAACTTTCGAGATCTCGCCCAGGTGGCGGTGCCACGAGTCTACTGGCGCTATACCTCCCGCCGTCTCCTCACCCTAGAATATATGCCGGGCATCAAAGTCAGTGACTATCCGGCTTTGGCGGCAGCGGGTTTGGATCGCAAAGCCATCGCTCGCCTGGGGGCACATTCCTACCTGCGGCAACTGCTCAAGGATGGCTTCTTTCACGCGGATCCCCACCCCGGCAATATTGCTGTTAGACCGGATGGCACGCTGGTTTTTTATGACTTTGGCATGATGGGTCGCATCCGCCCCGACATCAAAGAAAAGCTGATGGTTACCCTGACGGGCATTGCCTCCAAGAATGGCGATCTGGTGGTGCAATCGCTAGTGGATTTGGGGGCGCTGGTGCCAACGGCGGACATGGCTCCGGTGCGCCGCTCGGTGCAGTACATGCTGGATCACTTTATGGATCGCCCCTTTGACGGAGAGAATATCTCCATGACGGCCATCAGTGAGGATCTGTATGAGCTGGCCTACGATCAGCCCTTTCGTTTTCCGGCCACCTTTACCTTTGTGATGCGAGCCATGACCACCCTGGAGGGGTTGGGCAAAGGGTTGGATCCCGACTTCAATTTTATGGAGGTGGCTCGTCCTTTTACGGACGAATTGTTGACCTTAAATGCGACGGATGGAGAAACCCTGCTGACTCAGGTGGGGCGGCAGGCGGTGGAATTTACCAGCACCAGCCTCAGCCTACCCCGCCGCATCGAAATGACCCTTTCTAAATTAGAACAGGGGGATCTGCGGCTACGGGTGAGAGCCACCGAAAGTGAGCGACTTTTACGAAAAATTGCTGCCCTCGGGATGGGAACTATCTATGCCCTACTTTTTGGTACGTTTATTCTGGCGGGAACGCACCTATTTGTGGCCAGTCATGCTACCTTAGCATTCATTGCCCTTCTGTTAGCGAGCCTAGCAGCGGCGGCACTAATACGGGTCATGATCAGACTAGAACGATCAGAGCGAATGATGTGATGCGATTTGCCTCTGCAACCGATCCTGGAAAAGTTCGTAGCAACAATCAGGATGCTTATTACTGCGACCCTGAGGGACGCTTCTTTATCGTGGCGGATGGTATGGGTGGTCATGCTGCCGGAGCGACAGCTAGCCTGCTCGCCGTAGAGGCCATCCGTGAAAAAATCGAGGCGGGCTGGAAAAGTGTCCAGGCTCCTCAGTTGTTGGTAGAAGCCGTCGAGTCGGCCAATCAATCCATTCTGGCGGATCAACGGCGTAACCCTGAGCGAGCGGATATGGGGACTACGGTTGTCGCTGTCATGGTGGATCCCAACGAAAATTGTTGGAGTGCCCACATCGGTGACTCTCGACTCTATCGCCTGCGTGGCTCCAAGATGGATCAGATGACGGAAGATCATACCTTGGTGGCGCGTTCCATCCGGCAAGGGGAGTTAACGGTGGAGCAAGCCCGCGCTCATCCCTGGCGGCATATTCTGGAGCGCTGTTTGGGGCGACCGGATACTGGATCCCCAGCCGTCCAGCCTGTGACGATCCGAGTAGGAGATCGCCTATTGCTCTGTAGTGATGGCCTGACGGAAGAGCTAGATGATAACCAGATTGCCGAGTTTTGCCAAAAAACTCCGGATCTGGAAACCCTGCCTATGCAGTTGATCGAGGCGGCTAAAGCTCACGGGGGCAGAGATAACATTACCGTAGTTATTGCCGAGTTTGCGGAATAGCTATTTATTGGCTAGTCATCCGGTTTGCCCGAATAGGGATCCTTTAGGAATCCTTTGGGATCCCTCGGCCATCATTGACGAGCCGAGTTCGATCCATCCAGGCCGACTGTTATGCCAGCTTCTTTATAAAAAACTTGTGGAAATTGGTGATTGATAGGGATTTTGAATAGAAGTGATTCCGTATAGTTGTCAAGGGTATCTGGGAGGTTATTAGACCATTTTTAATTGATGGATATTTTGCTCCAGAAGATTCCTATATCAAGAATGTTAGTATGATTCTTAGTCATTTTATCTCCATTATTGATAGTGTCTATGTCTGCACCCCAGCCTGCCACCGTAGAAATCTATACTTGGCGAAGCTGCCCCTTTTGCATTCGCGCAAAACATCTCTTAGATCAAAAAGGGGTGAAATACACCGAGTATGCGATTGATGGCGATGAAGCCGCCCGTGCCAAAATGGCGGAACGTGCTCATGGTCGCCGCTCCCTACCGCAGATTTTCATCAACGATCAGCACGTGGGGGGGTGTGATGATATTCACCACCTAGAGGCAATGGGCAAGTTGGATCGACTCTTGGAGGGAACTTCAGTTTAGGCTCTGAACAGCCCCTTCTCTATATCTATTTATAATTTGCTATGCCCTCCGATCATCCACCCCCTGATCCACTTGGGATCCCGGCTAAGGTGCAGCCAGCGGATGGATCTCGATTGGCTGCCGATTTGCTGGAAGAATCCCGCCCCAGTCTCAACTACCTGATGCTAATCATCTCCTCTTGTGTGATTGCTACGTTGGGGTTGTTGGCAAACAGTACAGCGGTGATCATTGGGGCGATGATTGTGGCTCCCCTGATGTTGCCAATTCGCGGTGTAGCCTTGGGAGCGTTGACGGGTAATGTTGTCCTGTTTCGAACGGCGCTCTTCTCACTTTTGGTCGGGACGGGCTGTGGCATTGGACTGTCTTGGCTATTGGGGCGCTGGGTCGATCTGCCATCCTGGACGAGCGAGATTTTGGCGCGCACCCAGCCCAACCTGCTGGACTTGGGGGTAGCACTGGCGGCGGGGGCAATTGGGGCGTTTGCACGGGTACGCACGCAGATTGCTGACAGTTTAGCGGGAGTGGCGATTGCCGTCGCTTTAATGCCTCCGGTTTGTGTGATTGGGCTGGGGCTTTCTCAACTGGATGGGCCGGTTAGCCAGGGCGCGACGCTCCTGTTTTTGACGAATTTGTTGGGAATTGCTCTGGCTTGTATGGTGGTGTTTTGGGCAATGGGCTATGCCAACTTGCAAAAAGCCCGATTTCCCCTCCTCTGGATGGCGGGATTGGTGGGGGTGCTACTGCTGCCACTGGGGGCTAGCTTGAGCCGCCTTCTCACCCAAGCCCATCTGGAAACAGCTCTGCGGCGCAATCTGCTACGGGGAACCGTCACCTTTCAACGGGTGCAGTTGCTCAACACCGAGTTTAACTGGCGGACATCTCCCCCAGAGGTACTCCTGAGCGTGCGGGCTAACGAACCCATTACCCCCAGGCAGGTGCAGTTACTAGAGGAGTATGTGCTGAGTCAATTGAGTCAGGCTTTTACCCTAGTTTTGCAGGTTAGCCAAACCCAAGAGGTGCGTAGTCAAGATGTCGTATCTCCCTCCCCTAGCCCCTCCTTACTCCCGTTTCTGCCGCGATCCCCTCAGCCGCCCTCCAGCCTACCCAGCGATCTCCCAGCGATCCCGCCAGCCGTCTCCCCCGAACCTAGCCCAGCCAGCGAGTTGAATACCAGTCCGGATCCGCTTGCTCCGGATCCACTCGCTCCCTTGGAACCCAATCTACTCAATCCCACCCCTTCTCCGGCTATCTCCGAAACAGATCCCAGTCTTCCGTCCAATCATGGGATCCCGGATTAGGGGGAGACCGTTGGGAGGAGTTGTCCGGCGGTCAATAATCTGCCGGATCGGCGAGAAAATCATCGATCTGCTGACGGTGGGGCAAGCTGGGTTGGGATCCCTTTTGGGTGACGGTGAGGGCGGCGGCAGCGTTGGCAAAGGCAAGGGCTTGATGAAGTGGGTGGCCTTCTAGGAGGCTAACGGCGAAAGCCCCACAAAAGCTGTCTCCCGCCGCCGTGGTGTCTACCACCTCCACCGGGTGAGCCGCCAAATAACCTTGATCGGAGGACGTTTGCCAGACGAGACCCGCTCCCCCCAGGGTAATAATGACCGTTCGGGATCCCAATTGCCGTAATCTTTTGGCCACCTGTAGAGCTGTGGCTGGACTAGTGACGGGTTGCCCTCCCAAAAACGCCGCCTCCGACTCATTGAGCACTAAATAGTCAATCTGGCTGAGCAAAGTCGCTGAGAGGGGTTGGACGGGGGCGGGGTTGAGCAGGAGGGGGATCTGACGAGCCTGGGCTGCTTTCACCACCGCCTCAACCGTAGACAGAGGAATTTCCAGTTGCAGCATCACCAACCCCACTCCCTCCAGGTAGTCAAGGGAAAACCGATCGGGGGTGAGATGGTGATTGGCACCAGGGCTGACCACAATCATGTTTTCCCCCCGCCGATCCACAGTGATCAGCGCCACTCCCGTCGGGATGCCGGTGGTGAAGAGGTGGGCTGTGTTGACCCCCTGCGCTATTAAATTGGCCTGAAGGCGCTGACCAAAATCATCCTCACCCAGACAGCCCAGCAGGCTAACTTTTCCTCCCGCCAGAGCCGCCGCCACCGCTTGATTGGCTCCTTTGCCCCCCGCATACATTTGGAGATCGGATCCAAGCACCGTCTCTCCGGGGGTGGGATGGTGATCTACAGGAACCACCAGATCCATATTGAGGCTACCGACCACTAGGAGGGTGTAGGACATTCGGGAGGGACAGAAGAAAGAGACTCAGGAGCGGGAGGGGCAAAAGTTGCGGTGCTACAGGTATTTTCAGCACAGTCCATCGGGGCTGGATAGTTGGACTGATAAACCTGGGAACGGCGACCAAACCAATCATAGCGGTGGTCACGCACCTGTTCATAGCCTTTGTCTCCCCAATATTTCAGCCCAGGGATCCCACGATAGGCGGCCATTACCAGATCCCCGACGGGCAGTTGACGGGCGATGGTTTCTACTGCCGCACTGCCCTGCCAGCGTTGTTGGGGCTGTTGATTGTTGATCACGATCATGCCCAGTTGACAATCGGCGGCGGTGATCTGCCACTGAACTAGGGCTTGCTCATCCTGCATCGGCACGTAGACAAAACGTTGCCCCCGGTCAATGGTTTCTAAAAACTGCACCAGATTGGAGCAGAGATTACAGGTGCCGTCATAAATGATGGTGTAGCTCATACAAAAAGAGAAATGAGGACAAGACGGCAACGGGAGATGGGACTGCATCCAATGAACTTAGGATTTCACCACCCCCAAAACCTGCTGTTGATAGTCAGCTTCGCTGAGCAGTTGACCGGGATCCCGTTGCAAAAAGACATAACCCTGCAAGTGGTCATACTCATGCTGAAAAATACGCGCCACGAATCCTTGCCACTCTACCCTAGCCGATTCTCCGGTGAGGGTCGTATAGTCCACCACCACCGACTGGGCACGCGCCAGCCAACCCCGCTGATTAGGCACACTCAAACAGCCTTCCCAGCCCCACTCCTGTTCTGGCGAAGCCGCCAGCAAACGGGGGTTGATCATGGGCAAGGGATCCATCTGGGGAGCCGTCGGGTAGCGGGGGTTGGGACGGGAAGCCACAATCAGCAGTTGTAAGCCGACCCCCACCTGCGGAGCCGCAATCCCCACTCCCTCAGCCTCCTGCATCGTCTCCAACAAATCTGCGATCAGCCGTTGCACCTCCGGATCTCCGACATCCGTAATCGGGGTGGCAGGTTGGGTGAGGATGGGATCCCCTAGCTGACAGATGGGGCGTGGCATCCGTTTCTCCACAAGTCTCCTATGAAAGATCGCTGGATAAAATAGCAGGCGGCAAGACTCTGACGGGGATTGACAAGGCTTCTCAAGCCCAAGGGATCCATTCCCTCAGGCTAATCCAGAGGATCCCTGCTGTGCAAATTCCCCCCAGCAAAAAACTAAAAGAACGGGCATAGGGCCAATCGATCATATAAAACAGGCTATGTCCGAGCCGAGCCAGCAAAAAGCCCCCACTCAGTCCGGCAATCCAGACATCTCCCCCCAGTTGTCCCCACGCCAGTTGGGGGTGAGGCCCCGTGACAAAGGCGATCACTGCCGCTGCCGCAAACGGAGCAAAGGTTTCGACGGCATTTTGGTGTGCCCAGAATGCCCGTTGAGCATAAGGGGGCAGTTGGTCAAACATAGTGCGGGGGGCACTCAAGTTATAGCCCAGGCGAAATCGCTCCCAAGCAACCCACACCATCGGCACATAAATTAAAAGGATGGCGATGGCCACTGCCCAGAGGGGAATAATCGGAAAAGGTAGATTCTGTAAAGTAGACAACATCTAGAGATCCTAATGAACTGGGGGATTACCGAGATCAGGATATCTTCACCGTTAGGGATCCCGCACAACCACCCACACCTCTCTGCGCCGCCACCCAAACCATTTCTGTAAATTTGCTCTCTAAAAATTGGCCCCCTCTCAGATAGGATTTTGCTGTCTCTATAGTTGATTTGTTTGATCGGTAGTGAAAACTACTGTTGTTAGGGATCCTTCGGAAATAATCTAAAGCCTTAAAATGTAAGTCTCAATATATTCATCAGTATATTTTGATCGTGCTAGGGGGTTAGGTATGGACGCAGTTGCTCACTACGAGCGGGGTTTAGCCAAAGCAGAGGCCAGGGATCCAAAGGGGGCATTGCAAGATTTTAATCAAGCCCTTCGTCTGGATAAAAACTTTGCTGCCGCCTACTATAGCCGCGGACAAGTGCGGTTAGTTTTAGGGGATCACAAAGCCGCCCTAGAAGACTGGAGCCAAGCGATTCGCGCTAACCCCCGTTATGGGGATGCCTACTTTAGTCGGGGATCCCTACGCCTCACCCTCGGCAATTTTCAGGCGGCTGTTGAAGATTTCACTCAGGTACTTTGGCTCAACCCTAAGGACGCCCGATCCTGTATGAGTCGGGGTCTGGCCTATCGTCACCTGGAGAATCCGCAACTGGCTTTAGCCGATCTCACGCAGGCTATCACCCTCTCTCCGCAACTGGCGGAAGCCTATCGCCATCGCGCCACCCTTTACCGCCACCTCAACAATTATCCTGCAGCCTTCACTGACTATACCCAAGCTCTTTCCATCAACCCCAACGATGCCGAGGCGTATCAAGGGCGCTCTCAACTGCGACAGCAACAGGGGGATTTACGGGGATCCCTGCAAGACTGTAACTATGCCCTGCGCCTAGATAGCGATAACCCTAATCTCTACTGCCACCGTGCCCGCCTCCGCCTAGAAGTAGGGGATCAGGAGGGAGCGATTGGAGACTATACCCAAGCCCTCCGCCTCAACCCTAAGCTGATCACCGCCTATAGTGAACGGGGATTAGCCTACGGGGAAACCTCAGAGTGGTCGAAAGCCATTGCCGATCAATCACAAGCGTTGCGGCTCGATCCTAAATTTGCCTTGGCCTATCATCGGCGGGGATTGATTCATTATCGGCAGGCCAATATAGGGGCTGCCCTCGATGACTGGGAGCGGGCGTTGCGCTTAGATCCCACTCTGGCCGAAGCCTACAATCACCGAGGAGTGGCCTACGCTAAGATGGAAGAACTGGATCGCGCCCTGCGCGACTATCAGCAGGCCATCAAGCTCAAGCCGGATTATGCCGAAGCCTATAACAATCGTGGATTGGCCTACGCCCGTCAAGGCAACATTAATGCCGCTTTGCAAGATTATCAGCAGGCTCTCACCCACAATCCCCAATATGCCGAAGCCCATTACAACCTAGGCAATATTTATGTGGACGTAGGCAATCCCCGCGCCGCTATCGAACACTACAGTCAAGCCATTGCCACTAAACCCGACTTTGCCCTAGCCTATGGCAATCGTGGCCTAGCCTTACAGAGTATGGGCTACCTCCAACAGGCGATAGTAGACACCCAAAAAGCCACCGATTTGTTTCTGCAACAGGGTCTACAAGCCTATTATCAGCGCTCCCAAGAGGCCCTCAAAAAGCTCTATCAGTTGCACCAAGAATCGGCGGAGGCTGCCACATCGGGGGGTAATCCCTCACCTACTAATTCATCGGGTGGATTGTCATTTCCCCTAGCCTAACCAAGCCCCTAGAGAGGAGTTACATAGGCGGAGGTAATGCCGCCATCTACCAAAAAGTCCGTTCCGGTTATAAACGACGACTCATCGGAGGCTAAAAACAGAGCGGCTTGAGCAATTTCGCGGGCTTCCCCAAAGCGCCCCATCGGAATATGCACTAAGCGTCGTTGCTGTTTCTCCTCCGTGTCGAGGAATTTCATCAACAGTTCGGTTCGCAATGGCCCCGGACAGAGGGCATTGACACGGATATTTTCACGGGCATGAATGATCGCCAATTCGCGGGTGAGGGCCAACACCCCCCCCTTACTAGCGGTATAGGCCACCTGAGGAGTAGCTGCCCCCATAATGGCCACAAAAGAGGCTGTATTGATGATGGATCCCCCTCCAGCCCGTCGCAAAGCCGGGATCCCATATTTGCAGCCCAGGAATACCCCCTTCAGGTTGATGGTGAGGGTGAGATCCCAAACGGCTTCCGAAGTGGAAACCGCATCGTCATCCTGGCTGTGCATAATGCCAGCATTGTTAAACAAAACATTCAACTGGCCAAACTGCTCCTCAGCGATGGCAATCATCCGTTGACACGCTTGCGCCACCCCCACATCCGCATGAACGTAGACGGCTTCGCCCCCCTCTGCGTGGATCTGCGCTACCGTCTCTTGTCCAGCCCCATCGTTGACATCCACCACCACCACACGGGATCCCTCACGGGCAAAGAGGAGGGCTGTCTCCCGTCCAATCCCACTACCTGCTCCCGTGATCAGAGCTACTTTCTCCTTGAGTCGCATGAGGTTTTTTGTCCCGATGATTTTTGCGATCATTTAGCATATCCTTTCTCCTCGGCCAGAAGTGAGGGATCCTTAAGCAGTTCCCGCTCTTCCTCCTAGCCAATCCGATAGCGCTTGGTGAATGAGTCGTGGGGGTTAAGGGTCACAATGATCCAGGTGAGCCTGAGCTAGTGTATCCGCGCTGTTTCCCCAGTAGGATCCCTTCTTGTTTACCAATCCGGATCTCACTTTCCTCAATTTCTCTCTCCCAAGGGGACTCTCTCAGCAGTGTCATACCCCACCTCAAGATATCCATTCATCCAGAGCCGATAAATCCTGGAGAAGTATGCGTAAATTTGCGGATTGGGCAAGTTTAGGTTTTGGTTTTGTTAGGGATCCATCTGGATCCACCCATTGATCCTGAAAGATTCCAAAAGAATTGATAGTTGCCTCAGCCACAATCCATTCCTTCGGGTAAATTTGGTTAGCTACTAAACATTAAATATAAGCACTGTCTAACTCTAATTCTGGTAGCGAAGGAAGTCCCTGCTGTTTGTTTCGTCTCAGAAAGTCTTGAAGATCCTACGGGATCCCGATGCTTGGTATAACCTAATCGTTGAGAGGCTAAGGCTCATGTCTGAACAACCCAAATCGGTCGGAATGGCTCGCTACGAAGATGTCGATAGTGAGTATCTGCAAAAACGACAATTACGGCGGGGGGCTGGCTGGGTGCTCCTGTGGGCATTGGGCGTTGGGGCAGTTATCTCCGGGGATTTTTTTGGATGGAATTTTGGGCTGGCGGCGGGTGGTTTTTGGGGATTAACCATTGCGACGGTGCTGATGGCAATCATGTATCTCTGCTTGGTGTTTAGCATGGCGGAGATGTCGGCGGCGCTGCCCCATGCTGGGGGATCCTATTCCTTTACCCGCAACGCTTTTGGACCCTTGGGGGGCTACATTAACGGCGTCACGGATGTCATCGAGTATGTGGTGACTACCGCTGTGGTAGTGGTGGGAATTGGGGGCTATATGCAGGCTCTCATTCCTGGTGTGCCCGTCTGGGTGTGGTGGCTATTGGCCTATGTGGTGTTTGTCACCATTAATATTTTAGGGGTAGAACTCACCCTCAAGTTTGGTCTGGTCATCACTGTCATGGCGATGGTGGTACTGGGGGTTTTTGTCTTGGTGACACTGGGCAGTGGCAAATTTGATCCTGCCCTTTTGTTTACGATTGAGCCAGATCCGGGGCAATCTGCCACCTGGCTGCCGAAGGGATGGGGAGGGGTGTTGGCGGCTTTGCCCTTTGCCATCTGGTTTTATCTGGCGATCGAGCAGTTGCCGTTGGCGGGAGAAGAAGCCCATGACGTCTCGCGGGATATTCCCAAAGCGATGGTGACAGGCATCTTTACCCTGTTGGGGTTGTCGTTATTGGTGTTGGTCTTTAACTCTGGGATCCCGGCGGAGGTGACGGTGGAGGAAACCGGGGAAGTGCTGCGGGGAGCCGCCGCTATTGGGGCTTCGCTGTCTCCTTTGGAAGCTGGCTTTACAGCAGTGTTGGGATCCGGTTTTGCTTCTGTAGCCTTAACGTTGATTGCCTTGACGGGGTTGATTGCTAGCTTTCACACCATTATCTATGCCTACGGGCGGGTCTTGTTTGCCCTGTCGCGGGCGGGCTATTTCCCCCGTTGGATTTCCTTGACCAGCCGTTTTCAGACCCCCCATGTGGCGCTGATTTTGGGGGGAGTGGTGGCCTTTGGCTGTGCGTTGTTAATTAGTTTGCTGCCGGGGAGTGTGGGAGCAGCACTCCTGAATATGGCAGTGTTTGGAGCCTTAATTACCTATACCCTCAATTTCTTGAGCTTTATTGCCCTACGGATGAAGCGTCCGCAGATGCCCCGTCCCTATGTCAGTCCGGTCGGGATCCCGGGGGCAGTGGTGGGGGCAATTTTGGCGGTGATTGCTTTGATATCTTGCTTCGCGGTGGAATCCTATCGCCCTGGAGTTTATGGATGTGTGGCCTTTTTGCTGGTTAGTATCCTTTACTTCGTCTTCTACAGCAGCAAGCGACTGGTGGCGCAAGCCCCCGAAGAGGAAAGCGCCCTGGTGGCTTCGGCGATGCATGAAATTGAGCATCCCGGCGAAATGCCCATGAGCAAATAGCCTGAGACAAAGGGATTAAGGGTTGTTATATGGAAGGATTGTGGATCGGAGGCAAGCAGCTCGGCTCGGTCACAGGCGCTACGACGGATCTGGTGGATCCCGCCACTGGGCAAGTCTGGATCACGGTAGCCTCTGGTGGAGCCGAAGATATGGAGGTGGCGGTGCAGGCTGCCGATCACGCCTTTCGAGAGGGATCCTGGCGCTCCTTGAACAGCCGTCGCCGATCCCAGATTTTGCTGGATCTGGCTTCCCGGATCCGCCAGGAGGTGGAGGAGCTGGCACAGCTAGAAAGCCGTAATGTGGGCAAACCGATTCGAGAGGCTCGCGAAGAGGTGCAATTGGCGGCGGATTGCTTCCAATACTATGCCGGAGCAATTGATAAGGTGGGAGGACAAACGATTCCGGTGGCGGCTAGCGGGATTAGTATGACCTTTCGGGAACCTCTGGGGGTCTGTGGACTGATTGCCCCTTGGAATTTTCCCATTGCCATCACCGCCTGGAAGCTGGCTCCCGCTTTAGCCATGGGTAACACGGTGGTACTCAAACCCGCTTCGCTAACTCCCTTGACGGCGCTGCGCTTAGGGGAGTTAGCCCTCCAAGCTGGCATTCCCCCCGGCGTCTTGAATGTAGTGCCGGGATCCGGCGGGACGGCGGGAGAAGCACTGGTGCGGCATCCCCTGGTGCGAAAAATCTCCTTCACCGGATCCACCCAGATGGGATCCCATGTCATGGGGGTGGCGGCGGCGGACATCAAGCGGGTAACGCTGGAGTTGGGGGGCAAGTCCGCCAATCTGATCTTTGCCGATGCCAACCTCGAAAAAGCTGTGCCGGCGGCCATGAACAGTGTTTTGGGCAATGCCGGACAGGATTGTTGCGCCCGCAGCCGGTTGTTGATTGAGCAACCCCTTTACGAGGAATTTGTGGAGCGGCTGGCCGTTCAATTCCAAGCCCTCAAACTGGGTCATCCCCTCGCCGAAGCAACCGAGTTGGGATCCCTAGTGTCCCTCAATCATCGGCAACGGGTGCAGGGCTATCTGCGGCTGGGGGTGCAGGAGGGGGCACGCCTGGTCTGCGGTGGGGATCCCCCTCTCGATCCGGCGTTGGCGGGCGGAGCCTACTTGCGTCCCGCTATCTTTGCCGAGGTGGATCCACAGATGCGGATTGCTCAGGAGGAGATCTTTGGGCCGGTCGTCTGTGCGATTCCTTTTGCCAGCGAAGCGGAGGCGATTGCGATTGCCAACCACAGCCTCTATGGCCTTTCCGGCTCGATTTGGACGCAGGATATCGGGCGTGCCCTGCGGGTAGCGCGGGCTATCGAAACGGGGGTTTTGTCCATCAACACCGGACATAGCGTGCATCTAGAGGCTCCCTTTGGCGGTGTCAAGCAAAGTGGTTTGGGACGGGAGCTAGGCTTGCCCGTTTTGGATCACTACAGCGAATGGAAAAGTGTTTTTATCTCAACGCAGAGCTAACCACCTCTAACCCAATAACAAAAACATCATGAATGCTCCTTCCGTTCGCGGCATGTTAGATGTCGATACCCTGAAAACGCTCATCGCTAACGAACAAATTGAAACGGTGCTAACAGTTTTTCCTGATTTGTATGGACGACTGATGGGCAAACGGATCATCGGAGATTATTTTGTCAGCGACGTTTTGGGCCATGGCGTCCATGCCTGTGATTATTTGCTGGCCTGCGATATGGAGATGGATCCCGTTCCGGGCTATGCCTTCACCAGTTGGGCGAGTGGCTACGGTGATATGCGGATGATGCCGGATCTGACTACCCTCCGCACGGCCTCCTGGCTGGATAAAACGGCGATTGTCCTCTGTGATCTTTATAACGAAGAAGAGGACTGGTTGATCGAGGTGGCTCCCCGCACCATCCTAAAAAAACAGATCCAAAAAGCTGCCGAGCTGGGCTATTTGCCAATGGGAGCCTCTGAGTTGGAACTCTATGTGTTTGCCGAGTCACTGGAGCGAGTCCGCCGCAAAAAATATGTGGATCCCGAACCCATTGGCGACTATATCGAGGACTATCACATTTTGCAGGGAACCAAAGAAGAGTTTGTGATCGGAGCCATCCGCCACCACCTGCAACGGTCAGGGATCCCTGTGGAATTTTCTAAGGGAGAGTGGGGGCCAGGGCAGCAGGAGATCAACCTGCGCTATGCGCCTTTCTTGGAGATGGCCGACCGCCATGTTCTCTATAAACACGCCGCGAAAGAAATTGCTTGGCAGCGCCAAACCGCCATCACCTTCATGGCGAAATGGGATGAGCGCTATGCTGGATCTAGTATGCACCTGCACGCCAGCCTTTGGGATCCCCGTGGGGAACGCTCCCTCTTTCCTGGGGAAGAGTCTTTGGGATCGATCCATTGCAGTCCCCTCTTTCGCTGGTTTTTGGGGGGATGGATGACCCATATCCGGGAGATTTTCCCCTTCTATGCTCCCTATCCTGCTTCCTACAAACGCTACGTGGCGGGATCCTTTGCCCCAACCGGCATTGCCTGGTCCTATGACAATCGCACGGCGGGATTTCGGGTGGTGGGACATGGATCCAGTTTGCGGATTGAATGTCGTGCCCCCGGCGCGGATGCCAACCCTTATCTGGGTTTTGCAGCAACCTTAGCAGCAGGTTTGGATGGCATTCTCAACCACATCGAACCACCCGGTATGTTTGAGGGGGATGTCTATGCCGCTCAGGAGCTAGCGCATGTCCCCCACAGCCTGCCGGAAGCGATTCAGGAGATGGAAAAAAGTAGCTGGGCAAGGCAGGTGTTTGGGGAAGCTGTGATCGAGCATTACCTGCATTTCTTCCGCACCGAGCAACACAAATTTGATCAGGTGGTGACCAGTTGGGAGCGTGCCCGCTATTTTGAACGGGCGTGAGGCTCCGGCAGGAATGTTGAAGTACCGATTCCCTAATCTCCCTTAAGCTGTCGATCAATTGCTGAACGGCTTAGCTGAGGGGCGATAGATAACCTTTGCATCAACACCCAGAATCTTTCGCCCATCCGCCCCAGCGGGTTGTTATGCTGCGCTGCTTACATTAAAGATCAAGAGAACTTAGTCTTTTTGATGAGAAAACTGATACCCTCCCCAGGCGGTGAGTCCGGCAGCCATTGCTAGCAGAGCCGCTATGGTATACCAGGGAAACTGGCTGAGAGGCGCATAGGCAGCCGCTCGGATCCCGATGCTGGCATAGGAGAGGGGTAAACAGTAGACCAAAATCTGCATCAACCAAGGCAGTTGCGCCGGATCGAAAAAGGTTGCCCCCAAAAAAGACATAGGGGTGATCAAAAAATTCGTAACCACTCCCACACTTTCTAGAGAAGGAACATTCAAGCCGATCAAAACCCCAATCCCCGAAAACACCGCACAATTTAGCACCAGAATCAATAAAGCTAAGGGATGGAGCAACCCCCAGGCTTGGGTGGTCAACACCCCGACTAGCAGCACCCCCAACGCCGTAATCATGCCACGGGTCATGCCCGCCAGCATCTTGCCGATGTGCAGGGATAGGGGATGCACCGGCATCATCAAAATTTCCTCGAAGCTTTTGGTAAACAAACGTGCCCCGCAGATGGAAAAGGTGGTGCCTGCAAAGCTAATGGTCATTGCCGAGAGCGCCACCATTCCGGGCAGAATAAAACGCAAGTAGGATCCCGCCCCCGACTCCCCCGCAATCGTATTGAGCGCCCCTGTGTTGAGGGATCCCCCCAGGCCGACCCCAAAGGCCATGATGTAGATGAGGGGAGCCACTAACCCCGAAGCCAAAATCTGCCAAACCCGCACCCGCAGATCCAGCCAGTCACGCCAGAAGACCGTCAAGCTATCGGCGGCGATGGTCACGATAGCCTGGGCGGGGGAATGGGAAAGCGGTGACATAAATGGTTGGGTCAAAAGTTAGTGTTTAGCGGGGAAAATGACTAGTAGCGATCTACTGGGGGTGATCTAGTAGTGATACTGTGCCTTCCACCACGAAATCGGTAGGGCTAAGGCTTTGCCCAGCGTCGAGACATAGGCACGGGTACGAAAGACCTGATATTGGTTGCGCTCGATGGCATTAAGGATCTGGCGATAGAGCATGAGGGAAGCCGCCACCGGCCAGCGGGCATCGGGACTCAGTTTTGGGATGCCGGCTTCCGCCTCAGCATAATACTGGCGGGCGCGCTTGATTTCGTAGTCCATCAAGGCTATCCACCGTTCATCCACAACGTAGTTAAAGAGATCTTTTTCCGAGTAGTTAAATTGCTTGAGATCTTCTAAGGGAAGATAAATGCGCCCCCGCCGCGCATCTTCCCCGACATCCCGCAAGATATTGGTCAATTGCATGGCGATCCCCAGTGCCACCGCTTCCTGGGTTCCATCCTCGGCGGGGACAAACCCCATAATTTCTGAGGACATCAACCCGACCGTGCCAGCTACCCGATAACAGTAGAGGTGCAAGGCTTGCCAGGTGGGGTAGCGATTGGTATCGAGATCCATCTGCTGACCCAGCACCATATCTCGAAAGGGCTGGATAGAAAGCTGATAGCGCTCAATGGCATCCCGAAAGGCAATATCGGTGGGGTGGGTGGCTTCTCCCGTGGCAAACAGTTTTTCCAGTTGATCGGACCAAACCTCCAGATGGCTGCGGGTGACTTGGGGTTGATTGGTGGGCATATCGAGTCCATCGATCAACTCATCGGTTTGCCGTAGCCAAGCATAAATAGCCCAAATGGCATGGCGTTTGGGTCGAGGCAATAGCAAGGATCCCAAGTAAAAGGTCTTGGCATACTTGGCCGTGATCTGGCGACAAAGGTTGATGGATTGGCTGAGGGAGGTCATCAAGCTCACCCGCAGAGAGCAACTAGAGGAGGGCACAAAAGCTCAGGAACCACATGCAGTAAATACCCGATATCCGCTAACCAAACAATACGAATGTGAAGCACTGGATCAAACCCAACGTCAGTCATAAACACCAGAGAACGGTCAAATTATCCCACGCCAACGGCGTTCCAGGATACGCTTGTGACTGGGATCCTTGGACTAGATTGAATCAGCTTGGTATTAACCAATATGATTCATTATATTTGCAAAACGTTACATTTTTTGACCATTCAACGACAGATTTGCCACGTTTAGCAACCTGGGCTTCAAAAAAACCGTCTACAATATCACCACATGACCTTGGCTGAGGTCCTGCATAAAAAAGCCATCAGTCAGTTATCTTTCGGTTTCATTTAAGCTTCCTTCCATTCCCTGTGGGATCCCTGCCTGGTTGTAGCCATGAAACACACCCTGACTCCTCGCCAACAGAAGATTCTTTGGGCAACGGTTCGTAGCTACATTGCGACGGCGGAACCGGTTGGGTCTAGGTCTCTGGCCGAAAACTTTGATTTGGGGGTGAGCACGGCTACCATTCGCAACGATTTGGCGCTTCTGGAACAGGGGGGATTATTGTTTCAGCCCCATACTTCAGCGGGGCGTGTTCCTTCGGATTCGGGGTATCGAGTTTATGTGAATGGGGTGTTGCGCTCCATTGCCCTGGGAGAGGGTAGTACCGCCAATCCCCACCGCCTACAACAGGAATTAGCCCTGCAACTGGGAGAGCACTGGGGTGAAGATCTCGACAGTCTGCTGCGGCGGGCAGCTCAGATCTTGGCTAGTTTGAGTGGCTGCATGGCATTAATTACCCCTCCCCAAGCGGAAGGAGTGGCAATCCGGCATCTGCAATTGCTGCGTTTGGAGGGACAACGGGTGATGGTGGTGGTGGTTACAGACTCCTACCAAACCCATTCGATTGGGGTCTCGTTATCGGATGGAGAAACCGAGGGATCCCCATCCCACTCTAGGCCGATGCAGGGGGAACTAGCGGATGAAGAATTGCAGGTGCTCAACAATTTTTTGAATCTAAAGTTGCGGGGGAAAACCTTTGCTCAGCTTCAGGACTTGAGCTGGTTAGATCTCGACCGCGAATGGCGCGCCTATGCCCAGTGGCTGCGTCAACTGCTGAAAACCATTGCCCGCAAGTGCCTAAAGCCTTCCCTCGGTTCTTTGTTTAGTGCGGGTATGGTGGAGTTGATGCGGCAACCGGAGTTTGCCCAAACTCAGCAGGTGGAAGCGGTAGCCCAACTTTTGGAAACCAACCAGGAAGCATTGGGGGAAGTTCTCAGCCCTCATCAACCCGGACAGGTGGTGGTCTATATTGGCACCGAAAATCCTCTGGAACCGATTCGCCATTGCACCTTGATTGGCACCACCTACCATCGTGGGGAAGCCCCCCTCGGCAGCATTAGCTTATTGGGGCCGACGCGGATGCTCTACGAACAAGCCATCGCCTCGGTGCAGGCTCTAGCGGGTTATTTATCGAATGCTTTGGCTTAGGCTCAAGCCTAGCGGCGGAGATGAGTCAGTGACCGCGAGTGAAGTCGTAGGATAGAGAGAGGGTAGGCCAGTCGCTTTCTGGCTTAGGATAGCCAATAGTTGGGGTGATAGGGTTGGGATCCCATAGGAGTTTTCCTTCCCATCGCTGGCAACTGGACATCGGCCATCCACTTTTGACGCAAGGGTGAGGGGATTATGGTGAAAGACTGGATAGAAAAAATCAAAGGTTGGTTTGCTAACAATCCGGCTCCCCCTGCTGATCCTCCCACCGCTCCATTGCGGCGGAAGCCCCTCAGACCCCAGGCTCCTGCCGATCCAGTCCCCCCACCCCAGCCTGTGGTAGCTCCGACCCTTGCCTCCCCCCCTCCGCCTAAGGAATCGTTGCCCACCCCCGTTCCACCGCCAGCACCCCAGGTTATTCAGGAAGTCTCCCCTTTTCTTGGCAAACCTCCTGCCCCTACCCAACCTTCTTCCCTAGCTAGTAAACCCACCCCAACGGCGGCCAGCATCCGCTCCCTAGCCAGCCAGCAAGCCCTAGCCCCGCGCATCACTCAGTTGGCAGCGGCTCAGCATACCCGCCCTAAGCTGACTAGCTTACCCCGTGCAACCCGTACCATTTAGATAGTTGGGAGAGACACCATTTCCATCATTTATTTGCAATTTATTTAGCAGAGAACAAGGATCCCGTGGGTGGGGCAACCGAGGGATCCCTTGTCCGTATGGGTTGCTTCTGTTACCTTGCTATCTATGTCATTACCGCTCCTACAAAACCGAGAAGTGTTGGAGGCTCGTCTCAAGGAGATCCCGGCTGAACCTGGGGTTTATTTGATGCGGGATCACGGCGATAACATTTTGTATGTGGGCAAATCCAAACGACTGCGCTCGCGGGTGAGATCCTACTTCCGATTTACCAGTGATCTTTCTCCCCGCATTCAGCGAATGGTGATCCAGGTTTGTGAGATTGAGTTTATTGTCACAGATACTGAATCGGAGGCACTAGCCCTCGAAGACAACCTGATCAAAACCCATCAGCCTCCCTACAATGTTTTGCTTAAAGACGATAAAAAATATCCCTATTTGTGTATCACCTGGTCGCAGGCTTATCCGCAATTGTTGATTACCCGGCACCGCCGCCTCGAATCCCCCAATAGCCAAAAACACCCCTCAGCCTCTTCTGCCAAATCGAAAGGCAAAGCAAAACAACCAGGGATCCCTCACCCCTTCCCACCATCCCCTTCCTTAGAAGATCGCAAAGCCGACAAATACTACGGACCCTACACTGATGTGGGGTTATTGCGCTACACCTTGGGTTTGGTCAAACGCATTTTTCCGCTACGGCAGCGTTGGAAGCCCCTCTACAAAGATCGCACCTGCCTCAACTATGACCTGGGGCGTTGTCCGGGGGTTTGCCAACAGTTGATCAGTCCTGCCGACTATGCCCAGACGGTGCAGCAGGTCGCGATGATTTTTCAGGGGCAAACGGAAGCCCTGATCACCACCTTACAGGAACGGATGGTGCAGGCGGCGGAGCAGGAAAACTACGAGGCTGCCGCCCGCTTGCGGGATCAAATTCGCGGTCTGGAGCAGTTGGGATCCTCACAAAAAGTCTCTCTGCCCAATTCCACCGTTTCGCGGGATGCCCTAGCTCTGGCCATGAATGAAACCCGCGCTTGTATTCAGTTGTTTCAGGTGCGCGCCGGCAAATTAGTGGGTCGTCTGGGCTTTATTGCTGATCAGCAGGGGGATGATCCGGCGCTGATTTTGCAAAAAGTTTTGGAGGAACATTACCAGCACTGTGATCCCATCGAAATACCCGCAGAAATCTTGACCCAATACCCCCTCCCCGAAGCGGATTTACTGGAGGAGTGGCTCAGCCAAAGCAAAGGGCGCAAGGTCACACTGGTGGCTCCCCAACGCCAAAGTAAAGCAGAATTGATCGAGATGGTGGAGCGCAACGCCCAGTTAGAACTGGCTCGCACCCAGCGCCTCGCCGACCGTGATGCTCAGGCGTTGGAGCGGTTGGCGGAGGTGTTGGATCTGCCTGCCCCCCCCCATCGACTGGAGGGCTACGATATTTCCCACATCCAGGGATCCGATGCGGTCGCCAGTCAAGTGGTTTTTTTAGATGGATTACCCGCCAAACAGCATTATCGCCGCTACAAAATTCGTAACCCTGAGGTGCGCACCGGCCATTCGGACGATTTTGCCAGCCATGCTGAGGTGGCGCGCCGCCGCTTTAGCCGCATGGGATCCCAAGATCAACCGGATCTGATCCTGATTGATGGGGGCAAAGGTCAACTGGCCGCCGTCTGTGCCGTGCTGGCGGATCTGGGGCTAGACCATCTGCCGATCATCGGTTTAGCCAAACGGGAAGAGGAAATTTTCCGGCCAGGGGATCCCTTATCCATCAAGCTGGCTGCCGATGATCCGGCTCGCTTACTCCTGCAACGGTTGCGGGATGAAGCCCACAGATTTGCCCTCACCTTTCACCGCCAACAACGGCAAGTCCGCCAACATCGCTCAACTTTGGACGATATTCCCGGTCTGGGCAAACATCGCCAAAAACTGTTGATGGAAGAATTTCGCTCGATAGGCCGCATTCAAACCGCCCAGCTCAATGAATTGGCGCAAGTGGCTGGCATCGGCCCCAAACTCGCTCAGCAGATCTATCACTATTTTCATCCCCAATTTTGGGGCGAGGATCCCGCCCAAGCCGCTCCTCAAACTCCATCTCAGACCAATTCTTCTGCCTCTTAAATCGGTCCGATTTTCTGGTTGGACGTTTTGTTTAAAATAGCCATATCAGGCTGTGTTCCCCGTTTTTTGAGGAGCTGCATAACTCCTTTGGTGATAGAAAGCTTTCGCTTCAAATACCGATCAATATATTGATAGGTATGGATCGGGATCTCCAGCCCAGAGAGGCTGAGCTAAGGCTAGTTGACCGCTCAGAGAGCTAAATTTTCGAATCGTTCCGGCTACTTTGCTAGCACAGAAGTCTGCCTAAGTTGATCAGGTGGTGGCTAGATTGCGGCTGAGAGCCAAAAACGGTACGAATTCACCCAGAGATTGTTGGCATAGGTTACAGAGCGAGTCCGGGAGAGTTATTCTAGTAAAAGAGAAAATATCCAGAGAAAAGCTTTAGTTTAAGATAACTTCCCCTTTTCTTAACCTGAACCTCTCTATTTTCTTACTCTTTTTTTAAGATTTTTGAGTTTACATCTAACCTTTCTCATTTCCTAAATTGAATAACCTACCCAAGTAAGAGGGGTTGAAGGGAGTTTTCTCCATGAAGCAGATGGATCTTGATATTCAAATTAAACGACTTCAGCAAGATGTCTTGCGGATGGGAGCACTGACGGAATTCTCCGTGGTTTTGGCCTATCAATCCTTGTTTGAACACAACCTGGCTGCTGCCGATCAAATTCGCCAGCAAGACAAACAAATTGATTATTACTACCGTCAAATTGAACAAGACTGCATTCGTGTGATTGCCCTACGCTCTCCTGTGGCTCAAGAATTGCGGCTGATTAGTACCCTCATGCAACTGATTCGTGACCTAGAGCGGATTGGTGACTATGCCAAAGATCTGGCGGAAGTAGCCATGCGGATGGTGATCTATCCTCCCCCCCTCGAGCTGAGGCGCATTCAGGTGATGATGCAGCGCTGTCAGCTTATGCTGAGTCACAGTCTGGCGGCGCTCACCGAATTGGATGCGGAAATGGGCTTGCGGATTAAACGGGAAGATGACGCCGTGGATGAAGACTACAGCAGTCTTTACGCAACGCTGGCCCAACAATCGGATATTCGCGGACCTATCGAGCCTATCCTATTGATGTTGTTAATGATTCGCTACCTAGAGCGCCTGGGAGATCACAGCACCAATATTGGTCAACGGGTGGCTTTTATTGTGACCGGTCAACGGCAGTGATTCGGATCCCCCGACTCCAGTTGCTTGTGCTTTTTTCTAATGACGCAAGGAGCAGGTTAACTGCTAACCTAACAGGTAATGTCTCCGGCGCACCTGACGACTTTTGCTCCGGTGGGAGAGCGACCCTTTCAAGCAGACCTCTCAACTTGTCCATACCCGCATGACGGCTTGAGATCGATGACTTGAGAGGATTGGTTTGCGATTGCCTATCCGAGATTTACCCCTCGATTCCCCAAATTCACAGTAGATTTACCGTTTGAGAAGCCCATGGAATTTTCTGTTCCTCAATTATTTGAGCGTTTTTTCGCCACATCATCTGCTGACTCCCCGATTGACCTAGCTACCCTGCAAGAGCAGCTTGGCATTACCCACACCGAACAGCACCTCGAATTGGCAATTGCCCTGGATGGGCTGATTCAGGTGGGCTTTATTGAGGCTGTGGGAGATAATGCCTACCGCCGTAAAAGTGACGACAGTCTGGTGGTAGGGCGGCTACGCTGTTCCAGTAAGGGGTTTTGTTTTGCCATTCGAGATGAACCGGGGGTAGAGGATATCTATATCCACGCCTCGAATTTGCACGGGGCTTGGAATGGGGATCAGGTTTTGATGCGGATCACCAAAGATGGCAATCGCAAGCGCAGTCCAGAGGGAGAGGTAGCCGCCGTCATCGAACGGGCAAATCCAACGATTGTGGGAGAAATTAAGCGAGGAGAGCAGGGATTTCGCGCTAAGCCCCTCGATGATCGTCTGTTGTTTGAGCTGGAGTTGGTTGAGGATCCGGCTACAACCGACATCCCTAACTTGCAAGACGGACAGTTTGCCTATATCGAGATCAACCGTTACCCACTCGCTAACCTGCTGCCCCTGGGTTCGGTACGCAAGGTGCTGGGGAGCAATCCTGAAACATCCATTGATATTGATCTGGTTTGCTGCAAGTATGATCTACCCCAACAATTTTCGGCAGATTTACTAGCAACCGTTGCTGACCTACCGCAAAAAATCAGCAAGACGGAACTCAAAAACCGCCAAGATTATCGAGATTGGCTGGTGGTCACCATTGAACCCCTGGACTTGCAACATCCCCAGGCGTTTGTCCCAAACGCGGGTATTTCCCTTCAGTCGGAGGGGGAGGGCTGGTTGCTGGGGGTTCACATTAGCGATCTAGCTCACTGGATCCCAGGGGATCACCCGCTAGCAAAGGAAGCGCAACGGCGCTGTCAGGTAGTCTATTTGGATCCGGCCATTTTACCCTTGTTTCCGGCTGAATTACACCAGCAGTATGGTCTATTCCCCCAGCAGGAACGGCTTAGCCTCTCGGTGCTGCTGCACTTGACTCCAGAAGGTAACCTACAGGGGTTCGAGATCTATCCCAGTGTGGTAAAAACCCGCGCCCATCTTACCTACGAGCAGGTGGAAGCGTTGCTGGTGCCTCCAGAGGAATCAAGTGAGCCTGCCGGAGAATTGATGACATTACTGGGCAATTTGCGCCAACTCAGCCAGCACTTACGACAACAACGCCATCGTGCCCAGGGCTTTGACCTTCCCTTTTCGGATATCTACCCCCCCCATGCGGCTGATGACCATCGGGTAGGTGTGCCCCTGATTAGCCCTAGCCGGCCAGCCCATGCTTGGATGGTAGAACCCCTATTGCTGGCTAACCGTGCCGTCGGGGAGCATCTTCATCGTTTAGGGATCCCTTTCTTAGCCGAGGTGCAGCCTGCCCCTAGTCCTGAGGCGATGCAAAGTTTCTTGCGCTTGGCAACTAACCTGAATCTTTCCGGTTCGGTGCTGACGGATGCGGGGCAAGTAACTCTCGGTGATTTTCAGCAGTTAGCCGCCAGTATTAGCCACCCTGAGGTGGTGGCAACCGGATCCAGTCCTGCCTTGACCGCCCAACTCCTGGCCACCCTACCCCCCATTCGCTATCAATGGCAGCCGCAGGATCCCACGGCTGAAATGGGGCACTTTGGCTTATCGCTGGCGGGCGGTTTGGGTCGCATCACAGCTCCCTTCCGCTCCTACGGGGATCTCGTCAACCAACGCTCCCTGCACCTGCTGTTTGACAAGGGCAGGGATCGGCGTACTCCTCGCGCCAAAAAAGATGTGGTCAATCTGCACAGCAGCCAATGTTATACCCAAATTGACTGGCCGATTTTGGAGGATGAGGTGGTAGCGGAATGGCGTGCCTATCTGCAACAACAACTGGATTTACTCAATCCGCAGTGGCAGCGGGTGCAGCAGGCCGAACAGGAATTGACTGGGCTAAAAAAATCTGAGTTTATGCAAAAACATCTGGGGGAAACCTTTCCCGGCTTGATCATTGGAGTTCAAAACTACGGCTTTTTTGTACAGGTGGATCCGATTTTGGCGGAAGGATTGGTGCATGTCAGCTCATTAAAAAATGACTGGTACGAGTACCGCAGCCGTCAACAGGCTTTGGTGGGTCGCAAAGCCCGCAAGCAGTTTCGTTTAGGGGATCGGGTGGAGGTGCAGATCAAAAATGTGGACTATTATCGCCAGCAAATTGATTTGGTAGTAATTGGGGAAGGTCGTTTTTATGACGAGGAGGAAAGCTGATTTTTTCGCTGCCTTCGTTTTGGCTCCCTTCATGTTGACAAGGTATGGCTGAACATCCCTTTTCTCTGGTTCACCGCATTCGTCCCCCTCAGGTCACCCCCACCGATCAGGGATCCCCTTGCCTGGTGCTGCTGCATGGGGTGGGTAGCCATGAGGAGGATCTATTGGGTCTTGCCCCCTACCTGGATCCTCGTTTTTTTCTGATCAGTGCCCGTGCCCCCATCAGCCTGGGATCCCATGCCTATGGCTGGTTTGAGATTGAATTTACCCCCCAAGGGATTGTGGGCAACCCACAACAAGCTCAGGCTAGCTTGGGGCAGCTGCACCAATTCTTGGCAGAGGTGGTGGTGCATTATCCGGTGGATCCCCAACAACTCTATCTAATGGGATTTAGCCAAGGGGGGATGATGAGTTTGAGTGTCTTATTCACGACTCCTCACCGTCTAGCGGGTGTCGTGGTGATGAGTGGGCGGTTTCCCCATGAGACTCTCCCCCCAGAACCAGCCCCCCTTCTCACCCCTTCTCTGACAGGGATGCCAGTGTTGGTGGTGCATGGACGGCAGGATCCGGTTTTGCCGATTGACATGGGGCGGCAGATGCGGGAGCAACTGCAAACCTTTGCTGTTGACCTGACCTACCGCGAATACGACATGGGTCACCATGTTTCTAACGAGAGCCTACGGGATATTGTGGATTGGCTGAGTGGGCAACTGGATTCCCATCAGCGTTGAAATTTGCCCAAGATGGTCATGCCCCACAGGGGTTTGATCCCCAACCCACCGCCAAAAACCCCTGGGATATCCTCCAGGGGTCGGCACAATACTTCGGATTTGGCAGAATGATTTCAGAACAGATTCCAACAGATTCCAGGGGATCCCGCCCTATCGGAGTAGAGCGAAATCTTTCCCTTTCACCATCTGAGCCATCTCCATGAGGAGCGTTTCCGTTTCAGCCCAGCCAATACAACCATCAGTGATGGAAACGCCATAATCCAGTTGGCAACCTTCTGACCAGGATTGTTTGCCGGGGTTAAGGTTACTCTCAATCATCAATCCCATGATGGCTTTTTGCCCGTCCCCAAACTGGCGCAAGACCTCGCGGCAAACGGATCCCTGCTGCCGATAGTCTTTATTGGAATTGTCGTGGGAGCAGTCCACCATCACCGGACGGGTAATTCCCTGTTCTGCCATGAGGGCTGCCGCATCCGCCACATCTGCGACTCCATAATTGGTCTTACCGCCACCGCCTCGCAAAACGATATGACGGTCGGGGTTGCCCGATGTTTTGACCGTAGCCGTCATGCCATCTTGGTTAATCCCCAAAAAGCTGTGGGGGTGGCTAGCGGAAATAATCGCATTCAAGGCAATTTGCAGCCGTCCGTCCGTCCCGTTTTTGAAGCCCACGGGCATGGACAGACCGCTGGCCATTTCTCGGTGGGTTTGGCTCTCAATGGTGCGTGCCCCAATTGCTGCCCAACTGACCAGATCCGCCATGTATTGGGGAGTTACGGGATCCAGCATTTCCACCGCACAGGGCAGTCCCAAGTGATTGATGTCGAGCAGAATGGAACGAGCCATTTCTAATCCTTGAGCGATATCACAACTGCCATCTAGGTGAGGATCATTAATCAATCCCTTCCAACCCACTGTGGTGCGGGGTTTCTCAAAGTAGGTACGCATCACAATGACCAGTTGTTCTGCCGTCGCCTCCGCCACCTGCTTGAGGCGGTGGGCATAGTCATAGGCGGCGCTGGGGTCATGAATGGAGCAAGGCCCCACAATCACCACTAACCGATGGGGATCCCGGCCATGGATAATATCGCGGATGGCCTCACGGGTTTGCAGCACTACCCGCACCACTGGCTCGGTCAGGGGCAATTTGGCCTTAATAGCATTTGGAGAAACCAAAGGAACCGCCTCCAAAATATGGCAATTTTCAGTATTGACAACCATGACAGTCAGAGATCCTTAGAATGCGAAGGGAAAAGCAGAAGGGAACCGGAACAACCATTAAAAAGCCCTGAGCTAGGGTTGGCTCAGGGCTAGGGTTTGATTCGATAAAGCATATTCAGACTTTTATCTGCTCAGTACCCGTTCGCCCTGACTCATGCCAGGGGCTGGTAAAGTAGCCAAAAAAGTAAGAATGGAAGGTCATACGGGGAAATTCGAGCAGATTAGGATCAAGTTTTAGGGAAACCGAGTGATGAGGGCTGATCGGAAAAGACTCAATCGAGCTTATATTCGTAGCCTACGCCAAGATGCCTAGTCCGTCAATGCAGCAGGATTGAGAACTAGCTAAGGAAGTTCACCGCAACCGTGGCCGAGAAGACTCACCATTCCTGACCAACCCTCAGGCAAATAGGGCGCAAACAAGTCCCTACCATTAGCTAGCTATCAACCCGCCCGTAGAACAGGCCCTGGACACGCACTAATTTGGATTCTAGAGCGCCCTGCTCGGTGCTAGAGGGTTGTAGGCTAACAAAGGATCCCGCCAGTTCTCCGGTGGAGCCATCGACACGAGCAATCCGTAGGGAGAGGTGTCCTTCCGAAATCTCATCCACTTTCTGGTTGGTTTCAAAAGCATCCGACTCAGTTCCTTGCAAGCCAACTGCCACTTCATAGCCCGTGCCTGAGCCGCGTCCACGGGGATCCAAAAATTGGCTGGTATGGTAACCCGGCACCAGGAAATTGCCCTCAAAGTCAGTCGAGGAATTGATGGAAGCATCCGAGCCTTTGGCCACCGCCTGCAAGTTCTTCACACTAAACAGGAAGGGCACCAACTCGCGGCGCGGCATCTGCCCGGTGGTGGGTTGAGTGGTCATCCCATCCGTCACCCTCAGGGAAAGAGTCGTGCTGTCTTGGGCGGACACTTCTGCTTTGATTGGTCCGAGAGAGGCGGCGGGCAGGAGAATAGACTTGGCCTGAATAAATTCTTTCTCGCCGTTACGCTTTTCTTCTTCCACCTCAATTCGGACTGGCTGGAGGCAGATGTCAGTCAATTTGACCGTTTTGCCAAGGGGCACTTCGATTTTGCCCCGAGCATCATCCCCGACGGTGGGGCAAATGGCTGCCTTGCCCGTGTTACGGATTTGATCATAGGTCAAAGGAGTTTTGCTGGCAGCGGAGGCACTGCCACAAACCGCAAAGAGTGTGACAATCACCGATACAAAAACAGCAAGGAATGGGCGATACCGCATGACTAACCTCAAAAAAGTAGCTTGTTAACAACTCGCATGGTGCATGGAAAGGGATCCAACGCCAAAATCTGGAAAGTGATGAGTATTCTAAATGGGGGTAAGTTCAGCTTGGCAAGGTGAATCAGCCGCTACTATTTTACGCAATTGTGATCCCTTCCTAACGCCTTTATCAAGGAGTTTTGATCGGAGTAGGGGAAGGGTTTTCTTGACAATTCTTAACCTGAAAATGACCGTTTAGGCGAGAACAGGTTGAGGGATCCCTAGCTGTTCACGGAGCTGCTCCACCAACTGCCGCAGATTTCCCTTGTCAATGCGATAACTGACGGGGTGGGCAATTAAGCGGGCGGTGCTTTCAAACAGGCATTCCCGCTCCACTAGGCCATTTTCCTGAAGGGTGCGTCCGCTAGCCACCAGATCGACAATCGCTTCGGCCATGCCAGTGAGGGGGGCTAGCTCCACGGAGCCGTAGAGAGCGATCACCTGCACGGGCAGATCCAGTTGATCAAAAAACTCGCGGGCACAACCCACAAACTTAGAGGCAACCCGCGCATGAGCTGGCAGATCAAGGGCGCTCCGATAGGGGCTGGTTTGCTGGACAGCCACCGACATTCGACAGAAACCAAATTGCAAATCCAACAATTGGGCAACCGTCGCCTGCTGACTATCGGCAAATTTTTCCCGCAATACGTCATAACCGACCACCCCTAGCTGCGCCTGTCCATACCCCACATAGACCGGCACATCATGGGTACGCACCAACAGACCCTCATAGGCTTCCCCATCGGGACTGGTGGGGGAAGGGATCCGCAACAGACGATTTTGGGGATCTAAAAATCGACTAAAGTCGATGCCCACCTTCTGAAATAGGCGAATACTATCAGCGAGCAACGATCCTTTTGCCAAGGCAATGGTGATCATGGGTGCAAGGGTAAGGTAAGTCTGCCAAGCAAGACGAGTCCCACCATACCACGCTGGCCTCCCACACTGGGGAGTCAGGGGGCAGAGGAGTTAGGCGTCGTCCACAGGCTGGGCATAGGAACTAGGTAGATCACCAAGCCGGATCCCGCAAATCCCAAAATATTGCGGAGGAGGGGCAACCAATCGGCAGTCCGGCTAATCACCGGAGCCACCCCAAAGGCTCCAAATAAAATGAACCAGAGGGGTGAAAATATCAGTGCCCAGCGCCAGTTAAAAAGTTCTTCGCTATGGCGAGGTTTGCCAGCAAACCCAAAGATGATCCCCCCCGTGATAGAGGTCACCAGGGTGAGAACCCACTGCTCATCCGGCAGCCCCGGCACCACCCGACATCCCCCCTGCCGAAAACAAAAATCCAGCGTTTTAACGGTATCCAGAATGGCCTGACTGCTACCTTTTTCTCGCACAAAAAACTGGTTACCAAACCGGGATTGCAATTCAATCCAGAAGGTACGGGGTAGAACTTGCCGCACTGCGTCTCCCACATTAAAAGCCAAAAGATTGCCTCCCCGTGGATCGGCCACCATCAAGACACTCTTTTGATCCAAACCCCAGTAATCTTTGACTTGGCGACCTGGAGTTTGATCGAACTGGGTTAAAACCCGTAGCTTCCAGCCCGTTTCCGCTTCTAAATCCGTTAACTGCTCAGCAATCAGCCGTTCCTGACTCTCACTTAACTCGTTGGCTAAATCCAAAACAGGCACCGCTGGCTGCGGCAACTCCATCTCAACCACAGGCAAACCGATTTGAGCCAAAGCAGGGGATCCCCCCAGCAGAAACCAGAGAGCCACTATTCCCAAACTGGCCGCCAGAGATGGCTGGCGGTTGGCTATAGCTGTCAGCCATGACCGCCCCACCGAACAGAAGGATATAAAGAAACGCATCATTATGAGAAGAAGTATTAAGAACTGTAACCTTGATGCTATCTATCATGCACGGAATCGGGGTTGTTGGCTAGAGGGGGCTTTTCCAGAACCTAGGGAGTGGGGATAGACTGGTTGGATATGTGAACCGAAAAGTGGGCTATTTCCGCCAATTGTGGACCCCCTAACCAATGGCGAACAACAATTTAATGGCCTGGGCAGACTTAGCGAAGTCTCCGTAAAGTAGGAACGGCAAGCCATAACCCTACAAAGATTTCCGCTTGATTCGGAGTTTATAGAGATTGATATTTATTAGACATAACCTGTAAAAAAATTGAGGAGATCCCAACCGTAAAACAGATTGTAATACTTGTTCGTTAAGTTGCCGACTATTGAGAATTTACACCCTCTCAACTGCTGCTTGTCAGGCGTCCGAGGTCTTTGGCATAGGCTGCTTGGTGTTTTTTCCCCTCAAGGGATCCCTAAGTTGTGGGAGTACGGATAGGCACACACTCACACTGTTTACATAACCGATCATATCAATTTGCAAATCAATCGTTTTGAGTCGCAACATTGCTTATTTTTCTTATCTGTTAATCGATTTCTCATCTCTTATCGCAAGAATTGTCAATGTGTTATTTGTTTGTAATCTAGGCACTTCATTACAATATCTACGCCATCTATTCACACCCCAACTCTCGACACAGGAGATTCCGATGAGCAGCGAAAGTAAATGCCCATTTTCGGGTGGAGTTCAAAAATTCACGGCTGGTCATGGCACGTCTAATCGAGACTGGTGGCCGAATCAGTTGAACCTGAACATTCTCCGCCAGCACTCCCCTCAGTCCAATCCAATGGGCGAGGGATTCAATTATGCAGAAGCCTTTCAGAGCCTCGACTTTGCCGCTCTCAAGGCCGATCTTTTTGAGTTGATGACCACCTCTCAAGACTGGTGGCCAGCCGACTACGGCCACTATGGCCCCCTTTTCATCCGCATGGCTTGGCACAGCGCCGGCACCTACCGCATCGGGGACGGTCGGGGCGGCGGCGGCACGGGCAACCAACGGTTTGCGCCCATCAACAGTTGGCCTGACAACGCCAACCTCGACAAAGCGCGCCTGCTGCTGTGGCCGATTAAGCAGAAATATGGCGAGAAAATCTCGTGGGCGGATTTGATGATTCTGGCGGGCAACTGTGCCCTAGAGTCGATGGGCTTCAAAACCTGGGGGTTCGGCGGCGGACGGGTAGACATCTGGGAGCCGGAAGAGGATATTTACTGGGGATCCGAGACAGAATGGCTGGGTGACAAGCGCTACACTGGCGACCGTGAACTGGAAAGCCCCCTGGGTGCCGTCCAAATGGGTCTGATCTATGTGAATCCGCAAGGACCGAACGGTAATCCAGATCCGGTGGCCTCCGGGCGTGACATTCGTGAAACCTTCGGGCGGATGGCGATGAACGATGAGGAGACGGTAGCTCTCGTGGCTGGTGGACACACCTTCGGCAAATGTCACGGGGCTGGGGATGCAGCGTTGGTTGGCCCTGAACCGGAAGGGGCTAGCATCGAGGAGCAAGGGCTGGGCTGGAAGAACCGCTTCGGCACCGGTAAGGGATCCCATACCATCACCAGCGGCATCGAGGGGGCATGGACGAGCAATCCGGTGAAATGGGATAACAATTACCTAGAAAACCTGTTCGGCTATGAGTGGGAGCTGGTGAAAAGCCCTGCCGGGGCGCATCAGTGGGCACCAAAAGATGGGGCTGGTGCCGATACGGTGCCCGACGCCCATGATCCCTCCAAACGCCATGCGCCCATCATGACTACGGCAGACATGGCCATGAAAATGGATCCCCTCTTCGAACCGATTGCGCGGCGCTTCCTGGACAACCCCGATCAACTCGCGGAAGCCTTTGCCAAGGCTTGGTTCAAACTTACCCATCGGGATATGGGGCCTCGCTCCCGCTATCTCGGCCCAGAGGTTCCCACAGAAGCGTTCTTGTGGCAGGATCCCATTCCTCCGGTCACCCATGAGTTGATTGATGAGCAGGATATTGCTACCCTCAAGGCCAAAATCCTCGCTTCAGGTCTCTCGGTCTCTCAACTGGTCTCAACAGCCTGGGCGGCGGCCTCTACCTTCCGCGGGTCGGATATGCGCGGTGGGGCGAATGGGGCACGCCTTCGTCTTGCTCCTCAAAAGAATTGGGAGGTCAACCAACCCGCCCAACTGGGCACAGTGTTGCAAACCCTGGAGGGCATCCAGCAGGAGTTCAACCATTCCCAGTCTGGTGGAAAGCGGGTTTCCCTGGCCGACCTGATTGTTTTGGGTGGTTGTGCCGGAGTTGAGCAAGCGGCCAAGAAGGCCGGATCCGACATAAGCGTGCCCTTCACGCCGGGTCGAACGGATGCGACTCAAGAACAAACTGATGTCGAGTCCTTTGCTGTCCTTGAACCGAAGGCGGATGGGTTCCGTAACTATCTGAAAGGGGGGCACACGCTATCGGCGGAAGAGTTGCTGGTGGATCGCTCCCAATTACTGACGTTGACCGCGCCGGAAATGACAGTTCTGGTGGGTGGCCTGCGCGTCCTGAATGTTAACGTTGGTCAGTCTCAGCATGGGGTCTTCACCCAACGACCAGAGACATTGACCCATGACTTCTTCGTCAACCTGCTGGACTTTGGCACGACCTGGCAGGCGACTTCTGAGGCTCAAGATGTGTTTGAGGGACGGGATCGGCAAACAGGCGAACTCAAATGGACTGGCACCCGTGTTGACCTAATCTTTGGCTCAAACTCGCAACTCCGCGCCCTAGCAGAAGTCTATGCCTGTGCGGACTCGCAACCAAAGTTTGTGCATGACTTTGTGGCGGCATGGGACAAGGTGATGAACCTTGATCGTTTTGACCTCACCTAATCTTGGGAAAAAAATCTTAGGAGAAAAGGGTCTCTGAGGTTTTCGAGCGGCGTTTCTACCAAATTTTGAAACGCCGCTTTGTCTTGGGGATCCCACCTCAAGGCTAGTGACTATCCCAGCCTGATGACTTGCCACTGGCAAGAGGGGAAGCGAGTTCTTGCCAAGCCTTCTGACTGTCACGGGCAATTTGGTCTTGTAGCTCAGCTAGGGACGCAAACTTTTGTTCCGGTCGTAGAAACTTTTGCAGATCCACCCGCAGCGTTAATCCGTACAAGTCCCCCTGCCATTGCAAAAGATGTACCTCCACCTGCCGCTTCAGACCGTCTACGGTGGGGCGCACGCCAATATTCATCACAGAGGGAATGGGATCCCTCGCAGAGGGGAGATGAGTCCAGCCCGCATAGACCCCATCACTGGGCAAAAACTTTTCAGGGGGCAGGCATAGATTGGCGGTGGGAAATCCCAACTGACGACCTCGCTGATCTCCAGCTACCACTTCTCCCACCAAGCGGTAGGGTCTACCGAGCAAATCCCTAGCCAGGGGGACTTCCCCTTGGGTCAAGGCAATGCGTATCCGTGAACTGCTGACCCGTTCCCCTTGCCACTGGGTCTCTGGCACCACGGCTATAGTAATCCCCTGAGCGTTGCCCCAGGTTACTAAAGAGGCAACCGTTCCTGAGCGCTGATAGGCAAAGGAAAAATCCCAACCCACGCTGATTTGACAAGCTCCCAGCCCCTGCCTCAAAACCTTTTCCATAAAATCGTCGGCATTAAGGCAAGCAAACTCAGGCGTAAAGGGCAACAGCACCACCTGTTCAACGCCGAGTCGTTCCAAATACTCTAACTTTTCGGGAAGAGGGGTTAGCAGAGCGCGTTGCGCTCCTGTCAGGATCTCTTGGGGGTGGGGGTGGAAGGTCAAGACACTTTTAACCCCCTGCTGTGGGATCCCTACCGTTGAGATCTCTTGCAAAATGGGCGATAAAACCTGCTGATGGCCTCGATGGACTCCATCAAAGTTGCCGATGGCAACACGGGCGGGTTGACGAACGTAAGCTAAGTCTGAGGTGATATGCACAAACAACCTTTCCTTATGCCAGCCCCATCCACAACCCGACGGCAACGGCGGTTATCCCCAGCAGCAGCAGGAGAGTGGTGGTTAATCGGCGGAGGATCGGCTCAACTTGGTGTTGCCCAATCAAGCGATGCTGGAGCCATTCCTCCTGAGTTTTGGTGTAAGTGGCGGCGTCATACCAACCACTTTCTTCGTAGAGAATCTCTGGGCTCGTGAGGCGTTGGTGGATATAGTGCCAGCCCAAAAGCAGATGGAGCAACCCCAGGGCAAGCAAACTATTGGCAGCAATTACCCCCACGAGGCCAAAGTGAGCAAAATCTTGAATGGGAGAAAAACTGGCCGCCACTAGGGGAGCCACCAAGACCGCCACCCCACCCCAGACCATCGCCAACCTTTGGCTGTAGGATCCCCTCGACAGGCGAGGCCACTGAAAGAAGAAGGATTCACATAACTCCTGATACTGATGCAGCGGTTGCTGCTCCAGAGGAACTACGCCATTCCATTCGCCGCTAGGATTGGGAATGCTCATCGCTTGCTTTAGGAATGATAAACATCTTTATCAATCTACTCATATGCCCCCAGACCATCAAGCAAAATCGGTAAGGGGATCCCTAGGTTAGGGGATAAATAGGTGTTGTGCTAAGGAATGCTCACTTTCGGAAGCAACGGTTTAAGATTGGTATGCTGGCTTTTCTGGCTAAATACAAGGTGTTCGGGAATGAGTGATCTAGACTATTCCCAGATGGCTCCCTCGGACGTTAATTTCCTGTCAGCGATGACTGAACACTCTCAGCCTGCTTATCCCTACATCCTCCTGAAAACCGACAATGGCACGGTGGAAAAGCATGTGCTGGCGGGATCCACAGCCTGGACTTTGGGGCGGGACAAGGATAACAGCATTGTCCTGAAAGACACGAGCATTTCTCGTCATCATGCCATTCTGCAATATTTGGATAGTAGCAGTATCTATCTGATTGATTTGGGTAGCACCAACGGCTCCTTTGTCAATCAGCGGCGGGTCAGCATCCCTACCCTCCTTCAGGATGGGGATCAGTTAACATTAGGGGTTTCGGAGATTGAGTTTCATCATACGATGGAAGCCGATACCCTCGATCCCGATTCCTTCTCCAACAACACCGACAAAACCAATGTCTTGCGTTTGCGGCGACTCATCTCGGTGATGGTGGTGGATATTCGCGGTTTTACCCAGTTAGCCCAACAGGTGGATGAAAAGTTACTCTCCCAGGTGTTAGGGGACTGGTTTCGCCGCGCCGGAGATATCGTCCGTCATCATGGCAGCAGTGTAGAAAAATATATCGGCGATGCCGTCATGGCGGTGTGGCTCCACGATGAGGAGGAAGAAAAGGACAATTCGGATCCCAGCCCGGATGTGTTGGATGCCTTTCGCACGATTTGCGCCATGTTTGAGATGACCCAGGAGCTTAACCGGACATCCCCATTATCGGTTCCTCTGCGGATTGGAGCGGGCATCAACACAGGTTATGCGGTGGTGGGTCAGTTGGGAGAAGGGGATCGGCGGGAATATACGGTGATTGGAGATTCGGTGAATATGGCCTTTCGCTTAGAAAGTGCCACCCGTCATGTGGATGCCGATATTGCCATCAGCAAAGATACCCATTCTGCCCTCTGGACCCACAAGCTCTACCACGGCAAAACCATCCCCCAGTCGTTTTTCCGTCGCCAGTGGATGGAGCTGAAAGGATATCCCGAACCCCAGCAGGTTTACCATTGCCACTATCGAGAACTGAGTGACTTTTTGCATGGGTCGAGAGCATAGATGGATAAGCCCCCCATAAAGTCAGTGCGGTTTCGAGCCTGGTTTTCGTCAGCTCTACAAATCAAAGGATCGGTGATTGGGGATGTCTTACCCTCGACCCTTTTGGCTACTAGTTTCGGTTTTTTGATTGCCTTGTTGTTTCAACTGGGTTATCCAGTTGCTTTGCCCAGTTTGGTAACCTTTGTTCCCAACATTGTTTTAGGACTGTTACTGGTTTTTCGTACCAATACGGCCTATGAACGATTTTGGGAAGGGCGAAAATGGTGGGGTAGCCTTAACAATGATATCCGTAATTTAGCGCGCCTAATTTGGGTGGCTACATCAGAAAGAACTCCTGAAGATCATGAACAAAAGGTGAGAGTGCTATATCTTTTGGCAGCTTTTGCAGTGGCAATGAAACTGTATCTTCGCCAAGAATCTATCGTGGAAAACCCCGAACTAAAATCCTTAATCTTGCCGAATCAGTATCATAAACTTCAGGCAATGAATCATCCCCCTTTGCAAATTGCCTTTTGGATTGGGGATTATTTGCAATCTCAATATCAAAATGGCTATATCAATATTTATCAGCTAACGGCCATGCACCAATTATTAAATGGCATGGTCGATGCGTTGGGGGGATCCGAACGCATTTTGCGAACTCCCATGCCCTTGGCCTATGCCATTCATCTCAAACAATTACTTTTGCTCTACTGTTTTTCCCTACCGTTTCAAATGGTGGAAAGTTTAGGCTGGTTGACGGGTCTAGTTGTGGGGTTAATTAGCTTTACCTTGCTAGGTATTGAAGCGATTGGAGTGGAAATCGAAAACCCCTTTGGTCGGGATCCTAACGATCTGCCCTTGGATGCAATTTGTCACATGATTCGCCGCAATATTGAGGATTTGATGTCGTTAACTCCCCAAACTAACCAAGGCATGAATCCACCTTTGTTGCCCCCGCAACCTTGATAAACAAAAGATCAACACAACCTAATACATGAAATCTTGCCACTTGACGGGCTTATAGCGACGCATATACCGCCAGTCAAACCAGTTTTTCAACACTGTTGCTCCATAACCTCGCCAGAGCAGGGATCCCTTTTGCATGACCGCTTGCCGATTGCCAACAGTGACACTTATAAACACACTGCGTTGGGGACGAAAGCTCGCTAGGGGCTGACCGTGCAGACTGCTCCGCAGATTATGAGCCACAACCGGAGCCGCCCGCACCGCAAAGACTCCCAATTTCGGCAAAAGCCCTGGCTCGGCGGGACAGTGGGCAATCGGTTGAGCCAGAAGAAAATCAGCACAATCCCCCATCGCAAAAATGGTAGGAAATCCCACCACTTGAAAGGTTGGGTCCACCTGCACTCCCCCCTGGGATCCCAGCGGCAAACCACTTTCTGCCAGCACAGGAGAAGCGGTTAATCCTCCTGCCCAGAGCGTTGTCCGGCAGGGAATAGAGTGGGTTTTCAACCCTACCTGATCCGGCAAGATTCCTTCTACGGAAGTGTGCAGTAGTATCTCGACCCCCTGCTGCCGCAGGGATCCCTCAACCAGACGGCTAAACCTTTCCGAGATCCCCTCGGCTAGGTGGGCACTCCGGCTAACCAGTAACAGGCGGGCTTGAGCAAAAGGGATGCCAGTGGCTTGACTGAGATCGCGGCAGAGATCGACGAGTTCTCCCATCAGTTCTACCCCCGTACAGCCACCCCCCACCACCACAAAAGTTAGTAACCCAGGTGTAGCATCACCCGCTGCTGCTTGCTGCCAACACCGACAGATATGCTGATGAGCCGCCAGCAATGCTTCCATCGGGCGCACTCGAAAAGCACCGGCAAACTCCCCCACAGAACTGACCACCCGACGCCCCATATTGAGCAACAGCCGATCATAAATGAGGGTTTGCCTACCCCCTTCCTGCTGGAGCGTAACCGTTTGTTGATAAGGATCGATCTGGATGACCTGTCCGGCCAAAAACCTGACTCCGTAGCGGGAAAAATGCCCCTGCATCGGGATCCTGACGAGATCAGCAGAGAAGCGTCCGCTCAAGAGACGGGTCGTCATGCCGGAATTAACCAGATAAGGATAAGGGTTGATGGCGATCAGATGGGCTTGGTCGGCCAGTGCCTCCATGGTGGCGATGGCTCCATAGCCACAGCCTGCTAAAACGACCGTCGGGAGGGATCCCATATACAACGATGGTGTGAAGGTACTCTTAGGGCGGCTAGCTTGTGTTGCGGCTGGGCAATCGCTTCCGGCATTCCCCCCTCTGGCCATACCAAATATAGCCACTCCCGGTTGATCCCCCAAATAGCTGCCTTGCTCAATTCCTATGGCTAGTCCCAGTTCTGGAAGCCACACCAAACTTTTAGCTAGTTCCTCATCAACTGCCTCCATTAGAGAGTTTACTCAGATCAGCAGGACGAGGTTGTTGGGAAACCGGCTTTGTCAAGACTGCTCAAAAGTCCCCTAACCACTGTGCTATCGCGGTTGCTTGTGGAACCCAAATACTAGCCTGCAGGTGAATATTAAGAATCCTCTAAAAACCGATGGGAAAACCGGAGTTTAATGGCATGATGGGGGCGTAAAAATCTATCGACACTACAGGACTGAAGGTTTATGACACTGCGACTTGGAGATACCGTTCCCAACTTTACCCAAGCCTCCACCGAAGGGGAGATCAATTTCTATGACTGGGCAGGGGATAGTTGGGTGGTGTTGTTTTCTCATCCCAAAGACTTTACCCCCGTTTGCACTACCGAGCTAGGAGAAGTGGCTCGCCTCAAGCCAGAATTCGATAAGCGAAATGTCAAAACCATTGCCTTGAGTGTGGATGATGTCAACTCCCACAAGGGCTGGGTAGGGGATATCGAAGAAACCCAGAACGTAAACCTCAACTACCCCATTTTGGCGGATCCCGATCGCAAAGTTTCGGATCTCTATGACATGATTCATCCCAATGCCAATAACACCCTGACGGTTCGCTCGGTGTTTATTATTGATCCCAACAAAAAACTACGCTTGACCCTGACCTATCCGGCTAGCACAGGACGTAATTTTGATGAACTGCTGCGGGTGATTGATTCTCTGCAATTGACGGAATACTACAGTGTGGCGACCCCGGCCAACTGGCAAGATGGGCAGGATGTGGTGATTGTGCCCTCTATTTCGGATGAGGAAGCTAAGAGCAAGTTTCCGAAAGGCTTTACTCCAGTTAAGCCCTACTTGCGCTTGACGCCTCAGCCCAATAAATAAGGGCTATTTCTATTCCGTTCAATGTTCAATACTTAACAATACTTAAGTAGAATTTACCTCAATCAACCGGGATCCCTTCCGACTGACCACCGTTAGTCCACCTGGGATCCCTTTTGTTTAGGGAGAATCCCCCTGTCGCCACCGGGTTGAGCCATCGGGCTGATCAATCAAGCTAATTCCCAACGATTTGAGGTGATTGCGAATACGGTCAGCTTCCGCAAAGTTTCGCTCCTTTTTGGCCTGTTTGCGCTGCTCAATCAACTCTGAAACATTGATCTTTTCGCCAGTTTCTATTGCCACTTGAATAGTAGCTTCTACATTCTCCTCAATGGGTGGTTGGTCTTCTAACCCTAACCCTAAAACCTCGGTGATCTGGAGAAGATCTTGACTCTTTTGCAGGAGGAGATTGTGAGGAAGACGAGCCTCTCCTTGGTGGGTAAGCAGATTATATTGACGGCTCAATTCTTTGGCGAGATCAAAGGCAAGGGCAACCCCAGCAGGAGTTGCAAAATCATCATCCATGGCAGATTGAAACTGTTTGACTGACTCTGACTTTGACCTATTTATCTGATCCGAAGCGAACGGCTCGGAAGGTGGAGAATGGTCAGGTTGAGGGTGGAGAGAAGAAAGAAAGTGGTGAGCTGCTTGCATCCCTTTGCTGAGGGTTTGCCACCCTTGGCTGGCCGCAGCCATCGCTGTTTCGGTCAGATCGATGGGGCTACGATAATGGGTTTGCAGAAAAAATAGGCGCAGAGCCATCGGGTCATAAACCTTGAGGGCATCCCGTAGAGTAGTAAAGTTTCCTAAGGATTTGGACATTTTTTCGCCATTAATATTTAAGAATCCGTTGTGCATCCAATAGCGTGCCAGGGGTTTACCCAGGATCGGTTCGGATTGAGCCAGTTCGTTTTCATGATGCGGAAAAATTAGATCGGCTCCTCCGGCATGAATGTCAATAGAATTGCCCAAGGTTTCTTTGACCATCGCCGAGCATTCAATATGCCAGCCGGGGCGTCCCCACCCCCAGGGTGAATCAAACCCAGGCTCCGTTTGAGGGGCTGATTTCCAGAGGGCAAAATCAAAGGGATCCCGTTTCTGCGCTACGGATCCTATGCTATCGACCCGTCCACTGGCTCCTGCTTGCATGTCTTCTAGCTTGCGTCCTGAGAGTTGTCCATAATCACCAAACTGGCGCACAGCGTAATAAACATCACTCTGCTCTGTTGGATTTGTGGGGGTGTGATTAACCCGAATTCGATAGGCAAATTGTTTCAGTTCTAGGGATTGAATGAGAGCAAAAATAGAGGATAAAGATTGGGTGGCTCTGGGGTAATTATCGGCTCTCAAAATGTTGAGGCGATCCATATCTTCAAAGTAGGCTTGGATGAAGCGTTCCGCTAGATCCGTCATCGACTCCTGCCGTTCTAAAGCCCGCTGTAAAATCTTGTCATCAATGTCAGTAAAGTTTTGGACAAATTTAACTCGATATCCCAAAAAAGTGAGGTAGCGCCGTACCATGTCCCAAACAACATAGGTTCGGGCATGTCCCAAATGGCAGTAGTCATACACCGTCACTCCACAGACATACATCAAGACTTGTCCTAGCCGATTTCCTGCCTGTGGAGAGGGGACACTCACTTGCTCCGTTTCAGCATGGATGGGCTGAAAAGCCTCTTTTTGCCGAGAAAGGCTGTTGTAGATAAGCAGTGGCATGAATGGGATCCAAATTTTGTGTAGAGAACTACAGCCAAATCCTTAGGTAATTCTAGAGAATTTTGGCGGCTGAGGAATGGACAGGCAATAGCTAGGCCATGCGGAGACGATAGGGGCAGATCGGGGGGTGGGATCTCCATCATCTAAGTCTGCATTGCCCTACCAGTGACGGCGATCCGATCCGGATCACAGCCATTTTCCAGATACGTTATCCAAAAAACTTGTCTGGAATTGTTAACTACGGTAACCTAACCTGAGTGCGCTAAAGTCAGGCCTATCCCTACCCTGGGCATATCGCCTGATGGATAATAGCCTACTCACCTCCTTCCGTAGCTTGTCTTTGTTGTTCCGTGTTTTGTGAGGAGACGCGATTGAAACAGCCAATTTTGGATCGACCCCAAGAGATCCTGAGTGAGCTTGACGCTGCCGTGAGCGAACAGCCCCTCAACTCCCCATCCAGCCTGACTGAATTCGGAGAACCTCTGGAGCAGTCTGGCTCTGATCTCGGTGTCTCTCTGGTTGAGGATCCTTGTGCTGAGGCCACTCCGCTGCTGGAATTGCCCCCCTCAGCTTCCCCTCCCCTGCTGAAGCCCGCCTTGGCGGGTTTTGCCGTTTCTATCAGCATGGCGGGTTTGCTTTGGCTACAAAAACCGAAATCCCATCCGATTCAGCCCGACTGTTTCTGGGATCCCTGGCAAGACGAACCGAATCCAACCGAGGATCTTCCCAACACCCAGTATCGCAGCAGTCGTTGGGTGGCAGGCTTAGCGATGACGTTAGGGGTTCTGGGGTTGTGGCTAACCCAAAAACATCGCCTCCCACCAGAGCCTCCCCTGGAGATGGTGCCGGTTTCCAGCCAAACGCTCTCGGCGGTTCTCCAACAAAACTTTGCCGCCAAACGAGAAGCCGCCAGTGCAGCCCTCAAAGCGGGGCAACTGGCCATGCTAAAAACCCCTTCCGGGATCATCCAGCACGAAGTGAAGGCGGGTGAGACCCTTTGGAAGTTAACCCAGATGTACCAGATTGATGCGGCAGCGATCACCATCTCTAACGGCATCACAGCTACAACGGAACTCAAGCCAGGAGAAACCCTCTATATTCCCGGTCAGGCCGGCTTGATTCATACTGTTGCCCAGGGGGACACCCTAGAATCGTTAGCAATTCGCTATCAAGTGCGGCAACGGGCGATTATTCAGGCCACCCCCTTGACCTCACCAGACTTTCTCAGCATCGGTCAGAAGCTGCTTATCCCTGGGGACGTGAGCCAACTGATTGCCCGCCAAAAACAACGGAATGCCGACATTCAGGCACGAGCCGAGCAAGCAGAGAAAGCCGCCGCAGCCCAGCGTCAGGCCGCTCTCAAAGAAGCTCAGGCCAATATTCCCATCACCCATACGGTGGCATCGGGAGACACGATTGAGCGGATTGCTGCCCGCTATCAAATCTCCCAACAGGCAATCATCCGCGCCAATCGCCTACAAAATCCCCATTGGCTAGAACTGGGGCAGAAGTTGGTGATTCCGACCGCCAACACTCCCCTGCCTGTGGTGGCTACTCCCAAGCCGGTTTCCCCCGCGCCGGTAGCAGCCAAGCCCAAACCTAAGCCTGTGCCTGCTACTCCGGTGGTAGCCCCGCCTCCTGCTCCTCCCGTAGCAGCCCCACCCCCTGCCGCCGTAACCTCTGGGTTTGTCTGGCCGGTGGCTGGACAGATTACTTCTGGTTTTGGCTGGCGCAATGGCCGAATTCATGCTGGGGTAGATATCCCTGGCCCTGTCGGATCCCCGATTGTGGCGGTTATGGAGGGAACCATCATTTTCGCCGGCTATGGACGTGATGGTTATGGCAATCGGGTGGATATTCGCCATCCGAACGGATTGGTCACTCGCTATGCCCACGGCAACCAAATTTATGTAACGGTGGGTCAATACGTGCAACAGGGACAGACGATCATGAGTCGAGGTAGCACGGGCTGGAGTACAGGCCCCCACCTCCATTTTGAGGTGCGCCCGGGGGGAGGAGCGCCTGTGGATCCGCGAGCCTATTTGCGCTAGCCCACTCATCTGCCAGCGGATTACGGATCCCTCATCTTAATCCTCTGGCATTAATCCTCTGGCAGCCCTCTAGCCCGACTGGATCGTATCAAGCCGACCATAGGCTTCCACAATCCGCTGAACCAAAGGATGGCGCACGACATCTCGCTGGTCAAAATGGCAAAAGGCAATCCCTTCTACCCCCCTCAAAATCTTTTCAGCAACCGCCAACCCAGAAGGGCGGTGATAGCCCAAGTCGGTCTGAGTCAAGTCTCCCGCCACCACCATGCGAGATTGAAAGCCCAAGCGGGTCAGCACCATTTTCATTTGCTCTGGGGTGGTATTCTGGGCTTCATCCAAAATAACAAAGGCATGGTTGAGGGTGCGTCCCCGCATGTAGGCTAGGGGAGCCACCTCGATCACCCCCTGCTCCATGAGGCCAGGCAGCTTTTCGGGAGGGATAAATTCATAGAGGGCATCGTAAAGCGGTCGCAAATAGGGATCCACTTTTTCGCGGAGATCTCCCGGCAAAAAACCCAGCTTCTCTCCCGCCTCCACGGCTGGACGGGTCAATACTAAGCGCTCATATTGCCGATTTTGCAGAGCGGCTACCGCCATCACTGCGGCTAGATAGGTTTTGCCCGTTCCCGCCGGCCCAATGCCAAAAGTCAGATCGTGGGAGAGAATTGCCTGCACGTAATGGTATTGATGGGGGGTTTTCGGGCGAATGGGATCCCCTTTACGATTGCGTGCCAAAAGCTGCTGCTGGATCTGTTGATGATCAGCGGTCTGTTCTCCCAGCAGGGCTTGATAGGCGATCTCCGCGTCAATCGGTTTTACAAGCTGCCCACTCTGCCAGATGGGTTTGAGGGCATTCACCCATTGATGAATCTGCTTCTGCTGGGAGGGATCCCCTTGCACCAAAAGCTCTTGCCCTCGCAGGGTCACCTTAGCCCCTGTCAATTTGCTGATCCGTTTTAGGTTACTCTCATTGAGACCAGCCAGCAGCAGAGCTTGTTCTGGGCTAGGGAGGGGAATCGTTTCAAAATAAGTAGGATTAGTCATCCCAGATCCACAACAGCACAATCCACACACTTGATGGGCATCCTCAATAACCTCCTGGAAGCAATCTTAGCCAGAAAAAAGCTGCCTCCATTCTAGAAGGCAGCTTCACCAGTTATGAAGGGAAGTCAACGATTAGGTTGAAAATAGCTGCGCTCATCTCCTTCCTAGCGCAACTCTTTCATCCGATAAACAGGCTCTGTTTCCCGATCCAGACCTTTCTCAAATCCGGCGGCGGCAGCTCGTGCCCGTCCAGCATGCCAGAGGTGCCCTACGAAGAACAAGAAGCCCAAGATGAAGTTGTGAGCAGCCAGCCAGGTGCGGGGGCTGACAAAGTTGATGGTGTTGATTTCTGTGGCCACCCCGCCCACTGAGTTCAGGGATCCAATTGGCGCATGGGTCATATATTCCGCGGCACGGCGAGCTTGCCAGGGTTGAATATCATTTTTCAGTTTGTCTACATCCAACCCATTCGGCCCTAGCAACGGTTCTTTCCAAGGAGCGCGCACATCCCAGAAGCGCATGGTTTCTCCACCGAAGATGATCTCACCCGTGGGAGAGCGCATCAAATATTTACCCAAGCCAGTTGGCCCTTGAGCTTGACCGATGTTGGCACCCAAACGTTGGTCGCGCACCACAAAGGTGAGAGCCTGAGCTTGAGAAGCCTCTGGCCCCGTTGGCCCATAAAATTCGCTGGGATAAGCGGTGTTGTTAAACCAGACAAAGCAGGTGGCGATAAAGCTCATCAACGAAACCGCCGCCAAACTGTAGGACAAATAGGCTTCACCCGACCAGATAAAGGCACGACGTGCCCAGCCGAAGGGCTTGGTCAGAATATGCCAGACACCGCCGCCAATGCAGATGATGCCGACATAAATGTGACCGCCTACGATGTCTTCTAAGTTATTAACGCTAACAATCCAGCCCTCACCGCCAAAGGGAGAACGAGCCAGATAGCCAAAGATCACCCCTGGATCCAAGGTGGGATTGGTAACCACCCGCACATCCCCACCGCCCGGTGCCCAGGTGTCATACAGTCCGCCAAACCACATGGCCTTAGCCACCAGCAACAAAGCTCCCAACCCCAAAAGGATGAGGTGGATGCCGATGATGGTGGTCATCTTGTTCTTATCCTTCCAGTCATAACCAAAGAAAGGATAGTACTGTTCGAGGGTCTCAGGCCCACGCACGGCATGGTAGATACCACCCAAGCCCAAGACGGCAGAAGAAATCAGGTGCAATACCCCAACCACAAAATAGGGGAAGGTATCCACAATTTCTCCCCCAGGGCCAACACCCCAACCCAAGGTAGAGAGGTGGGGCAGTAAAATTAGCCCCTGTTCATACATGGGTTTGTCGGGGACAAAGTGAGCCACCTCAAATAAGGTCATGGCTCCTGTCCAGAAAACGATCAAACCTGCGTGAGCCACATGGGCACCCAGCAAGCGACCAGAGAGATTGATCAAACGAGCATTTCCCGCCCACCAGGCAAATCCACCCTGGGTCCGGTCTTGCATCGCTGCAGAACTAAACGTTGTTGAGGTCACAGAGGACAGCCTCCCAAGCTGCAAGGTCAAAACGACAAAAAATCAGAACAGTCAGAAAAATTTTGCTTAAAAATGGACGAACCCAAGCTGGGTTAGAGGGCATTGCCACGGGGCAAGACTTCTTCAGGGAAGGCAAAGTGAGCATGAGGTTGGTCTTGGGGAGCCATCCAGGCCCGAATCCCCTCGTTCAACAAGATATTCTTGGTGTAGAAGGTTTCAAACTCAGGGTCTTCC
>JANRIL010000020.1:0-168620 GCA_033764955.1 Cyanobacteriota bacterium | reverse complement strand
AACTTTTTGAATCGAGGGAATCCAAAACCTCTTTCCTGCATGAACTTGAATGATTTATCCAATCGTTTCAGAGCATCTTGCAAGACTTGAGAGTGAACGGCTTTCAGTTCTGGAATATCCTCTTTCCCTTTGGTCAGTGCGTTTTGCTGCTTGTAGTAGTCGGGATAGGGCGCGTCAGCAGGGATGATGTATTCCTGCCTAATGCTGCAAGCATTGACCGGACATTTACGCGAGTTGATCCAGTCCTTGCGCTCTGCCAGTGCGTAGTTATACACGCGACGGCATTGCTCAAACCAATCAAGCATTTGAGCTTCTTGGTCAAGTCCCGGATAGATTCGGTAGGTGTAGGTCAAGTTCAACATAGTATATATATGTTCTAACAGATTTGTATCTTCTGTTAGAACCGATAGATAGTTTGTCGATCTTCGGGGCATCGTTCGCGGAGCGTCTCCCCAGGAGAAACCCCTTGATCGACGCGGGGTGTCCATGCATCCCGACGCTGACCTTACCCTGCAGGAAGCAAGCTACAGCTACAGCGCGGGACTTGTAGCTCCCCGAACCCCTCAAAAGTTAAGCTACGCCTCCCCATTCACTGGCGTTGCTAGCATGACCTCTGCGGCACCACTTAAGTCAGGAAATCGCTAGGAGATAGAATCGATTGGCGGGGTAGAGCCAGCCTCGATCTTTTCCATTATTTCAATCGGAAGACCATCGGGATCCGCCATAAAAGCGACTCGATAGTAATCTTCACCGATCTGTTGCAGGCAGGGTGGCAGCAATATCCGGGGAGAGTCGAGTTTGGCCAAAAGAGTAGCAATAGAAGGGACAAGCCAGGAGAGGTGATAGTAGCCCACATAGTGGGGATCCCCAAACGCATCCGGTGGCGGCATCGGGTCAGGAATTTGAATCAGCTCGATCCGCCCCAGGGATCCCTTGAGCCAACAAGCCAGCGTCATGCCGGTGGTAAAGCGACATTCCACTTGAAAATCTAGTTTTTCATAAAACGCAATAGAACGGAAGATATCGGCTGTGCGAATGGAGACGTGGTGGAGTGTCATAAACCAGAAGTAAGCGGGCGCAGTCAACGGACTTTTATGGCTTGATCTGACCTCATTTTTGAGGAACAAGTCTCATCACTAAACACCAAGACCATCTTACGGTTTCCGGCATAGCTTTTCGGATGGAGAAGATAGCCCATCCCATCCAAAAAGATAGGGATCCCCATTTGCCTATTTCTCCAGAAAAGAGGCAAATCTGAGGCTTTCAGTAGTTATTTCGTTCAGAGAGAACAGTAACCTAGAATCTTAGAGAGCATTAGAATCTTTCATCTCCTTACTAAAATTTGAGCCAATCCCCCCACCCTGCCGGCATTTCCCGAACCCTGCCTATCCGTAAATTCACTTAAATTCACAGGTATTTATTTTAAGTCTTTCCATGCTTGTGATGACAATCACCAATTATTTGTGATCTCAATCATGCGGATCTGTGGGGTAATCCAGCACACTGATGATACGGGTTGAGTTCGTTGTCAGTCGGTAACGTTATCAGCTCACTAACAGGGAACACTTGTTGCTGGCAGCCGTCACACTGCCAGCTTTTTTTATGCAAAATTCCCCGCTATTTTCAGTTCTCAACCCACTATTTTTTCCCTATCCCCCATCAGTTGCTAATGCTGCTGGGACGGCTTTGATTCCCAGAGTTTAGGCATCGTAGCCATCCAGGGATCCCCTAACCAATCCCCCAGCTAGGCAAAACTAGCCTGACCAAAAATTCGTAAAATTTATAGAATGGGATCCCTTCGCTTTGCTTTTGTCTAGCCCATTTGATGATGTCCTTTTTCCTTCTGGATCATGCTTACCTCCCCTGTAGACGCGCTTGACCATTTTGATGTGATTGTGGTGGGGGCGGGCCACTCCGGCTGTGAGGCAGCCTTGGCATCAGCTCGCTTGGGCTGTCGCACCCTTTTATTGACCCTCAATCTCGACAAAATTGCTTGGCAACCCTGCAATCCTGCTGTGGGGGGGCCAGCCAAGTCACAGCTTGTGCATGAGCTAGATGCTCTGGGGGGAGAGATGGGCAAAGTAACCGACCGCACCTATCTGCAAAAAAAGGTCTTAAATCGCTCCCGTGGGCCAGCGGTTTGGGCACTGCGGGCTCAGACCGATAAGCGGGAATATGCCCGTGTTATGCGCTCAGTCGTGGAGAATCAAGCCAATTTGGTATTGCGGGAGGGCACCGTTACCGATTTGGTGATCGGCAAAAACGATGACATTCAAGGGATCCAAACCCACTTTGGCGTGATTTTTAGCTGCCAAGCCCTCATCTTGACCACGGGCACCTTTTTGGGCGGGCGCATCTGGATCGGCAGACATTCCCAAGCGGCAGGACGGGCGGGGGAGTTTGCGGTGGAGGGATTAACCGATACGCTACGGGAGTTGGGGTTCACCACTGGACGATTGAAAACCGGAACCCCCGCCCGTGTGGATCGCCGCAGTGTGGATGTTGACCGCCTAGAGCCTCAGCTAGGGGATCCCGATCTGCGCTGGTTTAGCTTCGATCCGCAAGCCTGGGTCGAACGTCCCCAACTGCCCTGCTACCTGACCCGCACCACCGAGCTTACCCACCAAATTATCCGTGATCACCTGCACCTCACCCCGGTTTATGGCGGCTGGGTGGATGCCAAAGGCCCCCGCTACTGCCCCAGCATCGAAGACAAAATTGTCCGCTTTGCCGACAAAACCAGCCACCAAATTTTTATCGAACCGGAGGGACGGGATACCCCAGAACTTTACATTCAGGGGTTCTCTACGGGAATGCCAGAAGCCATCCAGATCCAGATGTTGCGGAGCCTACCGGGACTAGAACAGTGCACGATGCTCCGGCCTGCCTATGCGGTGGAGTATGACTATCTGCCCGCCACCCAATGCTTTCCCAGTTTGATGAGCAAACCGATTGCCGGACTGTTCTGTGCCGGACAGATCAACGGCACCACGGGCTATGAAGAAGCCGCTTGCCAAGGTTTGCTGGCGGGCATCAACGCCGCCTGTTATGTCCAAGCCAAACCCCTGCATATTCTGCCCCGTGAATCCAGCTACATCGGCACTCTAATCGACGATCTCTGCACCAAAGATCTGCATGAACCCTATCGCATGTTGACCAGCCGCTCTGAATATCGCCTGATTTTGCGCTCAGACAACGCCGACCAACGCCTCACCCCTTTGGGGCGAACCATCGGCTTAATTGACGACCGCCGCTGGAACCTGTTTCAAAGCAAACAGGCCGCCATCAGCCAGGAAATTGACCGCCTCGAACAGCAACGGGTGAAGGCGCAGGCCGCGGCGGGTGTTGCCCTCAGCCAATTGACCGATCAAGCGATTCGGGGATCCGCAACCCTGGCGGAACTGCTGCGTCGCTCCGACCTTCACTACGCCGACCTCCAGCAACTGGGACTGGGGGATCCCGATCTGGGGATAATCGAGCAGGAAGCTGTCGAGATTGCCATCAAATACAGCGGTTATATTCAACGGCAGCAGGCTCAAATCAACCAGATTACCCGCCAATATCAACGGCCTTTGCCCAGTGATCTCAACTATCAAGCTATTACGACCCTTTCCAAAGAGGCCAGAGAAAAACTTTCCTTGGTGCGCCCCCTCACCCTTGGTCAGGCAGCACGTATTGGGGGGGTGAATCCCGCCGACATCAATGCCCTGCTGATCTATTTGCAGCTACAATCCTTTCCCCATGCCCCATCACCAGCGCTATCCCCCTCCCTCTCCTAGCTGGCTAGCTTTCCGTCGCCATCGCTATCATCAGGGGATTACTGAAAAAAAGCTCACAAGATGTCTATTTCGGGAAGAGGGCTATACAATTGGCATATTTGCCACTTCCCCACCCGAACCTGTTACTGAATCCATCGATTGAGGGTATTTGGGGTGTGGGTTTCTTCGTCAGCAACCTGTTTCTGATGTTCCTCTGTTACCTCTCATCATGGCGGCTTATCTAGAAGGTGGGGCACAGCCCTATGATGTTGTTATTTTCTCAAACGGCCCTGGTGAGTTGGCAACTTGGGTTCGTCCGGTTGTCTTAGAGTTGCGAGAACGGATCCCGCAGGCACGGATTTCTTTGATCCTCTCCCCCTGTCCCCATGCCTCCGGCCAAGAGGTCATGATGGCGCAGGAATATGTGGGTGTGGATCGCGTGCAGGATGCTGATTTTTTCTTGACCTTTTTGCTGACCGGACAAACGGAGGAATCCTGGGAATGGGCACCCCGTGGGGTGGTTGTGTTTTTGGGGGGGGATCAGTTTTTCACCATTTTGGCGGGGTATCGCCTAGGATTTCGCAGCATTATTTATGTGGAGCAAGAACCCCGTTGGCGAATCTTTGCCAATGTTTTTGCGGTGCGAAACGAAGCCATTAAGCAGCGTTATGACGGCGGTTGGTTGTGGCAGCATCGCTGGCGCACCAAAATGCAGGTGGTGGGAGATTTGATGGTGGATGGGGTAGCCAGTGCCACCTATTTGCCCGGATTGCCTATTTTGGGTTGGTCTGCTACGGGATCCTATGGGGAAGCCCTCCTGCCCCGCTCCAAATCGACTCCACCCAAAATCATTGTTGATGATCTAGACTCCTCCCTTGATGTGACAACGCTGCCCGAAGAGGTTCCGACGACAACCCCTGATGCCGCCCTATTACCGCGTGGCTGGCAACGCCTCACTGAAAAGGGACGCACCCATTTTCAGATCGGGCTTTTGCCGGGATCCAAGCCCGCTAAGTTGTCGCTGGGGGTGCCGATGGTTTTGGCGATTGCCGATGAGTTACGCCAATTATTGCCCAATGTGAGTTTTGTTTTGCCCGTTGCTCCTACCCAAACGGCGAAATCTCTGGCTAGCTATGCCCAGCCCAAGACTAACCGCGATATGGGATTGGTCTATGGCACCTCCGGCATCCTCGAACAAACCAATTTGGGATCCCAGTTTGTCACCCCCTATGGCACGATAGTTAACCTCTGGACGACGTTTCCCGCCTACTCCGTCCTAGCCAACTGTGACCTCTGCATCACCACCGTAGGAGCCAACACTGCCGAACTAGCCTGTTTAGGGGTGCCGATGGTGGTGGTGATTCCGCTGAATAAGCTAGAGGCGATGCGAGCCTGGGATGGGCTGTTGGGTTTGTTGGTCAATCTGCCGATCATCGGCACTCTCCTGGCCAAAGCGGTTAACTGGATAGCTCACCAACGGTTTTTAGGATTACTGGCATGGCCTAACATTTGGGCGGGGGAAGAAGTGGTAAAAGAAATGCGCGGACATCTCCGTCCGGTTCAGATTGCCGAGTATAGCCGCGACTTATTGGAGGATCCGCAAAAACGCCAGCAGATCAGCCACCGCCTCCGTAGCCTAGGGGGGGAACCGGGGGCGGCTCAAGCCATTGTGAAGCTGATCAGTGGGCAACTGGCCAAAGCTCGTTCTCGCTTTCGCAAAGCCCGCAGTCGCTAAGGACACCCAATCCATTCGGTTTCAAGAGAGAAGATGACGCGCTAAAGGATCCCGACCGACTCTTGAGCCGCCTCCGTTGCCCTTGCTAACGAAAGATCCCCTTCTCGCCAATCCAAGGCTTCCGCTCCTAAAGAAGCTCCAGAGGGATCCCCTGGGCTGGGGCTGGCGCTGTTCGGTAGCTGAGCAGGCAACCATCCCAGCAGGAGGAGGGGGAGCAACCGCACCAGATTGGTGATCACCACCAAGTCACCTAGATGACTAAAATCGTGCTCACTGATGCCCAGCCATTGCATTAACCCTGCCCCCCATTCATGGGATAAAAATCCGGCAAGGTTAAGGATAGACATGAGTAGGGCAAACAAGGTGGCCTCGATGCCCGCTGGACAAAGGCGAGCCGCCAAGACTAGGATCGGCATGTAGGCGATCTGACCTGCTACCGTCAAAATCAGGGTATCCCCCAAACTAAACCAGTGGTCATCAATGCCCCAAGCCCGATTTAGGTGATAGACCAAAATCAAGCTGGTCAAGCCCAAGCCCGCCGAGATCAGGGTGATCCAGGCAAACAGGGGACGTAGCGGGATCCAGCGCAAATAGAGCTGAAAAATGGCCACACCCAGCAGGAGGGCAAGGCTGCTCACCAAACGAATTTGCCCCAAAAATTCGGCTCCAAAGCCCAAGTCATTGGTGACAAAGTAAAAAAAGGCCGACTCCGCGTTGGGGGTAGCCTGCCAAAAAAATACAAACAGGATGGGCAAACCGATAGCAGGTTGACGCAGTGCCCCAACAATCTGCTGAATCTGCGAACGGAGGGCAAAAGGAGCCGATTCCTGCACAGGGGCTTCTTGGATCAATCCCACCGCCAGCACGGTCAAAAGCGGTAATCCTGCCGTTAAGCCGAACACCATCTGTGGGGAATAGTGCTGCAACAACAGTCCTCCCAGATAGGCGGTTACCAATGATCCCAGCGCCGTTGCTCCCCAACTCAAAGATTGCAGGGATCCCGTCCCCGCCCAATCCTGGCTACGGGAGCGTTCCACCACCAATGAGTCCACAATCACATCCCCTATCGCCACCGACAGGGATCCCAATGTCACCATCGCGGTGGCTAACCAGACGGAATTCGCCCAGAGCGCCAACACCAGCCAAGCCAAACAGCCTAAAACACCCGATAGCAATAGATAAGGTCGCCGCCGATAGCCAGCCAAGGGCAGATGATCCGATAGCCAGCCATAGAGGGGTTTGACCGTCCAGGGAATCACCGCTATCCCCGTCAATGCTGCTGTCTGGGAGGGACTCAAGCCCAAATTATCTTTGAAGTAAAAGGTAGTAGCCAGTCGAGCTAAGCCAATCGCCCCCTGCACAAAATACACCAAGAGGATGCCAGCCAATTCAGCCGTCCACGGAATCCGGTTTAGCCCTAGCCGTTGCAAGAGGATCATCAGCGTTGCGATCTCGATGGGTATCTTAATTATTGTGTATTGTGTAAAGGACTATAAAGCCCTCCCCATTCTAGGCAATTCAACTTAGTCTGACAGGGGAGATTTTGACCATAAGTTTATTGCTGTCAATGAGATGCCATTTTGACGGCTTCGTCATCACAAGCTGAGCCTACTTAGCCAGCCATAATCCAGATCTGACCCAGCAAGCCAGACTAGAATAAAACATCATGTTGGCTCGTTGAGCCTAGTTTGAGCTACTCATGATTACCCTCCCTGGCTATCGTCTCACCCAGTTAATTACATCCGATGCCAGTCGGTCTTTGTTTCACGGGGAGCAGCTTGCGGATCGACAACCAGTGCTGATTCGGATTTTGCATAGCCAGCCCCCCAGCCAGCAGGATAGGCAGCAGTTTCAGCACGAGTTTGCGCTCTTCCAGCAGTTGTCGGTAGCCCATCTGGTTCGCCCGCTCACCCTTCTGGAGGATCCCCATCTGGCAATGGTGTTGCAGACCTGTTCCGGGATCCCCCTCAGTGCCCTACCATTGCCCTTGTCGATTGCCGGCTTTTTAGAACTAGCTCAATCAATGGCTGGCCTAGTGGCGCAACTGCACAGCGCCGGGGTGATCCATCGAGATTTGCAGTTGGGTCATATATTGCGGGATCCCCAGGCCAAAACCCTGACGCTGGTGGATCTGCGTTTTGCCACTTGGGAGTCGGATCCCCACCCTTTGCCCGACCTAGGGTTGCCCCCTGTGCTGACGCACATTTCCCCAGAACAAACGGGACGCATGAATTGGCAGGTCGATCATCGCAGTGATTACTATACGCTGGGGGTACATTTTTACTATCTGCTGACTGGGGTATACCCGCTACAAGCCCAGGAGCCTCTGGAGTGGATCCATCAACATCTGGCTCAGATCCCGGTGGCTCCCCATCGCCTGCGGCCTGAGATCCCGATCAGCCTCTCAGATCTGGTCATGAAACTGCTGGCCAAAAACCCCCAGAATCGCTATCAAAGCGCTTTTGGTCTGCAACAGGATTTGCTGGAATGCTGGCATCAATGGCAAGAGAGTGGGCAGGTGGTGCTTTTTCCGTTGGGGCAGCGGGATCCCTCCGCTATCTTGCAGTGGCCTGACCACCTGTATGGCCGCCGTCAAGAGATATGCCAATTGCAGGAGTTATGGCAACAGGTGCAGGTGGGTAGTCCGGCGATGCTGCTGCTGGTCAGAGGAGCCGCAGGGACAGGCAAGTCAGCATTGGTGCAGAGTCTGCGTCAGGTGATGGAAAACCAGCCCGGATATTTTGTGGCAGGTAAGTTTGATCAATTCCAACGTCATGTTCCCTATGGCTGCTTAGTGCAGGCGTTTCAGGGGCTTATTCGCCAATTGTTGACCCAAGACCAAGCTCAAATTCAACGGTGGAAAGCCTTAATTTTGCAGGCATTGCATCCCCATACCTCGGTGATTGTAGATGTCATCCCCGAACTAGCGTTGATTACAGGAGAGCAACAACCCGTCCCCACCCTGGGATCCCTAGAAACCCGTTACCGATTCAATGCAACTTTCAAGAAATTTCTACGGGTCTTTACGCAGCCCCAGCATCCATTGGTACTTTTTTTGGATGATTTGCAATGGGCAGATTTAGGCTCGTTGCATTTGTTGCAGGATTTATTGCAAGAGACTGATCATCATGATTGTTTGATGATTGCTGCCTATCGAGATGGAGAGGTGGATCCCACTCATCCACTTGCCTTTACCCTACAGGAGATCCAAAAGTCGGGGATCACGGTTCACGCTTTTACCCTGCAAAATTTAGCTTTAACCGATGTTCTAAATTGCCTAGAAGATATCCTGCAACGGTCGGAAACAGAATTGGCTTCACTGGCAGAACTCCTCTATCAAACAACGGAGGGTAATCCATTTTTTCTCCGTCAACTGTTTAGATCCCTGGCTCAGGAAAGGCTAATTGCTTTTGATTTTGAAGCAGGACAGTGGCAGTGGAATCTGGCCTCCATTCAAAAAGCGTTACTGGGACAAAGTGTTCTGGAGTTTGTGCAGGCCGAACTCCTCAAGTTGCCGAAGTATACCCAAGCATTTTTGAAGGCAGCAGCTTGTTTAGGATATCGGTTTTCCATATCCATACTCACCCACTTGTTAGAACAAACCTGGGATCAAACGCTGGCACAAATGCAATTCATCCAAGAGGCAGGATTGATTACTCAGGAAAAAAGCTCGGAATCTCCATTTTTTCTGGGTATCCCACTAGAAGGCATGGTCTATTCTCCCGATAGTTCACCGAAAGAAGAATCTTCTCATATCTCTGAGAATTCAGATATTTTTTGTAGCTTTATTCATGATCGAGTGCAACAGGCGGCTAATAGCTTGCTAAGTGATGGGGAAAGGCAGGAGATTTGTTTCAAGATAGGAAAAATCTATCTAAAACAAGCAGAGCGATCAAATCAGGGTGAAGATTTTTTAGATTATTATCTATTTGACATTGTTAACTACTGGCAGGTTGCACTGCCTTTATTGGGTGATTCTCAAGACTATCTACAGTTAGCACATTTGAGCAAAAAAGCCGGAGACAAAGCCAAAGAATCTTCTGCCTATGAAGCGGCTCTTAAGTATTTTTTACTGGCTGTTGATGTTGTTCCCGCGGAAATTTGGCAGTCTGACTATTATTTTGCTTTCGATCTGCATTTGAAAGCTGCCGAATGCGAGTATATCAACCGTCATTTTGAGGAAGCGGATCAACTTTTTGACTATACCCTTCTGCATGCAAGTTCAAGTATTGATCAGGCAAAAGTATATTCAGTTAAGCTATTGCTCTATTATAATCAAGGGCGATATGCTGAGGTTTTACAATTGGGAAGGGAAGGATTACTCTCATTGGGAGAAGATATCTTCCCTAGCCATTCGACCAATTTGAATACCCTCCTGAATCAGCAAATTGATCAACTTTTTTCTACACTGGGATCCCGTTCCATCAATTCATTGAAAGAGTTGCCATTGGTGACGGATGAACGACAAAAGTTAATCATGAAGTTATTGGCAGTTATGGTTTCTTCTGCCTATTTCTCTGATGCTGATACCTACTTTCTTTTGTCAGCTCACCTAGTTTATTTATCCATGACTCAGGGCATCACAGAAGATTCTGCCTATGCCTATGCCAGCTTCGGAATCTTTATGGGATCCCGTTTAGCCGATTATCAACGAGCCTATGCTTTTGGAGAGGTGGGAATTCAAATTGCTGAAGAATTTCCCCAGTCTCCGGCACGCGGGCGAGCGCTACAAGCTTTTTCCTGCCATATCGATCACTGGGTTGTGCATGTGCGAAAATCTCGCCAACTGGCTCTTAAATCCTTTCAATATTGCTTAGAAGCAGGAGATTTGGTTCATGCCGGATTTGCCAGTACGATCTACAGTTATCGAACGCTTGTGCAAGGGGATCCCCTCACCGAAGTAGAAATTGATGCCAAAAACTGTCTGGATTTCCTTACCCAAATTCAATTCAAAGCGGAGTACCCTTTTCCGATTCTTTGTCGAACCTTAGTCCATTGTTTACAACAGCCTGATCAAAGCACAGATACTTTTGATAAGTATCTACAAGAAACTGAAAAGAAACCGAGTTATCTAGTTTTTTTAGAGTCTGCTGGTTTGCGTTCTGCTGTTCATCTTTATTATATTCTTAAAACTCAATTCCTTTACCTGTTTGGTCACTTTACTGCCGCCGAACAGTCGGCAAAAGCAGCTCTTGACTATGAACAAGCCTCCGTAGGTCAACTACGAATTGGGGAACATGCATTTTACTATGCACTCACCCTAGTTCAACTAAGCAAACAGGGATCCCTAGAAAAACAGACGGCTATTAAGCAAGCATTCCAAGTCCAAAAACAGCGTATTGCTAGCTGGGCTAAAGACTGCCCAGATAATTATCAACACAAACTACTATTGTTGGAAGCAGAAGAAGCTCGACTGGAAGGAAATGATTTACTAGCTATGCAAAACTATGATCTAGCCATTGATGCGGCCAGTGAACAAAAGTTTATGCAAAATCAGGCTCTCATTTATGAACTGGCGGGTAGCTTCTATCATCAAAAGGGCTTGACACGCCATGCTCGCACCTATCTAAAGTCAGCCTACCATCACTATCAACAGTGGGGATCCGTAGCCAAGGTGTCAGACTTAGAAAACCGTTATCCCGACTTAAAACTGACGACTTTGCTTGCTTCTTCCCACCCATCTGATACCTCTCGCCCTTTCGTAGCAGCCCCCGGATCCCTCGATTTAGTAAGTGTCACTCGTGCCTCACAAGCCCTTTCTTCTCAAATTGATTTGCCACTTCTTTTAGAGACATTGATGCAGTTAGTCATTGAAAATGCTGGGGCGGAATATGGTGCATTGATATTATCAAAAAACAATCAATTGGTTGTAGAAGCTGTTGCCCAAGTCAATCAATCTCATATTCATCTTTTGCAATCCCAGCCCATTAATACTTATTCTGATATACCATTTTCAATTATTTATTATGTGCAACGCACCCAAGAAAGCTTAATTATTAATGATGCCCGACAACAGCAACCTTTTAATCAAGATCCCTATGTGCAAGTTCATCAGCCAAAATCTATTCTCTGTTCACCCATTTTTCATCAAGGGCGACTGACGGGTATTTTTTATCTAGAGAATAACCTAACTACTTCCGCTTTCACCCCCGATCGTCTTGAGATTTTGAGTATTCTTTCTTCTCAAGCTGCTATCTCTATTGAAAATGCGTTTTTGTATTCCACTTTGGAGCAGCGGGTAGCTCAGAGAACCCAGCAACTAACTGAGAAAAACCATGAGTTAGAATTAACGCTACAGGAATTGCAAAATCAGATTTTTGTTCGTCAACAGACAGAAGCCGAACTGGGTAAGTCTCTGTCTCTCCTGAAAGCAACGTTAGACGCAACAGCCGATGGAATTTTAGCCACTGATCTCTATCAAAAGGTCATTGCTGTTAATCGTCGTTTTGCAGAAATGTGGGAAATTCCAGAGTCATCACTCCTCAACTTTGATGCCGAAGTTTGGCTAGCTCTCATGGCTCACCAAACCCAGGATCCTCAGGGATTTATTTCAGGAACCCAGGCGATTTATTGTCATCCTCAACTGATCAGTACTGATTTAGTTGAGCTTGCTTCTGGCCGTATTTTTGAGCGCTATTCTTACCCCCAAACGATCAATAACACTATCGCAGGGCGGGTTTGGAGCTATCGGGATATTACCGAATATAAGAAAGTTGAGCGCATGAAAAACGAGTTTGTTTCAATGGTCAGCCATGAGTTGAGAACTCCCATGACCTCCATTCAGGGATCCCTGGGACTCATCAATGGAGGGATTGCCGGCAGGCTTCCGGATCAGGTGCATCTATTGATTGATATTGCCTATAAAAATACTCGCCGCCTGGTTTTGTTAATCAATGATATTTTGGATATTGAAAAGATTGAATCGGGTAAGATGGCTTTTGATCTAAAAGCCGTTGATTTAGTTACTCTGGTGCAGCAATCTATCGAAGCCAGCCAGGCTTATGCCAAGCAATTTGAAGTGGTTTTTCAACTGGAGAACCATTTGTCCACCTTGACCAATGCAGACGGTGAGGGGGACACCTCCGCTAACTTCGATAAGGTGCTAGTTGATAGCAACCGATTAATGCAGGTCATGATCAATCTGCTCTCGAATGCTGCTAAATTTTCTCCCCCGCAATCTACCGTGACCGTTTCCGTTCAACGTATCCTGGAGGCTGTGTCCCCCGTGGGAGCTGCTCTCTCAACGGAGGCAGAGCTTCAGGGAGAGCCGATGACTCCCGCTTATTTCTTGCGAGTGGCTGTCTCCGATCATGGGCCTGGGATCCCCGCTGCATTCCACAGCCAAATTTTTCAGAAATTTGCCCAAGCCGATTCCTCCGACACGCGGCAAAAGGGAGGTACGGGATTAGGTCTGAGTATTTGCAAAGCCATTATTGAAAACATGGGGGGCAAGATTGATTTCGTTACTGAAGAGGGAAAAGGCACAACATTCTATTTTGATTTACCGCCCCTCTCGGTTGAGCGGTCTGGCGCTTGCGGTCAGGGATGATTTTGGGTTGAGAGGGTTTGCCCCAGGAAAACTCCCAACTGTGCCAGTCCGAGACCGATGATACCCAGACCCACTAGGGCTAAATGAGGAATTTCGGGGCGCACCACCAGTAGGGTGTTGACCACTGCCATCCCCCCACTAAATCCGCCAAAATAAAGGCCAATTCCCAAACCCGCTCGTTCTGGCGGAACCCAAAGTAGGGAAAGGCTAAAAGCACTCGTATTGATCAGGCTAAAACTGAGGCCAAATAAACCAATCAGCAGATAACCAACCAGCAGATGAGGGATCCCCAGCGTGATCAGTAGGCCGATCCCCATGCCCAGCAACCCCGCCAGCAGCGTTGTCGAGTTTCCCCATTGGGTAGCCCAGCGTCCCACCGGGATCGCCGCCAGCCCCGAAACAAACAGAATGCCCGCAATAATTTGGGGGAAGCTAAAATTGGCTCCCAGATCTATCAAGACGCTGGGGAAAGCCGTCACCATCATCCGAAATCCTAAAGCTACCCCCAAGCCCAGCATAAAAATACCTGCCAGTGAGGGCAGAGCTAGTGGTTGCGGTGAAGCGGTTGATGCCTGAGAGATAACGGTGGGCAGGGATCCCGATGGTTCCGCCGCTAGGGATCCCGCAACCCCTCGCAAAACACTAGCCACCACCAGTAGGACAATCGATCCCACCAGAAAAGCGGCGGTAGGGCCAAGGTTGAGGATGGCCGTTTGGGTGAGGGGAGACAGCGCCCCCGTCAGCCCTCCCACCAAGGTGAGAATCGCTGTAGCTTGAGGAAGTTGCGTCGCCGAGGCATAGCTTCCCAGAAGCGCCATCGCCGGACTGCGAAAAACACTCATGGCGACAGCCCACACTACCGCCAGCATGGGCAGGATGAGTCGGGCTTCTGACCAGTCCCCCACCCATGGGATCCCTACAAACAAAACCGCCGATCCCAACACCCCCGCCGCTATCAGGGGAAAGCGACTACTCATCCAGAGGCGAGTTTGATCCGAGGCCGCTCCCATGATCGGTTCGATCACAGCCGCCAACGCATTCTCAATCAGTTGCAGCAGCATCGCCACCCCCGCCGTGAACCCCAACCCCTCCAAAAACTGCGGAATATAGAAGTTGTAAATCACCCAACATAGGGTGATGGATCCCTGGAGAGCCGCTAGAATCCAAACTTGCAGCCAACGCACCGGAGGAACATTCATGAGGCTTCACCAAACAGTACCCTATGCAACTGTAGCGAATCTGAGGGATCCCCCTCCCCGAATTGGCACTAAACAGATGATGATGGGTGGCAAAGCCCGCCCACTCAATCCCCTGCATCATCCCTTAAGCATCGGGGATATCAACTTTTTGAGTTTGTGACTACGATAATGGTTGCAAGGGGGTGAGGTGAGAATAACCTGGGATCTCCCCCTCTCTGGCCACCATCCCTATCATCCCCACACTCCCCTCCAGAGGTTTGAGATCATGGCAAAATGAACAGCTAGCTATTGAGGTGTCGTGGTTACAATGACACTACGGTAAAAGTAAAGGATTAGCCTTTACTTGGTTAACTTGGGTCAAGCTTAGAATAAGCATCTATGGGGTTTCATTCAACACAATTGGCTAGAGAGTCTGGGTTTTCTCAATTTGGATATCCAGATGCTTCTAGCTGGTTGGATGGAGATGAAAGGTCTTGATTATTTTGAGGGAGTTTCAGCGTGCTGTATCTAGCTGAGTTAAGCAAGCCGACTTTGGGTAGGCCAACCCTGCTCCTGTTAGCCAAGCAGGTACAGGAAAACGTCTGGCAGGGGGTCAACGAAGAACCGGCGGCGGTCGATTCTCAATTGATTCAGCGATTAAAAGATGGTCAGATGGTTTTGGCCGATATCGCCAGCAACCGTCAAATTACCCGCATCAATGAAGCGGGGAAACAATTGGTCACCTACTTACAAAACTTTACTCGCCTTCAAGATAAAGCCCGCACCCAAGAAGAAGAAATCGAAACCTGGAAGTCTTCCCTCACCTTTCAGAGCCAAGAACTCAACCGTCGAGAGATGGAGCTAGAAGCTCAAGAAGAGGAGCTACAACGGCTGTTTGAGAAATATCAGTCGGTGCAGGAAGAAAGCAAAATCCTAGAGGCGAAGCGAGAGGAAATCGCCGCTTTAGAAGCTCATATTGCCGATCAACAACGGTTAATTGGCCAACAGCGAGAATCCCTCAATCAGCAACAGCAGGAATTGCAAGCCCGCCTAGACGAAGCCCAACAAAGTCGTCTCAGCGAAGCCGAGGCTCAACAATTAGAGGGACTGATCAGCCAACTGCAAGCGGGTTGGCGCTCAGGTGGGGATGTTGGGGGGTATGTCCAGCCTGTTCAGCAACAACTCCAGCAACGGCGGCAGGAGCTAGATCATGCTTTCGACCAGCTCAATGAAGAACGAAACCGCACTCAGCAACAGCAACAGGAGGCCGATCGAGCGTTACAAGCTTGGTTAGGTCGGCGGCAGGAATGGCTGAAGGCTCGCCTCACCCTTGATCAAGCCCTAGCGGAGGTACGCAACCAAGAGGCATTGCGGCGGGTTCGCCAAGAGCAGATCCAAAAACTGACGGAACAGATTCAACTTCAGGAAGACATCAACCGTTACGCCTATGGGTTGGTACGGGATTACGATTTTATTACCGCCAACTCAGGGGTGGGCAGTTCGACCAAACCTCAAGAGGAGGCAATTTCTCCCGAAGAACTGACCAAGGTGGTACAAAACCTGCGGCGACAGTACGACCAACGCTCGGCGCAAGTCAACCAACAAATGGCAGAGTTAGAACAAAATCGACAAAGCCTCTATGAGCTGCAAGAACGACTAACGACTGCTTCTCCTGATGAGCGGATGGAAATTGAGATGGATATCGACTACGCTCAATCCGCTTGCGTGGCACTAGAGGAAACCTTGTTTCCCCAACAGGAGAGCCTACAGCGAGAATATGAAGAGTTGGTCAGACAAGAAGCCCGTTTGGCTCAACTCAAGGGAGGAACAGCAGTAGCGGTGGCAGCGATGCCCACGGTGGATATTGGACCGATGTTGGCGCAATTGAATGAGCAGAAGCAATCTCATATCGATGAAAAGGAGCGGCTGGAGACTCAGCTACAGCAATTGTCCGATGCGCTGCGGACTCAGCAGGAAACCCTGACTTTGCAGCAGGAGGAGATGGAGCAGCGCTGGAGGCAACTGGAGGGCGAGGAGGGATCCCTACGCGGTCAACTCCAGGGGATCGCAGAAACCTGGGGACGCTTGCAGCAACGGCAAGACCTCCTGCAACAGGAGCGGGATCGACTGAGTGGCTGGCAGCAGCAGATTGACCACCTTTCAGAGGTGTTGAGTCAAAAAGCCCAGGCGGAACAAACGAGTCAAGAGCAGCTCAACCAAATTCAGACCATTTTGCAGGCTTTGCAGTCTCCGGCCTGATATCCCCTCTAGGCTTGAGATTGGAGAGGATGGGGAATTGGTGTATTTTGATAGCGCCGTTTGAGGGCAGCCTCAATTAAGCCGAGAAACAGAGGGTGAGGTTGGTTGGGGCGAGAGCGCAACTCAGGATGGAACTGGGTGGCGATGAAATAGGGATGACTGGGCAACTCGATAATTTCCACCAGGCGATTATCGGGAGAAAGCCCGCTGATCACATAGCCCGATTCCACAAAGAGGCTGCGGTAGGTGTTGTTAAATTCGTAGCGGTGGCGGTGTCGCTCGTAGATGATGTTGTCTTGATAAAGGTGGCTGGCTAGGGTGTTGGGGAGGAGTTTGCAGGGGTATAAGCCCAGGCGCATCGTTCCCCCCAAGTCTTCTACATCCTTCTGTTCCGGCAAGAGACTGATCACGGGGTTGGGAGTATCGGGGTCAAACTCAGAACTGTTGGCAGCTTCCAGATGAGCGACAGAAAGACCCCAGTCAATCACCGCACACTGCATCCCCAAGCATAGCCCTAGGAACGGGATCCCCTGCTCACGGGCGTAGTGAGCCGAGTCCACCTTCCCACTGATGCCCCGCGTGCCAAATCCGCCCGGAACCACCAAGCCATCCACATGAGCCAGGAGGGAGGCGGATCCCTGTTGACTGATGTCTTCGGCGGAAATCCAGTGGATATTGACCTGACTGTTGAGGGTGAGGGCGGCATGACGGAGGGCTTCGGCCACTGAAAGATAGGCGTCTGTGAGGCGGACATATTTTCCGACCACAGCGATATCCACGTGGTATTGGGGGTTATGAAGGCGATCCACGAGGGTTTCCCATTGCCGCAAATCGGGATCCCGTTGCTCCATGTTGAGGATTTGTAGCACCTGGTGGGCCAACCCTTCCCGCTCCATCATCAGGGGCACGTCATAGATACTGGGGGCATCGGGAGCCGTAATCACACATTCGACAGAGACATCACAAAATTCGGCAATTTTATCTTTGAGGCCAGCGGGCAGGGAGGCTTCGCAACGGCAGACCAACATGTCCGGTTGAATGCCGATGGAGCGCAACTCTTTGACCGAGTGCTGGGTGGGTTTTGTCTTCATCTCGCCCGCCGCTTTGATGAGGGGAACCAAGGTGACATGGATATACATGACATTGGTGCGTCCCACATCTTTGCGAAATTGCCGGATGGCTTCCAAAAAGGGCAAGGATTCGATATCTCCAACGGTTCCCCCCACCTCCACAATCACCACATCTGGCAGGGTATCTTTAGCCACCCGATGGATCCGCTCTTTGATTTCATTGGTGATATGGGGGATGACCTGCACGGTTCCCCCTTGATAGTCCCCCCGTCGCTCTTTATTGAGCACCGATTGATAGATCGTGCCCGTAGTGACGTTGTTGAGCTTGGACATGCTGGTGTCAGTGAAGCGTTCGTAGTGGCCGAGATCTAGATCGGTTTCGGCTCCGTCATCGGTCACAAACACTTCGCCGTGTTGAAAAGGGCTCATCGTACCGGGATCCACATTGATGTAGGGATCCAGTTTGAGGATAGACACCGAAAAATCCCGTGATTTGAGCAAGCGCCCCAAGCTAGCCGCCACAATCCCTTTGCCGATGCTGGAAACTACGCCTCCGGTTACAAAAATAAATTTACTCATATTGTGCCTCCCGCCCCTTGACTGACCCATTCTATTGTTTCTGGGTTGTTTCTGGTTTGGGGATATGTCGGTGTCAGGTCGCAATCCAAAAAGATAGGTTCAATCCAATAATCAGCTTGTAGGCGGAGTTTCTGGGGCATTTGGCCTCCTTAATATCGGTTAGGCCAATAATCGTAGGTGCGCTAAACCCGTTCGAGATCTCGATGCGTGATCTGCTCCGCCAACTGGGATCCGATTTGCTGGCGAACCTCTTGGCGAAACTCAAAAAAGTGTTCCCCGTGGGCGCAGACAGTGAGATAGGGCACAATCGCTGCTGGATTGTTTTGCCAGAGACTCCACAACTGGCTCCAAAACAGGCGACGAGTTTCGGCTCGTTGGATCCCTTGTAACCAAGCGACGGTCAACAGGCCACGCACCTCCGGCCATTGAGGAAGTTTGAAGGGGCGCTTGCCTTTGGGGGATCCCAATTGCAGGGCATAGCGATAACAACGACGCAAAAATCGCTCCGGCTCGTAGAGTTCCCAGAAGGCTTGCACATATTCTTCGGCGATTTGCTGAAGGGGGCGGGTGGGTTCAAAATTCATGAGGGTGCTTTGGTTCATGCCCGTTCCCAGATCCCGCAGCCGTCCTTCTTTCTCCAGCCGCGCCCAGAGAGCGGTTCCTGGCAGGGCTTGCAGCATACTAAACATGGCATCGGGGATCCCGGTTTCCTCAACAAACTGGACAATCCGTTGACCTGCCCCCGCTTTCTCACCGTCAAAGCCAATAATGAAGCCCGCCAACAGCCGCAAACCCGCCTGTGTGATCCGCTGACAGGACTCCACCAGCGGCTGACGATTGTTTTGAAACTTCTTGGTCAGATCCAAACTGGCTTCATCAGGGGTTTCGATGCCCAAAAACACCGAGTCAAACCCGGCTTCCACCATCAACTCCAACAGTTCGGGATCCTCCGCCAGATTGACCGAAGCCTCCGTAATAAACGAAAAGGGATAGCCCCGTTCCTGCATCCAAGGGATCAACTGGCGCAGAAGGACTTTGACATTCCGCTGGTTGCCGATAAAGTTGTCATCCACGACAAAAACGGAGCGGTTCCAACCCAAGTCATAGAGGGTCTGCAACTCCGCCAGCAGTTGTTCTGGGGTTTTGGTGCGGGGTTTGCGGCCATACAAGACGATGATGTCGCAGAACTCACATTGAAAAGGGCAGCCCCGCGAAAATTGTACCGACATGGAATCATAAGCCGATAGATTGAGCAGGTCGTAGCGGGGGATAGGAGTTTGGGTGATATCCGGCTTGTCAGGGCTGCGAAAGATTCCCTGGGGATCCCCTTGGGCAAGCGCCTGCACAAACATTGGGATCGTGTGTTCTCCCTCATCCAAAACCAGATAGTCTGCCCCAGCCGCCAGGGCTTCCTCCGGCAACGAGGTGGGATAAGGTCCTCCCACCGCCACGCGCTTGCCTCGGCGCTTCCCTTCTTGGATCAGGAAGAGGAAATCGGCTTTTTGCACCATCATGGCCGAAATCACGATTAAATCCGCCCATTGCCAATCGGCCTCTAAGGCTGGAGCAATATTGCGATCCACCAAGCGAAAATTCCAGTCTTGGGGAAGCAAGGCGGCAACGGTAATCAGCCCCAGCGGGGGCAACAAAACCTGCCGTCCCACCAATTGCAAAACCCGCTCAAATGACCAAAAGGTTTTGGGGAATATGGGGGAAAACAGCAAAACGTTCATCCCAATACCTAATGAATGGCTGAAGACTCTCCAGGCAGTATATCTTACCCCCGCCCTCTGCCTAAGTTTTTTGACCTATTGTTGGGGCTGCGATGTAGTCACCGCCATCGCTTTTTGCGGATCCACATTCAGGAAAACCGTCGAGTCCCCTTCAATGCGAATCACCCCCAGAGGTGGGGGATCCCCTGCGGCACGGGCACGGCGAATCCGATCTTCTAGACGTTCGTAAAAGAGCAAATCCGCCAACTCGGCATTTTTGGCGGCGGCTTGACCTTTCAGTTCGATGGCTCGTTGGTTGGCTTCCGCCAAGATTAACAGTCGTTGAGTTTCTTTGTCCTGAATTTCGGCTCTGACTCTAGCGGTTTGGGCAGTAATCGAGGCCACTTGCCGTTGTTCAATAGAATCTTTAAGGGCGGGGGGGAAGTTGGCGGTGCCAACAAAAATGCTCTCAATCAAAATTAGGGGCACTGGTGCTCCATTCACATCCGCCGTCGGCATCTCCTGTCGGATCAGATCGGTTGCTTTTTGTTCGATCTCAGTACGACGCTCTTTTTGATAAAAATCCTCCGATTCAAATCCTGCCGAAATATCCCGAAACTTAGAACGCACCACCGGAACCACCACCGTCGCCATATAGTTTTGTCCAATTTCGGCATGAAGATTATCGAGGGTTACTTCATTGGGTTTGAGGGCAATCGAAACATCAACAGTAAAGGCTTGTCCATCAGCCGTGTTGACGGTAATAGCATTACTGGCTTGATTAAAAGAATTGGGATCATCCGTAAACTCCCAAACCTTGGTGCGGACATTGTAAGTAATGGGTCGATCAATCAGAGGGGTAATCAAAGTGACCCCCGGCTTCTCAACCCGATCTTTTTGTAGACCCGAAAAGGCATTAAAAATAACTGTGGCACTACCGGGTTCGGTTACATAAAGAAAAGGGCGAGCTTGAATCACAAGGGCAAGAACACCAATACCAATGGCGGTGGGAACAATAAATTTGGGTAACGGTAAGGATGAAGACATCGTTCATCTCCTGCTTTTGGCATAGATAGCGGGTATTAATTTTTCTGAGGGATTATCGGCTCACAAGAGTATTGAGGGTGTCACCCAGAACTCCCGATTTAACGACTTCTAAATATTCAGGATTTTGGGTCAAAGCATTGGCTTTTGCCTCTAGGGATCCCGCTTCTGCTTGCGCCTCGGCAATCACCGAACGGGCATCTTGACGGGCTTGTTCGATCTCAAATTCTTTTTTTGCCAGTTGATTTTCAGCAATCGTTTTGGATTCGATAGCCGCGACAAAATCCGGATCAAAATCGACATCTCGCAGCAAAAGTTCCTGGACGGTGATTCCAAAAGGTTGCAGATAACTGGAAACTCGCTCTTGAATTTGTACCTGCAAGACGGGTCTTTCGGTAGAGTAGAGAGCCTGAGCAGAAAAAGCCGCAGTTTCGGAAGCAATCACGGAGCGAACAATCGGGGCAATTCGATCCACATAGTCCACCCCTAAGGTATTAAAAACAGTTGGGGGATCCGACACGCGAAATTGCAGCGTCACTTCCGAGCGAATTTCTTGTCCATCACGGGACAGAGAAACTAAGCGGGGGCCATAGGCGGTTCCATCCTCATCTTTCCAGGTGAGGGCACGGGTTTTGATATCAAAGGGAATTGTGGACGTAACAATCGGGGTGACGAGGTGAAAGCCCGGTTGCAAGGGGGTGGGTTTGACCCCTTCAAACCAGGAAAACACCACCAAATTTTCGCCATTTTCGACAAACCGAAACGGATTGGTACTCAAAACAATTAAGAGGGCACCGCCCGCCAAGATGACTTGGGGCAGCCAACGGCTTGTGGATAGTCCGGCCATAGCGTCTCCTGAGAGTGGGTGGGAGAAGGATCCGTATAGAAATTAGCCCGCGATAGTTTTTTCGGTTTGCCGATCAAAAAGATGCAGTCGTTCCCGATCCAAGGCAACCTCTACCCATTGCCCCACCTGAATGTGGGTGCGCGGATCGACTCGTGCTACAAACTCCTGTTCGGCTTGGGTTCCGTCGCGATCAGGGGTGGCCAGATATAGGATCACTTCGTTCCCCATTTGCTCGATCACCGTTACTCTAGCTTTGATCAGAGTCGGTTGGATCCCTTGGGGCAAATACTGCGGGTCATGGATGTTTTCGGGGCGGATCCCTAGGATCACCTCCTGACCACGGTAGGCTTGGTATTGGACAACCTGTTGAGGCAAGAGCGGCAGGCGAAAGGATGCGGACTCCAGCACCCAGTCGGGATCCCCTTCCACCAGACGCACCGTGAAGAAGTTCATGGCGGGGCTACCGATAAATCCGGCCACAAAAATGTTGCTGGGATGGCTATAGAGGTGTTGGGGGGTATCGATTTGCTGAAGGTGCCCGTCTTTCATGACGGCAATGCGGGATCCCATCGTCATGGCTTCCACCTGATCGTGGGTGACATAGATAAAGGTTGTGCCCAGTTGGGTGTGCAGCTTGCTGATTTCAGCCCGCGCCTGTACCCGCAGTTTGGCATCCAGGTTAGAGAGGGGTTCATCCATCAAAAAGACCGCCGGATTGCGAACAATGGCGCGCCCCACCGCCACCCGTTGCCGTTGTCCCCCAGATAGTTCCTTGGGTTTGCGAGCCAGCAGGTGCTCAATACCCAGGCGCTTGGCCACGCTTTTGACCCGACTTTCGATTTCCGCCCGTGGCACGGAGCGCAACTTTAGGCCAAAAGACATGTTCTCCGCCACCGTCATGTGGGGATAAAGGGCATAGGACTGAAAGACCATCGCAATGTCTCGATCTTTGGGGGGAACTTGGTTGACGCAGCGATCCCCGATATAAATGTTGCCCTGACTAATGGCTTCTAGACCCGCCAACATGCGGAGGGAAGTGGTTTTGCCACAACCGGATGGCCCAACAAATACTAAAAATTCTCCATCCTCAATCGTGATGTTTAAGTCGCTGACCACGGTAGTGTCGCCATATTTTTTGGTGACATGATCAAAGGTTACGCCAGCCATCGCTTCGGATCCCAGAATGTGCGTTGCCCCCCAAACCCTATCTGACAAGGCTGGGTTCAGTCAAACCTCACTCATGCCCAGGCTGAAGTTGCCTTGACTACGCTGATGACTTAGCTGAAGAGAGATTCAGCAGTTGTAAAGAATTGAGCAGCAAATCAGCGCCTGTTGGCTGAGCAGCGATACAACGTTGATAGTTTGGTGTGCTCATCTCCCAGCACTAGCCAATGCTTCTCCCTCAGACACGGGATCCCTTCACCTATGTCAACCCCGTTATCGTTGCCCAACCAGAGTATCGAACTATTTCAGGCGTTTTTGGCAGGACTCTCCACCGCCCAAGTGGGGTTGTGTCTTTATGATGAGCATCTGCGCTTTCTCTATATCAATGACTGTTTGGCGGCCATGCATGGGATCCCGGCTAACACCCACCTAGGGCAAACGGTTGAGCAGGTTTTACCCCAATTGGCCATCCCCATCCGCCCCTTTTTAGAAGAGGTTTTAGCCACTCGTCAGCCCCTGCTCAACCAAGAAATTTCTGGCGAATTACCTGGCTATCCCGGAGAAATGCGCTATTGGGTGGTTTCCTATTTTCCGGTGGTCTTGGATGGCGGGGCGCGCTGGGGTGTGGGGGGCATGGTAACAGAGAGTACGGAACGCAAGCAGGAAGTGGCGAGATTACGGCAATTTCAGGTGATTATTGAACAAAGTGCCGAGCCAACCTACTGGATCCGCCCCGATCAAAATTTTCGCATGAGCTATGTTAATCGAGCTACCTGTCAACATTTTGGTTATAGTGCCGAAGAATTATTAACCATGTCGATACCCGATTGGGATCCCATTTTTGATCAGGCAACCTGTGAGAAGTTTTGGCAGGATTTTAAGTCTGTTAAATCAGGCATGATAGAAACTCTACACCGACATCGGGATGGCTATTTGATTCCGGTGGAAGTAAGTGCCAACTATGTAGAATACGAAGGGATTGAGTACATTACCGGACAAATTCGAGATATTCGAGAACGCAAGCAATCAGAAGAAGCTCTCCGGCAAAGTGAAGTTCGATTTCAGAAGTTAGCCGCTAATGTGCCAGGAGTAATCTATCGCTATCAAGTCAAAGCCGATGGAAGCGATCAATTTATTTATATGAGTCCTGGTAGTCGCGAATTGTATGAGATGGAACCAGAAGCAATAGAAGCCAACAAGCAACTCGCGTGGGATGTTGTGCATCCCGAAGATTTAGTGACTCTCAATCAAACCATCATCACTTCTATGCAAACCTTGGATCCCTGGTACTGGGAAGGGCGCATTACCACACCTTCTGGTCGATTAAAGTGGATTCAGGGAATTTCTCGACCGGAGAGAGATGACAATGGCGATATTATTTGGGACGGTATTCTAATTGACATCACTCACCGCAAACAAATTGAGGAAGATTTGCGTAAATCCCTCAAAGAACTATCCGACATGAAATTTGCCCTTGACCACGCGGCAATTGTGGCAACAACTGATACCGCAGGTCGCATCACCTATGTAAATAGTCGATTTTGTCAGTTATCCCAATATTCAGCTCATGAATTGCTGGGACAAAACCACCGTATCATCAATTCTGGATATCATCCCAAATCCTTCTTTCAAGATCTTTGGTCAACCATCAGTCAAGGCAAAACCTGGCAGGGGGAAATCAGAAATCGAGCCAAAGATGGGTCATTGTATTGGGTGGATACAGTGATTGTGCCATTTTTGGATGAATATGATCGACCTTTTCAATACCTAGCCATTCGTTTTGATATCACCAAGCGCAAGCAAGTTGAATCTGAAATTCAATTCCTCAATCAAGAGCTAGAGCGACGGGTCAGCCAGCGCACCCTGCAACTGGAGTTAGCCAATAAAGAATTAGAGGCTTTTTCTTATTCAGTCTCCCACGATCTGCGCGCCCCCTTACGTAGCATTGATGGATTTAGTCAAGCTTTATTAGAAGACTACGGATCCACATTAGACGGTCTAGGACAAAACTATTTGCATCGTATTCGCAATGCCACTCAACGGATGGGTCAGTTAATCGATGATTTACTATTGTTATCGAGAGTCTCCCGACAAGACTTGCACTATGAATCGATTGATCTGAGTGAAATTGCTCAAGAAATATTATTTAATTTACAACAAACTCAGCCGAAACGAGTCTGTCAAATCACGATCGATCCCCATATCTGTGTGGAAGGGGATCCCCGACTATTGCGGATTATGCTGGAGAATTTGTTGGATAATGCCTGGAAATTTACGAGCAAGGTTGAGCAGCCAAAGATTGAATTTTTTTGTTGTGAGAATACAGAGGTTCATTCGATGGAATCTAGCTCAGAATCTAACTCTGGCCAACTGGATAGTCATGTCGAGAGATTCCCAAAGACTCGCTATAGCTCGTCTCAAATGGATTGTGCCTCTTTGCCCCCAACAAAACAAATGATCTTTGCCATTCGTGATAATGGGGCTGGTTTTGACATGACCTATGCTGACAAGCTATTTGGAGCCTTTCAACGGTTTCATAGTATTTCAGAATTTACTGGAACAGGTATTGGACTGGCCACGGTTCAGCGGATTATTCATCGGCATCAAGGGATAATCTGGGCGCAATCATCCCCAAATCAGGGATCAACCTTCTACATAAAAATCTAAATAAAATCTGAATTTCTAGGGAAGCTATCCAGCTATTCTGGGGATCCCTAAAGGTTGCCATGGCGATCCCTCCTCGCCATGGCCAGAGAGTGGCAGCAAAGATCCCAATCAAGGACTTGACAGAAAAATTTCTTATCGAGAAATTACAATTTTGGGGCAATGAACGCCATTCGGGATAAATTAAGATCTGACCCCAAATCGTAGCTTTTGGGAATCCCTAGCTGTTGATGATTCCTATCTCCCCTTTTAGCTGTGAATCCTAAATCGATACTGCTGGTTGAAGATAATCCTGATGATGAGGTATTAACGCTGCGGGCTTTGGCTCGCAATCGCATTAGCAATGAGGTGATTGTGGCTCGTGATGGCATAGAAGCTTTGGATTATCTTTATGGTACAGGAATCTACGCAGGGCGTGATTTGACTAAAATGCCCACTCTGATCCTGTTAGATCTAAAGTTACCGAAAGTTGATGGACTAGAGGTATTGCGACGACTACGGATGGATGAGCGCACCAAACTGTTGCCCGTCGTCATGTTAACAACTTCTAAAGAAGAACAAGATCTATTGGCTAGCTATAGCTTGGGATGCAATAGTTACATCTGCAAGCCTGTTGATTTTGTGCAGTTTACTGAGGCTGTCAATCAGTTGGGAATTTATTGGCTTTTGCTTAATGAGCCACCGCCTCGTTTCGGGTGATGAATGTTATGCAATTCGTCATCACCATCTCGGATAATCAGGTGCCAGTCCATGACCTAATTAAAGTTATTGAAGAAGCTTATTTGAGAATATGAATACTGGACAAACAGGTATTCCATTACGGGTATTGTTAGTGGAAGATAATGAGGATGATGCCCTATTAATTCTGCGGGAATTACGCAGGGGTGGCTATATCTTGGGCTATCAACGAGTCGAAACCCCTCCAGAAATGTTGGCGGCGTTGCAGCAGCAAACCTGGGATTTAGTGATTGCTGACTATACCCTGCCTCAGTTTAGTGCTCCCGCCGCCCTAGCTCTTCTTCAGGTAGAATCTCTGGATCTACCATTTGTGGTTATTTCTGGCACGATGGGGGAGGATCAGGCAGTTGCCGCCATGAAAGCAGGTGCCCATGACTATTTGATGAAAAGCAACTTAGCTCGCCTTTTGCCAGCCGTAGAGCGAGAGATGCGAGATGCCAGTGAGCGGCGACGGCGGCGACAAGCGGAATATGCCTTGCAACAAAGTGAGCGCCGATTTCGCACCCTCATTGAAAATGCCTCTGATTTGGTTATGTTGATCGATGCCACAGGTCTTTTTTATTATGTCAGTCCCTCTACCGAGCGAATTTTGGGGGTGACAGGAGAACAGTTACTGGGCAGATCGCTCTTTGACTGGATTCACCCCGATGATCATCCACTAGTTCGTGTGGCATTTACCCAAACTTTGGAGCAACTTGCCTCCCCCTTAGCTCTGCAATTTCGACTTCAGGAAAATGTAGTTAATTGGCGAATTTTTGAAGTATTGGTCAAGCTGTTTCAGGATCCCACTGGACTGACAGGATTGGTGTTGAATGCACGAGATCTGACCGAACGCCACCATATAGAGGCTATCCATCGTACCTTGGAACATGAGCGCAAACTCAATGAACTGAAGCTACGTTTTTTTTCGATGGCATCTCATGAATTTCGTACTCCCCTCAGCACGATTTTGCTGTCTGCTCAGTTACTGGAAAGTTCACGCTCTGATCGTCTTGATGCCAAAGAATTACGAAATCTAAAACGCATCCAAGAGGCTACCAAAAGTCTTACCCAGATGTTGACGGATATTTTAACGATAGCCCGTGCCGAAGCCCAAAAGTTAGAGTTTCACCCACAACTGCTTGATATAGAGCAATTTTGCCGTCACTTACTAGAAGAATGTCAACTGTTATCCCGTCAACACCCACTAGAATTTGAGCAAGAAGGGATCCCTTACTTGGCTAATGTGGATGAGAAGTTGTTACACTCAATTTTTAGTAACTTGCTCTCCAACGCTATCAAATACTCTCCTAATCAGACCAAAATTAGGTTTAAGATTATTTACCACGCTCAAGAAATAGAATTTCAAATCGAGGATATGGGCATCGGCATCCCCCTTGAGGATCAGCAGCACTTGTTCGAGTCCTTTCATCGGGGTAGAAATGTCGGATTGATCGAAGGATCGGGTTTGGGTTTAGCAGTGGTGAAAAAATGTCTGGATTTGCATCAGGGGCGGATCACTGTCCTTAGTCAAGAGGGAAAGGGATCCCTTTTTCGAGTTTGTATCCCTCGTTCAGGCTGATTCATTACCGTGATAGAACTGACTTCTCTCATAAGTTAGTTGGGGATATAGAGAAATTGTTGTCATATCAGGTGTCATATCAATAGCAAGTTCCCCTCATACCGAAATTATTTGCTTCCTCCCGCCTCCTCAGGGATCCCGAGGTGGACTATTCAGACCTATTCAGCCCACGCTCAGATTGGCATGGTTGAATCAAGACCAGATCCCTTTTGGGATCCAGCCCGATTTTTTTCACTAGCCGAGGAGCACCCATGATGAAAAATCGCTATTCCTTTGTGGGGGGGAGTAAGCAGGGATGGCAGGTTACCGATATCCGTTCGCTGGCGGGAGAAGGGTTGACTTGGGTGGATCGGGTCGAGGTGGTCAATGATGACATTACCCAGTTACCCCATGAGCAGGGGTGGATTTTGCAGGGATTTAGCAGCAACATTCGTTATGCCATCCGCCAGGAAGTCGACCTCTTGCGAGCCGTACAACCCAGCCTCAATCGCTCAGAAGCCATTTGTGCTGTCCTCATACCCATCAAAAAGTCGGCAGCTTGGTGGGAAATGCCCCAAGATGAGCGACGCGCCATTTTTGAGGAGCAATCTCACCACACAGCCGTCGGGCTAGACTATCTGCCCGCTATAGCACGCCGCCTACTCCACTGCCGCGATCTGGAACAACCCTTTGATTTCCTCACCTGGTTTGAATTTGCTCCTCAACACACCTCGGCCTTTGATGACCTGCTGGTGCGGATGCGAGCCAGCCAGGAGTGGCACTACGTCGAGCGGGAGGTGGAGGTGCGCCTGCGGCGGGAAGGGGAATAAGAAGAGTAGTAAACGGGGAATCGAAAAATAAAGCTTTGCGATCAAAAAAACTCGACATGGACGGAGGTAGGCTACTATCATGACAAATCCCCACTAAATCCATCGGATTACCGAAGTATTGCATCATGGTTGACACTCTCACTGGGATCCCTGCGCCTGTCTCCGCAAAACTGGCCAAAAACGAAGCCATCAAAACCGCCAGTAACTTTTTACGAGAGCCTCTAGCCACTGAGCTACGACAGGATACCAGCCATTTCAGCGAACCCGCCGTCCAGATTCTCAAGTTTCATGGCACTTACCAGCAGGATAACCGGGATGCTCGGCAGGAACGGCGGCAGGCAGGCTTAGAACGGGATTATTCCATGATGCTGCGGACGCGGGTTCCGGGAGGGCATGTGCCCGCTCCCCTTTATCTCACCCTTGATCAGCTTTCCGAAACCTACGGTAATGGCACGCTTCGCACCACCACCCGCCAGACCTTTCAAATTCACGGCATCCTCAAACAAAATCTAAAGACAGTCATTGGGTCGATTATTCAGCAGATGGGATCCACCCTAGCCACCTGTGGGGATGTCAATCGCAACATCATGGCTCCGGCAGCTCCCTATCAACAGCGGCCTGACTATCGCTATGCTCAGGAATATGCCCACAAACTGGCCGATGTCTTAGCCCCCCATACCCGAGCCTATTACGAATTGTGGGTGGATGACCAACCCATTGAGATTCCCGAAGATCCGGAAGTCAGCCAAGCCAAGCAGTTTGTGGGGCAGGGCGTACAAGTGGTGGGATCCCCTGAGCCGCTCTACGGCAACCAATATCTTCCCCGCAAATTCAAAGCGGCGATTACGGTGGCAGGAGACAATTCTGTCGATATCTATTCCCAAGATATTGGATTAGTGGTTCTGACCACCCCGACGGGCAAGCTGAAGGGGTTCAACATTTTGGTGGGGGGAGGATTGGGGCGCACCCACGGCAAGGAAGAAACCTTTCCCCTCCTGGCTCAGCCCTTAGGTTTTGCCACCCCTGCCGAAATTTATGAGGTGGTGCAGGCTATCGTCGCGGTGCAACGGGATCACGGCAACCGTCAGGATCGGCGGCAAGCCCGCATGAAATATCTCGTTCACCAGTGGGGGATCCGCAAGTTTCGCCGCGCCGTCGAACAATACTACGGTAGCAAACTCAAACGGTTTCGGGTCATGCCGGAGTTTGTCGCCAAGCCAGAGCTGGGCTGGCGGGAACAGGGGGATGGACAGTTGTTTCTGGGGCTTTCTATTGAGAATGGGCGGATTCAAGACACCCCCAACTGTCAACTCAAAACCGCTCTGCGGGAGATTGCTCAGCATTTTGCCCTGCCCCTCCGCCTCACCCCCACTCAGGATATTTTGTTGACGGATATCAATCCGGCTCACCGTGAAAAAATCAATCAGATTTTAGTGGATCGAGGGGTTTTGCCCGTCGAACGGATCCCTCCTTTGGTACAGGTTTCGATGGCCTGCCCTGCCCTACCCACCTGCGGATTGGCCATCACCGAGTCCGAACGGGCATTGCCCGATGTTTTGCGCCGCCTGCATGGATTGTTAGGTGAACTGGATCTTGCCCATGAACCCTTGGTGGTGAGGATGACCGGCTGCCCCAATGGCTGCGCCCGTCCTTATCTGGCGGAGTTGGGCTTGGTTGGCGTCACCCCTGAACATTATCAAATCTGGCTGGGGGGTAGTCCCCGTGGAGAACGCTTAGCCAGCGTCTTTTTAGAAAAGCTCCATGTGGATCAAATCACCACCATGCTGCGCCCGATTCTGTTCTGCTTCCAACAAGAACGCTATGCCCAGGAAAGTTTGGGAGACTATTGCCATCGTGTCGGGTTGGAGCGGTTGCGCCCCCTGATTACCCTGGAATGAACGGGAATAAACCCATGAATCATTCCTCACCCAATCTCGCCTGCCTCAGTGTTTAAGGGATCCATCAACCTTGGGGTGAGACTTGGTCAGTCCAGGAGTTGTTGGGATCCCTAGGCAAACCCTTGTGTCGGATCCCCTCCTGTGACTACACTCAATGTGCTGCATCAACCGCCTTAGTTGCTTATGCTAAAAGTTATCGTCACCGATCCGATTGATCAAGCCGGGATTGATATCCTCTCCCAGGTGGCTCACGTCGACGTACAAACGAAACTGTCCCCCGCCGAATTGGTAGTGGCGATTGCCGACTGTGATGCCATCATGATTCGTTCGGGCACCCATGTCACCCGCGAGGTGATTGAGGCCGGAAGCAAGCTCAAGATCATCGGACGAGCCGGAGTCGGGGTTGATAACGTGGATGTGCCAGCGGCGACGAAGGCGGGCATCATTGTGGTCAATTCTCCCGAAGGCAACACGATTGCGGCGGCGGAACATACCATTGCCCTGATGATGGGATTGTCTCGCCACTTACCCGAAGCCAACAGCTCCCTCAAGTCAGGGCAGTGGAAGCGGCAACAGTTCGTCGGCGTAGAAGTTTACAAAAAGACCTTGGGCATTGTCGGATTAGGGCGGATTGGATCCCATGTGGCTCAGGTGGCGCGCTCGATGGGCATGAAAATTTTGGCCTACGATCCTTATCTATCGGTAGAACGGGCGGAACAACTGAGCGCTCGCTTAGTGGACTTGAAAACCCTCATTCAAGAATCAGACTACATCACCCTACATATTCCCAAAACTCCGGAAACCACCCACTTGTTTAACGCCGAAGCCTTTGCCAGTATGAAGCCCACTGCCCGCATTATTAACTGTGCGCGGGGGGGGTTGATTGATGAACAGGCTCTCTATGATGCCCTCGTCAAGGGACAAATTGCCGGAGCCGCTCTGGATGTCTTTGCTGAAGAGCCATTGACCCATTCCCCCTTGTTGAAGCTAGGCAAAGAGGTCTTACTCACCCCCCATTTAGGTGCCTCCACTGAAGAAGCCCAGGTGAATGTAGCCATTGACGTAGCGGAACAGATCCGCGATGTCTTGTTGGGATTGCCAGCTCGTTCGGCGGTGAATATCCCTGGACTGCAACCGGAGGTGCTGCAAAAGCTCAAACCCTATTTAGATTTGGCGGAAACGCTGGGCAATTTGGTAGGTCAGTTGGCAGGGGATCGGGTCAGTCAGTTGGAAATTCGCTTGCAGGGAGATTTGGCGGAAAAAGATGGTCAACCCATGATCGTGGCGGCCTTAAAAGGGCTGCTTACCCTGGCTCTCCGTGAACGGGTGAATTATGTTAATGCCTCCCTGGAGGCCAAAGAGCGCGGGATCCGTGTCGTGGAAACCAGGGATCCCTCCCTGAAGGACTATTCGGGTTCCATTAAACTCACTGCTCATGGCCCGAATGGGGCACGGTCAGTAGCCGGAGCGTTGATCGGAGAACGGGAAGTGCGGGTCACCCAAATTGATGAATTTCCCATTAACGTTCCCCCTTCTGCCAATATGCTGATGACCTTGCACCGTGACATGCCGGGGATTATTGGCAAGATCGGCACCCTCCTGGGAGCTTATAACGTCAACATTGCCAGTATGCAGGTGGGTCGGCAACTGATTCGGGGGGAGGCGGTCATGGTGCTCAGCCTGGATGATCCCCTGCCGGATGGGATCATTGAGGAAGTGCGGAAAGAAGCTGGCATTCGGGATGCTTTTGTGGTCAACCTCTAGGGATCCCAACCCAACCGATTGCATCAAAACCCAGTCAATCTGCTACGATAACAAAGCTGATTCCCCCTGCTGGGGTGACGGCTGGCTCAGCCCTGAGTCTATATTCCCTGGAGAGGTGGCCGAGTGGTCTAAGGCGCAGCACTGGAAATGCTGTGTAGGGCAACTTACCGTGGGTTCGAATCCCACCCTCTCCGTTCCCCGTTTTCATCGCTACATCCCTATGGCTGAGCAACCGAACCGTTTTTTGCGTGGGCGTAAAATTGATCCTCAGCCAATTACGGCGGGGATCTCAGCCACTGATCTCATTGATCACACCTTTCTCTCCTATAACTCCGGTCGTCTGCGGGAGGCTTGTCAGCTATTGAGCGAGCGGATGTTGCAGCCGGATGTAACCGTGGGCATGAGCATCACGGGGGCGCTGACTCCGGCAGGGTTGGGGATTGCCGCCATCATCCCTCTCATGCAGGCGGGGTTTATTGATTGGATTGTTTCAACGGGCGCTAACCTTTATCACGACACCCATTTTGGGATTGGTCTGGAGCTAAGGCGGGGGCGGCATGACATTAGCGATGTGGTGCTGCGGGAAGAGGGCGTGGTGAGAATCTATGACATCTTTTTTGATTATGAGGTTTTGCTCTCCACGGATGCTTTTTTTCGGCAGATCATGGTTCAGCCGGAGTTTGATGGACGGATGGGATCCGCACAGTTTCATTATCTCTGCGGCAAATATATTGCGGCTCGTGAAGAGGCGTTAGGGATCCCGAATAAGTCAATCCTGGCTGCTGCCTATCGCTATGGAGTTCCTGTCTATACCTCCAGTCCTGGGGATAGTTCGATTGGCATGAATGTGGCGGCAATGGCGCTGCAAAACCGTGGACCTGTGATTGATGTGTCGCTGGATGTGAATGAGACCGCTGGCATTGTCTTAGCGGCGAAACGGTCGGGCGGGGCAAGTGGGGTGTGGATCTTGGGGGGGGGATCCCCCAAGAACTTTATGCTGCAAACCGAGCCGCAGATTCAAGAGGTTTTGGGCATTGACGAAAAAGGGCATGATTTCTTTTTGCAGGTCACGGATGCCCGTCCCGATACGGGGGGATTGTCGGGGGCCACTCCGTCGGAGGCAGTTTCCTGGGGGAAGATTGACCCTGATAAACTGCCAGGAACCGTAGTGGTCTACAGCGACTCCACGATTGCTCTGCCCCTCCTGACAGCCTATGCCCTCAGCAAAGTAGCCCCTCGTCCCCTCAAGCGGCTGTATGAGCGGCGCAGTGAGTTGGTGGAACAATTACGACAAGCCCATCTGGCCGCCCAAGTGGAGAAAACCGCAGCCGCGGCACTTTCTTGAATGGGGGATCCCATTCGCTACCTTTAGAGCAATCCGGCTTGCCAAGCATCCACAAATTGACGGGCGGTACGACCGGAAAACCCATTTTGCTGTTGCGCCCACATCAGGGCTTGCCGCTGCACAATCTCCTGCTGGCCACTCAAGCCTCGATTAGCCATGAGGTGATCAACCGTGGATAGATAATCCGTCTGCCGAAAAGGGGTAAATGTGAGGGTTAAACCAAAGCGATCCCGCAACGACATCTTTTCTTGTAGCGTATCCCAGGCATGGATCTCCTGATCGCTAGGGTTGGGTCGGTCGGCAACATATTCTCGAATCAGATGGCGGCGATTGGTGGTGGCGTAGAGACGGACATTAGCGGGTTGAGCGGCAATATCCCCCTCCAACAAAACTTTGAGCTGCTTAAACTCCCGTTCTTCCGCTTCAAAGGACAAATCATCCACAAACAAGATAAAAGCTTGGGGTTGCTGTTGCAGTTGCGGCAGGATCTGGGGCAAATCCAACAACTGAGCCGGACTCAGTTCCAGCAGCCGCAACCCCGCATCCCCGTAACGGGTTAAGAGCGCTTTCACCAGCGACGATTTTCCGGTGCCCCGCGCCCCATAGAGTAAGACATGCAGAGCAGGCTTGCCGGATAGGAGAGCTTCCGTGTTCGCGCAGAGGCGTTGTTTTTGCTTGAGGTTGCCATACAAATCGTCTATTGGCACGCGATCGGTCTGAGCCACCCCCACTAACTGGTGAGACTGCCAACGAAAGGCACGATACCGAGCCCAGAGACCAACTCCCTCTTGACGGTAACGATCCGCCAGTTGCGGTAGGATTTGTGAGCAGTCCTCAGCCTGCTGCCATGCCTGCCACAAGGGATCCGCCATGGGGGTGAGGGGATCCCACCACGACTCAACAGGGATGGCTAGGGATTGTAGATGGGTTCGTAGGCTGGCTGAACCTATGGCTATCTCGCGTAAATGGGCTAAATCCTCAGCCGCCGCTTTTTGCAGAGGAAGGGGTAATTGATGGAAGGGTTGCTGGCTGGCTCGACGAGAAAAAGGATTATCCGCCCATAAAATTTGCTGAAACAGCCACTCTTGCCAACTGAGCTGTGTCTCCGCTAAGGCGCGAAACCATAGTCCATAGGCGCGCCTAATGGCTATCAGATTGTCTGGCTGATCGCAAATCTCCAGCAGCTTCAACCAAGCTTGCCCCAGTGGCGTTTGCCAGAGATCCTGATAGAGGAGGAGGGAGGCCGCCTTGAGCCGCAATGGAGCTAGATTAGAGATAGCCATCACTTACCAGGGATCCCTTCATTTCTCGGAGTGGCTTTGACTATCGCGGCGACCCAACTCGTAGATTCCCCCCGCCATACTAGCAATCACACTGCCTGATACCGCCCAACTGCAACCTAAAGTCCACTCCATCAGACTTTCTGTAAAGATTGCCAGCGCCAACAGCGGCAAAATCCCCAACAGCCCACTCAAGAGGCCCATCTGGTCAAAACCCAACCAGGGCAGGCTAAGCAATTTTTCCACCAATTTTTCGTTGAGGGGAGCAAATCCCCAGTAGAGCGCCAACCCCCAAAACCCAATCCCTACGACGGTAGCAGGGTGAAAACCGATCCATTCCAGCCAGTTGGTGAGCACGCGAGAGACTCCTTGGGTTCAATCGAATGGCTGAAGACGGCGCAGGGCAGCCCAACGGGGATCCACAGATGGCTGCGGAGGCGGAGAGGGGCTAGCGGAGACAGGGATCCCTGGACAATCGGCACGGCAAGCCAGATGATCCGGCAGTTGCAGATAGAGATGTTGATAAACCCAGTCCGTCAGGTCAAACTCAGCGTGGGGGGCGATCCGCTCCATCAGATCTTCCGGGGCAATTTCCAACTCCTGGGGCAAGGGATGAGCGGCAGGGTCTTCAATCCAAAGAATTTCCTCAAATTGAATGGCCAGCCGATGGTTGAATTGCTGGAGGCAGCGATGGCAGGAAAGGGTAACAATGGTATTGGCTTGACCATTGGCCTGCAAAAAATTGCCGCGATGCGTGATCGCCACCTGCCCCGTCACGGGGATCAGACTGGCAAACCCCTCGATAAACTGCTGAAAAGTTTGCGTATAAGTCTGGCGAGGCAGTCGTTGCAGATCATCCAAACGAATCGGTTTCAACATAGCAAAAACAGGGAGAACGGCAGGATCCAAAGCAAAGGTTCAGAGGCTGGGGTCAGAATGAGCCAGCCGAATCACCAAGCGGCGATCCGGTTCTTTGCCACGGCTGAAGGTTTCTAAATCGGCATAGTTGGGATCATCCAAATAGGTGTGAACCTGTCGCCGCTCCGCCGCCGACAAGGATTTGAATTCAAACTCTTTTTGGGTGGATCGCACCTGTTCCACCGCCGCCAAAGCCATTTCGTGCAACTCCTGCTGGCGCTTTTGCCGATAGCCCCCCAGCTCAATCGTGTAGGAACGCTGGTTTGCTTCCGATTGATGAATATTCAGGAGGGTATTGGCGAGATACTGTAACGCATCCAAAGGGATCCCTTGCCCTTCCGGATCCTGGCGGGGATTCTCCTGTACCCCCAACAAAATATCCTGCTGTTCAGGAGATAAGGAATCCGGCACAATCTCCAGTTGTTCCCCCACCACCTGCACCTGCGCGGGGATCCCCATCAGGAGCAATACCTGCATCAACCAGGCTTGTGCCCGCTCCAGGAGAGCCGTCACATCGGCTGAAGGGGTAGCTAAGGGTTCCAGTGAAGTCATCCAACCTCCTAGGGGACTGAGCCATGCCAGGACTTAGGGTTCAAAGGGCAACGATTCCCGTTCTCCCGCCTCTTTGCGCTTGCTTTTTTCGGCTTTGACTTCCTGTGTCGCGGTCTGCCGCTCCGCTTCGATCAAGCTTTGCAGGCTTTCATCGAGAGGTTCGAGGGAGAGGAGATAGGTTTGTACCGTTTGGAAAATGTTGGAAATGAGGATGTAGAGCAACACCCCTGCTGGCAACGGGAAGAACAAAAACATGCCGGAGAAAAGAATCGGTGTGATTTTGTTGGCGGAATTTTGGGCAGCGCTGGCTTCATCGGCATTGTTGCTAGGGCTACTTTGTCCGGTTAGGGACTGGTTGACATAGATGCTGACCCCAAACACCAGGATCATGGCGATGATATCCCAGTGAATCGTACCGTCCTCATCAAAGGCTCCCACCCGACCCAGTTTGTCGATAAACAAAAAGCCCGTGTCAGCCGCAAGCCCCGGAATGGAAGCCTGCACCGTCACATCCCCCGGTTCTAGGGCAACCAAGGTTCCATCCGCTTGAATCTGGGCACGATCCCCTCCTTTGGTAATCGTCCAGGTGGGGGTAAGCTTGCTGGCATCCGCTTCGGCTTCAGCTAACAGCTCGGCAAAGTTTTTGCCTTCTGCCCCCTGCAACAACAACGGCACTTGTTCTCCCACACCGATTTTCTGACCGCGTGGATCGGTCAAGACAACGGGTTTGTGGAGGGTTTCCGTCAAGAAGATATTTTTGGCCGGAGTGGTAAAGGGAGCCGGTACCACATCTGCCATCACCTCACTGGGCAAAATTTGCAGATTGATATCAAAGGTGACCGCCGCAAAAGGGGATCCCCGCAGGGTGGCAAACAGCGCAAACAGGACAGGCATCTGTACAAACAGAGGTAGACAACCCCCCAACGGATTCACCCCAAATTCGCTATACATTTGGCTTTGGGCTTCCCGTAGTTTTTGCGGGTCATCTTTATAGCGCTCCTGCACCTCTTTCGTGCGCTTTTGCATGAGGGGTTGTACCACCTTCATCTTTCGCATACTACGGATGGATCCGACGTTGAGGGGATAGAGGGCAAAGCGGATCACCAAGGTCAGGAAGATGATGGCAAGGCCATAGCTAGGCACGATTCCGTAGAAGAAATCGAGAATCGGCAGCATGACATTGTTGGAAAGAAACCCGACTCCAAAATCCATAGAAGGTGCTAGCGAAAGTCCGTAATCTATTGTAATGGCTTCCGAACCGTTGGCGAGGGGATTTCTGGGGAATCAGGGGGGAGGCAGGTATTTTTGCACCACCTGCCAGCCACTCACGGTTACGCCCAGCAAGGCCAACAGCAACACCCCATTCACCACCACATGCCATTCCCGGCGAATCGTCCCTCTTCCGGTGGGGGATCCCTGAATCGATAAACCCAGCAGAGCGGATAGGCAGACTAAAGCAACCACTGCTAATCCGGCAGGCAAATGCCAAGAATGCCCCAGACTGCCGTAGTGGCCATAAGTGCCCACAATGCCAATTCCTAACAAGAGCAGGACACAAGCCACCAAGAGAATGCCTAGGCTCAGGTGGAGCTGTCGCCAATGGGGGCGGGATAATCCCAGTCGCCATTGGGGTCGCAGCCGTTGGCGGGTCAGGATCCAACCCATTACTGCCAGCAGCAGGTAAAGCAGCCAGGTCAACCCCATTGACCAAGCGGCCACTCGCCATAACCATAAAAAAGAAGGGAGATGCACAGGGGTTAATCCAGAAGGAAGAGCTTGGATGGGCTGGAGTTAGTTGCGGCTGTCTCTGGCTCGCTCCTTCAACTCTTGCAGGGTTTGCCCCCGGTTGGGAGTAGGAACCGCTTGCACAGGTGGACGGGTCGGCTGGGGAGCCGCTTGTTGTGGGAAAAGGGGTTGTGAGACGGCAGGGGGGGGGGTAGCCGGTTTAGGCGGGGGTGGGGTGGGGCGGGGGGTAGCTTGGGGTGGGGGGGTGGCCGGCTTAGCTGGAGCTACGGGAGTGGCGACCGGAGGGGGAGAAGTAGACTGGGGGGCAGGGGGGGGAGTAAAGTCTAGAATCGGCTCCGGTGGCAACAAATCCAGCTCGCCAGGGGCGACCGGAGTTGCCTCTCCTGAAGGGAGCGGACTGGCCGGTAGGGGGGGTAGGCTGTCTTCTTCACCGGGGGAAACCAGGAAACGCAGACCCACTCCAGCGACGGTCAGGATGAGCAGAGCCAGCAGGCCAATCGGCCAGAATTTTTGCCAAAGTGGGGGAGCTTGATTGTCTGTTCCGGCGGGTAAGGCAGTGAGATGCTGGGTTTTGGCGGTGGCAACGGCTTCCGCATCCAGTTGAGCGAGGGTGTTTCCCGAAAAGATTTCTGCTTCCGCTGTGTAGACCGAACCCGACGTTGGGGATCCAGCCAATCCATCAGTAGAACGGATAATCTGATGGGTGCGTAGGGGAGCCAACGAGGATCCCGGAGTGTAGAGGGCGGCTTCCAGAGCGGATCCGAGAATCTGCATGGTTTGGGGACGCTGGGCGGGATCCTTTTCTAGGCAGGCTAGAACCACCTCTTCCAGAGCTTTGGGTATGGTATGGGGCAACTGGTCACGGGCAAAGGGACGGGCGGGCTGATAGTTATGGCTTTGATACCAGCCCTGAAAGGTGTCGGTGTTGGGAGTGATGGGCATCTCTCCCGCCAACATGCGGTAGAGAACGCAGCCGAGTGAGTAAATATCCGAGCGACTATCCAACTCTTCTCCCCGCAACTGCTCTGGGGAGGCATAGCGGGTAGTTCCCAAAAAACCTGTGGTTTGCGTGCCCAGTGCCATCGAGGCATCGCTGATCACCTTGGCAATCCCAAAATCCAGGATTTTGACGGTTTCCCCAATGGTTTTGTCGTGAATCACCATGATGTTGCTGGGTTTGATATCGCGGTGAATGACACCCTTGATCGTCAGATCATCAAAGCTGGTTTCAAAAGAATGAGCATGATGCAGTCCAGCACAAATCTGCCGGGTAATATGCACCGCATGACGGGGATCCATAGCGTGGTGCTTTAACATCAGCTCCCCCAGGCTGGATCCCGCCAGATATTCCATGACCAGGTAAGGCTGGTGGTCATCCAGGCCATAGTCAAGGATTTTAATGATGAGGGGATGCTCCCCCAAGAGGGTGCTCAGGCGGGCTTCGTCTTCAAAGCGGCGGCGCAGTTGACGCTGGGTTTTGTCATCTCCGGCCAGATTTTGGTGTAACACCTTGATGGCAACAGTGCGCTGGAAGAGCTGGGTATCTACCCCCTTAAACACTTCCCCCATACCCCCCGCGCTGATCCGCTCCGTCAACTGGTAACGGTTGCCAATGATTTCTCCAGATACCCGTTGACTCACGACTCCATCCTCCTTGGCAGTGGGCTGGTTGGATCTTTAGATTTCCATACGGTCAGGATTAGGAAAGGCTGGATGGGTGACCTTGGCGTTGGATAGTCTGCACCAGCAGTTGCCATTGTTCAGGGTCATGGAACACGGCTCCTAGGTCTTCCATCAGTCCACGGTCTTCTTCGATATCTTGTCTGGCCCAAGCAGCCGGAGTCGTGCCAAAGTCTTGTTCCACTAACTGGGGATCCCGACGGGTTAGGCGATCCAGATGACGGATGCGCTGCCGCCGCAGCAAAAAAATGGCTTCGTCTAGGATAACTTGTAAAGGCTTGCCATCATCTTGAGCGAAGGCTTGCAGTTGATCCAGGGGCGTTAGGGACTGGGTTTCCATAAAAAATCCATCAACTAGGGGGTGGGGACGGAGGGGGAACCATAATCGTGGGCCTTGCTTAGAGGATAACGGATCCAAACTAAGGATTCTGTAACTAGGGAGAGACCGTCGGGCTGGGACTGGTTTCTAGGACATCCATCTGAGCAAAAGTATCGATTTGTTTTTGAACCTGTTGATAAAGATCTGGCTGATTTTGCTGAACGTAAAGAGCCGCTGCCGCTTTAAGATCGTCAAGGGCGTCGGGCCATTCCCCCTGTTTGACCCGAATATACCCCCGGTTTTGCAGGGCTGAGGCCAGTTGGGGATCCAGTTTGATGGCTTGGTCAAGGGCTTGGATAGCGACATTCACCTGCCCCAATCGATAGTTAGCGATGCCATAGGTTTGATAGGCCACCGCCAGTTTCGGATCCAGTTGCAGGGCTTGTTCGCTGTCTTGGCGGGCATCTTCGTAGCGGCCAACCTCGGCATAGATCAGGCTGCGGTTGTAGTAGGGCACCGCCTGTTTGGGATCCCGTCCGATGGCCTGGTTGAGATCCTCAAGGGCGCGGGTTAAATCATTCAGCTTAAAGAAGGTGACCCCCCGTTGTTGGTAGAGCTTGGCGTTATTGGGATCCCGCTCGAGGGCTGCCGAAAAGTCCTGACTGGCCGCCTGAAAATCCGCCAATCGATAGTAAGCTAAGCCTCGCCCTGTATAGGCTGCCACTAATTCTGGATTGGTTTGCAGGGCGGCGCTGAACTCGTCAATCGCCCCTAACAGATCTCCAGCCTTCAGTTTTTGTTGGGCACTCACGAGCGAGTTGGCGGAGGCCGGTGGCGGGGCTTGGGCGACCACAGGGGCGGCGGGGGGCGGGGTGATGGAACCGGGGGGGGCGGTGGGAGTGGGGGCGGTTGCGCCGGCACACTGCCCTTGCTGGCATTGCCGCAAACTGGCTCGATAACGGGTCAATTTGGCTTTGGCTTCGGAGTCGGTTGTTTTTTCAATCATGCCATCCACAATCGCTATCGCCCGCGACCAGTTTTGCTGGTTGACGGCTTCCGTTAACTGGGCATTCAAGGCGCTTTGGGACTGGGCGCTAACGGGTGGGATCCCCGATAGTCCAACCAGCGCTAGGGCAATCCAGCAGTGCCAGAGGGAGGAAGGCAGCATCATGTCAACTCAGGTGGGGAGATTGAACGAACTTCAAGACCAACATAGCAGCCGACTTGTTCCTTAGGATACCCAGCGGCAGTGGAGGATCCCACCAGTGTTCCCGTCTATCCAAAGCTTTTTCGTCAGAGAACAGTCTGGGACTGGAGTGGATCGGTTTCATTTCGTGGCCTCTCTGCCCAGGTCAATCAGCCCTGAGAGGAATGGGTGGGTAGGGGTTTCCCTTGAACAAGGAACTTCAATTATCAAACTGTTTCTCCGTAGTCCTTGAGCCGCCATCTATGCCTTAGGAACAGAATAGCCTCCATCTAGCAGGGATCCCTGAGTTCACCCCTTGATCCGGCAAGATACGGATGCTAACCTAATGGCGGTGTATGGAGTCAGTCAGCCTAGTTCAGAAAATTAAGGGAAATTCATTCCTAAGTTTTCTGAAGCGGGGGATCCAATCCAAGGGGCGTATCGTGGTTGTCGCCGTTGGTCTCAACCAGAGGAGCATCTCTTAGCTCCAGCCCGTCAGCTAACCCCGTCGGCATTGAGAGAAGACTGAAAAGCAGCATTTCCTCTGTCTTTGGCAAGTCCAAAGGTGGTTTCAGAAAGCAGGCTTAAACAGCAGCACACTGCTTCTCAGGTTCTTCAGTTGTTGAGTTCTCTTCAAGCCCGTTCCCCTGGCTCAAATGTTTAGCTGGCTGGGGGATTCGAGCGCTCAGGTTTGGCACTCAATTCGTTGCTAGCAAGGAGCGCAGGCGTCTTAATGTTGAGGACTTTTTGTTGTTTCTTCACCCTTCGTTAAGGAGCTTCATTATCATGCAGATTAAATCCCTATTGATGCGCCTAGAGTCGAGCCTGACGGCTGATGCTCCCAGTCCTGTTGTGCTCTTTCCCGGTAGCCATCCCGCTCCCTCCGGCCATACCCATCATTTTGTTGTGGGCTATACCGGATCGCCAGCCAGCCAGACGGCGCTTGACCTGACCCTCTGGATTGCCCATCAAACCCGCATCGCCAGCCAAAAACAAGTAACGGTGCATGTGGTCTATGTGGCGGCTCCCCAAGCAGTAGTGGCTGCCGATGCTATCTTGCACCAAGCCCGCGTTTTGGCGGATGAATGGAGGGGATCCCTGAGCGCCCATCTACGATTTGGGGATGTTGCTAGCCAGTTGCGGCAGGTGGCGGAGCAGACGGGAGCAAACCTTCTTCTCTTGGGCTGCCAATCTCCCCAACACTCAATTGTGCAAGGGTTGATTCCCTATTGTCCCTGCCCAGTCTTAGGGATCCCGACCACTACCTCCGCCTAAGTTCCGCCTTAAGTAGGCAGGGGGGGAGGAGCAGGCTTATGGAGACGGACAGCGTACCACTGCACTGTTTCTCCCTCACTGATGGCTAGGGAACAGGTGGTCTGAATAACCCGCTCAGCTTGGCTAGCCAGATCGCCATAGCGGGCTAGATCGGCATCCTGCAAATGGGGATATTCCTGCAACAGTTGTTGCAAAAACTCCTGCAATTCATGGCGGGTGAGAAATTGTTCGTCTAGGTTGGGCAACAGCAACACGTAATGGTGATCATCTCGCAATAGTGGAGAAGACATATCCTCGTTCATGATCGATGCTCCCGATAAAAATCTAGCCAAACAATCCCTTTTCTTCCCTCTAAAATAACCTCCCGCCAACAGGGATACAGCCCTCACCCTCCCTCAACCGTCGTCCCAATGCTAGAGGAGGGGAAGAAATTCCTGCTTAATAATTGAAGGAAAGACTAGAGGATTTCGACGCTATCGAGGAAGTGAACTATGATCGGGATCCCTATCCCCCATTTCGGCTAGCTATGGTTGAGTTCTGGCATGTTTGGCTTTATCGCCTCGATCAAGTGGCAACAGAATTGGTAGCCAACCAACTCCACCATTTATCTCCTATCAGTTTTGCCATCGTTTGGGCTGCGGGGTTATTCACCAGCCTTTCCCCTTGCATGTTGTCGATGCTGCCGATCACGGTGGGCTATATCGGAGGCTATGCCGACCAACGCAGCAAGGCCGCTTGGTTAACCGCTTGGTTTACGCTGGGGCTGGCAATTACTCTGACAGGGCTGGGCTTAGGGGCAGCTTTGCTGGGGCGCATCTATGGGCAAGTGGGATCCCTCTGGGGGATTTTGATGGCAGGGGTAGCGATTGGCATGGGGTTAAATCTTCTGGAGGTTTTGCCTATCCGCTTCCCTAATTGGCTGGGGCAGTGGCAAGTTTCCAAAGAATGGCCGCAAGCTGGGCAATCCTTGATGCTGGGTCTGACCTTTGGGTTGGTGGCCTCCCCCTGTAGCACTCCGGTTTTGATTGCCCTATTGGGCTGGATCTCCACCACTGCCAACGCCCCCCTGGGAGCCGGACTGTTGTTTGCTTATGCCTTGGGTTTGGTGGCTCCCCTGTTGCTGGCGGGACTGTTTACGTCAGTGATCAAACAACTACTCACTCTCCGCCGCTGGTCCGGCTGGTTGACCTATGCCAGTGGGGCACTTTTGGTTGGCTTTGGTACGATTTCTCTGTTAGTACAGCTAACGTGAAAACTTTCGATTTGCTTTCGATCCGTTTCATTAAGGCATCGTAATGTTAGGACAAGCCTATAGAATCTAAGCAGATTAAATCTTTAGAATATCTCCATATTTCCTCGCAGCAAAACTTTTGGGTGATCTCTCTGCTAATTCTCAGACAAGGAATCTCAATCTGTCAGAGTTTTTTCAGGATGAGTCTCCATACTCATGAATGTAGGATTTCTATTCTCAACACTCCCGTTTGAAATTACTTTTCCACTTAGCCTACTGATTCTTGAATGGCATGGATCATTGGGGTATTGGGATAGGAATCTCTCTATTCAAATTACAAAGGAATTGGATCCCATGATGACAAAACTGAAAGCTACGATGTTAGCTAGCCTCATCACCTTGGCTTTTGGATCGGTAGCTGTTGCCAATCCCCTCTCCTGGGAAACTGAGGAGACTATTCTCTTAGCCAAGAGTGGCGGGGATCGTTTTATGGCGGTTGATGATCCCACCGATCCCAATTTTGATGTGGCTATTGTTGATGAAATGATGTCGCAAGCCATGTATATGGTGCAGGTGGGTTTGATGGCGATGCAGTCTTCTAACCCCGAAATTAAGGCGATGGGAGAAGCCATGCTCAACCAGGCTAATGCAGAAATTGCCAAACTCAGTGCCTTGCGCGATGCTGTTATCAAAGCTCGTATTGGCAAAGCTAACAACTAGTTGGATCTGGTTGGATCTGCGTTGAATACTTGGTGATGGGTTGGCTGATCTAAAACCCTTTACGCCCCAGGCAAGGGATCCCCTGACTTGACGGGATCCCTTGTTATTCAACTAAGATTCTCGCAAAACATAGCCCACCCCCCGCACTGTTTGTAGTAAGCGGGGTTCTCCTTCTTGTTCCAGTTTGATCCGCAGATATCGAATATAAGCCTCGATAATATTGGAGTCGCCCATAAAGTCATATCCCCAAACTTTTTCTAAAATGCGCTCGCGGGTCAACACTTGCCGAGGATGCATCAGCAGATATTCCAGCAAATCAAATTCAGTGGGAGTTAAATCAATGGCACGGGATCCTCGTAACACTTCACGGGTAGTGCGATTGAGGGTGAGATCACCAAACCGTAAAAGATGATCGTTTTGTTCTTGGGTATGGCGAATGCGGGCACGGATGCGGGCTAACAATTCTTCAATACTGAAGGGCTTGACCACATAATCATCCGCTCCGGCATCCAGACCGGTCACCCGTTCCGTAACTTCTCCGCGAGCGGTCAAAAAAATAATCGGCGTTAGATTGCCAGTGGAGCGTAATCGCCGGCAGACTTCTAAACCGGAGATCCCTGGCATTGACCAGTCCAATAAAATCAGATCCGGTTGGGTCTCCCGCGCTAGTGTTAAACCAGCTAAGCCATCATGCTTGACGGTAACTTGATAGCCTTCACAGCTCAGTTCTAACTCAATGGATCGCGCCAAGCTGACATCATCTTCTACCAATAAAACATGAACACTCATGATCGTGGCTTTTAATTGGAAACATTTGCTAGCAAGTTTTGCGTACACTGACTTTAGCTAATTTCTATCTTAGACTCCTATCTTCAATAAAACAAAACCTCAATGGCTGCCAAATCAAAAATGATCACCTTTTCAGCTTGGATTAGTCGGTGGTTTCCCTTTTTTCGATTGCGGCGCTGGCAACGAGAACGACGCACCTTAGAGGCGCTTGGTTCCCTCAGTTACCGAGCCGGAAATCTGAGCGAATATTTGGCCGCAGTCGCCTCTGGAGTCAGCCAGTTGTTGGAGGTAGATTGGTCGGTAGTCACCTTTGTCAAAGATGGTCTAGAGCGGGTTTTGGCCAGCAACTTAGAGGGGGAAGATCTTGATTGCGCCTTTGATGTGCATGGATCGCTAACCAATACGGTCTTTGAAACTGGAGAGACTTTAGTTGTTAGAAATGCGCTAGATCACCCCGAATATGGAGAACCTCCAGAGGGCTACTGTGCCTATTTGGGGATCCCTTTACGCACATCTTATTCGGAGATTATAGGAACTATTTGCTCCTTTCATCGCCAAGAGCGAGAATTTAGCCCCGAAGAAGTAGGCATTGCCGAATTATTTGCCGAACGAGCGGCTACTGCTATTGATAACTATCATCTTTATCAACAACAGAGGGAGTTTAACGAAGCACTAGAAGCAGAAGTTCTGGTTCGATCGGCTGAATTACAAATGGCTCAGGAAAAAAATATGGAACAGGAACGCTTAGCTGCGATTGGTCAGTTTGCCACCATGATTGTCCATGAAATTCGTAACCCTCTTTCCACGATTAGCCTGACCCTCAACTATTTTCAACGGCTACCGATTCCTCAACCTGCCCAGGAACGCCTGTCTTTAGCCCAGGCGGAACAGGAACGACTGGAGCGATTATTAAATGATATTTTGACCTATTCTCGGCTACAGGTCTTGCGCCCCTCTTTACTAGAATTAAATACGTTTATTGAGGAACAGATCACCATTTTTCGTTTGTCGTTTGACATGAATCAATACACAATCAACTATATGCCCTGGGCTGATAAGGTCTGGGTGAAAGCAGATGCGGATCGTCTCAAACAGGTGGTGATTAACCTGCTCCGCAACGCCTGTGAGGCCGTAGCCAAAGGGGATCCCATTCGCTGTTCCCTGCTCAAAGATTCCCAACGCCAGCAAGCCTGCATCGAAATTCACAATCGTGGCTCGGTTATCCCCGCCCACCTCCTCTCCCGCGTGACGGACTTGTTTTACACCACCAAGCCTGCCGGAACCGGACTGGGGCTGCCGATTGTCAAACAAATTGTGGAAGCTCACGGCGGAGAACTGTCGATTCGCTCCTCCGAAGTGGATGGCACGACCGTCAGGGTTTATCTTGCCCTTGCTCATCCACCCATTCCCTAAACACTCGTCAAAGATAGGGACAATGCACGGGATCCCTTCCTAGTAGTGCATCGCAGTCCCTCAGTCCTCCTCTTTGAGCATGTGCTGTTGAATAAAGTCGGTATAAACATCCCCTTTCAAAAAGGCTTCGTGTCGCAGAATTTTTTGATGAAAAGGGATCGTGGTGGGGATGCCGGTGATGGCACATTCTCCTAAAGCCCGTTGCATTCGACGAATGGCGGCGGCTCGATTTGGCCCCCAGACGATTAGCTTGCCGATCAGCGAATCGTAGTAGGGAGGAATGGAATAATCGGTGTAAACATGCGAGTCAATCCGCACTCCAGGCCCCCCCGGAGGGAGATAGGCGCTAATCCGTCCTGGATGAGGTCGAAATTGATGCTTAGGGTCTTCGGCGTTGATGCGGCATTCGATGGCATGACCTTGCAGTTGCACATCCTTTTGGCTAAAAGAAAGTCGCTGCCCTTGGGCGATGCGAATCTGTTCGGCGATCAGATCGAGTCCGGTCACCATCTCCGTCACCGGATGTTCCACCTGAATGCGGGTATTCATCTCGATAAAATAAAACTGCCCGTGCTTGTCGAGGAGAAACTCGATGGTTCCTGCCCCCGTATAGTTGATTGCTTTGGCGGCTTTGACAGCAGCGGATCCCATCTTGGTGCGGAGAGCCGGATTGAGAGCCGGACTAGGGGCTTCCTCTAACAGCTTTTGATGACGACGTTGAATCGAACAATCCCGCTCGTAGAGATGCACAACATTCCCGAAGGTATCGCCCAAAATTTGGAACTCGATATGGCGGGGTTTCTCAATAAATTTTTCCAGGTAAATGCCACTGTTGCCAAAGGAGGCATCGGCCTCGCCACGGGCGGCACGGATCATCTTCACCAAGTCGTTGCTGTTGTGAACCACGCGCATTCCCCGCCCACCACCACCGGCGGTGGCTTTGATAATCACCGGATAGCCAATCCGTTCCGCCGCTTTGGTGGCGTCCTCGTCGGTTTCAATTAAGCCTTTGGTTCCTGGCACTGTGGGCACTCCCACCGACTGCACCGTTTCTCTGGCTGTTGCCTTATCCGCCATTTTTCGCATGGCATCGGGAGCAGGACCGATAAAAATCAGGTTGTGATCCGCACACATCTCCGCAAATTTGGCATTTTCGGCCAAAAAACCATAGCCTGGATGAATGGCATTGGCTCCACGGGTGAGGGCTGCCGAAATGATATTGGGAATGTTTAAGTAACTGCGGGCGCTGGGAGCTTCCCCCACACAAACCGCCTCATCCGCCAACTGCACATGTAGGGCACTTTGATCCGCCTTAGAATAGACGGCCACCGTCGGGATCCCAAGTTCCTGGCAGGTGCGAATCACGCGCAGGGCAATCTCCCCACGGTTGGCAATCAAGATTTTGGTAATGGCTTGCATGAGTAGCTATCGATTCAGCAGACCTCATCAGGGAAGACACATCGTGGCATAAGGTCATGATCGTATCATGCGGATGGATAGCCTAAGAGCCGGGAACCACAATCTGGGTATGCTCAAAGGTTTCTAAAATCGAGTTGAGATCCCTGGCTTGTAGGGAGTAGGTCGCCACCGCATCCGAACCAAACTGGATCTCATCCCCGTCTTCTAAATCTCGAAACTCGGTTTGTTGACCACTCACATAGAGACCGTTAGTGCTGGGGTTGCCTTCCACATCTCCATCAATAATGTGATAAACAAAGCCGTCAGGAGTGAGGGGAGACTCCATCTTGACCAAAATAGCGTGATGCCGTGAGGCATATTGGGAGTCAATCCGAATGCTATTGCTGGCGTCTCGCCCCAATGAATAAAGTTCAGCCGTCAACCAATAGGCTCTGGGGCCGCTACGGTCTTTCACAATCAGAACATGGTTGAGAACAGGTTGGGGAGACGGAGTATACATGGGCGTGACGACGAGAGACACTCTGGCTGTTTGGCCTCATTTATCCCCGCGAAGGGATAACCTTTAGGGATCCTCACCGCAACTTTAGCGTTGATCCTTCCCCTCTGGGTAGGGTTTGCTACAGGATTTTTATGGGGGTGCCACCACTCCATCAGGAAAAGCAGGTTTCCACAGAGGAGGAGGTGTAAATTGGCGACCCTTCTCCCCAGCATTTTTCAGGAGATTGGGAGCGGATTTAGTCCAGCAGAAAGGCAGGCATATCGCCTCCCCCTGGCTGCGGGCCAATCGGACGATGAATGCCAAGGGGTTTGGGCTGTCGTTTGGGCTGGTGAGCGGTTGGTGGGGGTTGTTCAGTGGGTTGAGTGTGCAGGCGTTGTAGCTCTTGGGCGCGGGTTTCTGCGAGCGCCTGCATTGTTTTGAGAGCTTTTTCCAGTTCATCGCGGTGAGCCACCGTTTGTTGGAGCTGGTTTTGTAAATCTGCACGAGCCTGTTCACTGCTGCTGAGTTGGTGCTGAAGGGTCTCGATGTGCTGTTGATCCTGCTGATGTCGGACTTGCAGCGCTTGCAGTTCCCCTTGCAGTTGGGCGATCTCCAGGGATCCCGACTCCTCCAACCCAGGCGGATCCGACTGCTGAGGGGGTGGGAGGTCGGCTGGAGCGGGGGAAGCATCGGTTGAATCTGACTGGGAGGCCACAGGTTTACGCTTGCGGGAGGAACGGGCAGGGGGAGATCCTGAGGCAGAAAAAAGACTCCGATGATCAGTCACAAAGCACCTCTTGATGAACAAATTCCTGCAAACGTTGCGCCACCACAGTATCCGGTTTGTACTCCAGCACGGTCAACCCCCGATCAAAGGCAGTACGCAGATCTCCGCTATCCGGGATCGTGATGGGCGACAAAACATCCGCAAACAGATGGCGTGCCTGCTGATAAAGTTGTCCGGTGTGAGCTGTCGCCCAGATTCCCCCTGGCAAATAGCGATCATCCAACATATTGAGAACCACCCGTGCTGTTGGTGGCGGCATGACCGTCGAGGCTAAAAATCGCAATGTCACCTCGGTACAAGAAAAGTCGGTGCGATTGAGACGGGAGGGGATGATCACCCGCTGAGCAGCGGTCAAGGCATTGCGGGTCAATTCGTTCAGGTCACCGGGGCTATCGATAAAAATATAGTCATATTCTTCTTGAATGGAACGCAATTGATCCGTGAGCAGAGTGGAGGAGTCTTGGGTCATGACCGCGAGCCGTGAAACCGCCTGAGCCATGCCTACGTGCGAGGGCAACACATCCAGTCCTTTGCTGCTTTCATAGAGTAACTCCAGAATGGGGCGAAGTGGGGGATCCTGCAAAAGAGCCAGCACGGTTTCGGCTTCGGTTAAATCTTCAATCTCCCCTAGGAGCAGGGTGCTGGCGGTGCGCTGAGAGGTAAGATCCACCAACAAAACCCGTTGTCCCTGTTGAGCGGTGATATGGGCACAGTTGGCGCAGAGGGTTGATTTGCCCGTTCCGCCCTTATTGTTGGTGAACGCTAACACAATAGCCATTAGGCAACCAGGGTTCAATGCTAGTCAAAGGGTTGATTCCATCGATGGCTGGGATCCCTCAGAACTAGCGCCGACAAACCCCTCGCCGTTTCCTTATTATCAGTGGATCTGTCCCCTCTGGTTACGGTGATGTTAGGAAAGGGATGGGCGGAGATGTTCCCAAAACAGCATTGATCTCACTTATCTCAATCGTTGCCTGAATTGATGGGTTGCATCTGTCTTAAAGTGGGCGGGGTTTACCTACAACCATCCTTTCAGGCGATAGACTAACCAGCCCACATACTCTTTGAGGGCGCGGTTGGTTGCTTGCAACGCTTCGGCGGAAGGCAGCAGATCCACCAGAACCCCTGGGATCCCTTTGCGATTCTGGCGTTGACTGGTCAGGTAGTCGGTGGGGGCGGGAATGGTCGGGATCCCCAGCTTGCTAAAAATGCCGAGGGAGCGGGGCATGTGCAGGGCAGAAGTCACCAAGATGATCCGATGCAGATCATGGGTTTGCAACAGGGTTTTGACGTTGACGGCATTTTGATAGGTATTGAGGGAGGCGGGATCCTGAAGGATTGCCGAGGTTGCTACCCCCATCGCTTCAGCCAATCGTGCCATATCTACCGATTCTGGGGATCCCCCTTCCCCCAGCCATTCCAGACGCCCCCCACTCATAATTAGCCAAGGGGCTTTGCCCTGCTGCCACAGATAAGCCCCGTAGAGGATGCGATCCCCTGCATCCGTGACATCGAGATAGGGACGAGGGGGAATTTGTGGTCGGGTGCCTCCCCCTAACACCACAATCGCATCCGCTGTGGGAATGTCGTGGAGAGGCAGGTAGCGCCATTCCAAGGAGCGAACTAGCGCCCGACTAACCCAGCCATTACTACTCAAATAAAGAATCAGCAGTGCCGCTACCAAAAAGCGAATTGCCCAAAGTCGGGATCCCTGAGGACGTAACAAACAGGCCAAAGCAGCGGTGATCAGCAAACACGCTAACCCCAAGGGATAAACTAGGGGAGGCAAGATTTTAGAAAAGAGTAAAAACATGCCAACTCAACCTAGCGCTAGCACCCCCAACTACTATCTTCAACCCGACTGGATATCGACTCAATATCCAGCAATACCCACTTGCCAGATCTCCTAAATAATCGTGTTATCGGGAATCACAGCATCTTTAATCACAATCACAATCCCGTTGCTAATCCAGTAGCCTTTTTCCTCACATTCGGCCTCCTGGACATGATCTTTGTTGAGGATTTTAACATTCCGACCAATGCGGGCATTTTTATCCACAATGGCATTGCGAATATGGGAGTTCGCGCCGATTCCCAACGGAGGGATCCCGTTGGCTAGCTTGGCTTCCCGCTCCTCACTTGATTCATAATAGTCAGCCCCCATCACCATCGTGTGTTCAACCACTGTATTGGCTTCTAGGCGACCACGAATGCCAATGATAGAATGACGAATCTCAGCATTTTTGATGATACAACCATCAGCAATAATAGATTCTTGAATGTGGGAGTCAAGAATTTTGTTGGGGGGCAAAAAGCGAGGACGGGTATAAATAGGAGTTTGAGCGTCGTAAAAACTGAAGGACGGATTGGGCTGTTGTACCAACGCTAAATTGGCCCGATAAAAGGCTTCAATGGTTCCAATATCTTCCCAATAGCCATTAAACAGGTATGCCTGAATTTTCATGGTTTGAATGGAGGCTGGGATCACCTCTTTGCCAAAATCGGTATGCTCACGATTGTTGAGCATCGAGATGAGGGCATCATGGTTAAAAACGTAGATGCCCATCGAGGCAATATAGGGTTTTTGCAGGGCTTCTTCGGCACTCAACCCCAAAGATTGGGTGTCTACTCGCATACTTTGCAGGAGGGCACCTTTGGGTTTTTCCTTGAAATCAACGACCCGACCTGTTTCATCAATTTTGATCAGACCAAAGCTGGAGGCATCGGCTTCTCCACAGGGCACCACCGATAATGTCACATCAGCTTGGCTTTGCCGATGACGCTCAATAAAGGGGCGATAGTCCATGCGATAGAGGTGATCGCCGGACAGAATCAAATATTCCTTGGCTTTCCAAGACTCCATCAACCAGAGGTATTGCCGCACCGCATCGGCTGTTCCTTGAAACCATTCTGGATTTTCGGGAGTTTGTTGCGCAGCCAACACATCCACAAACCCCCCGCCAAAGGGAGAAAAGCGATAAGTATTGGTGATGTGGCGATTGAGGGAGGCGGAATTAAACTGGGTGAGAACGTAGATCTTATCAATATCAGAGTTGATGCAGTTGCTGACGGGAATATCGATCAGCCGATACTTGCCTGCTACGGGCACAGCGGGCTTCGCCCGTTTTTTGGTGAGGGGATAGAGACGAGTGCCGCGTCCTCCGCCCAAGATGATCGCCAGTACCTCTCGCATGATCCTCGTCCTCCGGCTCTTCGGTAAGGCTACCCCACTAGCATAGACCGAGGTGGGGACATCCTGAAGCCGCCCCCAGCAAAACTTGTTCGGGGATCCATACCGAATAGGGATCCCCACTATCTTGACGCTAAAAGGATCCCTTGGCTGCTTTTAGCCTTTCACACAGATCACCTGTTTGAGGGTCGCCACCACCTCGACTAGATCCGCCTGCTGTGCCATCACCTGCTCAATCGGTTTGTAGGCGGCAGGGATCTCATCCAATACTCCGGTATCTTTGCGGCACTCAACACCTGTGGTTTGCTCAATCAAATCCTCCAGACTGAAGACAGTTTTGGCTTTGTTGCGCGACATCGCCCGTCCTGCTCCATGACTGCATGAGCAATAGCTGTCGGGATGACCTTTGCCCTTGACGATGTAGGAACGGGATCCCATCGAGCCAGGAATGATCCCATAGTCATCGGTTTGGGCGCGCACAGCTCCCTTGCGGGTGACGTAGACCGATTCCCCAAAATGGACTTCCTTTTCGGCATAGTTGTGGTGACAGTTAACCGTCAGCAGCGGTTGGAAGGGTTTGCCACCGGCTAGGTGTTTCTCCAGAATTTGCTTGAACCGTTCCATCATCACTTGCCGATTGCTCCGGGCATAGTTTTGTGCCCATTGCAAATCGTGCCAGTAGGCTTGAAATTCGCGAGTGCCCGCTACAAAATAGGCCAGATCGGGATCCGGCAGCGACTGATGGGCCAGCTTCGCCAGATGTCGAGCAGTGTCGATGTGCCGCTCTGCCAGGGATTTGCCAATGTTACGGGATCCCGAATGGAGCATCAGCCACACCTGATCCTCGCTATCCAGACAAACCTCTAAAAAGTGGTTGCCTCCCCCTAGGGATCCCAATTGCCGCTTTGCTTTTGATTCCAGATCCTGCACCCCTGGATGTAGGTGACGAAAATCCCGCCATCCCTGCCAATTTTGCACCGATTTCTCAAGGGTCTTGTTGTCGTTAAACCCAGTGGGAATAGTGGCCTCGATATCCAGACGAATTTTTTTTAGTTTTCCCGCCAATTGCTCCGCCAAAAAAGGTGTTTTGATCGCGCCCATGCCACAGCCAATATCCACCCCGACCGCCGCCGGTATGATCGCCTCCTGGGTGGCAATCACGGATCCCACCAAGGCTCCCTTGCCCAAATGCACATCGGGCATCAGCGCCACATGCTTAAAAATAAACGGCAAAGAAGCAACATTTTTGACCATTTGATATTCATCGGAGGCCAGATCATGGCCAGCCCACGATAAAACCGGATGGGAAGTGTTGAGCGCTAAAGCTTGGAAAGTCATGATGCTTATTCCTCGTCATCAGGATTGGCCGGGATCCCCCCCTTTTGGGTTGAAAGGTCTAGAAGATAAAATCCTCAAATCGTAAAAAATCTGGGATCCCATTCTCCGACTGGCTGAGATGTTTTCAATGAGACCGTTACACTACGAGGTCATGCTACATCTTGTAGTATTTGATTGTCAATTCAGCTAGCCTCTGGTTGTGCCCAGGCTGTATCAACAGCCCTAGGGGGATCCCAATGACGGGAGCGATCATGGCAATAGGTATCACCGCCACCACTAGTGATCAGTAAGGATTTTGTCAAGCTTTGCCACCAGATATAAAGCGTATAGTATGGATAGCCAAGGTGGGATCCCTGCCTGGCTTTTCGTAAAGTTTCTGGGGCAAGACGGTCATGGTGCGTGATATCGAAAAAGTCAAGCTGGTTAGTGGGTTTCCCCCGTCTGCTCCGGCGGCGAATCCTGTTTTTTTTAGAACCTACAGCCGTCGACAAGCGGATCAAGGCAGAGAAACCTGGGATCAAGTCTGTGACCGTACCATCCAAGACATCAGTCAGTTGGGGAGGTTTACTCCCAACGAGCGAGCGTTAGTGGATCGGATGCAGCGCCAACTGAAGGCATTGATGTCGGGACGCGCCCTCTGGGTGATGGGAACCGATTGGATCCATAGACCTGAGAACTTTTCCGGTGGCTATAACTGCACCAGCACTAATGTGGTGGATTGGCGGGCTTTTGGCCTGATGATGGATTTGGCGATGATGGGATGTGGCACCGGAGCCATCCTGGAACCCAAATACATCTCGCAATTGCCCCCTATTACTAACCGATTAGTCATCAGGCTAGGGGGAGCCATTGGCTCGACACCGCCAACCCAGCGCTCCCCTCTGACGCGGGTAGAAATACAAGGGCACAACGTCGGGATCCGCGTGGGGGACAGTCGGCGGGGCTGGGTGGATTCCTATCAGGTATTGATGGAATTAGCCAGTGATCCGCAGTTGGGGGGTGAAATCCTTCTGACAGTGGATTTGAGCGATGTTCGACCTGCCGGAGAACCCCTAAAAGGCTTTGGTGGGGTCGCCAATCCCATCAAACTACCGACCCTCTACGAGCGGTGTGCCACGATTTTGAACCGAGCCGTAGGGCGTCAACTCAACTCGGTGGAGTGTTGCTTGCTCATCGATGAGGCGGCTTCCTGCATTGTGGCTGGTAATATTCGTCGATCAGCTGGGATGCGCCAGTTTGATAGCGACGATCATCTGGCGGCTACCGCCAAAGATCAGCTTTGGATGCAGGGGGAAGATGGTAATTGGCGAATTGACCCCGAACGAGATGCCCTGCGGATGGCCAATCATACCCGTGTTTTTCACCGCAAACCAACGCGACAGGAATCGATTGATGCCGTGCGGAAGCAATATTTCTCTGGAGAAGGGGCGATTCAGTGGGCAGGAGAGGCGATTGCCCGTTCCAGCCGAGATTTAATCACAACCCAGACTCAAAAGATTGATTTCCTAAAGGCTTATGTTGCCGGAAAGGGACAGGAGTGGTTACAGAACCTGGATCCCGCTATGGATGATGGGGAAGCCGCTGATCGGCTATCTCGCTATGGGCTAAATCCCTGCGGGGAAATCATCGGCAGCAATTTCCATTGCAATCTGGCCGAAGTGCATCTCAATCAAATTCACCCCCATAACGATCAACAACAAATAGAGGCATTTTCGGCGGGGGCGCTTTCCGTTGCGGCTCTCTTGAATCACCAATTTATGGAGCCGCGCTATCAAAAATCTCGTCTACGGGATCCGATTGTTGGGGTTTCTTTTACGGGATTGTTTGACTTTTTTGTGCAGGCGTTTGGGGTGGACTGGTTGCGCTGGTGGGAGGCGGGCCGACCCCTCACCGTTTCGGGTTTGCAATTTAAGCAGGAGGAGCAAGCCTATCTCACCCGCTGGCGGGACACCGTGCATCAGGTGGTTTGGGAATACTGCGATCGCCACGGGCTGCCACGGCCTAATCGGTGTACAACCGTGCAACCGGCTGGAACGAAGTCCCTCTTAACTGGGGCATCGGCAGGCTGGCATCCTCCCAAAGCGCAGCGTTATATTCGCCGTATTACCTTTGGCAAAAACGATCCAGTGGCGCTGGCCTGCCTAGACTTTGGCTATTCGATTGTGCCCTCCCAATCGGATAAGGATGAGGGCGGCAACTTGTTAAACGATCCCTTTGACCCACGATGCAGTGAGTGGCTGGTAGAAATTCCAGTGGAAGTGCCGTGGGCGAATCTCCCAGGAGCCTCTGACATTGAGATCGAAAAGTTTTCAGCATTGGCTCAGTTTGACTTTTATATGCAGGTGCAGCAGCACTACACCACCCATAACACTAGTGCCACTATCGAGTTGCGGGAAGATGAGATTGAAGCCCTGGGAGAACGCATCTACCAGGCTATTGATCAGGACGAAGGCTACATGAGTGCGGCTCTGTTAGCGCGTTTTGATGCCCCCTTCCCCCGTCTGCCCTTTGAAAAGATTGATCAGCCTACCTATGATCGCCTATCGGCGGAGGTGCGGCAACGTCGTCGCACCCAGGACTTTTTGGCGGCTTTACGGCGCTATGATCAGGGCTTTTTGGCTACCGAAGGCCCAGCAGGTTGCGATGCCATGGGCTGTTTGTTGCCGGAGTCTAGCCCCCAATCCTGAATTAAGAGTTTTCCACAGGTTTGGATCCAGCCCAGAAACCCTTCCAACATTTCCACAGGCAAAGCTGGCTTTTGCACAGCTTTTCAGGGGTTTTCCACAGGAGGTCAGTTTTCCACAGAGAATGATCCCGAGTTTGGCGGGAGTTTTCCACAGCTTGAGATATGGGGGGATAACTTGCTGGCAGCTCTACCGCTAGTGCCTCCTCTGGCCATTCCACGTGGAGCTAACTGGGAATGAGGAGGACAAAAGGGATCCCTTCAAAAATCGGTGGGGGGATCCCCGCTGGGTATTTCCGGCATTTCCCAGTGGAGTTCCACACAGGTGAGGTGGTTGGGGAGGAGGGTGCGCTGCCAGGATCCCTTGGGTAAATAACTGGCAATGGTATTCATGGCTTTGCTGCCGTATCCGCCGCGACGGGTGGTGGCTAACTCAACCCCATCGTTAATGACGAGCAGTTGACAGTGGTGTTGGCGCTGGGTCAGCTTGACTTCGACAAAAGTGGCGGTGCCCTTGGGGGGTTGCACATGCCCGATCACGTTAGCCATGGCTTCCCGCAAAAAGCGCATGATATCCTCCCGCGCATCCAACCACTCGCTCGTGGGAGCTTCTTGCAGGGGTTGCAGGTGTCGCTTGAGGGGTAGGGTGAGCATCCCCACTTCGATCAGCCCATTCAGATAGTGATCCATCCCTTGATGCAGTCCCTCCCGCAGGGTAGGAGAAATACTCAATTTGCTGGCGAGGGTTCGCACATCATTGAGTTGGTCGCGGATCCCTTGGCCAATGCCTTCCAGTTGAGCCAGGAGGGGATCATATTGCGAAAGGTCGGGGGGTTGACCCTGGGTTTGCTGCCATTGCCAACTTTCCAGAGCATCCATGACTAGCTTTAGTTCTTGTAGCTCCTGATCATGAATGTCGGTAGCCACCCGATAGAGGAGTTTGCGGGCTTGATCGGTAATCGCTTCCTGCTCCACCCGCCGCAGTTGTTCCAATTCCAGTTGTTGAGCAATCAAGCGATCCCGATTTTGCAGCAGCACCAAAGCCAGCACTACACTTAGCATAGTAAAGCCGCAGGCCAAAAAGGGCAGGGTGAGGGGCCAGATCTGTCGCCAAAAGAAAAATTGAGCTACAGCCCAGGCAAGATAGACCAATAGCGCCGCAAGCGGCCACATCAACCGCTGTTGTCCTATCAGGTGCCGCCATCTTAGGCGTAGTCGTTGCCCATTGGCGGCTAGGGATACCCCCGTCAGGATGGCGGACAGCTCAATCACCAGCCAGGATAACCCCACAGGAATTGAGTGGTATTGTGTGCCTTGCAGCAGACTGGAAATAATTTGAGCTTGAAGTTCCACAGCCGCCACCTGTCGGCCATTGGCAATTCGCACCGGAAAGGTTTCCGTATAGCCATCCACAAATCCCACCAAAACAATCTTGCCTTGCAGTTGGCGCTTCAGGTCGGGATCCAAGACCTGTTCGGTTTGGGGATCACTACAGTTATTGATAGGGGGGGGCGGACAAAGGGCTTCGATAGGCAGAATCGGGATACCGGCCTCCGCCTCAAGGGGGTTAAACTCTAGCCGTTGCCGACCGGGACGGAAGAGTTGACGAGCGCGTTCTCGGTCAAGTTTGGCAATCGCCAGCGCCTCCACGGAGGCAAACCCCTGTAAGGTCTGGCTATCCCGTCGAATATAGTTCCCCCACAAATAGGCTTGCCGCAAAACCCCGGCGGCATCCAGCCGATATTGCACGACCCCCTGCACTTCTTCGGGGGGAACCAAATACTCCAACAACAACGAAGAAAACGGCAGGAATTGGTTGTAGATGCTAATTTCGGCTTGACGAAAACTTTCACTGCTGCGGGTGGCTAGCACCAATTGGTCAGGATATTGCTGAACCAGTTGCCGCAGAGGGGCATCGAGATCTTCATTGCCAAGGGTTTGGGGTACGACAAAGCTGCTGGGCAAATTTAAGACCACCACTTTGGCCTGCGCTGCTTGCAGCAGTTTTAGGGTCAAGCCAGCGTAATTGGCTCGATCCAACAAAAAGTCAATCGTCTGGTTGCTGCCCTCGATCTTGCCGTCGATGCCCACGACCACTACTTCAGGGGCGACGGTTTGGGATCCCCGCAGGCGAAACAGGGCTTGGCGGGCATCGCTCTCCAGGCGGTAAAGGAGGGGGCCAGAGGAGGTCAAGCAGAGCAGGGTTCCCCAGCCAACTCCCCAGGCTAACCCCCAGGGAATGCGCCGCCATTGCCAACTTCCTGAGGGTTGACGATGCTGGAGGAAATTGATGCCCTGCCAGAGTGGATGCCGCTGGGATGCCTGCTTCATCACGGTTTCCTACCGATCGATTGGCTGAATGGCGGACTCGGCAGGCGGAAGGGATCCCGCTTAGCTGGATTGGGCACGGGCTTGGGCGGCTTCTTCGGGACTGATCCCCAGGCGGGTGAGTTTGACTTTGCCACGGTCGATGCCCTGTACCTTCACCACTACTTCATCTCCTACCGCGACTTCATCCTCTACCTTACCCACGCGATAGTCAGCCAATTGGGAAATATGCACCATGCCATCTTTTCCTGGCAAGAACTCCACAATCGCCCCAAACGGCATGATACGGGTGACTTTCCCCAAATACACCTGGCCTTCTTCCACTCGCCGCAAGAGATCTTCGATCATGCGTTGGGCGTTCTCGGCCTGGGATCCCTGGGAAGACGCTACTGTCACCGTGCCATCATCGGCGATATCGATCTTGGCTCCGGTGGCTTCGGTGATGCTGCGGATCATCTTGCCCCCTGGCCCAATAATCTTTCCGATATCATCGGGATCGACACGGAAGCTGAGCAGACGGGGGGCAGAGGCGGCCAACTGACGCCGCGGAGTGCCGATGGTTTCCAGCATTTTTTCCAAAATAAACTGGCGACCGGCTCCGGCCTGAATGACGGCTTTTTCGATGGTATCGACCTGAATGCCCGTGATCTTCATGTCCATTTGCAGGGCGGTGATGCCCTGGGTGGTGCCCGCCACCTTAAAGTCCATATCCCCCAAAAAGTCTTCAATGCCCTGAATATCCGTCAGAATGCGGATCTCATCCCCCTCTTTGATCAAGCCCATCGCCACCCCGCTGACGGGAGCTTTTAGGGGAACGCCCGCATCCATCAGGGAGAGGGTGGAACCACAGACGGATCCCATCGAGGTGGAACCGTTGGAGGAGAGCACCTCAGAAACGACACGAATTACATAGGCGAAGTCCTCTTGGCTGGGTAAAACCGGAACCAAAGCCCGCTCTGCCAATGCCCCATGCCCAATTTCCCGCCGTCCGGGGGAGCGGGAGGGTTTGGTTTCTCCCACTGAAAAGGCGGGAAAGTTGTAGTGGTGCAGGTAACGTTTTTCGTCGGTGGGGTGCAGATCATCTAGCTCCTGAGCATCCCCCGGTGTGCCCAGGGTAACAATCGACAACACCTGCGTCAGCCCCCGGGTAAATAAGCCGCTGCCATGCACACGGGGGATCAGCCCCACCTTCGATTGAATGGGACGTACCTCATCCAGCTTGCGTCCATCCACCCGCACTCCCTCTTCAATAATTTGCAGCCGCATCTGCTTTTTCACGAGAGATTTGAAGGCAGCATCCAGGTCTTTGGGGTTTTCGGTGAGCAGCACTCGCAGGGGATCCATTTCCGGTCTTGCCTCGACCAGGCTGGTTAAGGAATCCTTGAGGGCATCCAGTTGGCTATCGCGGGAGGTTTTATCGAGGAACTGTTTGAGAATCGCTTTGATTTGAACCTGGCTATGTTCCGCCACAAAGCTGGCTAGCTCCAGGTTGGGTGCAGGGGGGGATCCCTGTTCAGCGGGGGATTCCAGATCGGCAAAAATTTGGTTTTGGGCGGCCAATAACTCCTGAATGGCCTCATAGCCAAACTCGATTGCCTCGATCACGTCTTTTTCCGGCAGTTCATTCGCCCCTGCCTCCACCATGATGATCCCTTCCGCCGTTCCCGCCACGACCAGATCCAAATCCCCTGCCTCTACTTCGGCGTAGGTCGGGTTAATGATAAATTCATCTTCCACCAGCCCCACCCGCACGGCGGCCACCGGACCCATAAAAGGGATCCCGGCCAGGCGGATCGCCAGAGAAGCCCCTAAAATACAGAGGGTATCGGGGGGAACTTTGTCATCCACCGAGAGGGTTGTGGCCACAATCTGCACATCATCCCGCAGCCATTCTGGAAAAAGTGGACGAATCGGACGGTCGATCAGGCGGGAGATCAGCGTGGCTCGTTCCGGTGGGCGACCTTCCCGCCGCAGATATCCCCCCGGAATCCGCCCTGCCGCATAGAGGCGCTCTTCGTAGTCCACCAGCAGCGGCATAAAATCGATCCCAGGCCGTCCCGGCTGACGAGTGGCGGTGACCAAAATAGACGTTTCTCCCGACGTTAACCAGGCTCCGCACCCTGCCTGAGGAGCGAGCAAGCCAATATTGACATCAATTTCCCGTCCATAAAAGGAAATTGACTTTGTATATTCCGCCATTGTGGATTCTGCCTTTCATTTTGCTTTTATTGAGTGCCATCGTAACACTCTCATTCCGCTTGGATCTGGCCAGATTCGGTTATCAAAGGATAGAACAACCCGAAAGTCAACAAATTCTCAAGATTCTGAGGGGATTTAGCCGCCACTCACTGGTGGGATCAGCACCACTTCATCCTCAGGTTGCAGGAGCGTGTCTCCCTCGACAAAACTAAGGTTGACCCCAAAACGGGTTTGAGTTTTCCAACGGGCTAGCACGGGATATTGCTCGATTAACTCATCACAAAGTTGCTGAACGGAGGTACCCGGTGACACCAGCAGGGTGAGTTCGGGGCTGCCAATCACCTCTTGATAGATGGCAAACAATTTTAGGTGTATCGGAAACGGGGCAATACCGTTCATTGGGATCCGGGGAGTTTCCCCTTAGCTTGGGATATGGGATCATCATACTTATGAATTCCCACCCCTCCTCACCCCGTTCCCGCCTCTATGCCCACATTTATGCGGTGGTGCAGGGGATCCCGGCGGGTAAAGTGGCGACCTATGGACAAGTAGCTGCTTGGGCCGGCTATCCCGGCTATGCTCGGCAAGTGGGTTATGCCCTGTTTCGCTGCCGGGGGGAGGACTCTGCCGTGCCCTGGCAACGGGTGGTGAATGCTCAGGGATCCATTTCCTACTCCCCGTTTCGGTTAGGTAGTGACCAATGGCAGCGGGTTTTATTGGAGGCGGAAGGGATCCGCTTTGATGAGAAAGGGCGGATTTCTTTGCAGGAGTACGGCTGGCTAGGGGATCCCTTGATCTTGGCTCAATTTCCTCCACTTCAACCGAATTCAGATTCTTTCTAGGGCTATTAAATCCTGTCTTATCTGGATCCGCAAAAGCTTCGTAACCACTCAAATCAGCCGTGGCAGATAACGTTCCCAATCACCGGACACCGATAACCTTGGCAACTCACCGATCGCATAACTTTGTTCCGATGCCTTGGGATTGTTGGGATGCTGCACATACCATTGTTTTCAATGCCCGACCTACGGATACTCCTGCTTAAGCATTAATCTAATTTCGGCATCCAGTGCAAGGATTTTATTGACTACAACATCCCAAACAATGTCATAGTCAACACCAAAGTAGTGATGAATCCATCGATCACGCATCCCAGCCATAGTCCGCCATTCAATAGCATCATATTTTTGACGCAACTCATCTGGCAACTGTTTGACCGCTTCACCGATTACTTCAATACTACGAGCCTAAGCACGCTTCAGCGTTTCATCTTGCATAAATTTCGTCTTGTCTAAACTCGTAGAACTCGTCATGATGTAAGTCGTTTCATCAAGAATATGCTGTAAATATTCACGAGCCTAGGGAGGCATACTCGACCTCAGCTAAAATACGCGGGCCAATATAAGGACTCAATGATTCTATAGTAATGAGGCCAACCGCTCTACCAAAAAGATCTTCTAGAAAAAAGGATAAGTGTATAAAGTTATCAAACGTTTTCTGGTCTGGATCAAAAGCAACCAAAATATCAACATCACTTTGAGGGTGAATTGTAGTGTTACGGGCAAACGAACCAAAAACGCCGCAACGTCTCACTCCCAAGCGGTGTAACTCTTGGTGATACTCCTGGAGCAGAGCTAGCACTTGGGCTTTCGTTTGTACAGGCATCGCTTGCATAAACTACTTGTTTGACGCTTAATCTATCACAGCACAAGAGGCTCACAGATAACATCCAAGCACCGTCCCCAACAGGATATCAAGCAGCCCAACATCGAGATCAGCACTCTCCGCTGCTGTAACCTGTTGGCTGGCAGGTGCATCATGATTACTCAATAAGATGGAAGTAGACAGAATAGCTTAACACCTCATCATGAACGCAACAGCCAATTTGCTTAGCCGCACTACCCAAACCCCTGGTCAGTGTGGTGGTTGTCCCTGCATTCGAGAGATGAAGATTTGGGTTGATACCCAGTTACCTCCAACGCTAGCAAACTGGCTATCATCAACCTTTGGGTTAGAAGTATCTGCGCTGCGAGAGTTATCCCTTCGAGATACTCAAGATGTTGAAGTTTTTGAAGCAGCACAAGATGAAAATGCTGTGATGATGACAAAGGACAGTGATTGCATTGCAACTGAACCTCGCACTCTGAAGAGTAGGATTCGATTACGGCTACTGCCGGGGGCTTCAGCCACCTAAACTGTCAGATTACATTGTTAATAGTTACTTAAACTTTCTTTAAGAGCTTAATAAACAAGATAACCAGGGATCCCTGTTAGCCTATTGCCAGTGAGGTATTGTGACGGGAACTCTTAGCCATGAATGCAAAATTGACCCCCCAGCCTGCAAGCAAGTCCTTGGGGCAACGCTGTCTGACCACCCTTGGTTTGCTTCTAGCCGGACTAGCACCAGCTTTAACCCTAGCAGCCTGTGGCGATAATGCTACCGGAGTCAGCCCTGGCAGCGGCGGTACCGTTTTTGAGAGCGATCCCAATGCCACTCTTTCGGCTTCTCCTGCCGCTTTTACGGTGCAGATTTTACACGCGGCTGACCAAGAGGCAGGTGTTGCCGCCATCGAAGATGCCCCCCGTTTTTCCTCGGTGGTGAATGGCTTACTTCCCCAATTTGCCAACAACCTCCTGCTCACCTCAGGAGATGTGATCATTCCTGGCCCCTTCTTTAATGCCACAGGGGGTGAAGCGGATTATGTGATCAATACCGCCATTGGCTTTCAGGCCGGAGCTTTGGGCAACCACGAGTTTGACCTAGGCACCAATACCCTAGGGGGGTTGATTGGAGATTTTGTTGGATTTCCCTATCTGAGTGCCAACCTCGACTTCAGCACTGATTCGGCTCTGTCAGGCTTAGTGGTGGGCGATGGACAAGAAGCCAGTACCATTCCCAATAGCCTTGCCAAGTCCACGGTGATTACGGTAAACGGCGAAACGTTTGGTATTGTCGGCATCACTACCCCTGAACTACGCTCCATCTCCAGTCCAGGAGGAGTAGGGGTTGCTCCCGATGATTGGGACAGCAGTGCTTCGAGCTCGCAACTGAGTGCCTTGGCTTCTATCGTTCAGCCCTCCATCGACCAACTGACTTCCCAGGGCATCGACAAAATTATTGTCTTGGCTCACCTGCAACAACTTGCCAACGAAATTGGCTTAGCTCCCCTCCTCCGGGATGTGGATGTGATTATTGCCGGAGGTTCCGATACCCTGCTGGCTAACCCTGGGGAGCGCATCCGCACCGAGTTTGGCAAGGATCCCTCTGGCCCCTATCCCCTGCTTTATCGCACCGCTACCGGCACTCCTGTTGCTGTTGTCAATACGGATCGGGAATATCGCTACGTCGGTCGCTTGGTGGCTAGCTTTGATGCCAACGGTGTGCTGTCCGCTATTGATGATCTGAGCGGTCCGTATCCTACCGATGATCAGGGGGTCGCGGAAACCGGTAATGCGGCTCCTAACTCGGAAGTTGTGGCCGCCGTGGACGAGGTAGAAGCTATTTTGATCGAAAAAGATGGCAATATCTTTGGCAGCACCACCGAGTTTTTGAATGGAGAGCGGCAGAGCGTTCGTTCCGAAGAAACCAACCTGGGTAACTTGACGGCAGATGCTAACTTGGCTCTCGCACAAACGGTGGATCCCAGTACGGCGGTTTCGATCAAAAATGGCGGGGGCATTCGCGCCTCGATTGGGGCGGTTTTGCCTGGGGATGATGGAGAACGAGTTCCCCCTCTGGCCAACGAGCTAACGGGCAAAGAGGACGGCGAGATTTCTCAGCTTGACATCGAAAATGCCCTCCGTTTCAATAATGCCCTGTCCATTCTCACCCTCACGGCTAGTGAGTTGTTGGAGGTGGTTGAGCATGGTGTGGCTACCGCTGCCCCTGGAGCTACCCCTGGTCGCTTCCCACAAGTGGGGGGTATCGCCTTCAGTTTTGATCCCGCTTTGCCGGCAGGAGATCGGGTGATTTCGATGGCGTTGATCGATGCCACCGGAGCGGTGATCGAGCCGATTGTGGCTAACGGAGTGGTGGTGGATCCCGGCAAGACCTATCGGGTTGTCACCCTGGGCTTTTTGGCGGATGGTGGGGATGACTATCCCTTCCCCAACTATGAAGCTACCTATAATCGTGTTGATCTGGTGCCAGAAGATGCTGACACTGAGTTTGATACGGTGGGGGCTGAGCAAAATGCCCTTGCTGTCTACCTAGAGGCAATTGGCACATTTGAGCAGCCCGATGTTCCGGCTAGCGACGATCTGCGAATTCAGAACCTCTCCGTTCGTTCCGATACGGTTTTGCCCTAGTCCCTCTTGACTTGGGGGATTGGGAAAACGGGGTTGATCGGGTGCCATTCCATCAAAGTCGCCCCTTAAAGATCTGGCCGTGGTTCTTTGCTGCGGCCTGCCTGCTTCCTTGAGAGCATTATGTAAGGGTCGTTAACCCAGTGAACCCATCCACTGAGGCCAGAGTCTAACCCGTCGTCCCACTAGGAGATTGAGCGATGCGCCGCCTACCCATAGTCTTGTTCATTTTTCTCTCGGCTATTTTTGGCTTTGGCTTGACCCTCGGCATTCTGCTGGGATCCCTCTGGCAATGTAAGCAACAGTCATGCTCCCCCCAGGCTACCCCCCCACCTGAAAGTGCAGAGGATCCGATCCAGGCTTGAAAGCCAGTGGGTTGTTTCTCTCTGGTTTTTTGCAAGATCTAAGGTCAGGAGAGGAGGGCTGTATGCAGAACTTTTTTCTCGATCCAGTCGCAGAGGAGAGGATTGACCAGCTCAGGCACTTCGTCATGGGGGCAGTGACCCGCTGAGAGAAAGTGTTCCTCGATCATCTGGTAGTGCTGATGATAGAGCTGAGAACGCTGGCGGCAATCCATCCAGGGATCCGCTTCTCCCCAGATCAGCAGCAAGGGACGCACCAAACTGCGTAACAACTCATCCACCGAGCGCCCCTTTTGATTGGCTTGCATGAGCGCTGCAAACACATCAGCAGCCCCGGCTTCACAGCTAGGCCGATAAATATCCTCCACCAGTTGATCGGTGACGGCGGCGGGATCCCGATAGACCTTGAGGAGGGTTTTGCGAATCGCCTCAGGCTTGCGAATCGAGTAAAAAAGCAGATGGGAAACCACTTTTTGCTGCAAGCCCCAACGCAGGATCCCGCCTGTCATCTGTTTCCATAAATTGGCCTGGGGTTGTGAGCCAAATGATCCGGCACTATTGAGCAAAACCACCCCCCTCACCCATTCCGGCCAATCGGAGGCCAAACTTAGCCCCACATAGCCCCCCAGTGAGTTGCCCACTACCACCACGGGTCGGCGGATCACCTGCTGACAAAAATCCCGCAGTTGATCGCGCCACATTTCGGTTCGATAGGGCAAATTGGGTTTTGCGGAGCGGCCAAACCCCAGCAGGTCGATAGCATAAACGGGATAATGCTGAGCCACCACAGAGATATTCTTGCGCCAATGTAGGCTAGAAGCGCCAAACCCATGCACCAACAGCACGGCTTGCTTGCCGGATCCCTGGTTAATTCCCTGGCTCAGATAGTGAATCGGCTGTCCTCGCCACGACCACATTTCAGAGACAAACAAATCAGAGGGGGTAGGCATAGCAAACCGTCGAGAGGGGAAGCAGCATCCTGCCTGTATTTTAGTTCAAGTGCCTAGTGAGCAAAGGCTAGGGATCCCTGCTTGGCTATCCCCATCCCTCGGCCATGATTTGAGCGATTCTGGCTGAACTAGGGAGAAAGCAAAACCGGGGCACTGACGCGGTTGCGCCCCAATTGTTTAGACTGATAGACCATCATGTCCGCCAATTGCAACAGACTATCCCAACCCTGGGTTTCTTCAATCATCCAAGCCACCCCTAAACTGGCTGTCACCGGGATCCGTTGTTGGCTCCACATCACCACGGTTTCCTCAAGGGTGCGGCGGATCCGCTCGGCAAACTCACAAGCCTCCTGGGATCCCATGCCCGGTAAAATCAGACAAAATTCTTCCCCTCCATATCGACCAAAGGTATCCCCCTGCCGTAAGACCGATTTGACCACTTGACACACTTCCCGCAAAACATGGTCTCCGGCTGGATGCCCATAGATATCATTGATGTTTTTGAAGCGATCCAAATCCACAAAAATCAGAGATAGATCATGTCCGCGATAGCGAGCCAAAAGAAACTCTTCCTCCAGTTTTTGCATGAGATATTCTTTGCGAAAAATACCCAACATTTGATCCTGCACCGCCATTAAATAAACACTGTCAAACAACAGTTGATCAGAGGTGCCGTGGGCATAGTAGCGTAACCGAACATTGCCGAGTTGTAGGGTATCTCCATGAAAGAGTCGTTGGCGTCCATCTACCTTGTGACCATTAATTAGGGTGAAATTACGGCTGCCCAAATCGGTGACAAAAATTTCTTCTCCAATTCGCTCTAGGCGACAATGCTCACGGGAAATACTGATGTCATCAATCCAGATATCGACACTTTCAGGTCGGCGACCAATTGTTGTAACCGGACGGGTAATTTCAAACCGTTTGCAGGGAACTCCGCTACTGTATTGCAACAAAATAGGAGCGCTCACGATTTCGCTGGCGAGTTTGGCAACCGAAGGAAAGTCCTCTTTGAAGACAAACTTGGTATCCCTTTCTTCGCTCATGCCATGCTCCTGGCCTTCGGGGGTGGGTGGGTGGGATCCATTCTGATGGAGGCTAGAATTAGCGCAAACGCCTAATTCTGTGCCTTGATTATAGTCAACCACCAGCAGGGAACTATCGGCTTGAGCCGGCCACGGTCTCAGGGAACAATGTTTCCACTTTTTGCAGGAGCAGTTTGGCATCCACGGGTTTGTTCAGGTAGGCATTGGCCCCCAAGCTTAAAGCCCGCTGCTGATAGCGTTCTCCTGTGCGGGAGGTGAGTAGCGCCACCGGTAGGGCATACCACTCCGAATGGGCACGAATCGACTGGAGCAGATCAAACCCGCTCAGGCGGGGCATTTCGATGTCGGTCAAGACCATATCCACGGATCCCTGGCGTTGTCGTAGCTCGTCGAGGGCTTCTTGTCCGTCTCGACAGGCAATCGTGATGTAGCCCGCTTGGCTGAGAATCTTTTCCACAGCTCGGCGTGTGGCTACCGAGTCCTCGGCAATCAAAATGGTGCGGCTTTGTTGGCTGACCAGTGGCTGAGGATCCGCCGTCTGCCCCCGCGGCTGGGTGCTCACCTGGAAGTGATAGGGCAAGACAACCGGCACCACATCCCCCGTACCTAAGATGGTGCATCCGGCCACATAGGGCGGCACTGGAATCGTGTCATCGAAGGGCTTCAAGATCAACTGCCGCTCCCCGATCAAGCCATCAATGGCAATCGCAATCGGGGAAAGGGATCCCTGCACCAAGATGACCACCCGTGGCGGCACGACTTCGGTGACCGGATTGGCATAGGGGAGGAGCTGCGCCAAGGGCAGGAGGGGCACACGTTGTCCCCGCCAATCCATCGTTGGCAGAGCGGAGGCAGCGGGATCCGAGAGCAGCAAGGGATCCCTACCTTCTTCCACCGCTGACGGGCTGGTTTGCGCCTCTGCATAAGGCAAAATCTCTAGAACACTGGTGGCGGGCAGTGCCACTAAACGGCGATAGGTTTGGCAAAGCATTAAGGGTAAGAGGCTCAGCCCCAGGGGCAGACGGATCGTAAAGGATGTGCCTTGTCCAATCCGGCTCTCCACCTGCAACGTACCCCGCAGTTGCCCGATCTGCCGCCGTACCGCGTCTAGCCCCACGCCCCGCCCCGATACCTCGCTGACTTGGGCCGCCGTTGAAAATCCCGACTGAAAGATAAACTCCAAAACTTGTTCGCGGCGCAGTTGCCCAAATGAAACATGGGGGGGACAAAGATGGCGCTCCACAGCTTTTTGATACACCTTAGCCAGATCAATCCCGCGCCCATCATCCCCAAAGGTGATCACCACCTGGTTCCCTTCCAGCTTGGCCTGCAAGAGGATTTGCGCTACGGCGGGCTTTTCTAGTGCCAAACGATCCGCGGAGGATTCAATGCCGTGATCCACGGCGTTGTTTAGGAGGTGGGTGAGGGGGGTTTGTAGCTGCTCCAGGATCACCTGATCCACTAGCACATTTTCCCCCTCTATCCGTAGTTCCATTTGCTTTTGAAAACGTTGAGCTAAGCGGTTCAGTTGCGGCACAAAACGTTCCGCCAAGGTGCGGAAAGGCACCAGACGGGAGCGGGTCACCTGGTTGTAGAGGAGGTCGAGATCCTGCCGTCCTTGCTCCAGGTTTTCGCTGATCTCCCGATACACCAAGTCAATATCCGCTCTGGCTTCTTGAATGCGGGCGATCAACTCTTCAAAGGATTGCAGGCTGGTGTGCAGGGTAGTGTAGCGATCCATTTCGAGGGGGTCAAAGTCTGCGCTTGCCTCCGTTGCTGCCCCCTCAGGGGATCCCGTGGTGGTGGTGGTGAGGCGGCGCAGGTTGACGGTAGTGAGTTGGTCGTAGAGTGCCTTAACCTGATCCCGCACCGGTTGAAATTGCTGCGCCAAGCGTTGCAGTTCTTGGTTAGATTGCTTTAGCTGTTGCTCTTGAATGGATAAGCGTTCAAACCGCACGATCAACTCACCCACCTGATCGGTCATCTGTTCCACCCGACTTAAGGGGATCCGCACTGAGGGATTCAACGGTCGGGTTTCGCGGATTAGGCTGGGGGCAACCGCCGCCATACCCTCATCGGCAAGTGCTGAGGCAGGGGTTACCTCTGGTAGTGACTCGGCTAGCCTAGGTTCGCTTGCCAGTGGAAGCGGGCTAGTCGGCGCTGCCTGTTTAAGCTGTTGCAAAAAGTCATCCCGCAAACGACGTACCTCTGCCGTGACCAAGCGAGCCACCGACATTAAGGGGATCCCGTGCTCCGGCTGAGCCAGTGCCTCCGTGATCCCTTGAGCCGATTCCGCCAGCCAGGGCAGGCTGAGGGCTTCCGCCAGTAGCGTACATTCTTCAACAAACCCCTCCAGCGGGGGCAAGAGTTGGTCGGGGGGGGGCTGGGAGGAGATGACCGCTTCCATTCGTTTCAGGCAGTCTTCCAAATCTACTTGCAACGCCGTTTTCACCAAGCTGGGAGAGGCTACCAAGGGGGGCAATTCGTCGGCTAGTGGGGCTGGCTCGGCGGAGGCAACTACCTCGGCATGAAACTCAGCCAAGGCTTGCAGGAGAGCGGCATCGACCTGCACCTCCACCTGGGTTTGGGCTTGATCCAAGACATAGGCGGTTTCATCCACACTACGGCGGATTAACTCCCAGGCGGTGGTTGGATCGGCAATCTGGCCCTTTTGCAGCAACTCTACTAAATCTTCTAGGCGGTGAGCCAAATGACTCAAGCTGGGCAACTGAGCCAATCCGGCTCCCCCTTTTAGGGAGTGAGCAGCCCGCATGATGGCGGCATAGTCAATGTTTTGAGGGGTTCGCAGCGCCTTTTGTAATGCCTCTAAATAGCTGGGGGCATCTTCCTCCAAGAAGCATTGGCGAGCCTCCTGGGCAATATTTTGTAGCAGCAATGGATCCAGATTGAGGCTCATGATTCTAACCGGAAGCGCGACATCGATTCTTGTAAGGCTCTCACTTCGGCAGCCAACGATTGTAGGGTCGCACCTACCCCCTGAGCATTACCGGAGGTTTGCTGAGCCGTGGTTGCCACCTGATCCATAATCTGGTTGACCTGCTGAGAGGTTTCGGTTTGGGCGGTAGTGCTGCCGGAGATGGTTTGCAGATAATGGTCAATTTGCTGGTTGAGGGTGGCTAGCCCCCGCAAGGTCTTTTGCACCTGCCCCACCAATTCAGTCCCGTTTGTAACCGCAATGGTTCCATCCACCATCGCCTGAGACACTTCTGTAGTTTCGATTTGGATAGTTCCCACCAGTTGCTCGATGGATTTGGTGGCATCGGTGACCTGTTGAGCCAGTCGCCGCACTTCATCCGCTACTACCCGAAAGCCCTGACCGTGTTCCCCCGCCCGCATCGCTTCCACCGAGGCATTGTAGGCCAGCAGGTTGGTTTTTTCGGAAATACTGGAGATGAGGGTGATGATTTTGGCAATTTCTTGGGAGGACTTGGTGAGGCGCTCGACTTTTTCGGCGGTATTGCCCACCGTCTGGCGGATTAGATCCATCGTGGTCACCGTTTGTTCAATACGGCTATCTCCCTCTTGGGCTTCCGCGGCGGCTTGCTGAGCAATGGTGGCGGCTTCTTGAGCAAAATGGGCTACTTGTCGGATGGAGCGGGTGATCTCGTCCACCGCCGCCAGGGCTTCGGCGACCTCGGCTGACTGAGCCAAGGCGCGCAAGGAAAGCTGCTGAACGGAGGATTCACTTTGGCGAGATAGTTGCTCCACCTGGGCGGCCACGGTTTTGACCTGCAAGACCAACTGGCGCAGACTGCGAATGGTGGCGTTAAATGCATCCGCAATGGATCCCACGGCTCCTTCCGTCATGGGGGCATACACCGTCAGATCGCCCGTTTGCGCCCCTTCAATTTCCAAGAGCAAATTCATCACCCCCTGCTGAAGGCGTTCCTTCTCACGGCGCTGTTGCTCCGCTTCTTGCCGCCGCAGGGCTTCCTGCTGTTCCACGGTAGTAATGCTGGTTTCAATGCTGCTGGCCATCTCATTCATCGAGCGGGCGAGGGATCCAATTTCATCCTGTCGCTGACTGACCTTGACCCGCACCCCCCGCTGTCCGGATCCCACCCGTGCGGCAAAGTCGGCCAATTCTCGCACGGGTCGAGAGAAGCTATCGGCTACGCCAATGGCTACGAGAGCCGCCAAGACCATGATGCCAGCCCCCACCAGGCCACTGATTGCCACCTGACTGATCACCAAGATACGCAGTTGGGAGAGGGGTTCGCCAATTGCCAACATGCCAATGGGCTTGGCGGAGGTGGGATCCCGATCGGCGGTGTGGTCATAGAGAGGAGCATACAAAACGCGATGATTTTCTCCTGCAAAGTCGGCCACGCCAAAATAAGCGGATTGCCCCCCCTCTAAAACGGATCCCACCACATCAGGGGGGGCTTTGATGCCGATGGCACGGGTTTGTCCGTCACTATAGGCGGCGGTCGTGGCGGTTAAGACATCTTCGCTAAAAATTGAGATGACCGAGGATCCATAAAGGCTGCGGAAGTTATCGGTGAGCGCTAAGTTACGGTTCAACAGCGTGCCCACCACGACCAATCCGACTAATTCTTGATCATTGAGCTTGACGGGCTGTACCGCCATACTGACCAGACCATTTTCATAGTTGCCTTCCCCCGCCTCAGGTCGAAGGGGAATGGTTGCCTGTCGGTTGAGGGCTAGGCGGCGCAACATGCTCTCGGAGAGCAACTCAACCCCTTTCACCGGCTCTCCTGAGGCTAAAGCTGCTTGAAAGATGGGCAGATCGCTGATATTGGTACCGGGACGGGAGGAAGCCAGGGAAAACCGTGTATTAAACTCTTCGGTGGGCAGAGGAGGGTAGTTACTATAGTCATCATCATAAATCTGGGTGTATTGAACAACCGTCGTCCCCTTCGCATCGGTAATCAGACGAAAGCTTTTGGTGAGTTCGGGGTTAACGTTGTCAAAAGCCCCAAATGCGTTGTAGGTGATCGATTGCAGCAGAACACGGTTTTGGTTCACAACTTCTGGGTTGTTCAGGTTGATGCCGGAGTCTTCGATCAAGCGGGCTAAGGCATCCGCCTGCGTTAAGCTCTCATCGCGGATCCATTCGATATATTCCTCGCGCAGGGCGGCCTCAGCTTGCGTCAAAATGCCGTCAAAGCTTCTGCCAGCACTCTCTTGAGCAATGATCAGGTTGACCGCCGTCAGGCTGACAATCGGCACCGCCGCCGCCGCCGTCAGCAGCAGGGTTTGTTTGGTTCGCAGGCTGAGATTTTGCCACTGGAACCGACCCACTTTGACAGGAGGGGAGGGAGCAGAGGCTTGAGTAGGAGTTGCCAGGGTAAGCGCGGCGGGCAGGTTGGGAGTGAGGGCATTCAGGGCTTTGCGAGCCATTTTGCCGTAGTTGCCTTGGGGATCCTGAGCAACAACCTGTTCGTAGATGGTTTGCGCCTCCGCCAAATCCCCCGCTTGTTCGAGACGGGTTGCCTCCAGGATCTTTTCCATGAATTGTTCGGGACTAGTGGCATTGACCGGAGTAGCCGGAGCCGTAATCTTCTGAGTCCGATGATCCAGCATGGTCAAGTATCTCCGAGACTAGCGGGCAATCCTGAAAAGCGACAGCTTTTGCTAAAACTATACTCTTCTTCCGAGAGGTTGATCATTGATTTTGCTGTCACGAAAGGGGTCTCATCGAATGGAGTCAGATCCCAACCAAAATCGTCAGGAATAGTTAGGGATCCCTCAACTCACCTATCCAAATCTTGCGGCATAGGAGAGAGACAAAACTGACTGCTCCTCAGCATAACGCTGCACCCTGAATCCAATAAAGACAAGAGAAAAAACGAGGATGAGATAATATTTTTTGTGGATTACCGGGACTTTATTCGCTGATTAAACTTGGATTAGTTTTTGTTTATTGCCAGGGAGGAGAGAATTTTGGATCGAGAGAGCAAGGGATCCCCCATTGGCCGTGAAGTCCTTCGACTGATGCCGGTCACAATGGCTAGGATCCGCTCCGATCGCCCTCTTCGTCTTCAAATTTGTAGCCTACGCCGATCACGGTCTTGATGAAGCTGGGCTGGGAGGGATCCCATTCAATTTTTTTGCGGAGGCGAGCCACATGGGTATCTACTACCCGCTCATCACCAAAAAAATCATGCCCCCACAGCCGATCAATGAGTTGGGAGCGTGTCCAAACTCGTCCGGGATGCCGCATCAACACCGCCAACAGTTCAAACTCCAGCGTCGTTAAGTCCAGGGGATCCCCCGCCCGTTTGGCCAGCCGTTGATCGAGATCGACCCAAAAATGGCAGGTTTGGAGGGTATTGACAGGGGCAGTTTGCCGCAGGGATCGCCGCAACAGTGCCCGTACCCTGGCGACCAACTCGCGGGGGCTAAAGGGTTTGACAATATAGTCATCTGCCCCCGTCGAAAGTCCGATAATCCGGTCCATTTCTTCTCCCCGCGCCGTCAACATCAAAATGTAGGGGGCTTTTCCGCCAGGACTTTGCCGAATTTGCGTGCAGATCTCTAGCCCGTCTAGATGGGGCAGCATCAAATCCAAAATGATCAACGGAACCGGATGGTCTTGAAAGGCTGCCACCGCCATCGCCCCATCCTGAATCCAGTGGCAGTTAAACCCATCTTTCGCGAGATAAAGACGGACTAACTCCGCAATCTCCGCATCATCTTCGACCAACAGAATCTCATTCGCCATTTGGATCCCAGCCACTCAAGCCATTGCTCGCGCTTTTCATTGGTTATAACCCGTCAGGGATCCCTACCCAGCAGTACGGATTTCTGGCATAGAGGCACACTCCCCCCAGCTCTTATGCTGGTCACTAGGCTGGCACGAAACTTGGGAATGAATGGGTGAATATCCTGGGGGCGTGCGGGCGGTTATCTATCAACGGGCTGGAGTAAGTGGCCATGCAAGAACAAGGAAACATTACGATTCATACCGAAAATATTTTTCCGATCATCAAGCAATCCCTCTATTCGGATCGTGAGATTTTCTTGCGGGAGTTAATTTCTAACGCGGCGGATGCGATTTCCAAATTAAAAATGGCTCACTTGGCTGGAGAAACCTCCACCAGCGGGGATCCTGAAATTGTGGTCACCGTGGATAAAGACAAACGCTTGATCACCGTCAGCGATAATGGCCTGGGTATGACGGCGGATGAGGTCAAAAAATATATTAATCAAGTTGCTTTTTCTAGCGCTGAAGAGTTTGTTCAAAAATATAAGGGCACGGATAGTAATCAGGCTATCATTGGGCATTTTGGCCTGGGGTTTTATTCTTCCTTTATGGTGGCAAAAACCGTAGAAATCGATACTCTTTCTTATCAGGCCAACAGTGCAGCGGTTCATTGGTCTTGTGATGGAACCACTGCGTTTACCCTCTCCGATTCCGATCGCGGCACTGTAGGAACCACCATCACCCTGCACATTGCTGATGGGGAAGAGGAATATTTAGAAGTGTCGCGTCTGCGGGAACTGATTCGCAAATATTGTGATTTTATTGCGGTTCCCATCAAGTTGAATGGGGAAGTCGCTAACAAACAAAAACCCCTCTGGCGAACTTCTCCTTCCGAACTCAAGGAGGAAGACTATCTGGAGTTTTATCGCTATCTTTATCCCTTTCAAGAAGATCCTTTGTTTTGGGTACATATCAACACCGATTACCCGTTTATGGTGCAAGGGATCCTTTATTTTCCTAAGCTGAGACCGGATATTGATCCCACCAAGGGGCAGGTTAAACTTTTCTGCAATCAGGTATTTGTTCAAGATAATTGTGAGGAAGTGATCCCTAAGTTTCTTCTGCCTTTACGGGGAGCCGTGGATAGCCCCGACATCCCCTTGAATGTCTCCCGTAGCTTTTTGCAAAATGATCGAACGGTGCGGCGGATTGGGGATCATGTGGCCAAAAAAGTCGGGGATCGCCTCAATGAGTTGTTCAAAGAAGATTATGCCCAATATGTGAAGGTATGGCCAGATATCAGCCTCTTCACCAAATTTGGAGTGATGAACAGTGACAAATTTTATGAGCAGGTCAAAGATATTTTGCTCTTTCGAGTAGCCAAGCAAGGCTTAGCTGAGTCGGAGTATGTGACCCTCCAAACCTATTTGGATCGCAATCAGGAAAAACAAGGTCAGCGCGTTTACTATGCTACCGATGAGGCGGCTCAAAGTTCCTATATTGATCTGCACCAAGCCCAGGGTTTAGAGGTGTTAGTGTTTGATAATTGGATTGATAGTCACTTTAGTAGTTTCCTTGAACAAAAATACCCCGACCTCAAGTTTAAGCGGGTAGATTCGGAGCTGGATGAATCGTTAGTCAACAAAGATAGAGCGGCTGATATTGTGGATCCCACCACCCAGAAAACCCGCTCTGAGATGCTCGTTGATCTCTTCAAGCGCTCCCTTGGCAAAGACAAGCTGCAAGTCAAGGCGGAAGCCCTCAAATCGGAGTCTGTTCCCGCGATCATTCTCTTGCCGGAGGCGCTCCGTCGCCTGCAAGAACTCAATGCCCTGATGCAGCAAAAGCCAATGGAATTTCTGGAAGAGCATACGCTGGTGGTCAACACCGCTCATCCGTTGGTGCAAAATCTGCAATCGATGGTGGATGCTGGTCGGGATCCCGATTTGGTGCAGCAAATCTGTAACCACATCTATGATCTGGCGCTGATCTCTCAAAAGAGCTTTGATGCCGCCACCGCCCGTACCTTTGTGCAGCGCTCTAATGACCTGCTGACCCGCCTCACCCGCTAGAGCCCCTCACTAAAGGCAGAAAAAACCAGGATTAAGCCTTTCCGTAGATTTTTCTTCTCCTCAAAGGGATCCCTTTGCCCGTCCGGTCAATCTGGGCGGGTTTTTGGGGTCTTGACTCAGGGATCCCTTCTCTATCGGGTCAGCCGTCATAGCGGCAATTCCGCAAAAAAAGTTTATAGTGATCAGAACCTCCCTCCTGCGTAGGGCAGTATCCAATAGCCGCTACGCTTTGTAGCACTCTTCTACGCTTTCTTGGAACCACGATCCGTTTTCACAATTTTTGGGTAAGCTTGTCCACAACTCCTCTACCACCATCTGACCCCGCCTTGTCATTTGCTTACAATTTGTTACATTGATAGAACTTGCATAACACTCGCATCGCACCTGGTCGCACTACTAGCACGAAAAATCTTCTGACCTTTTGAGGAGTTATGGCTATGGATGATTTTGAGGGACTTTCGTTGGAGCAGCAATTTCGTCAACGAGCTTTTGAGACGATGGTGGAACGGATGAGTCCCGAACAAGCTCAAGAATTTTTGGTCAAGTTACACAAACAGATGTTGCTGCAAGAGGCAACCTATCGTAATCTGCTACGCAGTTCTTTGATTGGCTAACCCCATGAATGCCCTCTCTCTGCCGACCTGGTGGATCCATCTGGCAAGTGTCGTGGAGTGGATAGCCGCTATCTTCTGGGTTTGGCAATTTAGCCGTCCGGCAGAGCAGCGAGAGTGGCGTTGGCTGTGTTGGGGGATGTTGCCCGCTTTGGTTGGAGCCATGTGTGCCCTCACCTGGCACTTTTTTGAGAATGATCCGAGCCTAGCGTGGATCGTCACCACCCAAGCCACGGCTACGCTAATTGGTAATATCACCCTGGCTATCGCCGCCTATCGCATTTGGCGGAGTTATCGATCCGGTCAGGGGGATCCCACACTTGAAGGGGGGGAGAAGTGATGAGCAATTTGTTTGCCCTATCTCTATTCCCCTATTTGGCTTTCTTGTGGTTTTTGAGCAAGACCCCCAACACCCCTCGCTTGGCACTGATCGGCTTTTATGTCTTGTTGGTGTTTGTGGCTGTGACAATTCCCGCCGGAATTTATGCTCAACTCCGCCTGGGCACCTCTCTCGCTAACGTAGATGTCTTGCACGGGGGGGCGGAAGCCTTTTTAACCGTTTCCAATCTGTTAGTGGCGTTTGGCTTTAAGCAAGCGGTGGATCAACAGGGATCCTCCTCCACTGCTTCACCCCCTATCGATTCGCCGCAAGCCATCGATCCATCCTAGATCGGCCAAGGGGCGTGAATGGATTGAGCAATTGCTAGCGCCCGTGATTCGCCTAACCATGCCTGCACCAATGCCAGCGCAAAGGCTACCGCCGTACCTGCCCCTCGGCTGGTGATCACGTTGCCATCCACCACGACGGGATCCAGTTGATAGTCGGCAATAGGTCCTGTCACCACATTCAAGGTGATCTGCCCTGCCCTGGCTTGCTGATAAACCTCGCGGCTGAAGTAGCTAGTGGCGGCTTTTTGCTGGAGGATCCCCTGTTGAGCCAAGACCATGGGAGCCGCGCAGATGGCGGCTAGCCAGCGATTCTGGTCAGCAAAAGCCCGCACCAATTCCCCAACCTGCCCGTCTGCTTGCAAGGTGGCTGTGCCAGGGCCACCCGGCAACACCAATCCATCAAACTGCTTAGCTAGCTGTTGACAGTCCGCCGCCAGGGATCCCCCACATGCATTCAGGAGATCCCCCAACCCTGTATCCGCTTTGAGCACTATGCCATGACTGCCCGTTACCCAGATCTCCCCTAGTGCTGCCACCACCACCTCTATCTCAGCCCGCCGCAGAATATCGATCACCGTCACCGCTTCAATCTCTTCAAAGCCATCCACCAAAGGCAGCAACACCCTCACCATGATCCGGGATCCCTTTCTTGACCAATCCTCCCCTAGCTTAGAAGGATTTGCAATTGTTTGAGGATGTTTTGAGGATGGATAGGTGATAAGAGCCAATTAGGGAGCTTCTACCACTTCAAAAGACATGAGAGGAGCTATCTTCGCTTTATTCAGCCAGTCTTGAGTCAAACCAACCGCCTCTTTAAAATGTCTTTCTCCAGAAGGTTGCCATTTGCGTCCACAGGCAAAAACGGACGCAGCCGGATCCGTTGGCGGGGCGCGCCGTATTGGTGGATTGCCCCCAGACTGTAGGATCCCACTCGCTGATTGGTGCCGATTGCCGCGCCATCGGGCATCGCACGAGCAGCTATTGAGTCATAGAGAGTTCTTGTATCTCGAAGCTTCTTGTTGATACTGCGGGAGTTCCGGCTTTTGCGATGGATGGTGGCGCTCTTAAGTTCCGGCCATGCTTGATCAGCGGGTGAGGTTTCTTGTTTGAAGGCGGCGACGACGCGGGATTTGAGGTGATTGGCTCAGGCTTGGTAGAGGGGCTGAGGGTTACGTAAAGTTGTATCGATCCGAGCAAAGAGTTGCCAGAGGTCAGTGTCAGTGACAGTGGTGATGAGCTTGACCATTCATCTGAATATTGTTCATATCAGATATTCCCTAAGTATTGGGAGAGAGCCAATGAACTACCTCTCCATTATATGAACTTATACGAACTGAGTATATGAACTGAGCAGCCCAACGGTGAAGTCTTGCGGCGGTAGATAACCTTGAACACCCACAGATAACCTCTGTTCCGTCCACTCCAAGCGAATTATGTTATACGGCATGTATTCAGGCTAAAGCAGAGGAATGCCTAGTTGCCGTGCCTGCGATGCAGCATCCCTAGCGCCCCAACGGCGTTTAACTTTACCCCCTTCTATTTCAAACCATTCCATTGCAACAAGCTCGTAAGATTTTCCCGTTGGCTGATTCCCAAACGCTGGTGATCTGAAAACTCCTGTCTCAACATACCTTGCTGCCACGATATTGCCTTCCGCGATTAACTCCTCGATCTTAAGTTGCATACCGTAGCCCTCGATGAGTTGTCGCCAAATAGGCTCAATCTTCTCAATAAGACCTTTGCCCATTACACCCTGAATCTCAGCATCCTCAGTGAGCAGTGCCTTCAGTGTATCTAAATCACCTTGGTTAAATGCTTCGACGTAGTGACGCACTACCGCTTTGGCTTCTTCCTCTATCGACATACTTCTTCTTTTACCGACATAGACTATTCTTCATCTGCATAAACCATCATTTATTGTGCCGTATAACGCCCAGGTTCAGGCGCGTCCTCGCCGAAGGCGAGGACGTCGCACTGGAACCTGTTGTTGGGCCGAAGCTACTTGCGCCATGGAAGATCCAGAACCACACCATCTGGAAGTTTGACCGTGCCACCGCTTGGACTGGCTGAAACGAACTCACTGTCGGTGTCGGCGAAGATTTGGTGCACATGGCCAGCCGGCAGGATCAGTGTGTCCCCTGCGTGGTAGCGAACTTCCGCGTCGGCAACCGTGGCTCGACCACTGCCTTTCAGGAACAGGACAACTTCTTCGGTGTCGTGGCTGTGCGGTGGGGTAGCGGAGTTTGCATCCATGCGACCGTGCCACATCTCAACTTGCTTTGCGCCGCTGGTAGGCGTGGCAACACCGACGATGTGGTTGCCGTGAAGGCTGTGTACCTCGTTCTGATCTTTGCGAAATACGGACATAAAATACCTCCCGTTGAATGATCCACTTCAGTGTCTCAGCACGACCGTCCTAGGCTCAACGTTCCGGTTGAGCGGCAACCAGAAAACTAGAACGATAGACAAAAGAACTATGCACGTCCGCTCCAACCGGGTTGTTAGCTGGCGAAAACTCAGTAGATTTCAACTTCACTCCAATTATTGATTCTCAATTTTCTGAGGTCTATTGAAAGCCTGCCGAAACGCTACTTCAAGCGTAGTGTATTTCTTACCTACGTTAAGCTCTTCGATTAGTCCGTAGTGAATTTGATATGTTTGATGTGTTTTAACTTTTGGAGAAATGTTAGTTGGGTTTCGCTCTCGAAGGCATAGTCTTATGAAGTTTCCGCCCGATACTTTCTCAATATAAAAAATGACGTTCAACTCATAGAGAAATTGAAGAAATACGTCAGGCGCTTCAGAAAATTTTGGTCTTCTAATTGAATTTGAATCTAGATATCCTACAAACGCTTGATAAGCACTGAGATAATCATCATACGAAAACTGGCTCTTTCCTTTCAAGTACTCGAAGAATTTAAGGAAAAGTTGATAATCATTTTCCGTGTAGTAAAAAGACAACTGATCCTTTATTTCACCTAACAGATATTCCGAATACTTTCTGACAAACTCAGCGTTAAAGAAATCCGCTTCAGAAAATACTCTATTAGGATCTTGTCTCTGCTCAATAAAATTTTCTTTAAGAATAGAGAGCATTGTGACAATATCTCTAGGGCGATAAAGAGAATATCTCAAGAAACCAATAAATGATGGATCATTTTCGCTTTGCTTGTTATTAGCTTTATTTTCGATTGTGTAGGGAAAATAGTAATCCCAAGCCTTATCATACTGAACTTGCGGATTTTGCTGAGTCCCCACCAACTTTCCAGCCATTTCAAACAACTTGGAGTTTCTGTAATTTTTATAAGTTGTATTCCAATTTAATAGAACAGAGTTATCTCTAATCTTATTATTCCGATTTTGCAAACCTATGGAATCAAAAATATCAGGTCTTACTAGAAGCACAACTTTAAGCCGTCCTTTTGAATCTTTTATTTTGGGAAATACATCGTTATTGATTGCCCATACTGCGTTTGCTAAGCCTTTAACGCATTCAAGATAGTCTTCATAATCAATTCGTGATGGTCTAATATCAATTCCATCTATGAACAGCAGATGATTCTTCTGTAGTTTTAGAGATGAGAATGCTTCTTCAAATTTCTTCTGGACATACATGAGATTGATTTGAAAAAGGCTTTCAGAAAACGCTATTTCTTCGCTTTCTTCTCCGCTAGCTTTGGCATATTTTGATACAAGTTCAGCAGCTATTTTGGATTTCTCTACAAACTTAATTGCATTTATGATTTCTGGAGAAAATGCTCTTGCATAATACTCATCTACAGCCGAATTAATATTGCGAAACTTAATAGCTTTAGGTAATAGTAAACTATTTGGCTCATTTTCACTAACGTTTTTGCTGATCAGTAGATATAGAATTACTTTCCAAATATCTACATAATCAGAAAGAGCAAGATGCTCTCTCTTCTTCATCTGAACAAACTTTTGATAGTCCGTCTCTCTAATATAATTAATTGATGATAGTGTATCTTTGTAATCGTTATTCGATAAGTAGACAGCACAAGCAGTTTTTCCAGTTCCTTTCTCACCAATCAGGAAAAACGTGCTTCTCTCGCAAAGCCTATCAAGCTCGTCTGTCCTAAAAAACACTTTATTTAAAAGGCTCTTATTCTCACTTCTTTTATAGTTTTCAGCATCATTAAAACCAAGGTTTAAATCTTGAATTCTCAACATAGTTTTATCTTCGATGGTCAAATATCTGTCAGTATAGCGCCTTATTTTCTGAATAGCCGCTGTCTTGAAGGTTGGCTAGAGCATCGAATCCCAACCAGTAACCTTTCAACTACAATCACCACCCGTAACTAAGCCAGCTAACAAGTGCATAAACTGCTGCTCGGCTGCAATAAGGGTTGATTCGCCAGACCTGACTCGCTCTACCAGTTCCAGTCGCACAGACTCTTTAACCCGGTCAAATATCTTTCTGATCTCGAAGAATGCGTCGATAGGATTATCGGGCAGTTTCATTGAGTATCGGTAATCTCGACTCACTGCTCTCATCTCTGATGGGTAGACGGTTAGCAAAAAGTTGATATCTTCACGAGAAAAGGATCCCCCTTTGGGATGATTGTGGGTAAACACCTTGCCCCGAATCAATTGCATCTCCTCGTAGGTGAAGTCCACCGACAAGGCCTCACCGTCTTTAGTCAGGACTACCGTGCCATCGGCATCCACCACGTAAGCCCGCTCTCGATCTACCTTATTGCGGATCTTCGGTCTCCACCTGATCCAGGGTCTCTGCCTGTCCCATCGCACTTTGCACCCAGCTTGGAGGTGAACGCCGCTCCTTAATTCCCTGATCAATCGCTGCCATCTCCTGCCGCACCCAAGCGGCATTCACCAGATCCAATCGCCGCAAAATCTGGCGCATCATCTCCGAGCGTTGCTGCGACCTACTAGCCCCAGGGATCCCTTCAAATCCCCGCTCAGCCTCCAAGCGGATCAGCGTCTCCTTGCCGGAGCCTGGGTCTTGGTAACAAACACCATCCCCCACCCCAACTTGAGGCTCTCCACCGTCAGTCCTCGCTCAGTCACCTGGCGCTCGCTCAGAGAGATTGTCCGACAGCCAAACCCATGCGGCGGAAAACGGCAGGGTGGCGTAATCAGGCATCTTCGGCCTCTTGGATCCCTGAGAATGTTGTGGATAGGTCGTGAATAAGGGCGGTTTACGGAGCTTCTACCGCCTGAAGACGCATGAGAGGAGCCATTTTAGCTTTATGCAAACTGAGCTGGTCATTGCTGAGGGTGTAGTTGTCCACCATCCCCAATACCTCCAAAAAAGCAGATTCCAGAGCCATATCGGCACAGGCTTTTTGGGTGGTAGCCACCTGCGAGAAACTCAGACGGTTGCCCGCTTGCCGTTGATAGGATCCTCGCAATTGGTTACAGCCGCCAGAGCCTTGTAAGGCATTGTCCTTAGTGTTGAAGAGAAGAAATGGTACCGCTTGGGCATCGGAACGAACTTCTATCGGTTCCCCTCTTAGCTCAATCAGTTGCCAGCGGGTATCAAACAGAGGATTTTTAGAAGTTGTGGATGGCTCCTCACCCAACGGACTAGCCTGGGATAAGCGACTGGAGCTGTCACTGGAACTCTCACTGGAACTATCCATTTTGCTGAGGATGTATTGGTCGGCTAGCCCCCCCGTAATCCGTTCCCCTTGCTGATCCAGTTGAATCAACTGATTTTCTCCCACGAGATATTGGCTAGGGGCATTGTCACTATTGCTGAGGGTGATGGTATTGCCTTGCTCATTCCAGCTAAACGTTCCGCTCCTTTCTATCTCCTCATCCGACTCACCCAGATAGCGGAGGGTCAGGCGGTAGGAACGATCGGGATTGAGGGTGAGGGTAGTTTCAATGCCGGAGCAACTGGCACAGGGCACAACCCCTTGATAGACTCCTGCCCAATCGAGGGAGGTTTGACTGCTATCCCCCATTGCTATTGGTTCAGTGGTTAGTTCAGGGCTTGCCTCAACCTGGGGGGAAGGGGGGAGTGAGGGATCCCCTGCCGGATCAAGAGAGGGTTGGGGGGTGGGGGAGGAAGCAGGGGGGGTGGTTTCGGAAGGGGTGCTCTGGGAGTTATCAGAGGATTGGGGTTGACAGGCGGTTGTCAATAGTCCCAAAAGGAGACAGGCGATGACTGATTTTGACAACGTCATGAGCATCTTCCTCACTGTGGCTCTCCGCTGTTTGGGGATGGTTAAGTATTAAACACTCATCTGTTGAGTCGAAAAAACTTCGGAAAACGGTTTCTTTGACTACTTTTTTAAGACTATTTTTTCAACGGTTGGTTCCAAGATTTTTTGAGAACACTCTCGGTTAGAGGCGTTGGTTCCAACGAGTGGCGGCATCGGTAACGGCTTGATCAACTGTTTTTTGTTGCAGCATCGCCAGTTGCAGTTCTTCATAGATAATTTTGCGGAGATCATCGAGACCCTGCATGGGCGGGATCAGCACTTCCGATTGACTGAGTTGAGCGGCACTGAGAAGGCGGGCTTTCTCCAGCAGACTGTCGGAGGTGGACTGGGTGAAATAGGGATCCGAGACGGTGGCGATGGTGGAAGGGAGGGTATTGGCGATCTGAGCAAAGGCCAATTGATTGGGACTGTTGGTGAGAAACAGGGCAAACTGAAGGGCGGCGGGGATATTTTGGGATTTTTGGGGAATCACTAGATTCATGACACTGGCGCTTTTCCGTCCCTGGCTGCCGGCGATTTGGGGGGCAACATCAGAAACCTGAGCGATCTGAGGGGCATTCTCCACGATCTGCGTGAGCAACTGCGGTCCCGTCAAGAGCATGGCCAGTTCTCCCGCCTGATAAAGCTCGATAGCACGGCGGTGGCTTTCCGTCAGGGTTTCCCGTGGGATCCCGCCCGCCTGCAACAGATCCACCCAATAGGCAAAAGCTTCTCGCCCGATGGCATCGTCAAAGGCGGCTTGACCCTCCTCATCCAGCAGGGCCATATCCATCAGCACCATCGCCTCTAACATCTGGCTGCCATCCATTGTCAACATAAAACCAGGCTTGCCGGTCTTTTGCCGGATCTGAATGGCGGCACTGGCTAGCTGGCTGTAGGTTTGGGGGGGCTGATCGGGATCCCAGTCCGCTTGACGGAGCAGGTCGCGGTTGTAAAGGGTGATATCGGTGGCGACATACCAAGGCAAGCCAAAGGTGACGGATCCCAATTGGTTGGCTCGCCAGAGGTTAGGGAAATAAACGGCTTGCTGGGAGGGGCTAAGTAGGGGAGCCAGATCGACGAGGGCGTTTTTTTCGGCGAGGCGGGAGGCAAATTGGGGATTGAGATTCACGACATCCGGCCCTGTGTTGGCTGCTACCGCCGTGAGAATCTTGTTTTCCATGTCCCCCCAAGGAACATCCACCCACTCGACAGGAACACCTTCCGCCATGCCGGCGAAGGCGGTCAGCCGCTCCTGCATATAGGCATCAAAGGTAGGCTTGAGCTGCATCGTCCAAAAACGGATGGAGGAAGCCACAGCAGGAGCCGTACGGCGAGCCGCACAAGAACCAAGCGCCAAAGCCGCACTACTGCTCAAAAAATGACGACGCGACCAAGCCATGACGACGGTTGCTTGCACTCTCTTAATCTCTTACTCTACACCTTTCGCTGCGGCTTGCTATGGTTAGCGGGTGAATGGTGTTATTCCCAGAGGCGGCGAATCGGAGATTGTTGCAGCCGTTGATGGGCATCCGCCAGCAGATCCGGGATCCGCAATTGCTCAGGGCAACGGGGCAGACAGTCTCCACAGGTTTGGCAGCTATCCGCTTTTTCCCCAGGGAACCAATGGCCGGCTTGCCCCAACATGTTGTAACGATATTGGGCATAATCGGTCATATCCAGAGCCACTGCGCCGTTGCGGAGGCGGAGAACTTCGGGAATCGGGATCCCCTGCGGACAGGGCAGGCAGGCGTAGCACTGGGCACAACGATCAGGTCCGAGGCGACGGTGCATCTGATCCGCTAAACGCTGCTCAATCAGGGATCCCCAGTGTTGCCAGTCCTGGCTAGATTCTAAAGCGGTCAAGGCGGGGGTAATTTCTTGGGGGTGAGCCAGCCCGACACTGAGGGTATGAATGCGTGGATCCGCCAGGAGAAACCGATAGCCAAATTCTAAGGGGCTGAAGGGGTGACACAGTTGCTGGAGGAGCAGGGGCGGTCGATAAAGCATCCCTCCTTTGTCCGCTGGAGAAATAATAAACACGCCCATATCTTGGTGTTGGGCTGCTGCTAAAACGGGCTGATTCCGCTGATGAAAATAGTAATAGTGCAAATTGACAAAAGCAAAAGCCCCCGTCTGCACAGTTTCTAACAGTAGGCTTAAGGGAGCATGGCTAGAAAATCCGACAAAGCGAATTTTTCCCTGCTCAATGAATGGCTGCACGGCGGGTAACCCCACCTCTAACACCCACTCCAAATGCTCGGGCAAATTGATGCCATGCCACGCCAACAGATCCAAATAATTGAGCCTGAGGCGGGTTAGGGATCCCTGTAAACGATCCTGCACCGCTGCCGCGGATCCGGTTGGCAAGAGTTTACTGGTGATGACCAATTGTGGGCGCTGTAATCCCAATTCGGCACATACTTCCGGCAACAGTTCTGCCAATTGAACTTCACTATTTCCGTAGGATGGAGCGGTTTCTAAGTGATTGATGCCTGCGGCTAAAGCCACTTTCAGGGTTTGGTGAGCCACTGCTCGACTTTCATACACCAGCCGCATCAGCCCCAGCGAAAAAACCGAGATATGGATATTGGTTTGACCAAAGCGGCGATAGAGCATGTTGATCCGTGTTCTCAACCGTCATTAAGACCCATTTCATTCATTTTTGCCCTCCATAACTCCTACCAGCGATGTCAGGTCAAAATCTTGATCCCGCCCACTCAAGCAAATGCCCGCGCTGATCACCGTCAGATCCTGGGGATCGATAGCGCTCATGTGCGGTTCTCCATCGGCAGTCAACCAGCTCACCTGCCAATAGTCCCCCTGATCGCGGTAGTGTTGCAACTGCCCTCCCCCCATCCGCAGAGCAGCGGCTAGCCGATCCTCTGGCGGCTGGTGTTTGACAAAACCCTGGGATCCCTGGCTAGCCAGTTGATAGGCGGCTCGCATCTCTGGTGTTAATCCTGGGAAGGCCAACTGCTGCGGAGGGGTGAAGCGGCGGTAGTGTGCCTGCAACTGCTGGCTGATCTGGGGATCCGCCCGCCGATCTGCCTCAGCAAACCAACAGGTTTTGCCATCCCAGCGCGCCACAATCCCCTCAAACTGTCCCCCTCCCTCAACCAGATGCACGGGTAACGGTTTCACCCACCCCCAGCGTTGCCGCATATCCCCGGCATTAACGGGATAGCCCAACCAAGCGGATCCCGATAACGGTTTCACCAACCAGAGGCGCAAAGGTCGCCACAATTTTAGATACTCGCTGATTTGCATGAGGGTCGGCTCGGCTACCCAACGGGCAACCTGAGCATTCACGGCTTGCAGGATCCCCCAACCAGCAAAATCGGCTGGCTCTACCCGAAAGGTATAGACCAACCCCTTGAGGCGGGTACAAACCGAGCCACCCGCTAAGCAGGGTGCTAAGAACGGCTGATCCGTGACGTGGTGTTCCTGCTGGGCGATCTGATTCAACAGCGAGTGAATATCCACCATGACAGTCAATTCCTAAAAATCCCTAAAAACAGAAGTTAAGACGGGAGGCGACGGTGTTCTATGCTAAAAATGCCCTAGCCAACCCGGATTCATCACCGCCATAATCAACAGAGTTTCCTGTCACGTGGATACGGCAACGCCGACCACCCTCCCAACCCCTAGCCAGTTATCCTTGCCAGCCTAGAGGATGCCCATGAAAGTTCGTCTGGAGAATATTTGTAAGCGCTATGGTCGGCGGGAAGTGGTGAGTGATGTCAGCCTGCACATCGAACAGGGGGAAATCGTCGGCTTATTGGGTCCCAACGGAGCCGGTAAAACTACCACCTTCTACATCATGACGGGGCTGGTGCAACCCAATCGGGGGCATGTTTGGCTCGATCAGCAGGATATCACCAACCTGCCGATGCACCGACGCGCGCAACTGGGCATCGGCTATCTCGCCCAGGAACCCAGCATTTTTCGCCGTCTCAGCATTCAAGACAACCTCCTCCTGATCATGGAGCAAACCGGCGTACCCCGCCGCCTCTGGCAACAGCGCCTCACCCAGCTACTGGAAGAATTTCGCATCACCCATGTAGCCGCCAGTCTGGGGTTACAGGTGTCGGGGGGAGAACGACGGCGCGCCGAAATTGCCCGTGCCCTGGCTGCCGGATTTCATGGCCCACAGTTTTTGTTGCTAGATGAGCCGTTTGCCGGGGTGGATCCGATTGCCGTCGCCGATATTCAAGAGGTGGTGGCTAAACTCAAACACCGTGGCATCGGCGTCTTGATCACCGATCACAATGTACGGGAGACTCTGGAAATTACGGATCGAGCCTATATCCTCAACGATGGAGCCATTCTTGCTAAAGGATCCTCCACCGAGTTAACGGCGGATCCCTTGGTTCGCAAATACTACCTGGGAGAAAATTTTCGTCTGTGATCCCTGTCAAAGCTTCCCTTCCCTCAACCCCAAAGATCCCCAAGATTTCTGCCTGGACTTCGCTAGGCATGATGGATCGCTATTTGATCTCGGAAATGGCGCTTCCCTTTTTCTTTGGGGTAGGGGCTTTTACGGGTTTGGTCATGGCGATTGGCTCTTTGTTTGAGTTAGTTCGCCTGGTAGCGGAATCGGGGTTGCCCATCCCCGCCGCGTTGCAGGTGTTTGCGTTGCGAGCACCGGGGATCATCGTGCTGACCTTTCCCATGTCGATGCTTTTGGCCACTCTCTTAGCCTATGGGCGACTGTCTGGGGATAGTGAAATGACTGCCCTCCGCAGTTGCGGGGTGAGCATCTATCGTTTGGTGGTTCCGGCGATTGCCCTCAGCCTGCTGGTGACCAGCCTGACTTTTGCCCTGAATGAGTGGGTGGTTCCTTCCGCCAATCGCCAATCGGCGATTACCCTCAACCGCGCCCTTGACCGGGATCCCCAATTTCGGCGGGAAAACATTCTCTACCAGGAATTTGGCAACATCACCGGCCAAGACAGCAACGGAGCCGTTACCCGCCGCCAAGGACTCACCCGCCAGTTTTATGCCCGCAGCTTTGACGGACGCACTATGCGGGGCATTATTGTCCTGGATTTTTCTAATGAATCGCTGAACCAAATTTTGTTAGCCGCCACCGGAGAATGGCAGCCCGAAACCAACACGTGGCTGTTTTTGGATGGCACCAACTATATCGTCTCCCCGGATGGCACCTACAGCAACATCGCCACCTTCACCCGCCAAGACATCTCCCTCTCCCGTGCCCCCCTCGATCTGGCGCAAGAAGCCCGTAGTCCTGAAGAGATGAATATCCGTGAGCTGAGTCGGCATATTCAGGTGATGGCCAGTTCTGGAGATCTGCAACAGGTGAGGCGGTTGCAGGTTCATCTGCATCTGAAATATGCGATCCCCTTTGCCTGCCTGACCTTTGCTTTGGTGGGATCCCCTTTGGGATTGCGGCCTCAGCGTACCAGTTCCTCCCTGGGATTGGGGATCAGTGTGTTGATTATTTTTGGCTACTACGTTTTTTCCTTTGTCATGCAGGCGCTCGGACAAACGGGAGCCTTAGGCCCAGCCCTTGCCGCTTGGTTGCCCAACACGGTTGGCTGTCTGGTGGGATTAGCCCTCCTCTATCGAGCCAATCGCTAACTCTCTCAGAATTTTCCAGATTACAATCGAGCCAAGAACATGCGGGGGATAGGGAGTGTGGAGCTGATTTATATCAATGGGCAGTGGATCCCCTCACAGAGCCAGCAAAGCCGTTCTATCCACAATCCCGCTACCCTAGAAACCCTCAGTACCGTACCAGACTGTTCTGCTGAAGATGTGGATGGGGCGGTGCGAGCCGCTCGCCAAGCTCAACGGGATTGGTGGAAAATGCCGGGGCTAGAGAAAGCCGCCTTGTTACGGGAGGTGGGATCCCGCATTCGGGGGATGGAGCATGAGTTAGCCCTCCTCTTGACCCGTGAATCCGGTAAGCCCTTGATCGAGTCGCTGGACTGTGTGGAGTGGGTGGCGGCTTGCTTTGAATACTATGCCGAAGTGGGACGCGCCAGCCGGGGCAACTCGATTCCTCCCGTGGCTCCCCATCAACTGAATTTCACCATCAAAGAGCCATATGGGGTAGTGGCGGCGATCGTGCCCTTCAACTTTCCCCTCCTGCTGATGGCCTGGAAGGTTGCCCCCGCACTCGCCGCTGGCAATACGCTAGTTTGCAAGCCTCCTCACCAAAATCCCCTTTCCAATCTCCTGATGGCGAAAGCCTACGATATCTTGCCGCCGGGAGTCGTCAATGTGATTACCGGAGATGGCTCCACCGGAGAGGCGCTGATTCAACACCCCGATGTGGATCTGATTGCTTTTACCGGATCGACGGCGGTGGGTCGCCATATCGCCTCCGTAGCCGGACAACACCTGAAAAAGGTCAACCTGGAACTGGGGGGAGTCGATCCATTTATCGTCTTTGAAGATGCGGATCTGGAGGTAGCGGTGCGGGGGGTAGCCTGGGCACGGCTTCTCAACGCCGGACAGGTCTGTACCTCTTCTAAGCGCATCTATCTGGTCAAATCGATTGCTCAGGAGTTTTGTGAGCGACTCCTGGAGCATGTGCATTCCCTCAAGGTGGGGGATCCCCTCCTCCCCGAAACCGACATTGGCCCACTCATTTCCGCCGACGCTGTGGAGAAAGTGGAAAAACAGGTGTGGCAAGCCTGCCAGGAGGGAGCCACCCTGCTGCGGGGCGGTCAACGGATCCCGGATTGGTGCGGACATTTTTTTGAGCCAACGGTGTTAACCAACGTCCGCCACGGTAGCCTGCCCACCACCGAAGAAATTTTTGGGCCGGTGATTGCTCTCATCGAAGCCGAAGATGCGGATCAGGCGATTATGATGGCTAACGATTCTCGGTTTGGATTGGGGGCTTCCGTCTATACCCGCAGCTTGGAATATGCTCTGAAAGCGATGGAGAACATCAAAGCGGGAACTTTTTGGGTGAATGATCCCTTAACGGACAACGATGCCGCCCCGTTTGGAGGAATGCGCTGGAGTGGCAATGGGCGAGAACTGGGGGAAGAAGGGTTAGATGCTTTCCGCGAACCCAAGCATGTGCATATCGACTACATCATGGAGCGCAAGAACTATTGGTATCCCTATCGGGATCGCCCGTGGCCAGACGGGATCCACCTAGATGATCTCTAACCCATTTTTTGATAACCGCCTCAAATCAGCGGCGGTAGATGACCTCGAACTCAGCACCAGCAGTTCTCAACCGTCCGCTGCATTTGAATTATTAGCCTGCTGATTGCGGCGGCTTCTTGCTGCTTTTAGTTTTTGCCGAATTGCTGCTTGCACTTTTTCATCAAAATCAGGATCATCAGGACTAGCAATAATCCTGTGTGGACGTTGATTAATTCTGTCTAGATATAGTTGTTCCAATTTAGTTTGAGAAACCCAAAATCTCTCAAAGCTTGGATATCAAGATTTAGGTGGTCGCATTCTTATTTGGAATGACTATATGGTTGAAAAGCAGCTTGATCTCCACGATGTTTAAGAAAATATTGCTTTAATTCAGCATCAGTCATTGCAGAATAATTAGTCTGGCTCATCAGATGGCTCCCCATTGAGCAGAATTTGAAACTCAAGCTCTTCGTCATATCCAGCGAGGACGTACACATTTTGAGTTCGCGCATCAACACAAATTAAATGAATAGGTTGAAGCATCGTAAAAGTCAGTTGATAGCTAATACGATACAAACTCGCTAATTGAGCAGCAGTCAGATTGGGAGGTCTAACGTTCCCAATCACCCACGGCAATCAGGCTACACCCCCAAGATCTGCCTCATTTGCAGGCGGGATCCATTGACAAAATCCCAGGCTGATTAAGCCTTTCTGTTGGCAGGCTGAACTTCCGTGATCAAGAGCGGATGGGATCCCCAAACCACATACATCAAAAAAGAGCTTCCCCGCAGGAAAGCTCTTTAGCTAAATTTAAGAACCTAAGTAGAGATCTTAGAAGCTGAAGGTTGCTCTCAGAGCGCCAACACCAATGGTGGGGTCATTGTCACCAGGCAGGGCACCGTTGGGGTTGCTGACAAAATAAGCAGCCGGAGTCAAGGTGATGTAGTCATTGACTGGGAAGCTGTAGTAGATGTCAAAGATGAAGGGGCGAGTATCCCAAACTCCATCATTGCTGGTGGTCACAATGGGTTGACCAAAGACAACTCCACCCTGAGCACCCTCGATAAACAAGTCAGGGAAAGCCAAACCAATCAAGAAGCCATTGAAGTCTTCATCTCCAGGATCCACAGTACCGGCAGGGATCACGTTGGGGAGGGAATAGTCAATGTTACCCGTGGTAAACCAGCCAGACAGGATAACACGAGGAGTGATTTCCCAGTTAGCCGCAAAGGAGAAGGCATTGGTGCGGGCACTGGTTCCCGAAACAGGCTCTTCACCCACGAAGAGAGGACCACGGAACAAAGTCGTTCCACTGGCTAGGTAATCACCCGCAGTAGTAGCATCCTGCACATAGGTGGTTTGGAATTGCAGATAAAGCTCAATCGTGTCGGTAGGGGTGAAGCCCAGTTCCACACCGTGAGCTGTGTCACCACCGGTGACACCGGCATCCCCAAATCCATCTCCGAGGCTGGAAGCATTTCCACCGGTTCCATAGAAGTAGGAGAGGGAGAATTGCTCACCCGGTTGAATTTTGAAACCAAGCAAAGCATCTCCAAAGTCGCCGGTGCTATTAGGGGCATCAGCAAAGTCAGAGAGAGAATCAAAAGGAGTACCGTAGTTGTAGAGGTCAAAGTTACCGGTACCCTCAATCCCTGCTAAGACAGTGACGGCATCGTTAAAGGTGTTGAACTGATAAAACAACTTGGCTAGGGTGAAAGTTCCACCACCGCCACCGCCAAAGCCCAAGCCAGGGTCGCCATCGAAGAACTGGGTGTTAGCGTTACGAGCCTGCAAACGAATTCTTAAACGATCACTTCCGGTGAAGGAAGCATCAAAGTTCATCCGGACGCGGTAGGGCAAGGTCATGTTGGCTTGATCGCTAGCCACCACAGTCTCACCATCAATGACGCGATCATCCGACAAGGCACTACCCACCAAAGCGGTGATCACGGCAGCTCTTAGCTTGGTGACGGGGTTAAAGACTTTGCTTTGCAGATCGGCAACATCAGCTTCTAGTTGGTCAACCCGACCCTTTAGTGCTGCCAACTCAGCCGCAAATTCCTCTTGCAAGCGCTGCAGAGTAGCCAAATCTTCTTTCGATACTTTGTCAGCCAAACCAGCCGCAATCAATTCGTTGATGCGGTCTAAGCAAGCGTTCATCCCTGCCGCAAACTCAAAACGAGTCATGGCTCGGTTGCCACGGTAGGTGCGGTCAGGATAACCAGCAATACAACCGTAACGCTCGACCAGAGATTGTAAAGCTTGAAACGCCCAGTCTGTGGGCTGAACATCAGACAGTTCAGAAATCGCTGTCACAGGGCCAGAGGCTTGGGCAACTTGTTGTGCCTGAGCGATGCCTGGGGTCAAAACTGCCGCCGCACCCAGGGTGCCAGCCAGCAGGGTTTTCCAATGGTTCGCATGATTCGCGGACATGTTTCTCTCCTTGTTCTTTTCCTCACACCGATTAGAACCGTACCTTGGGCTTTCAGATATTACTCTGCCAAAGTCAGCAGTTAATCCTGGAAAGACATGATACAGCCATAACGCATATCGTCTACCACTTTACACATATTCTGCATAAGACTCAATTGCAGATGGCTACGTGGCAGCAGAAGATGTCTATCCCAATAATCATAACTTTACACCAGGGATCTGGGTCTGACCAGATTTCAGATTTGAGATTCTTTGACTGCGAGGCAAGCAGCCCCAGAGTAGGAGGTTTTCAGCAGAGAATGGCTAACTGGCCGAATGGGGCAACAACAGCCCGTGGGTAGGTAACACTTCTTATCTAACGAGTCACAAGGCAACTGGTAAACTGCTGAGGGGGCAGTCAGCCTTTGTTTCTCCTCAGCCCAATGCTTAGGTATGGGGCTATCCTAACTAAACTGAGTTTCCTTTCCTCAATTTAGGGCTTGCGCTCCCTACTATCTGCGTTTTTTACCTTGATGAACTTATGACCTCTGCTACCCTCTCCCCCAAACCTGCTGATACTCAAGCTCGTGTTCCCAGCGAGAATATCTTGACCCCGCGTTTTTACACCACTGATTTTGAGGCGATTGCCCGGATGGATATCGGTGGCTCAGCGGCTGAGTTTGAGGCGATGCTCAAGGAGTTTCGCACCGACTATAACCAACACCACTTTGTGCGGGGATCCGAGTTTGAGCAATCGTGGGATCACCTAGATCCAGAGGTGAGGCGGTTGTTTGTGGAGTTTTTGGAGCGCTCCTGCACCGCTGAGTTCTCTGGCTTTCTGCTCTATAAGGAACTATCCCGTAAGCTGAAGCAGAGCAGTCCGGTCTTGGCGGAGTGTTTTAATCTGATGAGCCGAGATGAAGCTCGTCATGCTGGGTTCCTCAATCGAGCCATGAGTGACTTTGATTTGGCTCTGGATTTGGGCTTTTTGACCAAAAACAAGTCTTATACCTACTTTGCCCCCCGCTTTATTTTCTACGCCACCTATCTGTCTGAGAAGATTGGCTACTGGCGCTATATCTTGATCTATCGTCACCTAGAAGCCCATCCCGAACATCGGGTTTACCCCATCTTTAATTTCTTCAAGAACTGGTGCCAGGACGAAAGTCGGCATGGGGATTTCTTTTCGTTGATGCTCTCGAGTCAGCCGAAGCTGTTGCGAGGGCTGGCGGCTCACCTCTGGTGTCGCTTCTTTTTGTTGTCGGTGTTTGCCACGATGTATCTGAATGATGTGGCGGAGCGACCTGAGTTTTACCAACTACTGGGGTTAGATCCGAAAACCTATGATCTGGAAGTGATCCGCAAAACGAATGCGGATGCTGGCAAGGTGTTCCCGGTGGTTTTGCATGTCGAGCATCCCGAGTTTGTGGCGGCGCTGGATCGCTGTGTCGCCAACAATCACCGCCTCAGAGCCATTGCCCGTGGAGAGGGATCCCTGAAAACCCTCCGCAAGCTACCTTTTTACGCCGCCAATGCCCTGGAGTTTCTGCGCTTATTCCTGATCAAACCTCTCCCCAGCCCTATCACGCGCCGGATGCAGCAAACCCCATCCGCGGCGGCGGTCGGACAACCCGCCCTCGGCTAGGCCAGCCCGGTTAAGCCAACCAACCTGCCAACAAGAGAGGAGAAGGGGTTTGATAAGCTGAAGGATGCACCCCTTTTGCCCTGTCACTCTGCTCAACCATGAACATTGTCAATGAAATCACCCCACTCTTGATGGTGGCAGCGCTGGCCTTTTTGGGCTGGGGATTGCGACGAGCCTGGAAGCGGGGACGGGTGGCTCTCTTAGCATGGCTGCAAAGCCTCCTGCTGATCCTGCCTTGGGTGTTGTCTTTGGGCTTGCCAGCTTTGGGCATTTCTTGGAATGTGGCAGGATTCATATTTAGTCTGTTGCTCTTTACCGGACTTTATATTTTGTTGGGTGGCTGGGTACGGCGCTTGGCAAAGGAGGAGCTAGCTAACCAGGGACACTCAGGCGAGTCGCTTTCTCTAGACTTGGAGCTAGCCAGAGAGGAGGGAGACTCTGGTCAGAGCCAAACCAAAACCAGCCTGACCGCTCAAGATCGAGAGGCGATAGAGGCTATTTTTGGGGTGGATAGCTTTTTTGTCACGGAACGGATCCCCTATGGACAGGGGGCAATCTTTAAGGGAAATTTACGGCTGGATCCCCAAGTCGCTTTGGAGCGGCTGACGGAGCGATTGCGGCAGGTAATCGGGGAAGGGTTTTGCCTGTTTTTGGTGGAGGATACTCAGGAGAAGCCTGCCGTGGTGGTGTTGCCCGCATCGGTGGTGAATCAACCCACCTCCTACGGAATTTGGGCGTTGGCGACGGGGTTAGGGTTAGCAAGTTGTTTGACGACTTTAGAAGTTGGGGCAAATTTGCTGGGCTTTCGCCTGATGGAGGCAGCCGGGCGGTGGTGGGAAGCGCTGCCCATTGCGATCGGGATTTTGGCGACTTTGCTGGGGCATGAATTAGGGCATCATCTGATGGCGAAGCGCTATGGGGTGCGCCTTAGCCCGCTCTTTCTCATTCCCACCACGGGCATCGGCACATTGGGATCCCTTAACCGTATCGAATCTCCACTTCCTGATCGACGCGCTCTATTCGATATCGCGCTGGCAGGGCCTGCGGTGGGAGGTCTTTTATCCCTGGGTCTGCTATTGGTGGGACTGCTTTGGTCTGGTCAGATGGGAGAGATTTATCTACCCACCGTTTTGTTTCGCAGCTCAATTTTAGTGGGTACACTAGCCCAGATGGTCATGGGATCCGCTCTTCAGTCCGATGTTATTGGCATCCATCCTCTGGTAGCGGTGGGGTGGATTGGATTGGGCATCACGGCGTTGAGCCTGTTACCTGCCGGACAGTTGGATGGAGGGCGCTTGGTTCAGGCGGTCTATGGTCGCAAAACTGCCGGACGGACAACTGTGGTCAGCTTAATCTTTTTAGCCATTGCCTCCCTGAGTAATATTGTGGCGCTCTATTGGGCTTTGTTGATTTTATTTTTGGTGCGAGAACCGGAACGCCCTCCTTTGAATGAAATCACCGAGATTGATGATAGTCGTGAGATTTGGGTATTGGTGGCTCTGTTTTTGATGATCATGATCTTGCTGCCCATGCCACCCTTTCTAGCGGAGTGGTTGCATTGGCCTAGCTAGGGGTATAAGCCACGGTCAGTGAGAGCCTGAGCGACTCTGCCGACACCCAAGGTGTAAGCCGCTAACCGTAAGGGGATCCGCCGTTGCTGAGACTCTTTGACCACTCGTCGATAGGCTCGCACCATCAGTTCTTCCATTTGGTGATTCACCCGTTCTTCATCCCAAAACAAGTAGGAAATGCCCTGTACCCACTCTAGATAACTGACCACCACACCACCCGCGTTGGTCAAAATATCCGGTAAGACCGTAATACCCCGTGCCGTCAAACTCATATCTGCCGGGAGGGTGACCGGTCCATTGGCGGCTTCTGCCACAATCTGTGCCTGAATTTGCTGGCAATTCTGGTCGGTGATTTGATTTTCAAGGGCTGCCGGAACTAGAACTTCACAGGGCAATGTCAACAACTCCGCATTGCTGATGGGCTGGGATCCTGCGAACCCTGTCCATTGGCCGTGGTGAAGCTTGACATACTGCTTAAGGGCGGGAATATCGAGTCCATCGGGATGGTAAAGTCCCCCCCCTCCTTTGGAAACCGCTAGAATTTTGGCGCCGGCTTGATGCATCAACAGTGCCGCTGCTGCCCCCACATTGCCAAATCCTTGAATGACAATACGGGATCCCGCTAGGCTGTGACCGCGATCTTGCAGGGCTTCTCGCACCGCTATCATCACCCCCCGTCCAGTGGCCAGTTCCCGCCCATAGGAACCGCCAATTGAGATCGGCTTGCCTGTTACCACTCCGGGTACGGCATGACCCACGTTCACAGAATAGGTATCCATCACCCAGGCCATTTCACGAGCCGAGGTTCCCATATCAGGGGCAGGAATATCTGTAGAAGGGCCAATATCTTTGCTCAATTCGCTGGCATAGCGGCGGGTGATGCGCTCCAATTCCCCAACTGTGTAATGGCTGGGATCCATGGCAATTCCCCCTTTTGCGCCACCGTAGGGTAAGCCCAAGAGCGAACACTTCCAAGTCATCAACATTGCCAAGGCAGACACCTCCGCTAGGGTGACCGCTGGATGGTAGCGGATGCCCCCTTTATACGGGCCAAGGACGTCGCAGTGCTGCACCCGATGCCCCGCCAACACCTGAATCTGTCCGCTTTCTCGATGAATCGGAATGGAGACGGTGATCACCTTGCGCGGGGCACTTAAAATAGCCAGGATACCTGGATCCAGACCCAATTCTTGCGTGGCCTGCTGTAGATAGCTACAGGTTTGATCGAGAGGACAAATATAGGCGGGAGAAGGAGAAGCTGAGGGCAAGGTGGATAAAGCCGTCATAGTCAAGGGGGGAGAGGAGTAAGCAGGGGAGCGAGTCAGTTCTTGTTCTTGCTGTTCCTACCCTATCGTCTGCGGTGGCGGAATAGTAATTTTTGTAGCATTTGTTACGGTTCAAGAGATAGCAAATAATGAGTGGCCAGGTTTTCTCCACTCCTCAGGGCTGAGGAGCAGGGGTTTGTTAAGCTGAGCGCATAGGTCACTACTTAGGGATCCCGATGCCGCAGACACTTAGAGCTACTTCCCGATCTCCCTCACCCCCCCCTCTCGAAAGCGGGGATCACCTGTCGAGGAGCGAATTTGAGCGACGGTATCACGCCATGCCTCACCTCAAGAAAGCCGAACTAATTGAAGGAGTCGTTTTCGTGGCTTCACCGCTCAGACTGGATCCTCATGCCAGACCTCATGGTCAGATCATGACTTGGTTGGGAACTTATGAAGCTTATACCAAGGGACTCAAAATGGGAGACAACCCCACGGTTCAGTTAGATTTGGATAATGAACTTCAACCGGATGCTGTTTTGCTTATTTCAACTGGGGGACAATCTCGCCTCAGTCAAGAGGGGTACATTGAAGGTGCCCCAGAACTTGTGGCAGAAGTGGCAGCGAGTAGTGTATCGAATGATTTGTATGAAAAGAAAACCGTTTACCGTCGCAATGGGGTTCAAGAATATATTGTCTGGCAAGTCTTAGAGCAAAAATTAAGCTGGTTTGAGCTGATCGAAGGTGACTATATTCAACAAGTTCCAGACGAAAACGGGATCCTTCATAGCCGGATTTTTCCTGGACTGTGGTTAGATATGAATGCTCTGATTCACGATGATATGCCTCAAGTTCTGAGGGTTTTGCAACAAGGGATCCAGTCATCTGAGCATGAACAATTGCTTCAGAAACTCAGGCTATGTTCCTAGGAGTTCAGATGTCTGGATCCTGTCGAAAAATCCAGCTTTCTCTAGCCTCTGCTAGCTATACTGAATAATTAATCTTGATGGAGAACTTCGTCATGGTTTACTTAGATAAGAGTCCCTCCATTCTAGATCCTGGGATCCCTGTCGAGTGGCCCCCCTGTAATCTTTATAGTGATGAGCCGAACTTGGAAACCGACTTTCACCGCAGCCAGATTGATCTATTAATTCGTCTGCTCAATTATTGGTGGTGGGAACGACAAGATTTTTATATTTCTGGCAACTTGACTGTTTATTACAATACCCAGCAGCTTAAACAGAGAGATTTTTTAGGGCCCGATGTGTTTGTTGTGTTGGCGACCACAAAACAGGAGCGCCGCAGTTGGACAGTTTGGGAAGAGGGGGGTAAATATCCCAATGTGGTGATTGAATTACTCTCCGATTCCACTGCCAGGGTAGATAAAGGGGCGAAAAAAAGACTTTATCAGGAGGTGTGGCGATTACCTGAATATTACTGGTTTCATCCTGAGACGATGGAGTTTGCAGGATTTCGCCTGGTGAATGGTGAGTATGAGGCTATTGCTCCACTAGAGGGTGGAAGGCTAGCCAGCGAGGAATTGGGGTTACAGTTAGGGATCCATGAGGAGCAACTGCGCTGGTTTACGGCAGCAGGAGAATTGATTCCTTTGCCGGAAGAGGCAGAACGACAACGGGCGGAACAGGAACACCAACGGGCGGAACAGGAACACCAACGGGCAGAACAGGAACACCAACGGGCGGAACAGGAACACCAACGGGCGGAACAGGAACACCAACGGGCAGAGCGTCTGGAGGCATTCTTGCGATCTCAAGGGATCGATCCTGACCAACTGCCTCCTATGTAATCTTCTGTAATCTTCTTGTGTAGGGCATCTCCACACAGGATGGAATTGTGCAGATGGCAAGGATCGTTTTTGACACCATTTGACTCACCATGCTCCCCAACCGTATTTCGCCACAACCTGGTCAAGAATCTGTCTGGGATTATCCTCGTCCTCCCAGAGTCGAAGCCTGCACCGATCAGATTTGTGTATGGATAGGGGAGCAAATGATTGCCAACTCTTGTCAAACCTGGCGGGTTTTGGAGACTAGCCATCCCCCGGTCTACTACATTCCTGCCACCGATATCCTGATGGAGTTTTTGCAGCCCACTCCTCGCACATCCTTTTGCGAATTTAAGGGGGTGGCTAGCTACTGGCATTGGCAGCAGGGATCCCGCCGTATCGAGAATATCGCCTGGAGCTATCGGGATCCCACCCCGGCCTTTGCGGTGATTCGGGATCACCTGGCTTTTTATCCCAGCCGTGTGGATCGCGCCCTGGTCAACGGAGAAGTGGTGCAAGCCCAAGCGGGGGATTTTTATGGGGGATGGATCACCTCTAAAATTGTTGGGCCGTTTAAGGGCGGTGCTGGTACCTGGGGATGGTAACCATGATTTGCCTGGAGTGGTGTCAGGCTATTTGGGGTCAGCCGACGAGATCCGATCCCGCTTGAGCTGAACAACCATCAATCATTTATTTAAGTTTTATCTAACCTGTGTGGTTATCACTTCTTCTGCCAAGCCAAAAGAGAGGGTCATACCTGCTCCACTTAAGGCATTGATGATCGTCACCCCTGGCTCAGGGCATTCAATCCACTCTGTTTTGCCAATAATTTTGGGATAAACTCCATTCCATAGTTGAGCAATTTTGAGATCGGGAAATCGAGCAAAAGATTGTAGATAGTCTAAAATTTTATCGTTGATTAGAACCTGATCAAATGGCTCTGGGTTCAACCCGTATTCGTGGGAATCACCTATCGTTAATTCTCCCTGAGCATTTTGGGAAACCATAACATGGATCCCCCACTCTGGGAAAAAGGGGGTCTCCTCCTGAATACGCTCTTTCAGGGATCCCAAGCTGGCACAATGGCTGAAGGCTTCGTAGTGGGTGAGGGTTAACCCACCGCAAAGGGAAGGTCCAATCCGAAAGTTGTCGGGCTGGGGGATGCTCCGCATCATTTGTAATTTCACTTTAGTGATACCACTGGCAGCAAACCGTTCGGGGTAGAGGGTCTCAAAGTCTGCACCACTACAGACCAAGATCTGGTCAGCCTGCCAAACCCGCCCACCCACCCATAAGTGCCCTCCCTCAATTCGGTTGACCACCTGACCAAAATGAAACTGCACCGCCCAATTTTCTGAGAGATAACGGGGCAACTGCCGGATAACCTGGCGGGGATCCACGGTCATCTCGGTTGCGCTCCACAGGGATCCCAACAACCCTTGGCTGACCACCGCCGGACTTTTTTCAAGAGTTTGAGCAGGGTTGAACAGCTCAATCTGATAGCCCGCCTGTTGACGAGTTGCCGCAAATTCCTCGATCACCGCCCATTCATCAGTTCGATAGGCCAGATGTAAAGATCCGCAAGTTTCCAGATCCATTCCTGCCGCCTCAGCTACCTCCAACCAAATCTGGCGGGAACGCATGGCTCGCTCCAAAAGTTTCCCTATTGGCTGTCCAATCGGCCAGATCATGCCAAAATTGCGGATGGAGGCTCCCACTGCGTAAGGATTGCGCTCAAACACCGTCACTTTCCATCCCCGTTTGGCCGCCGCCAGCGCATAGGCTAGCCCGACAATACCAGCCCCGACAATCGCCACATCCACCTTTTGTAATCCGCTATTCGTGGTAGTGCCAGAAGCAATGGTTGGTAAATTTGCTGGAAAATCAACAGGATTCATAAAGCTTCTCCAAGCATAGAGGTATTCAGAGTTAATACTGTTCGAGGCTGAATCGAAATAACTATAGTTTTGGCGATTCCTTGGTTAGATATTCAGAATTTTCCGGCAGGTGTGCCCAGTCTATAGATGACCACTTCACCTAATTCTTGTGTTTTCTCCCTCTCAAACTCTCAATCCTAAAACCCCCTTCAGCAAACAGTTTTACCTCCTGAGCCAGAGGTTGATACTCCTCTAAAAACTATGACAGCTCTACCGTAGATTTAACGCTGGAATCTTGTATCTAGATCAGCAACCGAGGGTTGTTGCTACCGCTCTACTTCATCTCAACTCTTGAAACAGGTATGTAGGCAGGATCTCTCTAGAAATATTGACAGTCAGCCATCCTTAGGGATCCCGTTGCTGGAGCTAATATGGCAATTAAGGTTGGGTTTACAACGTGCCCAGGAGTGACCGAGTTTACCTACTAACTAATTAGTGTTTGCTGCACAAAATACAGCAGCTTTTTTAATGAAGAAACCAGGGCGTAAATAAGGGAAAATAGCAAAATCCAGAAGATTTAGAAATTAAGTCTCTTAAAAAGAAATCTCTAACATGAGCCAATCTAGCTTCAGAAGCGAGGGACAATCTCAGCTTATCAGTGCTAGGAAGACTTTGTTAGAGATATCAATAATTAGCTTTTAACTTGACCTATCAGGTTACTGGTAAATGCCAGTTGAAGAAGCCTAGTTCCCGGCAGTAGGAGTAGGAGTAGGAAGTGGAATGTCACGGGTGCCTAAACCAACTAAGAGGAAGGTTGTGCTGTCTGTACCACATCCGTTAGTGACATTGATAGTAAACCGAGTACCTCCACCAGGAAGTTCAGTCAAAATAATGCTGTCGCTAACAACTTCAAACTCTTCTTCATCAGCAACAACAGGTCGGACTAAACCAAACGAGACAACTGAGCCTCCACACTGCTCAAAGTTACTTCCAGTAATCTCCACAACAATGGGGGATCTCACTTCAACAGGTAATTCCACGGGCAATTCAGTGGGGAGGGGAACAGGCCGCACAGAAAATCCGCCCTTCCGACTAACAGTAGAAAGCACAGGAGCAAGACTATCAGGGGAAACAAGACTGACAGAAGACTCTGAAGCGACAGAAGGAGCATTGGCAGTTGGAGTCCCAGTAGAGCATCCAGTTATAGCCAAAGCTGCACTGAGGCCAGTTAGAGAAGCGACCAGTTTTGCGGATCTAGTCAATTTTCCTTGAGAGGGCATGAAGTTCACTCCTTAAAGTAGAAACAGAAGCCACTTGTGTGATGAGTTTATGAGGGAAGTTCCAGTTAAAGTCTGACCCGAAAAGAAGCACAAATTAATGGAATCTCCTCTAAGTAAAGACTACCATAAGCTGGCAAATTTTCAAGATAGGAGTCTCGATTAAGAATGCCTTTAGAAAAACTTATGTGCACACTAAGAAGGAATTGAAAACCGATAAAATGCGGGGATAAGCTGTCTCAAAGTTAACGAGGCAATCAAAAAAGTATGGATGAAGCAATGCCTAAAAGTAGGAAAGGAGTAGAGTCAGATCCACACTCGTTAGTAACAGTCACAGAAAAACGAGTTGCCCCTCTTGGAAGCTGATCAACAATAATTAAGCTGTCATTAACTATAGTAAATTCCTCAGCGGGCACAGCAATAATCTGATTAACAGCTCCCACCGGAGTAACAACTCCAAAGGTTACAAAAGATCCCTCACAGGCAGTAAAGTTAGCCCCAATAACTTCAATGGTCAGATTGGGTCTTAATGAGGAGCCTCCCTTACGTCTGACGCTAGAAATGACAGGGGCTTGAATTGGAGGAGCAGCTAGGTTAGCAGAAGTGGTGGAAGCTGTAGATGGGATCTGAGTAGTTAGGGTTTCTGAGCTACAGCCTGCTATAACCAAAGCCGCAGCAAGACTAGTTAGAGAAATCAGGGATTTTGTTTTATAGTTATCTATTTTTTCTTGAAAATACATGAGCCCAGTTACTCCATGAAAATTGGGATAAGGGAAGCTGGCTTAGTAAAGACCTAAGCATTTAACTTGGATTAAGAATTTCGAGAGATATCGTGACTTAATTCAAATATCCTCTTAAGCGAAGAGTATCATATATTTTTTGCTTTTCAATACCTTGACATATATTAGAAGTGCTTTTCTCGAATTATTTATAGGTCTACCCAACAATCTTTTGCGAACTAAAATAACGCATGAAAAAAGAGGGAGAATAAATCTCCCTCTCACCTGAAAACCTATTTAGCTACACATCAAAGAGTGAGGCTAGATAGAACGATTAAGGTTGGAACATGATACCTTCTGGGAAAGGCTGTAGGAAGACAGCAGGAGCAGTTCCTTGGCTCAACTCAGTACAAAGAGCAGATTCAGGGTTACCCCACACAATCTGAGGAGTAGTAAAGAATCCAGCAGTATCAACAAAGTTAAGCAACTGAGTGCCAGCTACGTTGATATCAATTATTTCATCACGTCCGCAGAAGCCAGTGGCAGGGAATTGCTCAGCTGGAGTAATGAAAGCACCATTTGGCTCAATCACGTTGTTACGGAAAGCAACCAAGATAGTTCCTTCACCTTCTAAAGCACTAGCAAAAGGTCCTGGTCCAGAGGCAGGAGCTAGGTTGACAAAGGTATTCAGGTAAACAGGGGTGTCACCAGCGACATAGGCTCCTGTATCAATGAAGAGGTTGCCAGAAATGGAACCAACATCGAAAGGAGTATTTTGTCCAAGTTCACCAGTCTGAGCATCAACAATGAAGCCTTCACCGCCAGTGACGTTGTACTGGAATACGTTTTCAGTAATGAAGACGCTACGGATAGCCGCTTCGAAGATGAAAATTCCAGCAAAGCTAGGATCAGCAAAGAAGTTATTCTTGTAAGCTTCACCAGCCGCACCATCACAGAACACCAAGCTGGAGTAAACATCGGTGGTGGATGGGGTCAAGAAGTCGTTGTAGGCAACTGTGACATTGATAACAGGAGCAAAGTTGTTATCACACTCACCCAAAGCAACTTGGTAATCACCAGCAAAGGAATCGCCAGTGAAGATACCAGAGATAGTAAAGCCGTTACCAGCACCTGAAGTGGGAGTTCCACCCAGGGTGGTGTTAGAGGCAAGGATCTTGACAGAGTCAATCTCAGTTTCGGAAGGACCGTCCAGAGCAGTTAAGGTTAGACCGTCCACATCCATCACAATGTTGCCTTCGACAGTGAAGTCGCCAGGGCCAACCACAACAGAGGGGTTGAGACCATCAACTTCGTCAATGGCATCTTGAATCAGGTAGTAGATGTTGCCAGTGCTGCTGTTGATCACGGCTCCATCGGTGAAACCATCACCCACGGCCTTTTCAAATTCACCAGAGCGAATAATGTCTTCACGCTCTAAAGCAGTGGTTCCCAAACCATTAGGGTCACGGATGACATAGTCACCACCAGCAAAGAGGTTCCCATCAACAGCATCAATGACCAAGCCAGTGACAGTATCACCAACATAGATGGGAGCAGAACCAGAACCGATAGAACCAACGAATTCAGGATCTAATCCAGTTTCAAGGTTTTGGTCAGCATCGATGTAGCCAAGGAAGAAACCGTTACCTTCGGCACTCAACACAATTCCACTTACGTTGCCATCAATGGCGATAGCAGCAGAATCTTCACCACCACCGATATAGAATTGGCTGTTGATGACATTCAGGTTGTCATTCTCAATCGCGGCGGCATCAGATCCAAATCCAATCCCCACGCCGCGTTGAGCAGGAGTTGCAAAAGAAGGAGCAACGAAGCACTGGATACCATCTACAGTTAGCTCTCTTGCCTCAGTAGCATCAATGCAGTACTCAGTAGAGTCATCTTGGGTGTCGTTGACCAAGCTCAGATTTTCAATGACAATTCCAAGATTGTTGGAAGCAATGGTAACAGGAGCAGTTGTTCCAGTGATGCTGCCAGAACCGGCACCGATAATTCGAACATCGTTAGAAGAGCCGGTGGTAGAAGCTATCAAGACATCATCAACTTCGATCAGGATGGCTTCGGGGTAAATACCAGGCTCTAAACCAACTTCAATAACACCATCCTCATCAACGTCAGCTCCATCTCCGTTGATAAAGGAGGTGATGACATCACTACTTGCAACGATGTCTCCAGGAGTGAAGACAACGTCGAACGCGGTTACAGGAACCGGAGTTGGGGTAGGTGTGGGAGCCGGGGTAGGTGTGGGCGTGGGTGTGGGTGTGGGGGTTACAGCAGTAGTGCTGTCATCAGAGCCGCAACCAACTAGAGCAACTGGCAGCAAAACAGCTAGGGATGCCAGTGTCAAAGAGCTGAGTGACTTTAGAAGCCACTTCGGACTGTTTCCGTTCATTCTTACTCCTCTTACCAAAAAATTGATCCAGACTAGGCTAGACTCCCCGTTAACTTACCTTATATTTCTATCGAAAGCAACTGATCCCTTGATAAGTAAGGATCGTGGCTTTAGATAGGACTTAGAGCAAGGTTTTGGGAGTGCAACCCTACTTCTTACTCAGATGATCATACAAGCAGGAGGGTCTAAGTTGGCAAGTGGCGGAAGAATTTTCTACGGGATCCCTCAGCTCCCTGAGGGGGGAGGAAGCAAAATCTGGGGGGACAACCCTTGTCTTTGCAGAAGTTTGCAACTAACGGTAGATTTTCCTAGTCAAACCGCTTGATCTGTGCCCGAAGGGTGGCAGGATGAGGAGTGGATGTTTCTGATTGGAGATTTCTTTAGGATGGCTACCTACAAAGTCACCCTCATCAATGAAGCAGAAGGGCTGAACACTACGATTGAAGTGCCAGATGACGAATATATCCTGGATGTGGCTGAGGAGCAGGGACTTGAGTTGCCTTATTCCTGTCGGGCAGGGGCTTGTTCTACCTGTGCTGGCAAGCTAACATCCGGAACCGTGGATCAGAGTGACCAATCTTTCTTGGATGATGATCAAATCGAGGCGGGCTATGTCCTGACCTGTGTGGCTTATCCCACGTCAGACTGCACGATTATGACCCATCAAGAAGAAGAGTTGTATTGAGTGCCTGGGTCTATATCCTGTTGGGGTATGGATTTTTGGCTGTTTTTTGGCTGCTTGTATGGGTCAAGCCAGTTATTGCATAACCCCCCTCTCTTCGGGGAGGGGGTATTTTTATCGGCTTGATTTTGTTAAAGTGTTAGGACTACGGGGAGTTAGCTCAGTTGGTAGAGCGCTGCGATCGCACCGCAGAGGTCAGGGATTCGAATTCCCTACTCTCCATAATTTGATAATCCAATAGTGTCTAGGAAAGTCCTAGAAATCCTGATTTGCTGGGGCTTTGAGCGATTCGATGTCTAATAGTGACCAGCCAAATTCTGCCTCTAACCTGGTAAAGACAGTGGCTAAGACTGTGGTGGTTTAGGCTAAATGGGAAGGAAAAATCTAGACTCATAAATTCAGACTCATAACCCAGAGGGATCCAAGATTTTCAGGAGGTCTTTGATGGATCAGACAGACGACCGTTTCGATCAAATCCTGACCGCTATCGAAGCGATCCGTCAGGATGTGGCGGTGAATAACGGGCGGTTAACGGTGGCTGTGGTCGGGATTGTGTTCAGAATCGCTGCCAGTTTGTGAGAGGGATCCTAACAATGACTATCCCACTCTATGACCAAGACTTTCTGGCCTGGACAGAGGAGCAAGCCCGACTATTGGGATCCCAGCAATGGGGATCCTTGGACATCCAAAATCTGATTGAAGAGGTCTTGTCTTTGGGGAAACAGCAACGCCAAGAGTTCCGTAACCGTCTAGCGGTGTTGCTCTCTCACCTCCTCAAGTGGCAGTATCAGCCTGCTCTACGGAGCCGCAGTTGGATAGCCACAATCGAGGAGCAACGGATCCAACTGGAAATCTTGATAGAAGACAATCCCAGTCTTAAGGGATCCCTGGATGATCTGTTGGCTATGGGTTATCGACTAGGGATCCAACAAGCGGTTAGGGAAACTAATCTGGATCAAGCTACTTTCCCAGCCAACTGTCCCTACCGCTTTGAGCAAATCATGGATCCCGATTTTTTGCCGGAGGATATCTAATCATGACCGATGAAGAGAAGTTTGACCGATTGGCAGCGGCTATCGAGCGCGTGGCGGATGCCAGCAGCACTGGGATCCGGCGCTTAACAGAGGCTCAACTGGCAACCCAAACCCAGATGGGATTTCTGGCTGAGGAGATGCTACGACTTGCCCAACAACAAGCCGCCATACAACAGCAACAGACCGCCATCCTGCAACGGCAAGCAGAACAGGATCAGCGCTTTGATGTGCTGCTAGGGGAGATTCGCCATATCGTTCAACGGCTAGAGGAGGGATCCCACAATGGCTAAAGCACAGTTCAAGGAGGGATTCTCCTGAGATTCGCCGTCAACTTTTAGGGATCCCCCTCCCGACAGCTTGTGGCAACCTTGGGGATCCCTGAATCTCTGCGAAAGCGAGGGGAGCGAGAACGAAATTGGAGAACAAAAACCAGCCAAACTATCAGCGATAACCCGCTATCGATCCATCCCCAGCGCTCGGCAACTGTTCCCTTGAGAGTAACTTGAATAGCGGAGCGACCCGATGGGATCCGCACCTGTAATCGTCCGTCGGGAGCACGTAATAAATCTGTCGGTTGACCATTAACGTTGACCGCCCAGCAGGGCCAAGCATACATCCGCAGAGTCAGCAAACTTTCGCGGCGGGCTTCGACCACAAACTGGCGATGACCGAATTGCCAAAGCAGGCCGGAAATTTGGACGGGAGAGGGATCCGATTCGATTAGCTCATGATTTTTTCTGATTAGCTGGGTGGAAGGGATCCAGGCCGGTAAATACTCCCAAACATCTTCGATGATCAGTTGTTGATCAGCATTGATGAAGAGGGCACGTCCCAGAGGTTGGAAGGGTTCTGCTTCTAAATCGGCTTCTTGAGGAAAGATAGGCTTGGCTTGAAAATAGTAATCAAGATCGGCCATGCGTCTGGGGCTGAAGGGTATTTTTTGTAGATTAGTGGAAAAGCTAAATATTAAGAGCAGAGCTGTGATCAGTAATAGGCTATTTCGCCAAAATATTTTTCTGAAGATAGTGTATTTTTCTGACTGAAGGGAGTCAAGTTTTATCTGGAGAAAAATTCCCCACAAAAAAGGAAACATGACCCCAGTAATCGCCATCCATCGCCAGGAAAATTGAATTTTTTGCAGTAGTGGAAATAGGCGAAAGATACCCGAACCTAAATCGGTCATCATAATCAGCCCGACTATTGAGCCGATTAACAAAACCTGGGTTTGGATGTGTAGGGAATGGCTAAAGCGCTGGGGATGTTTCCAGAGCGTCCATCCGGCCAGCAGCATCACGGCGATGGTTAGCCAATAAATCGGCAAAAGGTTGACATCGTAGGTTTCGCGGGTGAGTTGGGGCTGAAGCTGACCCAATCCTTTCACCAAAATGCGTCCCAGAGGATTGGCGAAGCCCATGTGGTGGAGGCTGATGTGCTCTTGGTCGATGACGGCGGGCAACAGATAAAAACTCGCCAACCCCAATCCCAGGATCATCGGGAAATAAACCCGCCACAGCCAAATTTTCCATTGCGACCAGCGGCGAGTGGTGATGAAGGGAATCAGCAGCCAAAGCAGGGTGAATAGCAGTAGGGTGGGGGGATGGCAAAGGGCAAACAGCGCGTAAGCAATGGCTAAAAAAGGGGATCCCCAGGATTGATAGCCGGAAAGACTTCGATGCATGGTGGCTAAAACCCAAGGCAGGCAGGCCATTGCCCACACCTCCCCCATCGCCCCACGGATATAAATATTTTCTAAAAAGTAGGGGGATAGCACCGCCAAACTCGCCACAAGGCCGTGCAACCAGGGAGGGGATCCCTGAAAAAGTTGCCTGCTGTAGAGATAAGCCCCCAGCCCCATGACCACCATTGCCAAACCCATCGCCCCCACCATCCGCCAGGTAGGATCCCAGCCCAGCAGGGCAAAAGGCAGAGTCGCCACCATACAGATCGGGCCGTAGAAATAGAAGCTGGGGCTACCCAAACTTCCCCAGGACTGCTCTAGCCACCGGGGGTAGAATTGTCCGGCTAAAAACTGCTGATCGTATTGGAATGTCCAGATCAGGTTGTATTCCAGAGAATGGGTTTCGGGGTAGCCCTGGTTAACCATCGGATTTAAGCCCACCGCCACAGCTATGGCTACCATCAGTAGTCCGTAATGGGACTGACCAATGGTTTGGAGGTGCAGCCACCCCTGTCGAGACAGAAGTTTGGGGAAAAGTCGCTGGAAAAGTTCTAGAAGCGGGGTAGGCATGGTGGGACTGGGAGAGCGATTGGAGGGGATCCCGAACCGTGAAGGTTAGGTAGGTGAGACATCACCCAATCTTCAGATATTGGGAGTGGTCATGGGTAGCCAGCTTATTTTTACCTGCTTCTGTGATCAAGAATTTTGCGTTAGACTAGTATGCCTGTGACTATTATCCGACTCAACTGAGCCTGAAGATTCTGAACTCAAGTGTGCGGTTTTTTCTATCCCAACCCATCCCTCATTTCACACAACGTTAAGGAGCATCCACCTCATGGTAAAACTGCGGCTTAAGCGCTATGGCAAGAAAAGAGAACCCAGCTATCGGATTGTGGCGATTGACAGCCATGCCCGCCGCCAAGCCCGTCCCCTGCAAGAGTTAGGGTTCTACAATCCGCGCACCAAAGAAACCGTTTTGCGAACCCAAGACCTCTTGAAGTGGCTGCGGTATGGGGCACAGCCCACCGATACATTGGATGCCATTCTCAAAAAAGCCGGAGTCTACGAGATGTTGAAGGCGGGTGGCGAAGGGGTGGCGGCCACTGTGCGGATCCCGGCGGTTGTCAAGACCATCGCGGCGGTTGTGGATCCGGTGGCGGACACCGATGTGGAGAGCGAACTAGCCCCTGAAGCGGTGGGATCCGAGCCGATTGGACTGCCCGAAGTCCTTGAGGATGCTGTGACAGAAGCGATTCAGCCGGAAGCCGAAGATGAAGTTATCCAGGCAGTAGCCCAGGCTGATGGTGTTGAAATGGGCGAAACGGTTACTGTTCCTGACTCTGTTACCGATTCTGCTGAAGAAGAGTCGGTTATAGAGACAACCGTTAGTGACGAAGCCTCCTGAAGCAGCCTAAACTTTGAGTTGACCACAGCAAGGGGGAAATGCTTTGCCAACCCAGCCAACACCCGACTATGCTGCCTTAACCCGTTTGTTGCTGGAGCCTTTGGTTGAGGATTTAACCACCTTGACCGTAGATCGGGAAATCACCTGCGGCGGTTCAAAAATCTGGTTACGAGTGGCCTTTGACCCTAAAGATAAAGGGCGTGTCTTAGGCCGGGGAGGACGAACGCTGCAAGCAATTCGCCAACTCCTAGCCGCCGCTGCTCAAATGGTGCAGCAGCAAGTTCATCTGGATCTCTATGAACCCCAGGGATCCCGTCCACGGGAGGATCGTCCTACCCTGGTGCGAGAGCGGTCATAGCCCTTTTGCCCTAGCTGCCACTTCACAAGATTGCTACTTTATGAGTCAAATCCTGACGTTTCTGGGCAAGGGAGGTGTGGGACGCACCACTCTCGCCCTCGCCACCGCTAAAGCTGCCGCGCAACAGGGGCGACGTGTTTTGTTGGTTAGCCATCAGTCTAGCCCTAGCTTGTCCTATCTGTTGGGAGGGATCCCTCTCTCTGGAGAACCCACTTCCATCGCCGCTAATCTCTATGTTGTTCAACTGAAAACCACCCTGTTGCTGGAGCAAAGTTGGACACAGGCGAAAGAGCTGGAAGCTCAGTATGTGAAGACACCTTTTTTTAAAGAAATTTATGGTCAGGAGCTAGCCGTTCTCCCTGGCATGGATCAGGCGATTACGCTGGATGCCCTGCGCCGATTTGATGCCAGTGGTCAGTATGACAGCATCATCTATGACGGCTCTGGGGATCAGACAGTTTTGCGGATGTTAGGGATCCCAGAGGTGGCGAGTTGGTATTGGCGGCGGGCTTCTAAAGCCTTTTTGCAGTCGGATTTAGCCAAGACTCTGCGACCTTTTGCGGAACCGCTACTGCGCTCCATCACGAATGTGGATTTTTCCTCCCTCGAGGATCTGCCCAATCAAATGAGGGGAGGCACCGATATTTTGGAAGCAGGACGACAGGCGCTGACGGATCCGAAGCGGGTCTTAGCTCATTTGGTAACGACGGCGGATCCAATGGCGATCCAAACCGCTAAATTTCTCTGGGGAAGTGCCCAGATGGTGGGGGTGACGGTGGGCAGTCTGTTGGTTTCTCCCTTGGCGAATGGGAACGTGGACGCGAATGAGTTTAGCCCTCTCTTGGTGCGGCAAGTGCCTCGCTATCAGGGATCCGACTGGTCAGAACTAGAATCGGTGGCGGCTGGACTGCTGGGGATCCCGGATGTGCCACCTGCGGTAGCGATTGATGAACAAGCTCGCACCGTTAAGTTATTTATTCCTGGCTTTAGTAAAAATCAAATCGAACTGAGTCAATCGGGACCAGAATTGACTATTACCGCAGGGGATCAACGGCGAAACTTGTTTTTGCCCCCCCCGTTGGCAGGTCGCCAGGTGACCGGAGCAAAGTTTCAAGAACCCTATTTGCTGATTTCCTTTGCCTAATTCTGAGCTAACCAGAAACCATAACGGGTGGAATTAAGGAAGCTTTCCCTAGTCTGGATTTGACGGGTTATGCAGTTTCGTTGTAACAACCCTAGTGCAGCGGATTGACCAAAAACGTCACATGACTTCTCACTCAGCTTGTTCGAGGAGAAACTAGGGCAAGTGGGCGGATTGATCAGCTAAAGGCTGGTGAGACTTTTGGATGGGGCTATTGGGGGAGGGCTGCGCTGTGGCAATCCCTAGAGCCAGCCCCAAGGCAGGAATCACGGAGGTCATCAAACTGAGCAAAACCGCCACCTCTTGGGCAAGTCCCCGCCGCTGCGCTTGCTCAAACATCACGACCAACGGAGCCACCAGTAATAATAAAGCCGTGGCTAGTCCTGTCCAGGGCAAAACGTGGCTGATTCCCCACCATCCGGCAGCCAGACAACTCACGCCAATCGTAGCTACCCCCATAGACACAAGAGATGCCCCACTTTTTCCCCAGGGGGATCCCTGCATTTGCTCAAAAATCCACAACGGCATTGCCACTATCGCTGCCGCCGCCAACCCCAAGCCCAAAATCTCCAGCCGATGCCAGCCCAAGCTAATCCCTCCTCCCAAGATGACCAACACTAGCCAACTGGCTCCACTGAGCAGCCACCCCCGCTGTTGCAAAGCTCGCAAACTTACCCCCGCCAAGGTTCCCACCAACAGTAATCCTGATATCCAGGCGGCCAACTGACTCGTAAAGACAAAAGTGTGGCTGGCGTAGCTACTCACTGCCTGGGTGAGGGTAGGCTGCACAGGCTCAAATCCCCCCAAGAGGCGGGTTGCTAACAGGCTAAATGCGTAAAGGGAAGCTGTCAAAAAGGCTTGCATGAGAACCCCCGCACCCGCAAAACCCACTAACAGGAGGCCAGACAAGCCAGCTACGAAAACTGGCAAAAAAACGGCGTTGCGAGGGGGATGTGCCCAGAAGCCCAGCCCAAAAGCAGCCAATAGAATCAGTGTGCCGGCTGCGATTATCTGTGGCAGTCCTAATAGCTGCAACGCCCAACTGTGCCCAAAAAAATCGCTCCACCCCACCACTATCCCCCAGCCGAGAGCCACCATCCCCAACAAAATCAGTGGCAGGAGCGGAAGGGAACGGTTGAGCGACCCTGGATCTTTGCCAAGATCAGATCGGGATCCCGTCAGCACTTTCATATATTTAGTGTGATTAGAAGATACTGTTCTTTTTTCACCACTATAAGTAGTTGTGGATGTCTCGACAAGGTTAACTTCCTACTTTGTCATATTCTCTGGGTCACTCATGCCGATTTTGCGGGATCCCCATGAGTTGGGCAGACTGCTGTTGATGGTCGATCAGGCGCTCTGGGCTAAGGGATCCCTGCACATGTCCCCACGGTAGCGGATCGTCGGTTGACCAGTGGGCAAACACGTAGTGATCGAGGGGAGGGAGTTCTCCTCGTAGGGCTTTGAAAGCGCGTCGATAGCTGCCTAAAGAATCCCCGAAACCGCGTGCCAATTCCAGCACCCGTCCTACCCGCCGATCCCCGCGGGCGATCAGGGCTTGGATCACCGACCAGTTGTAGCTCTCCGGGCGAAACTCCACCCCTAAAGGTCGCAAATGTTTGGCGAAGGATGACAGCTTTTTTTCGGCGCTGGGGTCAACCCCATACCACTGAAACGGTGTGTGGGCTTTGGGAACGAAGGTGCTGCACCCTAGGCTATAGCGTAGACGGGGAGCCACTTTTTTGAGGTGAACCAACAAGTCAAGGGTGTCTTGTAAATCTGGGTCGATTTCTCCAGGGATCCCCACCATCCCATAAAACTTAATGCTGGATAGTCCCCCCATTTGCGCCGCCGCCGCCGCGGCCAGAATTTCGGGATTACTGAGCTTTTTGTTGATGATCTGGCGCAATCGCTCCGATCCACTCTCAATCGCCACCGTGATCGACTGGCTACCCCGCCGCCTCAAGACTTCCGCCAGCCGTGGGGTAACCGTTCCGGTGCGAACCGAAGCCAAACTCAGGCGAACGTGATCAAAACAGTCTTGAGCCAGATAGTCCAAAAGCTCCGAAAACTGCGGGTGTTGAGTGACGGAAGCTCCCAGCAGCCCAATCCGATCAGTGTGGCGCAACCCCCATTCCACCGCCGGAATCAAATGATCGGGCACCGCCGCCGCGCGGAAGGGTAAGGTCAGATAACTGGCCAGACAAAAGCGGCACATCTCCGGGCAACTGCGTGCTACCTCCACCATAAAAATGTTTTCCCAGGCGGCTTGGGGGGTGACCACCGTTGATACCGAAAGCTGCCGTCCCCGATAGGTGCGTCGCTCCACCGGAAAGGGGATCCCTGTCTCCGTCACCTCCAGCTTGTAGAAGGGATCCCCTTTCCCGTGATAGATCGGCTGATAGAAACGGGGGACATACATGCCGGAGACCCTGGCAAGCTGAAGCAGTTTTTCCCGCCGCGTTGCCCCGCGAACCGATTGATAGGTCTCGATCAAGGCATCCATCGCTCCCTCGCCATCCCCCAGCACTATCACATCAAAAAAATCCGCAAACGGTTCGGGGTTGGCACTCAACACGGGGCCTCCCCCAAAAATGAGGGGATCCGTATCCTGACGATCCTGACTGTGCAGGGGGATCCCGTGGGCTTCTAGGAGGTTGAGGATATTCACATAATCCAGTTCCCAAGACACCGAAAACCCCAGCAACTCAGGATGACGGGGTAAGGGTTCCGCGATGTCGGTAAATAGCCGTGCCACCGCCACATCGCAGCGGCTGGCTAGCATCCCCCAAATCACCTGATAACCCAAGCTAGTGATCCCGACGGCGTAGGTATTGGGAAAGGCAAAAATAACGGGAATGGCGTCGGCTTGGGGAATGGCTCGCTCAAATAGAATTTGTTCGGCGGTAAAGGCAGAGGTGGGGCTAGAAACAGGCACGGAGCAAAAAACAGAAATGCTTCTCTAGTCTATCGGCAGTCTCCACAAATCTTTATCTTCTCAAGCTACTCCCCTCCAAAAAAGGAGACCACCCAATGGGGATCCCCCGATTTTGCGAACGGGAAAATAGGAAAAGTGGTTTTAACCCGTCGGGTGTGTTAGAAATATTCCTTATTATTAAAATCTCACCCTAACTTTCCCCTAACTGAATTCCCTTTCACGCTTCTTACCCTCAGCACGGATGAGTCTGTCCAATTCTCGCCCCTTAATTGGGATTACCACCCGCCATCGCAACGAAACGGATGATTATGCCTTGGCTGGCAAATATGTTGACGCGCTACTGGGGGCGGGCGGACTGCCCATCCTGTTGACCCCCGGAGAAGATCAGCTACACCCCCTGCTTGAGCTGGTGGATGGATTGGTGCTGTCAGGGGGAGGGGATCTCGATCCGATGACCTATGGCGGGGATGATCATCCGATGGTGCGCTACGTCTGTTCGGAGCGAGATCAGTTTGAGTTGGATCTGGCGCAGATCGCTATGCAGCAGTCTAAGCCCATTTTGGGGATCTGTCGGGGAATGCAGGTTTTGAGTGTTGTGAGCGGTGGCAAATTGTTTCCCCATGTACCGGAACAGTTTGGGGAGGTGCATCATTTTTGTCCCGTGGATCTGGTTCCCATCCGTCATGATGTGCAGGTGAGCAAAGGATCCCGTTTGGCGAAGATGATTCAGGGCGAAACCCTTTCGGTCGTGTCATGGCATCATCAAGGGATCCAGTTTGCCCCTCCGGGCTGGCAGGCGGTGGCCTACGCCCCCGATGGATTGATTGAGGCCATTGAACATCAGCAGCATCCCTGGGCGATGGCGATTCAGTGGCATCCCGAATTTTCTATGGATGAACCGGGTCATCAAGCTCTATTTGCTGCGTTTATCGAGGCGGTGCGGCAGGCTCGTCCAGCCCCTCTGGCGGCCTAAGCCCATCCCGAACGGGGGGGAGGGCAGCTCCGTTGCTATCTGCGTGCCCTTGTAAAAGCCGCTCAATGGCCGCCAGGGTTTTGCTTTGACCCGCCAGCAATCGTTCAACCCTGACGCGGTGAGCCTCTAAAATCAAGGTTTCCTGCATAGCCGGATCCAGGCGATCCCAGGCCAGGATGAGGACGTGCAACCAGATCTCAGGGGGTAGGTTGGTCTGACTGGCCAGACTAGACAGCTTGGTTTCCGCCGCCTGGGAAAGGATGCCATGTTCGGACGGGCTGGCGGATGGTTGTTGGGTGGGTGGGTGGCCGGCTCCCCCGGAATCCACACCCTCAACGGGGCTGGCAACTATTTCTGGTTGGGGAGCAGGCTGAGGGGTAGGACAGGCATCCGCAGGTGGAGAAGGATCCTCCAGGCTTGGGACAACATTCTCTGGGCTAGGGGTGGGATCCGCGGCAGGTAAGGCAGGGGATCCCAGACGAGCCAGTAGATCAGCTTTGGTAGGGCCAGTTGGAATTTTTTTGCGGGGTGGTTTCATCCCAGGGATCCCTTAGCGTTTGGACAAAACAAGGTTCACCACGTCTCGATAGGGTTCGGCCAGCAACTCTTCCCCCGCCTCCGCCAGCGACCAACCCATGCTGTTGGTTTGCTGCACCACCGTACTTTGTTTGAGGGAGGGGAAAATCCGGATCCCTTGCAACAATTCCCCAAGGGCTTCTAAGGCAGCCTTCGACATCTTGGTGCGTTTGTTGCCTGCCCACTGCTCGCGGGTGGGTAGGATGCCCAGCACCTCCGGCACATCAAAATCCAGTTCGGCCAGTTCCTTGACCAAGATCATCGTGCTGAGGGCACCCATCACCCCCTTTTGAGTACATTCTGTGGGCACCACCAGATAATCGGCGGCCAAGATGGTGTTGTAGGTGAGCAATCCTTTGGCTGGGGGACTATCAATCACCAAAAATTGATAATTTTTCAGGATGGGTTTGAGGGCACGTCGCAGAAACAACTCTCGTCCCGGCTCTAGGGCAACCCCATCCATCGCCCGCGATAAACTATAGTCACTGGGGGCTAGCCACAGGCGTTCTTGCCGATCTTCGTTGAGGGGCGGGCGAATAATGTCACTAATACTGACCCGATCCGTTCCGGTTAAAACGGTTTCTGCCATGGTGGCTGAATCGGAAAGATCGGTATGTCCCATCCACTGACTGAGGTTGCCCTGCGGATCAAAATCCACCGCGAGGGTCTTGCCATAATGGGACAACATGGTTGCCAGGTTCAAGGCGGTGGTGGTTTTGCCCGAGCCGCCACTCAAGCAGACGACGGTGATCACCATCGCAGGTTTCGCTCCATCCAACATGGGATATCTCCCCCGGCGATCTCTATCCAATTAATATATCTAGTGTTTTAAGATTTTACCCACACTACTACCAGTAGGGAAAGGATCCCAGTTGTGGGGATCCCTCGGTTAGGGAGTGGAGTCTCCCCCACCCGATTCTTTTGCAGATAAAAACTCCGGTAGGTAGCCCTCCATTAACCAATCGCTGCCGATGGCTTGAACCGTCACCCCCTGCAAACCAAGGGCATTTGCCATCACAGGGATCCCTTCTCCAGCTAGGGGAGTAGCCGCCGTGGATCCCCCCACCAGTTTCGGGGCAATAAAGGCCGCGACTTTTTGAATGGCTCCGGCTTGCAGAGCGGCGGCGGCCAGGGTTCCGCCACATTCCCATAACAAGGCTAAACAGCCCTTCTGCCGATAAAGCCATTGGGGTACCTGCTCAGGGGTAAGCTGGGGTAGCTCCACCACCTCGATCCCCCGATCCTGCAAAAAACCTTGCATCTCCCCATCCGCAGGGGCTTCGGTAAAAACCAGCGTGGGGGCTACCTGGGGATCCCAGATCTGAGCCTGTCGAGGCAGATGCAAACGGCGACTCACCACCACCCGCAACGGTTGGTAAGCATCCTCCGGGATCCCTGCCCAGCGGGCGGTGAGTTGGGGATCATCTCGCCAGACTGTACCACTCCCCACCACCACGGCATCTACCTGGGAGCGCAGACGATGCACCCATTGCCGCGACAGGGGATCACTAACCCAGCGACTATCGCCTGTGGCCGTGGCAATTTTGCCATCCAAGGTCATGGCATATTTAAGAATGCCAAAGCTGCGTTGCTGCAGGATCGCAAACCCAAAAGCCTCATTGAGTTGCCGACAGGCTGCCTCCTCCACCCCCACCGTCACCTCTACCCCCGCCTGCCGCAAGTGGGCGATCCCCCGCCCCGCCACCCGTGGATTGGGATCCCCCATGCCCACTACCACCCGCCCCACCCCCGCCCGCAGGATGGCGTCGGTACAAGGGGGCGTTCGCCCATAGTGATCACAGGGTTCTAGGTTGACATAAAGGGTGGCTCCTAGCGCCAACCCGCCTGCCTGCCGCAGGGCGAACACCTCCGCATGAGGCTGACCCGCCCCCGGATGAAACCCGACCCCTACCCTGCGGCTCCCGGCCACCACCACGGATCCCACCCGCGGATTGGGAGAAGGAGGCCGTTCGACCTGTTGAGCCAAAAATAGACAGTGCTGCATCCAATAGCGATCCAGCCCTCCAGCATCCATGTCACCCTCTACCTCGCCCTCGCAGCCCATCGCTGAGAGCCGCTGTCAGTGGGGATCCGGCAAAGGTAAGCAGCTCAGAGCACGCTTCACTGGGTTCCCCAACACGCGCTTCGTCAGGCGTAGGCAGGCGAGAACAAGGGGTGCGATCCGCCAAGAGGGCACTCGACACCTGATAGGTATAGATCTCCAGAAAATCCTCTGGATTCGCCTCAAACGTTGCGGCTTGCCCCGGAAAGAGAGTTCTTTCCCAGTGCCGGATTCGGGTTTTGATCACCTGAACACGGTCTGAGTCATTCGTAAAGACGTATCTTTTCATTGCGTATTGAGACGAATTAGTTAAGAAAAACTTATCAAGCTTTACGCCTAGCTTACCACTCGTGATCCCCATCGACAATAGGCGACATCAGATCCGGGGATCGCTCATCCTGTCTAGATTTTAGGCTTCTTTATGTTTGCTTAAGAATTACTTTGGAGGATCAACGGGAGAGGCTCCTCACCCTGGTAAACTAATGGTCAAACAGGAAAAACTACCAAGCAAATGGGAGACAACCGTGGATAACAGTTTGGGGCTAGAGATTATTGAAGTGGTTGAGCAAGCCGCTATTGCCTCAGCGCGTTGGATGGGAAAGGGGGATAACCATACGGCTGACCAGGTGGCGGTAGAGGCCATGCGGGAACGGATGAATCGCATCAATATGCGGGGGCGGATTGTGATCGGGGAAGGGACCAGGGACGAGGCTCCCATGCTCTATATCGGAGAAGAAGTAGGCATTTGCACTCATCCTCAAGCCGAGCAGTTTTGTCGGCTCGATGAATTGGCCGAGATTGACATCGCTGTGGATCCCTGCGAAGGCACCAACTTGGTAGCAGGGGGAAAAAATGGCTCGATGGCGGTGCTAGCGATCTCAGAGAAGGGAGGGTTGCTCAATGCCCCCGATATCTATATGCAAAAATTGGCGGCTCCTCCCGAAGCCAAAGGAAAAGTCCACATTGATAAATCTGCCACCGAAAACCTGAAAATCATTGCGGAGTGCCTGGATCGGGAGGTGGCTGATCTGGTGGTGATTGTCATGGATCGCAAGCGTCACACAGAATTAATCAAAGAAATTCGCGGCACTGGTGCACGGGTCAAGCTCATCTCCGATGGCGATATTTCGGCGGCTCTTTCGGCGGGCTTTAGTGGCACAGGGGTTCATGCCCTGATGGGGATTGGGGCAGCACCGGAGGGGGTGATTTCCGCCGCCGCCCTGCGCTGTTTAGGGGCGCATTTCCAAGGGCGATTGATCTATGACCCTGAGGTGGTGCAAGCGGGAACCTATTTGCCTCCTGTAGAAGAAACTCGCCGTGAATTGCAAGAAAAGGGCATCCAAGATCCTGACAAGATTTTTGAGTGTGAAGAACTGGCCAGTGGCAAAGAGGTGCTGTTTGCCGCCGCCGGCATCACCGATGGTGATTTGATGAAGGGGGTTCGCTTTTTTGGCGGCGGGGCGCGCACCGAAACTCTCGTTATCTCCAGCCAATCCAAAACCGTGCGCTTTGTGGACACCATCCATATGAGCAATGGTCAACCCAAAAACCTGCAACTGCGCTAAACCCACGAGGTCAAGCCTATCCATTGGGATCCTCTCTGGCTGGGGGATCCCTTTTCTTGGGCTATCCTCAGTCATTCAGCGTGGGGCTAGCAACGCTGGGATCCTGATGATCCTCCATTAACTCATCTGGGGGAAAGAGCCGCAAATATTACAGAATATGACCCATCCTGGCACCGGAAAACGTAACAACTCTTCAGCAAAATCGGCCAGACAGAGACCGATACTGTTGTTATTGCTCGGATAGGCTGAGATCAAGACATTTTTATGGATGGATGGAAGGGTTGTGGTGAAGTCACTAGCGTTCGCTTGGGGATCCAAATCCTTCCCCGCCGTCATCCATCAGCTTGAGCAATTTTTTATTTTGCTTTTGATCCGAATTAATTCCTGCCACAGATTCAGACCGTCAGTAGCAGACATTAGGGAGAGACATGTTTATTGCCGTTGTGGGTTTAAGCCATCGCACCGCTCCGGTGGAAGTCCGGGAACAACTGAGCATTCCCGAAGCTCAGGTAGAAGCCGCTATTACCCAGTTATGCAGCTATCCTCATGTTGATGAAGCCACGATTCTGAGTACCTGCAATCGGCTGGAGGTCTACATTGTCACCCCTGACGTGGAAAGTGGGGTACGGGAAACCATGCAATTTTTGGCGGAGTTTAAGCAAATTAACCTAGCGGTGATTCGCCCTCACCTGTTTACCCTGATCTACCATGACGCGGTGATGCACCTGCTACGGGTGGCGGCGGGTCTGGATAGCCTTGTTTTGGGAGAAGGTCAGATCTTGGCTCAGGTCAAAACAGCCCAGCGGCTTGGGCAAGCCTGCCATGGTATGGATCGCATCCTCAACCGCTTGTTCAAAGGCGCGATCACGGCGGGTAAACGAGTACGCACAGAAACCGAGATCGGCACGGGAGCGATGTCCATCAGCTCGGCGGCTGTGGAGTTAGCCATCCAAACCCAAGGCAATTTGGCTCAGGGCAAAATTACCGTGGTGGGAGCGGGCAAAATGTCCCGTCTGCTGGTGCAGCACCTCTTGGCTAAAGGAGCCGTGGATATTACGGTGGTCAATCGTTCCCAAGAGCGCGCCCAAGAGATGGTCAGCCAGTTTGATCATCCGATTCAAATCCAGCCTTGGGAGGCTCTCCTTTCCTGCGTGAGTGAGTCACAGTTGGTGTTTACCAGCACGGGAGCCACCGAACCAATTTTGACCTGCCATCACCTAGAGCCGTTGCTGCAAATCGATCAGCCCCTTTTGATGGTAGATATTTCCGTCCCCCGCAATATTGCTGCCGATGTCGAGCAGTTGGGTGGTGTCAAAGTGTTTAACGTCGATCACCTCTCCGTGATTGTTGAAGAAAACCGCGCTTATCGGCAACGCTTGGCGGTGGCCGCCGAAGCCCTGCTTGAGGAGGAGGGAGAACAGTTTCACGAATGGTGGCGTTCTTTGGAAACGGTGCCTACGATCAACAGCCTCCGCCATAAAGTAGAAACGATCCGAGAGCAGGAGATGGAAAAGGCGCTTTCTCGCTTGGGGAAAGATTTTGCCGATAAGCATATGGAAGTGATTGATGCCCTGACCCGTGGCATTGTCAACAAAATTTTGCACGATCCGATGGTGCAACTGCGGGCAAAGCGGGATATCGAAGCTCGGCGAGCCGCTATGCGCACCCTACAGGAACTGTTCAACCTGGATCCCCTGCACCTCCAGCCCCAGCAGGAACGGTAAACAGGAAGGGTAAAAATATCAACTTTTGTTTCGACTCTCTCATCTGGGGCAACCGCGATCCCTTAAGATAACGGGCGTTGGCAAGATTGTGCAGGATTAGAAACTATGTTCGGACAATACGAAGTGTTTATTCAACTGGCTTTGTTGGCGCTGATCGTGTTGGCAGGTCCGCTGGTGATCTTTGCCCTCTATCTGCGGGGAGCCGACATGTAATCAAGGTAGGGGATCCCCATCTCCTGTCCCTCTCTCATTCCTATCACTTCTTTAGGTGGGAATGAGAGCAGTGGTATGTACCTGTTGCCTATCTTTGGGGTGATTCTCTTGGGCTGAGCTGAGGGATGGGGAGTTCCTCTCTCGATTAGGCAGAGGGGTTGAGCAGACTAACCGTTAGCGAAAACTGGGACTCAAAGCTTTCTCCACTGGACAGCGTAATGAGTTGCTCTCCGGTATTGAGGGCATTGCGCGGAGCCGTCCACGGTTCTAGGCAGTAAAAGTCTTTGCCCAGGACTGTCCAGAAGACAAGGGTGGAGTAGGGATCCCCATATTTGAGGGTAAGTTGGCGGTTAAGGCTAGGATCGCTGACGGTTGCCGATTGGCTGGAGGGTTGCTTGAAGGCTACATCGATTTCTGGCTGAGTCAGATCGAAGGAGCCGTCAAAGGGACGGGAGGTTTGGCTGAGGTGATCGTAGAAGGCTTTCGCTGGGATCCCAAACTTTAACTGAGATTTGTTGGGAGCGGCAAAGTAGGGATGAAACCCCAGAACGAAGGGCATGGGTTGCTCTGAGCGATTGGTGAGGTGTTGCCGGACGGTTAAGGTTTGACCCATCAGTTGATAGGTAAGCGCCAGAGTAAACTCAAAAGGATAGTACAAGAGGGTTTCTTGGCTACTGTCGAGCATCACCGTCAAGCTGGCTACGCCATCACTGTCTTGATCCACCACCTGCCAAGGGAGGTTACGGGCAAACCCGTGTTGTTTGAGGGTGTAGGGCTTGCCTTGATAGTGGTACGTATCATTGGGCAGATTGCCACAGATGGGAAACAGTACCGGGATCCCCCCCCGCACGGTTAATTCTGGGTGGGTAAATCGTTCATGATCGAGGTAGAGAAGCTCTTGATCCTGAATTCGCCACTGGGTGAGGATCCCCCCTCGCTCCGGCACCACTTCCACCTGCGACTGGGCGAACAGATCCGATAGTACGTAGGTGGTGTATTGCTGTTGATGGGTAGTGATGCTAAACACAAAACACTCCTACTGGATCGGTCTGACATCCTTACTCTACCAGTCGTTCTAACAAGCCGCCTCCCAAAACACAATCCCCGTCATACCAAACAGCCGCCTGTCCGGGGGTGACGCCAAATTGCGGCTCGGCAAACTGAAGATGGGCACGGGTCAGGGATCCCTGGGCATCTGGCATGGGGGTGACTAAGGCGGGGACAGGATCCGTTCGGTAGCGCACCTGTACGCTAGCGGGGATGGCTTCACCGGGGCAGGGGATCGACACCCAGTTGACCTGCCGCACCGTGGCTGCGCTTTGGGTCGCTTCCTGCCGTTCTCCCACTACCACACGGTTCATGGCTCGATCCAGACGCACCACGTAGAGGGGGTGAGGGGCAGCAATTCCCAACCCTTTGCGTTGTCCGACGGTGTAATGGTGAATGCCGTCGTGTTCTCCCAGGACGTGACCTTGGGTATCGACAATCTGGCCTTTGCCCGCCGGAATGTAGTGATCCAGGAACTTCTGCATCGAGCCGTGGGTTTCGATTAAACAGAGATCCTGGCTTTCGGGTTTGGCGGCGGTGGCGAGTCCTAATTGAGCGGCGATCCGACGGGTTTCGGCTTTCGTAAAGTCCCCCAGAGGAAATAGGGATCCCGCCAGATGATCCTGGCTGAGATCGTAGAGGAAATAGGACTGGTCTTTGCTGCGATCCAGGGCGCGCCGCAGTTGATACCGTCCGGTTTGGGGATCCCGTTGGATACGGGCGTAGTGTCCGGTGGCGATCCGGTCAATTCCGAGGGTTTCACGGGCATAGGTGAGCAGGGGGCCAAATTTGACGGTTTTATTGCACTGAGAACAGGGTAGGGGGGTGACGCCATCGGCGTAGCCTGTCACCAGATAGTCGATGATCTGGGTCTGAAAAACCTCCCGACTATCCACCACGTGATGGGGGATCCCCAATTGCTCACAAATGGTGGCGGCATCCACTAAGCCATCGGTACAGCACTGGCCTTTGCCCTGCATCAGCCAGAGGGTCACCCCTACTACGGCATAGCCCTCTTGGTGGAGCAATCCCGCCACCGTCGAACTATCCACTCCACCAGAGAGAGCGGCAACAATCGGGGGTTTGATGGGCAGGCTGGAAGCCACCGGAGCAGCAGAGGTAGAAATCATGGTGCTGTGCAGAGATGAAGAAGGCTAGAGTGTGGAGTAGAAATTCTAATCTAGCTGGTTTGTCAGTTGAACAGATAACCTTCAAATGATAGGAGCGCGCAACAGGCAGATGCTAGGCATCCCATGCCATGGGATCCTAGAAATCGGCTCCTAAACATGAAATCCTAAACATTGAGCCTTTGAGATAATTCTGGTAGGCGGGCTGGCCGATTTTACCAATGGCAAAAGCCAAGTCAGAGTGGGTTTGTAACAACTGCGGAGAAAAGTTTGTCCGCTATTTGGGGCGTTGTTCCAACTGCGATAGTTGGGGATCCCTGACGGAGGTGGCTCTCGCGGTAGCGACTAAATCCACCCGTCCTCAGGTGGGATCTATCGCCAAACTCAGCCCTGGCTCGCCTCAGTTGGCTGTTCCTCTACCGGAGGTGCGCCCCGATCCTCAGCCCCGCTTGACCTCTGGTTTTGGCGAGTTTGATCGGGTCTTGGGGGGAGGGATTGTGCCGGGATCCCTGGTGCTGATTGGGGGGGATCCTGGAATTGGCAAAAGTACGCTGCTGCTGCAAACCTGTCAGCACTTAGCCGAGGCGAACCGCCTGCTGTATGTGTCAGGGGAGGAATCTGCCCAACAAATTAAACTGCGGGCCGAACGGTTGGGTGTGGATTCTGCTCAGCTTTATTTGTTAGCCGAAACCGATCTGGAGGCCATTTTGTTAGAGCTGCAATCCCTCCTACCCAAAGTGGCGGTGATTGACAGTATTCAGTCGATCTTTTGGTCGCAGATCACCTCGGCGGCGGGGTCGGTTTCTCAGGTGCGGGAATGCACAGGCGCTCTGATGCGGGCGGCGAAAAAGCTAAATATCAGTTTGCTGATCGTGGGGCATGTCACGAAAGACGGGGCGATTGCTGGCCCAAAAGTCTTGGAGCATTTAGTGGATACTGTGCTTTATTTTGAGGGAGATCGATTTCAAAGCCATCGCCTACTGCGGTCGGTAAAAAACCGCTTTGGAGCCAGTCAAGAATTGGGGATCTTTGACATGGGGGGGGGAGGATTGATGGAAATTGACAATCCATCCGAGCTATTTATCAGCCGCGACTCCCTTTCCCCTGGCACCGCTACCATCGTTGCCTGTGAGGGATCCCGACCTCTCCTGGTGGAGGTGCAAGCCCTAGTCAGCCCGACTAGCTACAGTTCGCCACGGCGCAGTAGCACCGGCATCGAAGCCAATCGTTTTCACCAGATCTTGGCGGTTTTGGAAAAACGGGTTGGGATCCCCCTCTCCAAATATGACGCCTACATTGCCTCCGCCGGGGGGATCCACGTTGCCGAACCTGCTGCTGACCTGGGGGTGGCGGTGGCGATTGCTGCCAGCTTTCGGGATCGGGTCATGGATCCCCAGACGGTGCTGATCGGGGAGGTGGGCTTGGGGGGACAGGTACGCCCGGTGGGACAACTGGAGCAACGCCTCAAGGAAGCCGCTAAGTTGGGCTTTAGTCATGCCATCATTCCCCAGAGCAGTTCCCTCAGTCGTTTGGCGGATTTGGGGATGCGCCTTAGTCCGGTCAGTCGGGTTTTGGATGCCTTGATTTTGGCGATCCCCCCCGCATCCCCGATGGAGCAAGCGGAGGATTCGGATAGAGATGGTTAGGCTGTGGGCAGAATCGGGCAAAGAGGGTGATAGCATAGCCAGAGCGTTGGGGCATGTCGATGGCAGAAGCAGAGGGATCCCTAGTGGCCTATGTTGACCAGATGGCCGAGCTGATTGGCCTACCGTTGGATACCGAATATCGAGCAGGGGTGATCGCCAACTTTGAGCGGATCCAGGGGATCGCCGCGTTAGTGATGGAGTTTCCGCTCCCTCCAGAGATCGAAGCGGCACCCGTCTTTCACCCCTAACTCCGCGAGCCAGCCATGACCGTTCATCCCCATCACCGCGATGCCATTGCCATTGCCGCCGCCATTCGTTCCGGTCAAACTAGCGCCCGTCAGGTGGTGACGGCGGCTCTTAGCCAAATTGCCGAGCAGGACAGCACCTTCAACTGCTTCACAGCCGTTCTAGCCGACTCTGCCCTCGCCACTGCCGATCAGATTGACCAGCAACTAGGGCGCGGTCAAGACCCTGGCCCCCTGGCAGGAGTCCCTTTTGCCGTGAAAAACCTCTTTGATATCGAAGGGATCCCTACCCTGGCGGGATCTAAAATTCGCCAAACAGCCCCCCCCGCCCGACAAGATGCCACCGCCGTTACCCGCCTCAAGCAAGCCGGGGCTATTTTGCTGGGGGCACTCAATATGGATGAGTTTGCCTATGGGTTTGTCACCGAAAACAGCCACTACGGCCCGACGCGCAACCCCCATGATCCGGCACGGGTGGCTGGGGGATCCTCCGGCGGATCGGCGGCAGCGGTGGCGGCGGGATTGGTGCCCTTTTCGTTGGGATCCGACACCAACGGCTCGATCCGCGTACCCGCCTCCCTCTGCGGTATCTGGGGACTCAAACCGACCTATGGCCGCTTGTCGCGGGCAGGGGCTTTTTTGTTTGCGGGCAGTTTTGACCATATTGGCCCGTTTTCTCGATCGGTGCGCGATTTGGCTCTCAGCTTTGATCTTATGCAGGGGACAGATAGCCGCGATCCCGTTGCCAGCGATCGCCCCGGTGACACCACCTTGCCCCAACTGGAGAGAGGGATCGACGGCTTAAAAATCGCGCTGGCGGATGACTATTTTGCCCGTGGTGCCGAACCTGCGGTTTTCACGGCTGTGGCTCAAGTAGCTCAAGCCTTGGGGGTGAGCCAGTTTATCAGGATCCCGCAGGCTGCCACCGCCAGAGCCGCTGCCTTTGTGATTACTGCCGCCGAAGGAGCCAACCTGCATCTGGCCGACCTGAAAACCCGCCCCCACGACTACGATCCGGCCACACGGGATCGCTTTTTAGCCGGAGCCTTGATCCCTGCTCTCTGGGTGCAACAGGCTCAACGATTTCGGGCTTGGTATCGCCAGCAGGTGCAGGCGTTGTGGGAAGAGGTGGATGTGATCATCACCCCCACCACCCCCTGTTCCGCTCCCCTGATTGGGCAAGAGACCATGCCGATCGACGGACAAGAGGTCTTGACGCGCCCTAATTTAGGTCTTTATACTCAGCCTATCTCCTTTATTGGCCTGCCAGCCCTCTCGGCTCCCGTTCCGGCCAGCCAGTCAGGGGGCTTACCGGTGGGGGTACAACTGATCGCCGCCCCCTACCGCGAGGGATCCCTGTTGCGGGTAGCGGCCTTTTTGGAAGCCCAGGGCATCTGTGCCGCCCCTCTCCCCCAGCGCATCCCTTAGCCTCCACCCTGCCCAAAAATCAACCTGTAGTGTCAATCGACCTTTTGAAGATTAGATCACGCTATACCCAACTAAAACCCCCGTCAAAATGTTGGGGATCCCTATTTTTACCTTTTCTAGATTGTGATGAGATGCTGACGAAATGGTGACAAGTTTTTCTCGATTGCTTTACCCGATTCCCCCCACTAAATCTGCCTAGGCAAGCTTCTCTTTAGAAGAATTTCGGCTTTCTACCCCTCAAATCTTCATATTCTCCCTAATAGTTTTGCGATTCTCAATGCTTGATTCTGGCTTGCTTTGTCTAGAATAAGTGCAAACCCCACCCGCCACCGCCATGACCCATTCTGATTCTGTAGCGAACCGCTATACCAAGCTCTGCGATGCGTATTTAACCCTCAATGATGCTTACGCTCGCCTCGATATTTCTCATTCTGATTTGCAACGAAAATTTATTTATTTGTTCAAACAGATGCAGCCTCTGCACGAGCAGGTGCAGCAAGCGGAACGCCTAAGAAAACAACTGGAATCCACCGATCAACGGATCGAAACCCTCAAGGCAGAATTGGCCAGCCAAGCCGATAGCTTGGGGGAGATGATCAGCAACTACGATCAGCTTGTGGCTCAAGCCACCACGACTCAAGCCGCCCTGGAAAGCAGCCAGCAACTTGTCGCACGACTAGAAGAGGAAAACACCCAGCTCCACCAGCAACTGCAACGGTTGGGTCAACTGGAGGATGAAATTGCGGTCTTGCGTTTGCAACTGCTGGAATCTCGCCAATTGCACCAAGCTGCCGAAAATCGTGCCCATCGTGCCGAAGCCGCCCTCAGCCGCAGTGAAGCCGAACAAACCAACCTGCAAGCCCAACTGCAACAAGCCCAAGCGGAAATCCTGCGGATCAGCAATCAACGGGATGATGCCCTACAAGCGCAACTGCGAGCCGAAGCCCGTGCTAAGCAAGCTGAGTCCATCTGGCAGCAGCAGCAAGCCCAACTGCAAGCTGTCACCCAATCCCTTCGCCAAGCGGAAGATGAGCTGCGATTGGTACGTTCCAATGATCTGCTCAGCCTTCTCAAGCAGGAAGCTCTCAGCAGTCTCGACGAAGTGGAGAAAATGATTGCCCTCAATGAGTCAGAGGTACTGAAGGGGTCGGAAACTCCAGAGGAGGGCTTTCGGGAAACCATCGAGAAATTTTATAAACTCTACCCCCCTTTGGAGGTGGGTGCAGAAACAAGTAGCTTTGCGGATCAGCAGGCTCAAGCGGCCTAAACCCTAAGCCTATCTTGAAGGAAGCTTATGCTTATTGAGGGATCCCTTTGACCGGTTCGGCTGGAAAGGGAGGAACGGGATCCCCAATCATTTTCTGCGACCAGGCTTGGTAGTCCTGTTGCACTTGCCGATGGGTCTGCCCGGATCCCCCTTTTTCGTCAATTACTCCATACAGCACCACCGGATCCGGCTTTCCTTTCAAATAAATAGATCCTAAGTTGACCGCCTCGATCTGATCCTGCACCAGTTGATAAACCGCTTGCGAGATCAAAATATCGTGCCCCAGATCTTTGGTCATACCCTCAATCCGCGAGGCCACATTTACCGCATCCCCAATCACCGTATACTCAATTTTTTCTGGGGATCCCAGATTCCCGGCAATCACCTCCCCAAAATTGATGCCAATCCCATGAAAAATCAACGGTTGTTGTTCTTGGCGCAGTTGCTCCCGCAGACCTAACAGGGATCGTCGCATCTGTAAGGCCGCCCGCACCGAGGCCAAGGCTTCCGTGGCAGCATCCCGGAAGATCGGACAACCAAACTCCGCCATTACCGCATCCCCAATAAATTTGTCCACCACCCCCTTCTGCTGCAAAATTGGCTCCACCATGCAGGCAAAATAGCGGTTAAGCAATGTCACCAATGTCTCTGGGGAAATTTGGCTAGAGAGGGTTGTGAAGGAGCGAATATCCGAAAATAAAACGGCCACCTGACACCGCCTCCCCCCCAACGAGTCAGCAAAGGCTTGGGGTTGAGCCAAAATTTCCTGCAAAACCGAAGCCGCCACCCGTCGATCCAAAATCCGCCGCAGTTGTTGTCGTTGCCGCTGTTCTCGCAGTCCCGTAGCGGTGATATCCACCAGCCCCGTCAGCCCTATGCTGGTTAGGATCCCGCCCATCGGTAAGATCCACAAGGCCAAAAAACTCCAGTAGCCCAGCCCGATCCCCAGGGTCAACCCTGTCGTTGCCAGTAACAGTTTCATCCCTAGGCGTTTGACCCCAAACAGGCTCAGACCCGTCAGCAGACCTGTCATGCCCACCAAAACAAGCTGATAAGCGGTCGGGAGGGAGCGCAGCCCTTGCCTCCCCAACAACGTGCCAATGGCATGGGCATGAATCTCTACCCCCGGCATTTGTGGGGTAAAGGGGGTCGGCCAGAGATCCTGTGCCAAAAGAGCGGTACTGCCGATCAACACCGTTTTGCCCCGAAACACCGCCCCATTTTCTAGATTGGTCTGCCAAAAAAATGGATCGAACAGCATCCAAAAGGAATAGGTGGGGTAGCTGCCGGTGGTTCCGGCATAGTTGATGCCGATATCCTGTTCCGGCACGGGATCCCCGGTGGTCACTAGGGAAAAGGGGGGAATATCGGTGGTGGTACGGTTAGCCAGAGTGTGACGGCCAGGGATCCGCAACAGTTGTTGATGGCTAGCCGGATAAAAATGTACCAACCCCAGCTCAACCCGCTCCCGCTGCAGGGCTTCGATCAGGGTGGGTTCAACACGGATGTTATAGAGACCAGAGCTGAGAGTGCTGGAAATGAAAGTATCGGTTACGGCAAAAACCGTCTTCCCCGGAAAGGCAGCCACTGCGTCTCCAAAGACCTGATCATCGGCCTCCCCAAAAAAGCTGGGTTCGTCAAACAAAATATCAAAACCAATCCTGCTTGCTCCCGCGTCGGTGAGTTTCTGGACCGCACTAGCAAAGACTTGACGAGGCCAGGGCACCCCCCGCGCCATCGCCTGTAATTCCGGCTGATCCTGCAACTCTTCCGGTTCAAACAGATCCCGCAGGCGCAAACTGTCTTCATCCAGAGCCAAGATCACCACATCCGGATGGGGATCCCGGCTGCCCCGCCAGAGAAAGAACTGACTGGTCAAGACCTCCTCAATCAGCGTGAGCGGATAGCCCAGTAGTGGATGCAGGCTGAGGGTAGCCATCAGTGCCCCCATGCCCAGGCCAGTGCCAATGATCCACGGTATTCGCCAAGTCATAACCACTATCCCTGCTTCTGACTGGATGGACGTAACGGAGCAAGGCTAAGCTACGGCAGCAGTTCTTCCTTGATCTGTGGCAACGAGTCCATCTCACGGTTGAAGCCGTTGATCATCTCACTTTCCGTCAGCCGCTCTTGGATAGCCTGTGCTGACATTTTTTGGGGGGTGGGCAGTTGCTGGGCATTGGAGGGGATCACCACCTCTTCCCCGCTTTTGAGAATGAGGGATCCCTTGCCGTCGGGTAGAGAAATCTCCACATCCCCGATCCAACTAAAGAAGCGCCCCTCCGCCTCACTCATTTCGATAAACACCGTCGAGCCTTTGATGGCGGCAGTGGCGACAGGAGTTGTGATCGACTGGCTGGGGGGGGATCCCGATCCATGCGGCTTTGTCCAGGCAATGATCTGCCCTTGATTCAGTTGCAAATCGGGGGAAACCTGCAAAATAGCATCCCCCCCTAGGCGAAAGGCTGTGCCATTGCTCAACTCCAGTTGGGCTTTACCCGGTTTTTCGGTACGCAGATAGCCCCCTTCTGTAACCAGGGTTCCTACTTCTGCCACGATTTCTGCCGCGGGGGGCTGACGCCAATAAACAGGCGCTCGCGGAATATCCACCACCTTAGCGCTGGTGATCGCCTGGGCGTGGGCAAGCGATCCGAGGGTTAGCACCATCAAACTACTGGTTCCTATTTGCCAAAGCCATCTCTGCATCATGAACCTCCTGACGTTTCACAATGTCCTGCCGATAGTACGGATCCCATCACACCGAAGATTGGGGGGGCGGGGGATAAGTGATCTCAATCATTCAGGGCGAGTCTAGGGCTGGCCATCCCCCCCACCAGCTATTGGGGACTAAGTGTACCGGGAAGCTAGCTATTTAACATAGATATCTAAATAGAGAGATGTGGTATTTAAGATAGTAGCCGCTTATCCAAATGGCTAGCCCAGGATCCCTATGGATGACCTGCTTGTGTTGATTTATGAGTGAACCCAGTCCATTCATCCCTTTGATCGTCGGGTGTTGGCAACTGGACGACCGCAGTTGGAAGCCGCTTTCCGAATCGGACATTGGTCGCACCCTCGACACCTATCTGGCTTTGGGGGTGAACAGTTTTGATACGGCGGATATTTATGGGCGGAGTGAGCAACTATTAGGACGACTTTTGAAAGGAAGAGAGTGCACTATTTTGACAAAGGCGGTGTTTTTTAGCGGGATCCCTACCGCCAGTCATATTCGCCACAAGATTGAAAATTCGCTGCGTCATTTGGGACGGGATTGTCTGGATCGGGTACAAGTGCATTGGCAGGATGCCCAACTTGATTTTTCCTCAACCTTTGCCACCCTCAATGCTCTCGTAGAGCAGGGCAAGATTAAGACCCTGGGGGTTACAAATTTCAACACTCCCATGCTAGAAAAAGCCCTGCAACATGCCCCCATTGTCAGCCATCAGGTGCAATATAGTTTGATTGATCGGCGGGTAGAACAATCGATGCAAGCCCTTTGTTTGCACCATCGTATTGGCCTGCTTGCCTATGGCTCCCTAGCAGGGGGATTTTTATCCGGCAAGTTTCGGGGGGTGCGCTCCCCTCATCCCGAATCCGCCCATGCCCGTGGATTTTATTACAACGCTATGATTCAAGCGCATGGGGGTTGGGGAGGAGTTTTGCAGTTACTAGAAGCCCTGGCACCATTGGCCGAAAAATATCAAAAAACAATTGGACAGATCGCTCTTAATTGGGTAAAACAGCAGGCAGGAGTGCAGGCTTTGGTTACAGGATTTACTCTCGATCGGCAACAAATCCAGAGCAATCTGCAAAGCTTTACCTGGACTTTGGATCCCCAGGATCAGCAAGCGCTGACGGAGCTTTCCACCCGTTTATTTAAGCAAGTGGGGGATATCTATTCTTATGAGCGAGGCCACTAAAAGGGATCCAAATGGCTGTCAGATTCGTGATGCAATCATCCTATCGTGATCAACTTAAAGCAGAGCCGAACACGCTTAACTAAAGATGATGTTGAGTCTATAGCGGTTCACTTTCAGTCAACGATTAGATTGGCTTGAACAAACAACGTTTAGTATAGGTAGTAATGATCCCCGAATACTATTCTGTTGCACAAGTTGCTGATATTTTGGGTGTTTCCAAGGAAACCTTAAGAAAATGGGACAGTAAAGGAACGCTTGTGCCATTGCGTCACCCCGACAATAACTATCGTCTATATCATCGTTCTCAGTTGGAAGATTTTGAAGAAGCCCAACTTTTGTTTAACAGTTCTTGGGATAAAGAGCTTCTCTCAAAACCTATCAGAGACTTTAGATTGATTGAGCTATTTGCCGGTTGTGGTGGGCTTGCGCTTGGCATGGAGAAGGCTGGTTTTACATCGATTTTACTCAACGAAATAGACCATGATTCATGTGCTACTTTACGCAGAAATCGCCCTCATTGGAATATTATTGAGGGAGACATTGCAAGCGTAAGTTTTTCTGAATATCGAGGGAAAATCGATCTGATTTCTGGTGGGTTTCCCTGCCAAGTATTTTCTTATGCTGGTAAAAAGCTTGGTTTTGAGGATATCCGAGGCACTTTGTTTTTTGAGTTTGCAAGAGCTGTAAAAGAAATTGAGCCTAAAGTCTTTGTCGCAGAAAATGTCAGAGGTCTTTTGAAGTATGATAACGGGAAAACTTTGGAAACTATTGTTAATGTCATTTATGAACTTGGATATGAATTAGTTCCTCCTAAAGTTCTTAAAGCTGTTTTCTATCAGGTGCCACAGAAGAGAGAGCGCCTTTTTTTAGTTTGTATACGTAAAGACTTGGCAAAAGATATGGTGTTTCAATGGCCTTCTCCTTATAAACGTATCATGACTGTGAGAGATGCATTGAAAGCGGGTGAGCTTTATCCACACGATGTACCTGACTCGGAAGGTCAAAGGTATCCCAAGCGCAAAGCAGAGATAATGGCTTACGTGCCCGCTGGAGATACTGGCGTGATTTACCTGAAGAGTTGCAACGTGAATATATGAAAAAGAGTTATTTTCTAAGTGGAGGCAAAACAGGTATGGCTCGACGTTTAGCCTGGGATGAACCAAGCTTAACCTTGACTTGCGCCCCTGCTCAGAAACAAACAGAAAGATGTCATCCCGGAGAAACAAGACCGTTAACTGTTAGGGAGTATGCAAGAATACAAACATTTCCAGACAGTTGGTTGTTTTCCGGATCACTTTCATCTCAATATAAGCAAATTGGTAATGCTGTTCCTGTTAACCTTGCATTTGCTATGGGTAGAGCCTTAGTAAGGCTACTCAACGATATTGAAGAAATCTCTGTTTCTCTAGAGAAAGAAGTTTCTGAGAGGGAGTTGATTGCTTCATCTGTTTAGGCTGTTCGGTATTAAAATAGCTTGATATCATAACCCATCCTAATTAACTAGTTGGAGAATAGAAATAACTTACGTAATCACCTATAGTGAATGCCTAATAAACGCTTGCACCGGACGGATTGAATATTTTAGCTGGGTTTCGATGTTGTCTGCCGCCCGTCATGCTAGCCGTTAAAAATTTCCCCCCATTCTTTCCTGGCTAAGCCTGTGAAACTGACCACCAAAGCCCACTACAGCATCAAAGCCCTTTTGGATCTGGCTCTGACGGGATCCCAGCATCCGGTTTCAGTGCGGCGCATTGCAGAACGACAAAACATTCCCGCGCCCTACCTGGAAAAACTGTTGATTGAGTTACGGCAGGCAGGTCTTGTCCATGCTTATCGGGGGGCACAGGGTGGCTATCAACTAGCTCGTTCCCCCCAGCGCATCTGCTTGGCTGATATTTTGGCGGCGGTGGGAGAAACCCTAGAGGTGCTGGATCCCCCCGACTCAACCACAGGGGATCCCCCTACCACTGCACTAGCGGAAGCCTGGGTAACCACCTCCGTCTGGCAGCGGATTAGCCAAAAAGTGCAGCAGGTTTTGCAGGAAATTACCCTGGAGGATCTTTACTACGATGCCCGCAGTTGGCAAGCGGAACAAAGCCAAGCCAGCGGCTTCATTGTTTAAGGGTAGGATCCAGGTTCTGCAAGTAGGGCAACCGACTGCTGCCACTCGGCCATTGCTTCACCATAAAAAAAACTAGGATGGGGGTAGCCAGAGCCAGATAAGCTAGGCCAACCTGCCAATCGACGGCGCTCATGGTCAGGGGGGATTGCGCGGATCCTGCAGGGGAGAGACTGGAGAGATGTTGGAGAGTCCAAGCTAGGGCATTGTTAAACATGTGAGCCACAATCGGCACAATCAGGCTGCGGGTTTGCAGATAAAGCAGGGTCATGATCAGGCCAAAGACCGTCAGACCAATCGGGTTGAGGTGCAACAGACCAAATAACACTGAGGATCCCAATAGGCCAACGGGAATGCCCGCTTGATCCGCCCAACGCTGAAAGATCCAGCCGCGAAAGACAAATTCCTCAGCAATCGGAGCCACAATCACAATGGCAACCATCTGGAATGCCAAAAACAAAACGGGCATTTGCGAGGCGGGTGGTTCCACAAAGGCAGGCGACTCTAACAAATCCGTCAGATAATCGGGAGCCAGATGAAACAATCCGTAGAACCACAACAGGGTAGATCCGGCGGAAAATAGTAACTGTGCCACTAGGAGGCCAAAGAGGGGCAACCAGGCATAGTGGCGGGGCCAGCCCCCCCAAATGGCAGCGGTCGAAATTCCCATCTGTTGGCCTTTCAGCAGCAGCCAGCCCGATACTCCCCCAAAGGTCAGACAATAGGCGACGTGAACCAACAGCGGATCCTGAGGCGGGATCCCCAACCCTGTCGCTCCCAATTGAGCCAGCAGTGTTGCCAACAGATGGATCCCTAGGAACCCAACTATCAGGGTACGAACGCGCATTGGCAAAAATGGATGGGAGGGCAGCACAAGATTGACCCCAAAGAGGGAGGGCATTTCCAGACTACCCAAGAAAATGTCCAGAGTTTAGCGACCTGGCCTTGGCATGGCAGGATGAAGGCATCCTCAGGATCAGGCAAGCAAGGAGCAAGATGAGCCAACAGGAGCTAGCCGACCAGAAACAAGCTTTAGTTCAACTCTTGTCCACCACGGATCGAGGACGGCGGGTGAGCGATGCCCAACAGCAGGCCATTACCCAACAGGTTGCCTGGTTAGAAGCCCACAATCCCACCCCCATACCGACGGCAGCCACCGATGCTTTAGACGGCAACTGGTTGACCCTGTTTACCACCAGCCGCGATCTGCTGCGACTAGCCAAGGGGTTACCGTTTGTTACCACAGGAGAAATTTATCAGGCGATTCGGGTGGAAACCCAGCAGGTTTTTAATGTGGCCGAAATTCAAGGATCTGGAGGGTTAGTCTCCCTGGTTCCCCAAGGAGTGTTTGCCGTGGCGGCTACCTTTGCTGTAGTTTCCGAGCAGCGGGTGGAAGTCACCTTTCAGCGATTTTTTTTGGGTAATTCGTTTTTCATGAACTATCAAATTGATTCGTTCCTTGACCTTTTACAGTATCAACCGGATCGGATTGCCGCCCTGAAAATAGATATCCAAAGTCGCCCGCAAAAAGGATGGTTAGATATCACCTATTTGGATCAAGACCTGCGGATTGGGCGAGGCAGCGAAGGCAGTTTATTTATCTTGGAAAAAGTTCACTGCCCATCGAAGGATCCCTAGAACAGTCTGAATTCGGGAGTCTGAATGGGTGAGCCGACAGGGATCCCTTCCGTCAGCAGCCCCTAGCCACCACGTTGCACAAGATGAGAAACTGTAACATTTTTACAGACTATTCCCGGAAGTAGCCCGTAAACTATGACTAAAGATTGCAGCAGATTGCGGCTTTCCCGTTGTCATCAGCCAAGTCTTGCCTTAAAGCTAAAAGCTCTTTGATAATTAAAGCTCTTCCGGTTTGGGCTGCTGCTGGCGTATCCTTGCCCGCATTCCTTGGTTGCTGCTTCCTCTCACCCCTTCATTTTGGAGTCTCTATGTCCCAACGCCCCATTATCCTCGGTATTGTTGGCGATAGTGCCGCTGGCAAAACGACCCTAACAAGGGGAATTGCTCAAGTGTTGGGGGAGGAAAATGTCACCGTCATCTGCACCGATGACTATCATCGCTATGACCGCAAACAACGGGCAGAAATCGGTATCTCCGCCCTACATCCTGACTGCAACTATCTGGATATCATGCAGCAACACCTGGGTTTGTTGCGGATTGGGCAACCCATTCTCAAGCCCATTTATAACCACAATACGGGCACATTTGATCCCCCCGAATATATCAAACCCAATAAATTTGTGATTGTGGAAGGGCTACTGGGCTATTTCACCCGTGGAATGCGGGACTGTTATGATGTCAAGGTTTATCTGGCTCCGCCGGAAGAGCTGCGCTTTATTTGGAAGATCAAGCGGGATACCCGCAAGCGGGGCTATACGGAAGCCCAGGTGCTGGGGGAATTAGAAAAGCGAGAACCCGACTCGGAAGCTTATATTCGTCCGCAACGGGGTTGGGCAGATGTGGTGGTGAGTTTTTACCCCTCCACCGATGGATCCCAAAGGGACGACTTGCTTTTGAATGTGCGGCTGGTGCTGCGCCCAACTATTCCTCACCCCGACCTCAACACGGTCATCGACCATCAAAATGGCCGCCTGGGATCCGCCGTCCGCCTGGAACTGGATCGGGATATGGGCAAACCTGTAGATGTTTTGGGCATCGATGGACATGCCACCGCCGATCAGGTGTTGATGTTAGAGCGCATGTTGTGTAACGAAGTCCCCTATTTGGGCAAATTTTGTAGCCTAGAGGGAAACCCTAGTATTGGCAAATTGGTGGGAACCACCGGAGAAATCTTGCAAAGTTATCCGCTAGCCCTCACCCAACTGCTGATTACCTATCACATGCTCAAGGCCGCTAATGTTTAATACTCCCACGGCTCAAGGGCGAGGGATTCTTGGTGCAGCGAGCCAACTTGTCTGAGCCAATTGCGTAACCTAAAGATTTCTGCCAAAGCTCTGAGTTTATGCCTGCTCTCCCCAGCACCGCTCCCCCAACCCAGTCTACGGCTCAGTCCGTGGTGGGCTTAGCCGCCTCTGATCTCACCCAACGTTGTGGGCACGCCTACCATCGTTTGTTGATGCAAACCGACCGCCCTGAGCGCATCCTTTTTTTGGTGAGAAATCAACGCCAAAAAATGCAGGTGATGCAGCAACTGCAAACGTGGCAACCCGACTTGATGGGGCCACTGCACATTGAAACCTTTCTGCAATTTGTCAATCGGATGCTCAGGCTTTATTGGGCAGAAATCCGCCATCAGATCCCCAGTTTGCCGATTCGCCTGGAACCCCTGGTTTTAGCCAAAGATTTAACCCAATATCTGCTGGCGAGTACCTGCCAACTCTGCCCTCAGCACGCAGAAATCTTTGGCAACTCTCATCTGAAAGACTATCAAGTTTGGGATCAAATCAGCAGTGCCGCCTATATTGCCGGATCCTCTGGACTCCCCCCGGAAGCCGTGGGATCCCGACTCGCCCAGGCTTGGCCCGAATCGGATAATCCCCTCAAACACCAGCAGCTAGCCTCGGTTAGTTGTTGCTTGACCCGCCTACGCCAAGCAGTATCCAGCCTGGGATCCCTGGACTTTGGTACGCAAATTACCTGGTTCCAGCGCTATATTTTGCCACTGCCGAGTTTTTGGCAGGAGTTGGATCATCTGATTGTCGATCACGCCGAAGACAGTTGCGCGGTGGCTTTGGATTTTTATGAGCAGGGGATCCCGCAGTTAAAAAGTCTATTTTTTACCTACACCGTGGGTGGAGGAGCTTCCTTTACCGCTGTGCCCACTCATGTTTATGATTTCATCTGGCAAAAAACGCAGGTCACTCTGGATCCCCCTCCTGCCACCCATCCGTTTCTCTATTGGGGATTGCAAATCGCCAAAACGGTTTACCCCCCATTTCAGCATCCTTTTACCGTAACCATGCCCGAGGCGTGGCCGAGCATTGAGGTTTTGGATGGGGAAACCCAACTGGATGCCGTGGAAGCGATGCTGACGCAAATGGAGGCATTACGGCAAGCGGGGGTAGAGGCACAGCAAATGGCTGTCATTACTCCCCACATTGATGCCGCCCTCACCATTCCCATGCAACGGCGGTTGGGATCCGTGGTCTTGCCCGTGGGTCAATTTCCGGCTTTGATCAGCTATCCCTTAATTCGCGCCCTCTTAACCGCCCTAGAGCTGGCTCATCCCCAATGGGGATCCTTTCCCCGCCTCTCAGAATTTAAGATGATGGTGGGGATTATGCTGGGGCTGGATCCGATTCGAGCGGAATTATTGGCGGAAGATACGTTGGATGTCCCCCTACAGAAAATACGCCCGATGAATGCGGTGCGGATGCCCGAACGGATTGGGTTTGCTTATCTTTTAACCTATCAGCAGTTGTGGGAATGGCTGCAACAGTATGCCCAACGCCCTCCCGTACCCATTGATCAGTGCTTGTCTCAGTTATTTCGGGATCTTTTGGCCTTAGTAATTCAGGATCCCTCCGAACAATTTTTGATCCAAAATCTAATCGAGACCGCTCAGCGCTTCCGCCGCGCTTTGCCCCAGGCTCAACCCAGAGATTTTGTTGCTATGATTCGCTCCGGGCAGACCTCCAGCCGCCGTGTTGAGGATCCTGACTATGCTCAATCGCTGGTGGTAGCCACTCCAGTGGGTTATAACAACTTGGGGCTGCGAGCCGACTATCAATTTTGGTTTGATATCACCCACGAGGCTTGGTCCCGTTCCCTTTGGTATCCCCTCTACAATGCGCGGGTACTCACCCCTGAGTGGGACGAACAGCCCTTTGATACGGCTGACGATGAATTAGCCCGTCAACAGATGCTTGCCCATACCCTCCTCAGCTTGTCGGGTCGGATTAGGCAGAAGCTATGGTTGGTGAGAGCCAGCTTCAACTTTCGCGGCGAAGAAAACACCAGTTCGTTGGATCAACTGATTTTGCAAGCTAGCCAATTGTCATGATCGGCTCTCTACTCTGAAAGGATGTCCACTGAGGGGATCCCCCAAACCCTCTGCCAAGGGCAAGCTATGCTGTGAGCTATCCTGTAAGAGTGGTGGTCGCCATGAGGTTTTATGATGCCAGCTTCCTTAATCCGTAGCTCGTCGCGCCAAATTGTCCTACTCCTGCTGTGTGTGGTCTTGGGGATAGGCAGTGTTGGCTGTGCCCCACTGGCTCGTTTGGGTTTGGGGGTGACCGAAATCAGTACGGTTGTCAATAATCCCGCCAACTACCCGCAGGTGACGATCCGTGGCAAAGTGGTGAATCAAATCGGTATCTTTGGGCAGGGAGCCTACGAATTACAAGATGACAGTGGATCCATTTGGGTGATCACCACCACGGGCATCCCGGCTATCGATTCCACCGTCACCGTTCAGGGCAAAGCTTCGGAGGGTCTGGCGATTGCTGGGCGGAATGTGGGCGTCACCTTGGCGGAAACCAAACGCCTCTAGAGCATCTTTTTACTGACCACTCCACTCTTCTGATACCCATCTCCAAACCCCTCTCCAGATGTAGCTGTCTGGTCGTTTTTCCTGTTTGTGATATGATTTAGGAGGTTTTTGCTATCAGATTTTCAGTGCATCTTCCTGGCGGATTTTCGCTGATTTCTCGAAAGATTCTCTGATGGTGACTAGACAGTTTGATTATGGGAGCTTGGGATGAGTGACAAGTACGGTGCTGAGCAGATCCAGGTATTAGAGGGTCTGGAGGCTGTCCGCAAGCGACCGGGTATGTATATCGGAGACACGGGCAGCAAAGGCTTGCACCACTTGGTCTTTGAGATTGTCGATAACTCGGTGGATGAAGCCCTAGCAGGCTATTGTAGCGAGATTCAGGTGAGTCTCAACCCCGATGGGTCGGTCACCGTGCTAGACAACGGACGCGGGATCCCGGTGGATATTCACGCGAAAACAGGCTTGTCGGCTCTCACCACCGTCATGACGATTTTGCACGCGGGCGGCAAGTTTGGCGAGGGAGGCTATAAAGTATCGGGTGGCCTGCACGGCGTGGGAGCCTCGGTGGTCAATGCCCTCTCCGAAACGTTGGAGGTAAAGGTCTGGCGGGACGGCAAGGTCTATCAACAAAAGTTTGCGCGGGGCAGCATCCTGGGTGGTTTGGAGAGCCAGCCGCAACCCACGGGCAGCCAACAGCGCGGAACCCAGGTGATCTTTAAGCCCGATTCCCAAATTTTCAAGACGGATACAACGTTTGAATATAGTCTGCTGGCTTCCCGCCTGCGGGAGTTAGCCTACCTGAACGCCGGACTGAAGATTATTTTTAGTGATCTGCGTTCGGATCCCGTCCATAGCGAAATCTATCAATATGCGGGCGGCATCAAAGAGTATGTGGCCTTTATCAATCAAGAAAAAAGCGCCATCCACAGCGATGTTATCTACGCCCAGGGAGAAAAAGACGGCGTGCAGGTGGAAGCGGCTCTGCAATGGTGCGCGGATGCTTATACCGATACGTTGATCGGGTTTGCCAACAATATCCGCACAGGGGAAGGGGGAACCCACCTAGAGGGGCTGAAAGCCTGTTTGACCATTACCCTCAATAGCCAAGCCCGTAAACTTAACCGCCTCAAAGAATCCGATAGTAACTTAGCCGGAGAAAATGTCCGCGAGGGTTTGACCGCCATCATTTCGGTAAAAGTTCCCAACCCAGAATTTGAAGGACAAACCAAAACTAAGTTGGGCAATACCGAGGTGAGGGGGATTGTTCACTCCTTGATTGGTGAGGCGCTCAGCGAGTTTCTAGAGTTTAATCCGGCGGTGGCAAAAGGGATCATCGAAAAAGCCATTCAATCCTTTAATGCCGCCGAAGCTGCCCGACGTGCCCGCGATTTGGTGCGGCGCAAATCGGCTTTAGAATCCTCGACACTGCCTGGAAAATTAGCCGACTGTAGCTCACGGGATCCCGCAGAGTCAGAGGTTTATTTGGTGGAAGGCGATTCAGCCGGAGGGAGCGCCAAACAAGGACGGGATCGACAATTTCAGGCGATTTTACCGTTACGAGGCAAAATCTTAAATATCGAAAAAGCCGATGCCTCCAAAATCTACAAAAACAACGAGATCCAGGCCATGATCACAGCCTTAGGACTCGGCATCAAAGGAGATGAATTTGATCCCAGTCAACTGCGCTATCACCGCATTATTTTGATGACTGACGCTGATGTAGATGGCAGCCACATTCGCACGCTGTTGTTAACCTTTTTCTATCGCTATCAAAAGCCTTTGTTAGAACAGGGGTATGTCTATATTGCCTGCCCGCCTCTCTACAAAATTGAGTGGGGTCGCCAGGTGAGATACTGCTATAGTGATGTCGAAAAAGAGCAAATTATTCGCTCCCTTTCTGCCAATACCAAATACAATATCCAACGGTTTAAGGGATTGGGAGAAATGATGCCTCAGCAGCTTTGGGATACCACGATGAATCCTGCCACTCGCACCCTCAAACAAATCACTATTGAAGACGCAGTGGAAGCGGATCGCATTTTCACGATTTTAATGGGAGATGCAGTGGCTCCTCGCCGCGAATTTATTGAAACCCACAGTGCTCATTTAGATCTGGCTGCCCTCGATATTTGAGGGATTCAAACGTTGTCACTCTATGGGTAGCTGTTGGTTGAGAGCCACAGAGGACAAGGGATCCCTTGTCCATTTATTGCCGACAGTCCGCATTTCTGCCAAGTGACAGGGCAGCAAGAGCAGCGCTAGGCTGAAGGGGATCCCTTCTCCGGCTTGCCATGATCAACACCCCGCTCCCCCCCCTTAATGGGGATACGGATCCCTACGCCGAAGAGCGACAGTCTGTTTTGGCCGCCAAAGATCAGGTGCAGCAAGAATTAGCCGCTTTGCGCTTTACCTATCGAGAACAGGTCAGCCAGTCAGTCATCGATTATGTGTTAGGAGAAGTCCGTCAAACCTGCACCCAAAAACATGCGGTTACCTTTCTCCAGTTGCCAGCAGAAACTCAGGCAGAGATGATTCAACTGGCGATGCAATTGGCACAGGAACTCCGTCAACGGTTGCAGTCTATTTCCCTAACCGGAGCCGCACAGCCTTGGCAGGAATTAGAAGTGCTTTTATCCAGTCCTTTAGTTTTGGTTGAACAGCAGTTGGATCGCCTCTATGAATTGATGGGATTGATCGCTGCCCAGGATCCCAACCCTCGCCCGATCACCCCTCTGCGCTGGCTAGGGCTGGAAATTCGGGATCCTCGATTACGCTCGTTGCGTTCCCAGTACCAAGTATTGGCGGCTCGCTATGCCCGGTTAGAAAGCCAGGAAAAAAACTTAGCCGAAAAACAAGCGATTTATTCCGCTCAAATCCGTTGGCAAGATTTGCTAACCACTCTTCATTCGGGGATGACTCCCTCCCCAGTTAGTTAGAGTAAGCTGGCTGACAAGTTTATGGGATCAATTATGGCTGAGTCCTCAGCAAAGGCAAAAACGATGGGATCCTTGGGTCGAGTGTTAGCCAGTTTTGGATCCCGTTGGCAAATCATGCTGAAGTCAGCCGTTAGCCTATTGCTTTTGACCGTGGCCAATGCCCTCACCCCGCAGCTTTTTCGCTGGGGCATTGATCAAGGAATTACCCAAAACGATCTCGCCGTAGTTCTGTATAGTGCGGCGGCTATGGTGGTATTGGCTCTGGCGAGAGGACTCTTCAATTTTGGTCAAAACTTTTGGTCAGAGGCGGCTTCTCAAGCCGTTGCCTATGATCTCCGAAACACTATTTTCAAAAAGATAGAAAATCTTAGCTTTAGTTACCATGACCAGGCTCAAACCTCACAACTTTTGACTCGCATTACCAGTGATGTAGAACAAATTCGCACCTTTATCGGCACGGCTTTTATTCAGGTGATCGGTTCCTTCTTAACGGTTATGACCATTTCCATTATTCTGCTAGTTATGAATTGGCAATTAGCCCTGGTGACTTTGCTGATCATTCCATTCTCTGGCTGGATGTTGTTTCGTTTTTTTACTCGCAACCAGGGTATTTTTAGTCTGGCGCAAGAGAAATTGGGAGAACTTAACGGCATTTTGCAAGAAAATCTCTCTGGCATTCGAGTGGTAAAAGCCTTTGTGCGAGAACCTGTAGAACGAGCGCGTTATCAGGCCATGAATCAAGAATTAATGGATGTGAATATGCAAACCATCCATGCCATTCGCAATACTTTTCCCTATATTTTCTTGGGGAGCAACTTAGTAACTTTGGCGGTGGTGGGCTATGGTGGCTTCAAGGTGATTGGAGGAAATTTTAGTATTGGAGAACTCGTTGCTTTTAACTCCTATCTTCTATTCATTTTACAGCCAATTTTGATTATTGCTTTTTCCTCGCCCGTGATTGTCCAAGCCGCTGCCTCGGCAGATCGGGTTTATGAAGTTGTTGATGCCAAGATCGATATTCAAGATCGACCCCATCCTCTTATTTTTCAGGGTTGTCATGGCCGAATTACTTTTGAGAATGTTCATTTTCGCTATCCAGGATCCACCACGGAAGCCCTCAAGGGTATTTCCTTTGAAACCCGCCCTCAAGAGTTGATTGCTATTTTGGGGATGACGGGATCCGGCAAAAGTACCATCATGAATTTAATCCCCCGTTTTTATGATGTAACGAAGGGATCCATTCGGATTGATGGCTGTGATATTCGAGATTTTAAGCTTGAGAGTTTGCGCGCTCACATTGGGATTGTTTTTCAAGAATCAACTCTTTTTTCCGGTACGATTCGAGATAATATTGCCTATGCAGATCCCCATGCCCCTCTCGAAAAGATTATTCAGGCTGCCCAGGTAGCACAAATTCATGACTATATTTTGAGCCTGCCCGAAGGGTATTTAACTCCCGTTGGAGAGCGGGGTCTGGGGTTATCAGGAGGACAAAAGCAACGGCTAGCGATTGCTCGCACCTTGATGACGGATTACAGTATTTTAATTTTGGACGACAGCACGTCGGCTGTGGATGCCCAAACAGCCTCTCAAATTTTGTTGGCACTTGATGATCTGATGCGGCGCAAAACCTGCACGGCTTTTGTGATTGCTCAACGCATTAGCACCATTCAAAACGCGGATCGCATTTTATTGATGGATCAGGGACGACTGGTGGCTCAGGGATCCCATCAACAGTTGATGCAAACTAGTCCCCTCTACGGAGCTATCTTGGAGTCGCAAATGCAGAGGGGCTTGACCTAAGTTCACTCTGGTTAAGCAAGCTGGTTGAGCAAAGCAGAAGTGACCTAGAAAATAAAATCCGTCGATAGGAAATTGGATTTGTGTTCTCGCACAATAGTTGAAATCATCGATTTGTTCGTTAACCCATCTTTTGCCGCCACAATTGTTCGCATAGAAAAAGCTCGTAGTGCATCCGAGACCGAGAGAGTACCTTCGGCAGAATCTTTCCGTCCGTTAAAGGGAAAGGTATCAGGGCCGCGCTGACACTGGCTATTGATGTTGACTCGACAAACTTGATTGACCAACGGATCAATCAGGTGGGCAATTTGTTCAGGATCGCTGCCAAAAATACTCACCTGCTGTCCATAATCGGACTCCACCATATAGCGAATGGGCTGCTCGATATGGTCAAAAGCCACAATCGGCACAACCGGCCCAAATTGCTCAACCCGATAGATTTTCATCGCCGGAGTGACCGGATAGAGTACCGCCGGATAGAAAAATGTTTGCTCAACCGTACCACCGTGGGGATTGATCACCTGGGATCCCAACCTTTTGGCATCCTCTACTAACTCCGTCATATAAGCGGCTTTTCCGGCGGGCAAGGGAGTGATTTGTACCCCCGGATCCCAAGGCATTCCACACTTAAGCTGCCCGACGGCGGTCACAAATTGTTGGAGAAACTCATCAATAATCTGGGAGTGGACAAACAAAATTTTTAGAGCAGTACAGCGTTGCCCATTGTAAGAAAGGCTGCCCAAAACGCATTCTTTGACCGCCAAACTCAGATCTGCATTGGGGAGAACAATCGCCGGATTTTTGGCCTCCAGACCCAGGGCACAGCGCAAACGATGGGATTTGGGATGCTGTTTTTTTAGCGCATCCGCCGCCGTGCTAGAGCCAATAAAGGCCAAAATATCCACCTTGCCTGTGGGCATGAGCGGTGGGATGACCTGCCGCCCCTGACCATAGATGGTGTTGACCACCCCGGCCGGAAAACACTCCCGAAAGGCTTGCAACAAGGGATAGTAGAGCATTACACCCGGTCTGGGTGGCTTGAAGACCACGGTGTTGCCCATGATTAAGGCAGGGATAAACGTGGTAAAGGTTTCGTTGAGGGGATAATTGGAGGGACCCATGCAGAGGGCAACCCCCAAGGGAGAACGGCGAATTTGTCCGATGATTCCCTGCTCGATCACAAACCGCGACGAGGTGCGATCCAGATCTTTGAGGGCATCAATCGTATCGCGGATGTAGTCAATAGTTCGGTCAAATTCCTTGGCCGCATCTGGATACGACTTGCCGATCTCCCACATCAAGAGGGTAACAATCTGGCTGCGTTGCTCCGCCATGCGATAGGCAAAGTCTTGAATATGATCGATGCGGCGGGCAACGGGCAGGGTGGGCCAAAGACCCCGACCTCCGTCATAGGCTTTGACGGCAGCATCCAGGGCTGCCAGGGATTCTTCCGAGGTTAGTAACGGAAATTCTCCAATCAGTTGAGGAGCCAATCCTTGGTCACCGTCCACATAAATCAAGGAGTAAGCCTCCTCTCGAGGGCCTGCCCACTGCCGCAGTTCTCCTCCCACCAGATACTCGGTTTGGCGAATCGGCTGGGGCAGACGAAATTCAGCCGGGATCCCCTCCAGGGTGGGAAACGTGATCAGTGACGACGAAGCGATGGACGGCATGGGAGTGGGATCCTTGTAGCCTAGCTACGATACAAACAGTTGCATCCTAGTGTCCCCCCTCCGGATCAGAGGGTTTCCTAAGCAATCTTTAGGGATTTCCCCATGACTATTTGCTGATGCTGCCATCCGGCAATGTCGCTCCCGTCAGGCTGGCTCCGGTCATTGTTGCTCCCCCCAGCTTGGCCTGATTCAGGTCGGCTCCCAACAAACTGGCACGGGTGAGTTTGGCTTCCCAGAGATAGGCTCCATTTAAGTTGGCTTCCTGCAAGTTGGCAAAACTCAGATCCGCACCAATCAAGTTGGCTTCCCAAAGATTAGCTCCACTCAAATTGGCTCCCATTAAATTGGCTGAGCTGAGATCCGCTCCGGCTAAATTGGCTCCGGCTAAATTGGCTCCACTCAGTTTGGCAAAAGAGAGATTGGCTTTGCGGAGATCGGCATCCTGTAACTCCGCCCGAATTAAGTCCACTCCCACTAAATTAGACTCTTTGAAGTTGCGTTCTCCGGCTGTGTAGCGTGAGAGGAGTTCATCAGCCGTGGCCACTTGGGGCATAGTTCAGAACCTCAGGGTTAGATCCAAAAATGGGATGACGGGAGAGTGGCCTATCTATTTATTTATAGAATGCCTAAAACAATTCACCATCAAGCAAAAATCTACTGGGTTGGCTCAAGATTGGTGCAAAACTCCGCTCACAATGCGGTGAGATCTAAGCAGAGCAACACGACCTGCTGATTTAGGCTACTGTAGGGGGATTCGTCACAGGGATGGGCAGCCTATCCAGAAGTTTATTCTGTATATTTGGGAACAGATGACTGATAGTCTATACCTAGTATCGCATTTTGTTGAGGATTTGCTAGTTTTTGTTCTCAGACATCACTCGTCCAAGTCCCTATCATTACGAGGAGTATGATGTCTACAATCTCCGATTTGGCGGCTCAGTACGATCTCGCGGCAGCGATTGATCAGACGCTTTTGTTGACTACCGCCACCGAGCAGGAAGTGGAAGAAGCTTGTCAAGCAGCGGATCGATGGCATTTTGCGACTGTCTGTGTCCATCCTTGCCATGTATGGCTGGCGAGAGAACGCCTCAAGGGATCCCGCGTGCGGGTTACAACCGTGGTGGGTTTTCCGTTGGGGACAACCACCCCTCAAGTTAAGCAATATGAGGCCGAACAGGCGGTTGATCAGGGGGCAGAAGAGTTGGACGTGCGGATCAATCTGGGCTGGTTAAAGGAGGGATCCACCGATCGTCTGCATAGCGAGCTGGCTGAGATTGTCGAGGCCACAGGGATCCCGATTAAAGCAATTTTAGAGACCTCCCTCCTGACGGTTGCCGAGAAACAATTAGCCGCGGAGATCTGTGTGGATGCAGGGGCAATGTGGTTGATGACTTCCACAGGGTGGGCGGGTGGGGCAACCGTCGAGGATGTCACTACCCTTTGGCAGGTCAGCCAGGGCAAAGTGGGGGTAAAAGCCTCCGGTGGCATCCGTACCCTAGAGCAGGCTTTTGCCCTCTTAGCCGCCGGAGCAACCCGTTTAGGCACCTCTTGGGGATGTGAGCTAATGGAGCAGTTGATAGCTACGGCTTCCCCCTAAGCCCGTCTCAAGCCTAAAAAGATGACAGCCACAGGGAATATCTTGTTAGCTGACTTCGATTTATGAAGGCTGTAATATGTGGTAGTCCTATTCAAGGAATGGTTATGAAATAACAGGGGGCTCTATAGGTTTGCCTTATTCAAAATAGACAGGGCAGAAGAGAGATTATGGACTTCATTCGTTCTCAATCAAACATCCTGCCTCGTTCGTTAACATTACCTCTAGGGCACTATCCTAATTCGATACAGTTGGGGATTGGGGATGTCCTTACTAGGAAGTGGAATGGTACATCATCAAGCCAGCAATGAGTTGGTAGAAAGGGTTATGGGACTTGAGGCATTGGTATTTCCTCAAAACTAGCTCCTCAGTTATATTTGTAGTTTAGAAGAGTTAAAATTAGGAGCAAGAGGAATTAACATTATGCTGGGCACTGCTCAGGAAATCTATATCCAAGTTGTCCGTACTCTATCACTGATGGAGAGACTACGTTTAGCAAACCTCATCCTCAATGCTCTAGTTCAACAAAACGTTTCTGTAATTGACCAGGGTGATGTATGGACGGAGTATAGATCAACTTGACCTAGCTGCTTTTTCCTTGCTGTACGCTGTGAAGCTTTTTCCAGAGAGTGAGGAGATGCCTGAGTGATCTGCAATCCTGGCGATATTGTAATAGTTGATTTTCCTCGTGTTACAGGTGTTATGCTGCTTTGTCTTTGGGTTAAGACAGGACAAGAGCGGTGCGTGCTACTGATTAAATAGGTACAAAGTATGTTACTCCCTTAATGCAGGGGTTAAGTAATTACCTTGCTTGCATCACAAAGAGAAATAATTCGGTTTACAAAAGCTTTCAGCTCTGGGCAAGCTTGAATGGCAATCATCAAATCATTTTTCTCTAAAATTTTTTTGCCATGAATAGGCTTGTTATAATCTTGCCTTCCTCCAGATTTAAAAATGTCTTTGATATGGTAAGAAGGTGGTTTCTGGTGATTCACAGTCTCAGGAGAACCACTAGGAGCAGAGCGATTATGTTTTGCTAGTTTTTAAATGGTACTCCAGTATGGAAGGAGCCATGCTTCAAAATCATGTGGTGCTGTGTGAGGATAAAATTTGGATTTGTTGCCAACCCACTTCATCATTTTGGCTTTAGCATCAGCCGCATCTTGAAAATCCTTAGTTCCTGTATAAACATCTGTGAGCGCAATTACAGCATCATAAGCACTATTGCCAGTCAGTAAATTTTCGACTACACGCCTGAGTTTTTCTTCTTTAGGAATCCGACCATCTTGTGGAATAAACTTGAGCCGTGGCATTTGTTGCCCCAACCGAGGTTTAAGAAACTCATGTAGTTTTTCTCTAAAAGCTAATTCAGTAGCTCCCTCAACTAAGATGGCAATTTTCATGGACGACCCCCCATCAAATTCATTGCCCAAACTTGATCAAGGGTGTAGTCTTCTAACCATTTACGCAAATCAAGCGTATCTGCCCAAGTCATTCTTGCCTCACCTTCTTCAAGGTCACAGATTAAAATTTCATGTGGCTCAAGAAACCTGATGAGTCGATCTGAATGAGTTGCTACTATAAGCTGTGTGTATTTTGAAGCTTCTCTCATCAAATATACTAAATGTCTTAAAAGCTCGGGATGCAAGCTAACTTCTGGCTCATCTAGCAAAGTAATTGTCGTTAAACTCTGGCTTTGTAGAAGAGTCACCAACCAAAGGAAACGTAGTGTCCCTTCTGATAACTCATGCACATATATGGGTTGGGAAAAGTTTTTATCTGTCCAAGTCATGGAAATAGTTCCGGCAGCAACAGGAGGAAAATTTAACCTCTCAAAATCTGGAAATGCTGTAGAAACAACACTCTCAACCATTTCAAAACGATCTCCATCTGTTTCCCGAAGATCATAGAGACAGGAAACCAAGTCTTCACCACTTGCACCAGGTAGCTTGGCAGGGCGCATTGGCTGAGGCAAGCGAATCGGGCTTTTCTCAGAAACATCAAGTGCCCCATAGTAAGTGCAAGAAGCAAGACTTTTTCTCAAGTTCTCAGGTTCACGATACATTTTAGGAACTTGAGAGAGTGACGTTTCAAGCGGATTGTGCTCCCAATTTGGTCTTAAAAGCCCACTACCTTCCTGAAAGTATTTGATATCTAACCCATGCGATTCAATATATTTAAACGGTTCAGGCCTGTTTGGATTTCGTTGCTGTGTTAAGGTTTCATTTGTAATTTCGTAAGATAGACTTTTAGGAGACAAGGTTAAACCATACTTCAAAGGTTGCTCTTGTGGGACTCTCATGGAAACTGCAATCTTAAGCTCCTGAGATTTGCCTCTGGTTAAAATCTCACTTAATCCGCCTTTAGATTGCAATGTTTCTCGTAATTTGCCATTGGCTGAAGCAGCTAGTGTTGAAAGAACATCCAAAAACGAAGTTTTTCCTGCTCCATTCGCCCCAATCATGACAATAAGATCTCTCATCTCAAGGTCAACTTGTCGAAGGCGGCGAAAGCCTCTCACTGATATATTTTCAAATCTGTCCATATGGCTGTAATTACCAGTAAAAGTCGTCGAGCTTGCTTAGGCGATAAAGTCTAGATCATTCCCAAGTATATCTAGGATTGGAACCTTGAAGAATTTGATACAACCTGATGTTTTTTGGAACGCCCTCGCATAACTCAAGTTGCACACCGACCGTATAAAGTTGGTCGGTTGAGTTCGAGAGGTTTTTGGCGGTGGGTCAACTGGAACGATCCCCACAAACGGTGATGGCAGGGCGGGGTGGACTCGTTCTGCTTCTGGGCAACGGTGGATCGTTTGAACCGCTACCAGCCCGTTGATGTCATGAAAGTCCGTAATTTTGGCTGGATTCATCCTTCTCTTCCAGACCCAATCGAGGGGGGAGTGCTTCTCTCCAGAGTTTTTGGTACTCTCAGGGATGGTTTGTTCCTTTGCGAGTGTCAATTGACGTAGCTCGTCTTTTACTCCTTGAGGATGTCCGCGTGATTTTGGATTTTTTGTTCCCTTCTCCTTCTCCCCACTCATCGTCTGCCCTCCCCACCCAGGATCCTATTTCTCCCCCTACTCATCTGGGATCCGCATCCGACTGGGCACGCTGGCTGGGTTATACCCTTTGGCTATGGCTATGTCTGACCTTGTCAGCCCAAGCTAGAGTCTTACTGAGAATCGGCATCGCGGTGGAAGTTCCCAAGGTCACCCTTGGCAGTTCTAGCCCCGCCAGAATTTTAGATGCCCAAGGGCAGCCGGTGGCAGAAGTCTCAGGGATGACTCCCCTAACCGCTAGCCGCACCGGACAAACCGTTCAGGTAGGGACGGTTTCGGGATCCCGGCTTTATCTGCAACCCACCTCAGCCGATGGTTTAGTCTTTATCGGCAAAAACTGGTATCGCGGTTTGGTGGAATTGGTGCCCGATCAATCGGGATTGACCGCTATCAACCAAGTCGGTCTGGATGATTATGTGTCGAGTGTGGTCGGCAGTGAGATGGGGCATCGCTTCCCTAGTGAGGCTCTCAAAGCCCAGGCGGTAGCCGCCCGCAGCTATGCACTTTTTCATCGCACTCTGCGTACCCAAGAGGTCTTTGATCTGGGCAGTGGTCAGGATTGGCAGGTGTATAAAGGAGTCGCGGCAGAATCTAACCGCACCCAGTCCGCCGCCCGTGATACCTCTGGGCAGGTCTTGACCTATCAGGGATCGATCATCAATGCTGTCTTTCACTCCTCCTCTGGCGGGCATACGGAGGATGTCGCCAATGTCTGGATAGAACCTTTGCCCTATCTAAAGGGGGTTCCTGATTTTGACGCGGCGGCTCCTGTGTTCAGTTGGTCAGCTACTTTTTCCAGTCAAGAATTGCAACAAAAATTTGGCGGCATTGGCGCGATCAATCAAGTCGGCATTACCCAACGCTCCCCCACCGGGCGAGCCATGCAAATGCAGCTCGTGGGAACCTCCGGTAGTAAACAGATTTCGGCGGATGAGTTTCGCGCTGCCCTTGGGCTACGCAGCACCATGTTTGAAATCACTGCCCAAGGGGCAGCCACCACCGCTAGCTTAGTTCCTGTATCTGGTCTGCCCAGTCTTTTTTCCCTCAAAGGGCGGGGCTTTGGGCATGGAGTGGGGATGAGTCAGTGGGGAGCGGCTGGCTTAGCCACTCAAGGCTGGTCATTTCAACAAATCTTGGCTCACTATTATCAGGGCAGTAATTTGGCTGTGGTCGAGGGATCCCCCTAGCCCCCTCACCTATTCAGCGATTTCCCCCCCCTTTTTTCTGAAGACCAACCTGTTCCTCCGGTCAGCCTTGTTTTCTGTTATGTTAAGATCCTGTAATCGCGTATTCTGGTCTACGCTGGCTGCCAAGAGATTGCTCTCGACTGCCCACTTATTTACCACCATTACGATTTGTTGCTCTTAGGCTAGGCCCAACTATGGGGAAAGGGGCAGAATCTAGGAGCTGAAGTTATCTATGTCATTTGATTCCCTTGGTCTTGGGAGCGAGCTTTTGCGCGCCATCACCCAAATGGGCTATACCCAACCCACTCCCATTCAAAACGAAGCTATCCCCATCATCTTGCAGGGACGAGATCTGATGGCGACTGCTCAGACAGGCACAGGCAAAACCGCTAGTTTTACCCTGCCGCTTCTGCAACGGTTGGGGGATCCCCTGCCTGTTGGCAACAAAGCAATCCGTCCAATCCGTGCCCTGATTTTGACGCCCACTCGCGAACTGGCGGCTCAGGTGGAGAAAAGTGTAGCCACTTACGGTCAGCATTTACCTCTCCGTTCCAGCATGATCTGTGGTGGCATGAGTTTTCACGCCCAAAGACTGAAGCTAAGGCGGGGCATCGATATCTTGGTGGCAACCCCCGGACGACTCTTGGATCACATCGCCCAGCAATCCTTAGATTTGCGGGCAGTGCAGATCGTGGTCTTGGATGAAGCGGATCGCATGTTGGATATGGGTTTTATCCATGACATCCGCAAAATTTTGGCCTTGATGCCTGAACAGCGGCAAACCCTGATGTTTTCGGCCACCCTTTCACTGGAGGTGAAGAAACTAGCGGATCAGTTCTTAAGAAATCCGGCCTTATTGGAGGTTGTAGCTCCCACAGCGACGGTTCAGCAGGTGCAACAGATGGTGCATTGGGTGGATCGGCCACGCAAGCGCGAACTCCTTGCTCACATGATTGGATCGCAAAATTGGCAACAGGTTTTGGTCTTTACCCGCACCAAACATGGCGCTAATCAGTTGGCCGAGCAGTTAGAGGAAGATGGTCTCAAGACCGCTGCCATTCACGGCAACAAAAGTCAGGGGGCGCGGACTCGTGCCTTAGAGAGCTTTCGGCGGGGAGCCGTGCGGGTGTTGGTAGCCACCGATGTGGCCGCCCGTGGTTTGGATATTGCCCAACTTCCCTATGTGGTCAACTTTGATCTGCCAGACCTACCAGAAGATTATGTGCATCGCATCGGGCGCACCGGACGAGCTGGACATTCGGGACAAGCCATTTCGTTGGTCTCGCGGGAGGAGAAATATCTCCTCCGAGATATTGAACGCCTGCTCAAGCAAGATATTCCCAAAGGGGTAATCCCAGGCTACGAACCCCTGTCAGCCACTCAACCCGTCAAACGAAAACCTCAGGGATCATCCTCTCATGGGCACAGGGCAAAACTTTCCCAACCCAGCTCAGTCAGAGGGGCAGATCAGATTCATTCAGACCCTCAGCATGCTATCAACAAACCCCGCTCCGGCAAGCGCAGCCTGAGAAGCAGTGGCTCTAGCATCAAGCCTCTAGGGGCGATTCCCTAAAGAAACAACTGCCTTAGCCCAGCCCACTGTCACGACTCCCAAGGGAAGAGGATGGGGCTGAGGCTAGGTTTGAGTATGGGCTTTGGAGGGAGGGATAAGGTTAAGAACGGGCATAGCCATTCAGTTGGACTAGGGTATCAGGTGCCAAGAAATGCCCCAAATGATAGGCGCGCTCCTCCGTTTTGAGCAAGATCCCTTCCAGCAAATAGCGGGTGCCCCGATCCCCCAAGCTTTCCACTTGAGCCGCTTGCGTGCGGAGAACTTTAATCACTTCCTGTTCAGCCGCCAAATCATGTTGGACCATGGCTCGACAGGAAAAAACTCCATCGGCTTCGGGAACAAAGCAGCAGAGTTCCGCCAGCTTGCTAAAGCTAGCCGCAGGTACCCCTCCTAACCCTTCCAGCCGCTCACCGAGATCATGGGCATGTCCCTGAACTGCTTGGTAGCTGTCCTGAAAAAACTCGTGCAGAGAATAAAACTCCGCTCCTTCCACAACAAAGTGGTGCTTTTGATATTGCAGATAGAGAGCCTGAAAACTTGCCAACAAAATATTGAGTCCTTCACAAACTGGCTCGGTCACATTCAGTTCAAGAAGGACGGGGTTGGGAGCCATCTGCGTAAAGGAGCGCAGCATGGACTGAACTTCAGACATGGATGTCTCTCTCCTAGTCGTGTTGGATGGTTAAGAATCGGCGTTGCGGATCCCTGAATTCGCTCCCCATCCTATCAGACAAGTTTGCAATTTGCCAGCTTATTGAGAATGAGTGGTCGCTCCGTCGGCTTTATGTTAGCTAATTGTTGAGAAAAATAGGGTTTATTGCATTTCTGTAGAGAAGATTGAAAGAGGAAGCGGGGAGACGCTAGCGGTAGAGGGGAGGGATCCCTCGCTTATAAAAGAATACTTAACATCTCTTGACCAATTCTAGTCATTGGGCAATTTTTGGGGGAATATTAAAATATCCTTAAATTCTAGTGCGGCTCATGACTCCTTATGTTTGCTACGAACGGAGGGCTATCCAGGTGCCAAAAGCTGGTGTGGAACAAGCCGCCCGTAGTTTGATCAGTTTGGGGGTTTCAGTAAGTTGGCTAGCAGAGGACAATCTGAGTGCTCTGATTCGGCTGGGTTCTAAGGGATCCATTGATCGAGCCTGCATTTATCAGGTAGAGTTACGCTTTTCTCCCAATCCTCGGGAGCAGGTGCAGTGGCTAGAGATGTGTTGGGGATTGCCGACGGTTGCTCAGCGGTGATTTCAGCTTGTCTGCTCAGCAGAAAAGGTTTAGCGTGAAAAGGTCTTGGTTCTGACCCGAATATTTTGCGTTCCCACGACCTCTTGGCCTATTATCGACGGCTCAGCCAAGCCACTCTAACAGTGGTGGATGTGGAAACTACTGGATATCTGGGGAACGGCAACCGTGTGATTGAGGTTTCTCTCTTGCAGGCGAGCCTAGAGAAAGGGATTTTGCATCAACAAACCACCCTGGTGAATCCACCCGCTGTGGTTCCCCAACCAATTACTCGCTTGACTGGCATTACTCAAGCGATGGTGGATCAAGCTCCTCTTGCTCATGCGGTATGGCCTGATTATTGGCCACTCCTCAATCAAGGGATCCTCACTGCCCATAATCTGCCCTTTGATTACGGTTTTTTGCAGGCGGAAGCTCAGCAGATGGGGATAACATTTCGTCGTTCTGCCGTTCAACAGTTCTGTACCCTGCAATTAGCCAGAATCCTCCTGCCGGACTTGCCCTCCCGTGCTCTGCCCGCCTTGGTGGAGCATTTTCACCTGACAGTGTCGGGATCCCATCGGGCGGAAGCCGATACCTTAGCTTGTTGGCAGCTAGCCCAGTGCCTATTGGGGGATATTGCGGAAACCTGCGAGTCGGTGATGCTCAGCCGACTGGCTAGACAGTGGATCCCGCTGTCGGTAGCCAGCCAAATTTTGGGATGTTCTCAACAGCAAGCACGCCTGCGCCTGGAGAAGGCTGAAATCACCGCCCGCGTTCAGGAGAATGGACGCATCTTTTATCGGCGGGATGACGTCGAACAACTAAGCTGAGCGGTGGTCGAGCACCTGGGATGCAACTGCTTCTGAACGGATCAGATCGACGCAGTGGCTGAAGGATTTTTCAATAGACTTGATGGCTTGCTGCTTAGTCTCGAAACCCTTGAACTCCTGATGGGCAGCAACCTCTGAGAAAGAAGTTTTAATGCTTGGTCAAGGGTTGACAAGTCGGAAGTGTTTTTGCCGGGTGGGTTGCCTAGAATGCTCTCATCGTCATCCGAGTCGGCCATGCTCCGTCAGTTGGAACGGGTTTTGAAACTGGATATGTTGCTCCGCGCTGGGCACCGACAGACAGCACCTTTGTTGGCTGAGGCTTTGGAGGTGAGTGAGCGGACGGTGAGAGCCGATATTTGTTTTTTGAAAGACCGCTTTCAAGCCCCCATTGTGGTGAACCGGAAAAGAGGGTTTCACTATACCGATCCGGAATGGCGCTTGCCCTCTATTCCTCTGACGAAGGGGGAGTTGTTTGCCTTGACGTTGGGATCCAGGATGCTGGAGGCTTACGCCGGATCTGCCTATGCCCCTCAGTTACGCTCGGCGATTGCTCGTCTGGCAGAACGGATCCCGGAGCAAGAGTGGCTGGATTTACAACAGGTTGCTGATGACCGTTTTGTCTTCCGTTCTGGGGCGGAGACCCATCTGGATTTGGAGATCTGGCAGCAGTTGGAGGATGCCTGCCGAGAGAAAAAACGGGTGTGGATGCGCTATCGCACTGCCAGTCGGAGAGATGACGTATCGGAACGGGAGTTGGATCCCTATCTCTTGCACATCTACCGAGGCACAAACCCCTATGTCATTGGCTGGTGTCACAAACGACAGGAGGTGAGGTGGTTTCGGGTGGATAGGATTCTTTCTCTCAAAACCCTGCGTGAGACTTTTGAAGTGGATCCCACCTTTGATCCCAAAGATCATTTGGCGATGATTTTCCAGCATGAGGTGGGCGGGATTCCTCAGCAGGTAGGAATTTGGTTTGATGCCCAGACGGCACCGTTTATCCGGGAGCGGCGCTGGCACCCCACACAGGTGATTGAGGAGGAACCGGATGGATCGCTGGTTTTACGCATGACGGTGCAGGGAATGAATGATGTAAAGCGCTGGGTGTTGGGCTATGGCAAGGGGGCGGTGGTCAGGGATCCGCCGGAACTGATGGAGATGATCAAGGCAGAAATCGTTGAAATGAACATGTGTTACTCAAGGAGCTAAGAGTATGAACTTTCTGGAGATTCAGTTTTCACTAAGAGGTAAGACATTACCTGCTGATCATGGCTATGCTCTCTATTCAGCAGTCAAGAAGTTACTACAAGACTCAGACTCTGACTTTACACCCAAAGATTTGCCTGTGGAGGTGAGACTATGCAGTATTCCTGGCATTCCGGATCGGGATGGGATGATTTATCTGAATCAAGGTTCTCGTTTTCGAGTCCGTTGTCCGTCTGATCAAATAGAGGTTTGGTATCGTTTCTTGCAAAATAAGGTTTTTGATATTCGCGGGCATCTCATTAGGCTCGTACAACCGAGAATTACCTTGCCAGAAGCCAGTAATACCCTAGCTGCGAGGCTCGTGACATTTAAGTTAGATGCAATCGATCATGCTGAGGTGCCTCGCTACTTTTTGCAATCTTGTCAAAAAGGGCTAGAGCGTCTGGAGATTAAGGGACAGGCATTTATTCCGAGTGATCCAAATGGGAACTTAGCAAGGCGGACTGTGCAGATCAAAGACAAGAAGATTCTGGGCTTTGGTGTCGTAGTCGAGGGATTAAGTCATGAGGATTCGCTGAGGTTGCAGTGGCATGGTTTAGGTGGACGGCAACACTTTGGCTGTGGCTGGTTTTATCCATCAAAGGAGGATACTAATGCCGCCTAAAATGACACCGCCGAAACTGGAACCCGATATTCTATTAGCCAAGTCCTCGACTCCAGGAGCAGTAGACTGGCAAGGGGCTTACCATCTTGTTGGTCATACCGCTGCCGTTGTTAAGTCAGTCACTAGCTTAGTAGATTGTTTAGGCGATCGCCTGATCCAGCAATTTGGGTTGACCTGTGAATTCAGCACGCTGAAGGCAACGGCACGGCTGGCAGCCTATCTACACGACTGGGGCAAAGCCAATGACCACTTTCAAATGGTGGTGCGACATCAGCGCAATCCTCTAGAGCAGCCACAGCTTATCCGTCACGAAATCGCCTCAATGCTTCTAGCATGGGAGTTTCGAGAGTGGCTTCAGCAGTGCCCGGATGCTGATTTTATGGTGGCGCTGGCAGCCGCAGGGGGACATCACCTCAAATTGGGTGGCAAGCAGGGCAAAGATACAAGCGAACTTGGTGAGGTGCGAGAGGGCACGGGTGATACCGGCTTGTACTGGTATATTCGTCATCCTTATTTCCGCAAGTTGATTCGCTACGGTGTGAGAACGCTGGAACTACCCAATCAAATTCAGCTACCACGGGCGATTTCTGAACGCTGGGAAGTTGGTGAGATCAAACGAGACAAGCGCCAAGCCGTTTTAGATGCCTTTGCTGATTGGGAGCCAGACCTCACACTCCTAGCAGTGATGAAAGCGCTACTGATTGCGGGAGATTCGATCGGTTCTGCCTCAGCACAAGTTTCTGTCAACATCCACGAATGGATTAAAGAGCAACTGATCGGGACAGAAGAAGAACCTAGTACCCTTACTGAGGCTGATCTCCAACGAGTGATTGATGCCCGACGTGGCAATCATCCGCTGCGACTCTTCCAAATTGACCTGAAGGAAAAGTCTACGCGGGTGACGATGGCGCGGGCCGGATGTGGCACGGGCAAAACGCTTGGAGCTTACAACTGGGCACAAAGGCACGCGATCGGTCGCAAACTGTTCTTTTGCTATCCCACAACGGGCACCAGTACCGAAGGTTTTTTGGACTATGTGCAGGATGAAGTAGAGTCAGTGCTGCTGCACTCCCGCTCAGAGGTTGATCTGGAACTGGCGAGGACTGGCGAAGAGGTTGATAACGGGGATGAAACTGTCAATGAAACCGATCAGAAGCTTGATTCCTTCAAGGCTTGGGGGGCAAAAGTGAGCATCTGCACGGTAGATACAGTGCTGGGGTTACTGCAATGCAATCGCCGCCCGATGTATTGCTTCCCAGCGATCGCTAATGCTGCCTTTGTGTTTGATGAGGTTCACTGCTATGACGATGCGCTGTTTGGGGCGTTGCTGCGATTTCTCAAGGTGGTTAAAGCACCTGTATTACTGATGTCTGCCTCATTTTTACCCGCGCAAGTCGAGGCGATTCGCTCAGCAGTCGGTGAACCTGTCGTGATTATTCACGGCCCTCAAGATTTGGAGGAAAAGCCGCGCTACCGCTTCCATGAAAGGCAAGCTCCCGACTGGGAACGGGTGCAGCAAGAACTCACCAATGGCGGCAAAGTGCTTTGGGTCTGCAACCAGGTGAATACAGCGATCGCAGTCTACGAACATGCCAAAAGCATCGGCTTGAATGCATTGCTTTATCACAGTCGGTTCCGGTACGGCGATCGCGTGAAGCATCATCGAGCAGTCGTGGACGGGTTTAAGCCAGAGGCACCACCTGTTTTAGCAGTAGCAACCCAAGTAGCGGAAATGTCGCTAGACTTGTCGGCAACCCTGTTAGTAACACAGATTGCTGATCCAGCAGGATTAATTCAGCGTTTGGGAAGGCTAAATCGTCGTTATTGTGGTCATGCTTTAGACGCGATGTTTTACCCCGAAGATCCGAAGATGATTGGCTTCCCTTACAGCCAGGACGAGCTAGATACTGGCTTGGCGTTGGTGCGATCGTTCTCCGATGAGGTCAATCAGTCACAACTGGCTAACTGGTTAGAGCAACTGCATGTGCAAAGCCAACCGAAGGATCACTTCGTCTTGCTTGATGGCAAGTGGCGCACCTACCCAGCCGCTCTACGGGAAGCAGGTTATACGGTGACAGCGTTGTTGGAGCAGGATCAAGCAAGGATTTCAATGCTCAAATCCAGTGACTTACCCCGCTACACGGTGCCTTTGCCGACTAAGGATATCAAAGGCTGGCAGCGACACAAGAAAGGATACTTGATCGCACCTGCCGACCAGTGGGGCTATTCACCGGAGCTAGGTGCTTTTGCACTCAAAAGGAGGTGAGATTTTGACAGAATTTACACTATCGATTTTTGACCCAAATACTTTGCTACCCCACCGCGCAGGCATTGCCGGGTTAGCATTGGCGCTCTCTGTACTGCCCCATAAGGATGCACCGTTGACCTGGGAGGTGACAGACGAAGCTGTGAAATTAGCATGGGAAGGCAGCGATTTTGCAGTGGTTAAATGGCTGCTCGACCAGACTTATCAAATCACTGCCGATGGCTATCTCAAGGTTCCAGCCCTGAAGCTCGATGATCAAGGGCATTACACCTTTACTCAGGGTGTGTTATCGACATTTCTGCAACACAGCCAACAGCGGAGTTTAGATACACCTATTACTAGAGGTTTCACAATTGATGAAGGACAACCGGAAATCAGAATTGATGTACGCCCATTGTTGAACTGCTACTACACTGATGACATCAAGGAAGCATTCAACAGCAAAGGTACATTCAAGAAAGAGATTTCGCTAAAAGGGCATCATTTACCCGGATTAGTGGAGTGCTTTGTCAACGGTGCCTATCAGGAGTCACCAGAGGGATTTTTGGCGCTGTTGTTTCTTCCGATCGCCTGCGGGTATTACAAGCTTCCGGCTCAGTCTGTCGGTGGCAAGCTCGCAGGACGATCAGCGGTTGTCATTCCCAATGTCACCCATCTAACGCATTGGGTCAGAAGCCGTCAAAATCTGTCGGGTCGTACCTATCGAGACTTCCGCAGCAGTGGGGCGGGCGAATCCGCGCTGCACTTCTTGTTGCAGGAGAAAACACTCGAAGATGCCCAACAATTTCGAGTCGATTATTGCGAGGTCTACCAGCTTGGCAAGCAAGTTTGGGATGCGAATCAGTCATTTCTCAAACAAGCAGTTTATCGAGTGCAGGTGAATGATGCCGTGCTAGAGCTGTACGACATTGCTCGGCAACTCTTTCCAGCCCAGGTAAAGCAAACCGGCAAAGGCGAAACCTGGTTGGCAATCTCAAAAATACTGCCCTGGATCTGTGACAACTTGGTAGCTGAAAAACCCTGGTATCAGGGATTTTTCGGATTTCGCAAACAGAATGGTGTTTATGAACGCAAAGGATTGGTAAAAATGACTGAATATCTTAATGCTGAAGAACAAGTGCTATTTGATGCGGTGCAGGGAGCTTTTAGCAACTACCTGTACGGACAATTCAAACAGGCTCAAAAGCAGGGGCGCAAGCTGGATTATGGACAAGTCACGGATAAAGTGATTTATCGGATGCAACGCCCCAGCACTCAACAGGAATTTGCCACCGCGCTCGTTGATTTCTTGAGCCAGTTTCGTAGCAAAGCAGGGAGAGCAGCAGGTGCACAAATTTATCACTGGGTTCATCGGGAAGCGAACTGGCGGCAGGCAAGGGATCTGACTCTGTTAGCAATCGCCACCTACACCAGCAAGAAAGGGGATGCCCTGGATGGGGCAGAAGTGCAGATCGAATCTGTTGTTGAATCGGATCCAGAAGAAGCTGAGATGTTTTCAATGAGTGTATAGTTTTTCCAAGTTCATGGTTTCTAGGAGAATTAATCATGTCTAAGCATTTGTTCGCCACCATCGTTACAGCTACTGCTGTTGCTGCCAATAACCGAGGCGAAGGAGATGGCAGCACCTTGTCCACACTGCAAAAAATCACTCGTGGCCACGACCAGTACACCACCATCAGTGCGGAAGCCATTCGCTGGGGATTACGAGAGTATTTCCAGAACAATAATGAGGCAGAAACCAATCGTACCTTTGATCCAAACACTGATAAATACAGCTTCAAAGCTGAGGTCTTTAACGCAACCACCTATATTGACGATGATTTGTTTGGCTACATGGATGCTAAAAAAGGTAAAGACAATGAGGATGCAACAACTAAACGACGGGGTGCACTAGAAATCAGCCGTGCCATCAGCCTGGATCCCTACTGGGGAGATATTGCCTTTGGTTCAAAAGGTGGCGAAAAGGGTAAAACTTCTATCCATAGCACTGAAGTTCACTACACAGCTTACCAATACACAGTTGCACTGACTCCTGACAGCTTGAAAGATCCTGCACGGGCTGCTCTTGCGTTGGATGCAATCACGGCTGTACGACATGTAGGGGGAAACCACGCTCGTTTTCTATATGACTTTCACCCAGAGTCAATCGTCATTCGCGTAACGGAGGATCCAAGTCCCTGGATTATGGATTGTTTCAAACGGATGGGTGATGCCGTTGGCTGTCCAAAACTGCTCCGATTGGTCGAAGTCGGTGATGTAGCAGCCAGCGAATTGATAGTGGCCGGGGAAATTGCTGATACACCCTATGGCCAAAAGTTAGCGGTATTAGGGGTGCAAGTTAACCGTGGGGTTAAAGAAGCGATCACTGCCGCTAAGTCATTGCTCAAAAAGGAGGTAAATGCCTAATGCAGCTTTATATTGACTGTCCTTGCACCAGTTTTCCTCGCAGCTTCGCACGAGATTATAAGGAAACCTACCAGTATCCCCCGCCTTCTACGGTTTACGGGCTGTTGCTGTCTCTTGTAGGGGAGGTGGATATGGAAGTCCATCGCGGGGTGAAGTTAGCGATTGGCATTATTGGGGAGGATCCGCCCATTTCACGAATTGTGCGAAAGCAACGTCATCATAAGTTCAGCAAAACTCATATGGGTACTTATCCTACCAGTAAGTTCTCAAAACCTAATCATCATGAGCTTTTGACAGATCTCCAAGTAGCAGTACAGATTAACTCTGAGGATGAGGTCGCAACTGTGAAACTCACTGATCGATTAACAATCGCCCTTTCTACGCCCAATCAAATCACCCGTTTTGGTGGACCAAGCCTTGGTGAATCTTGGGCAATGATCAATGGTGTTCGGCAATATCGAGAATCTGATGGCAACATCCGATGGCTGATCAAGGATAATCGAGGCTTAATTGGTCTGCCAATTTGGATTGATCGAGATACTGGACAGGGCACTTTCCAAAGATTTTCTTGGAGCAATCAGCTTCAAGATGATTGTTATGTTAGGATCCCAAAAGCAGATCGGATTCAACCACTTTTGGGAAAGGCAAAAGACAAAGACAAGAAAAAACAAAAGGACAAGCCCTAAAAACAGATTGGCAGCGAAAAGAACAAGAATTGAGGACATAACTATGACTAGCACCCAAGAAGAAATGGAATCAAAAGAGGGATCCCGAAAGCTAAGTCTTACCTAAAATTAGTGACTCAAGAATCGCAACCAAAAAAAGGAGGTTATATGAGTACCACAACATCCATCGATCTCAAAAAGTTTCAGCCTCAAATCACTGAATTCTGTCAACGACATCATATTAATAAACTATCCGTATTTGGGTCGGTTTTGCGATCAGACTTCACCACTGAAAGCGACATAGACTTTCTGGTGGAATTTGACCCGGATCATATACCGGGACTCATCTCCCTAGCAGGGATGGAACTAGAATTAAGTGAATTACTTCAGTGGAAAGTAGACCTCAGAACTGCTAATGATCTGAGTCCTTACTTTCGACAAAAGGTTTTAGATTCGGCAGTGGTGCAATATGTCTGCCATTGATGATCGCACCCGCATACTACACATGATCGATGCCAGCAGAAAAGCTCTAGAATTTACAAGAGATAGCATTCGTGAGGATTTAGATAAAAATGAACTCTTGCAGTTAGCCCTTGTAAAACTGATTGAAAGCATTGGCGAAGCGGTATCCAGTATTTCCCCTGATCGCCAAGCTCAACATCCAGAAATTCCTTGGCCACAAATTATTGCAATGCGGAATAGATTAGTTCATGCATATTTTTCTGTCAACCTAGATATTCTCTGGCAGACTATTCAAGTTGATATCCCCTTGTTAATTCCATCTCTAGAAAAATTACTCGATGCAGAAATATGAGTCATATCTTTTATCTGGAATGTCCGTGTACAAGTTTTTCTTATGGCTTTGTTATGTACTATAGAGAACCTCACCCCTATCCTTCTTATCTTCCTTAGGCAAGGAAAAAAGAAAAAGATTGAAAACAGATTGACAGTGAAAGGCAAAGAAGTTGAGGACATAACTATGGCTGGCACCCAAGCAAAAATGGAATCAAAAGAGGGATCCCTGCTAATCTCTCTGGCAGAACCCACCCAAAAAATCTGGACAGATGCAGAGTTTATGGCTCTCCCTGATGACGGTAATCGTTATGAACTTGTGAATGGAGAACTGATTGTTATGGGTGCGGCTGGGGCAAGACATGGATACTACGTTACTTTAATCAGCTTTTTCTTAACTGCTTATGCTCGTGAGCGAAAAATGGGATTTGTCTTTGATTCCGATACCTCATTCAAAATGATATCTGGTAATCGTCGATCCCCTGACTGTTCCTTTTTCTCGAAAGAGCGAATCAAATCCTTAGGCGGGATCCCCACAGGCTATATCGAGGGATCCCCAGATCTTGCGGTCGAAATCCTCTCTCCGGGCAATACTGTTGAGGAAATTCACGAAAAGATAGTTGAGTATTTTGAAAATGGATCCCGTCTAGTGTGGATTATTCATCCCGATGAACAGTATGTTTTGGTTTATCACCAACCTCATCCGGATCAGTTCAAGCGACCGGGGGATCTCTTGGATGGAGGAGATGTCATTCCAGGCTTCACTTTGGATCTAGCTGACTTTTTCGCAGAACCTGAATTTTAGACTTCTAGGCTATCCTTAAATAATCTACTGGTTCAAGAGCTTAAACCATGAAAATCTCTCAATTCAATTATCCTCACATCCAGAAAAATGATGACCACTCACCTAGCCTAGCAAGCCATCCACGAATCAGGATAGCCCAGATCGTAATGGATTACCTTGCCTATGGTTGGTCAGTGGAGGAAATGTGTCGCCAACATCCCTATCTCACTTTGGCAGAAGCCCATGCTGCTATGGCTTACTACTTCGATCATCAAGCTGATATTGATCAAGAGATTCAGGATGAATGGCAACGAGTCCAGAAAGAATTAGTCCAAATTCCTCAATCACCTTTCTATCTCAGGATGAAAACAAGAGGAGTTTTCTAGTGTCAGTTTCTTTGTATATGGATGTTCATATCCCTCAATCTATTACTGATCAGCTTCGCCGAAGAGGAATAGATGTCATGACAGCTATTGAAGACAACAGTGATCAGCTCCCCGATGATCAACTCTTGGAGCGGGCAAAACAACTCAATAGGCTTCTATTTACTCAAGATATTCGCTTTCGTGCTCTGGCAGAAGAATGGCAGCAAGAGGGCAAACCTTTCTCTGGACTAATTTTTGGTCATCAACTAGGAGGAACAATTGGGCAGTTTGTCATGGATCTAGAGCTGATTGCCCAAGTTTCAGACCTTAAAGAGTGGGAAAATGTGGTCGAGTATATTCCCTTCAAGCGAAAAATCTGATAAAACAGATTGCTTCCCTCATCTACCATTGAGTCTTTACTGTTCAAGAAATATATCCTTTGATGCCGTTAGGCGTGTTCTTTCATTCCTCACCATTTGGAGTTGATTGATCATGCCACGCAACGCTTACGCGACCATGCCGACAATGCTTACAGATCCCTTAGTTCAAACGGATCTGGATCCCATTCGTGTCTCTGCTTTACACGCTTTAGCCTATTGTCCCCGCTTATTTTATCTCGAAGAAGTCGAAGAACTCTATACCCAAGATGCAGCGGTATTTGCCGGGAGAAGATTACACATCGAACTGGAAAAAAAAGAAGGGGAAGAATGGGAAGATTTATTCCTGGAAAGTGCGGAATTGGGCTTGCGCGGGCGGGTGGATGCCCTGCGTACCCGCGATGGACAGACGATTCCCTACGAGCACAAACGGGGTCGCGCCGCACGGGATCCCGACAATCATCCCCAAGCCTGGGAAAGTGACCGCCTACAAATCTTGGCTTATGCCTATCTGATGGAAATGGCTCTAGGGATCCCGATTCCAGAGGGGCGAATCCGCTACCACGCTGACAATGTGTTGGTGTCTGTGCCCCTCGATGACGCGAGACGATCGGAAGTGCGAGAGGCGATTCACCTAGCTAGACTCCTGCGTCAATCTCCACTACGGCCTCCGGTGACTGACAATGAACGTCTCTGTGCCCGATGTTCATTGGCTCCGGTGTGTCTGCCGGAAGAAGCACGGCTCGCCCATGACCAAGAGTGGCACCCCGTTCGCCTATTTCCTGAGGATGACGAGCGGCAATGTGTGCATATCCTAGAGCCGGGAATGCGAGTGGGTCGAAGTGGATCGCGGCTCAAGATCACCCACAAAGACCAAGCCGAAGAGTTTGTTGCGGTGCAACAGACGGGGCAAGTGGTGCTGCATAGCTTCTCGCAAATCTCGACCCAAGCCATTCATCTGTGTGCCGAAGAACAGATCGGGATCCATTTTGTCTCCGGCGGTGGGCGCTACGTGGGCAGTGTGGATCCCCGTGGGGGCAGCATTCAGCGCCGCATCCGGCAATATCAAGCCCTCACTCAGCCGGAGATGTGTCTGAGCTTGGCGCAAAAACTGGTAGCCTGTCGCGGGCAAAGTCAGCGCAAATTTTTGATGCGTGCTGGGGCGGGATCCCTGCGTCCGCCAGAGCTGGAGCAAGCCATCGAGCAGATGAAGCGGGTGCTCAAGCAGGTGAGCAAGGCCGATTCGTTGGCGAGTTTGTTGGGGCTGGAAGGCAATTTGGCGGCGCTCTATTTTGGCGCGTTGCCCCAAGCGTTGACGGAATCTGTGCCAACAGAGATGCACTTTGCCGGACGAAATCGGCGGCCTCCGAAGGATCGGTTTAATGCCCTGCTGGGGTTTGGCTATGCGTTGCTGCTCAAGGATGTGATGAACGCCATTTTGACGGTGGGGCTAGAACCGGCTCTGGGCTTTTATCATCAGCCCCGATCCCAAGCTGCGCCCTTGGCGTTGGATCTGATGGAGATTTTTCGGGTGCCGTTGGTGGATATGCCCATTGTGGCCTCCGTCAATCGTGGGCAATGGGATCCCCAAGCTGATTTCACAATTCGCGGGGAGCAGGTGTGGCTGAGTGATGGGGGGCGCAAAAAATTCATTGCCATCTACGAACAACGTAAACAGGAGAAATGGAAGCATCCAGTCACCGGATATTCCCTCACCTATCGCCGTTTGCTGGAACTGGAGGTGCGTCTGTTGGAAAAAGAGTGGATGGGTGAAGCGGGACTTTTTGCTCAGTTGGTGGTGAGGTGAAGGATGGCTGAGCACAAGGTTTGCTACTTGATTTGCTACGACATTCGCTGTCCCAAGCGCTGGCGCAAAGCTTACAAGCTCTTGGAAAGCTATGGAGAACGGATCCAGTATTCAATATTTCGCAGTTGGTTGACGTTGCGAGAGCGAGAGAAACTGCGTTGGGAGTTAGAAAAGATCCTTAACGCCGAGGATAGCCTTTTGATTACGGGCATCTGCAACCGTTGCGTAGAGCGGGTGATCGCCTCTAATCGGCCTGAAAGCTGGCCGGAGCAGCAGGGCAGCTATCAAATCTTCTGAAAAACAGGGATCCCTGGCTGTAAGACCCTTGGAGAGGGATGTTATCTCTAAAACTGTTATTGGTTGGGCGCTTCAGATGTTTTGGATGGATTGGGGGTGCCTGCAAAAGGTGGAATGCCCTTCTGGGCTTAGTTTTGAGCTAAGTTATTTGGAATGGTTTGATTGTCTTCAGTTAGTTTTAGGAGGGATATTTCAGATATACTTGTCGAACTGCTCCTCAGGGTTTGTGTGGCAAGCGTTTCAGAGGTCGCCGTGCCTCTACCTTTGATGCCGTAAGGCGTTGAGCAC
>JANRIL010000007.1:0-28468 GCA_033764955.1 Cyanobacteriota bacterium | reverse complement strand
GTTCCAATCCTCGATCGCCCCGAAGGACGATCGCAACGCCATCATCTTAAACCCTTGCCTAGCTTGGCATCCAGGGATCAAAATCGCGAACCCCATCATTTGATCCAGACGCGGTAGGTTGAACCAGCAACTCTGATCTCCAAACCCTTTAATCAGCAGGGTTTCCAGAAATACGCGGATCCCCCGCCAAAACAGCCACCACTGTAGGTTCGCGGAGGAAGTCACAGGACTAGTGGCTCCTCAAAATCTATGTATTTATCAACCCCGAAGCATTCTAGGTGGTTTTCACGGGGAGAAGGAAGACGGTAAAACCGCAAACTATCAACCGAGGGATCGATGATTTTGGTGAGTTTGGCGCGAAGTTTTTCATAATGAGCCTGATCAACCCGACACTCAAAAACTGAGAACTGAACACGTTGCCCATAATCTTTGCAGGCTATGGCTACCTTTCTCAGTCGTTTTCGCCCCGCTGAAGTTTCTGTATTGACATCATAGGTGATGAGTACATCCATACGTTCTCCTAGCGATAAAGAAATGGAGGATAGCTAGGCAGATCGCAACGCAAGTGTCGAGCTAATAATCTAGCCTGAATATGAGCAATGAGACCATAGGGAACCTGGGATCCTAGGACTGGATGGGTAATGTCCTCTTGTTTGCGTTTTTGATAAGCCGCAAGGAATATCTTTCTAGCGGAATCGGTTAGGTAAATTCCACCCCCAGGGCGATCAATAAAATCATCTGGCTTAATTTGGTTGCGGTTGATCAGGGTCAAAACTAATCGATCCGCAATCACCGATCGTAATTCTTCCATCAGATCGAGAGCTAAAGCAGGACGACCTGGACGGATGGCATGGAGAAACCCAACCTGAGGATCTAACCCAACCGATTCACAGGCCGCCACACATTCATTCGTTAGTAAAGCGTAAGCAAGGGATAGCAAGGCATTAACGGGATCCCGTGGCGGGCGGCGGGAACGCTCTGTGAACTCGAAAGTCTCTCGATTCAGGCGAATCATACTACTAAAAGCAGCAAAATAAGCTCTGGCAGCAGATCCTTCTATCCCTCGTAACGTATCAAGATCTGAGGTGTTTTCTATCGCACGAATTCCCTGGGCTTGGGCTTCTGCTGCTTGATTAAGTTGAGCTTGGTCTGGGGATCCCTTGCTTTCACGGGCAGCACGTTTTAACACTGTGCGAGCATTTTGCAGTTTTCCAGCAACGATGAGTCGGGCAATGGATAGCGGCTGGCTGTTGTTTTCGAGAGCAGCGTATTGGGCACGGCGCAACAACACATTACCCGTTGTCGGGCCATCCAGTCGGGCGTGAAATCGACCAAATTCTGAGAGCCATACGACATCCCGCCCATCTTCAGCACAGCGATGCAATAAAAATGGGCTGATCAACACATTACCAAAAACAACAATACTTCTCAGATGATGAAGAGGAATTTGAACTGTCGTTTCTCTTTCAACTTCAATTTTTAGGGTTTCGTGATCCAGTCGCAGATAGGATCCCTGAGTTTGAATATAAAGAGTGTTTAGGAGTGGTTTCATGGTTCGGGAATAATGCAGAAGGGATCCTGATTGACAAAGTATTTAATGACTGAGGGCATACATAGATCCACTAGTGAGCAGTCCGGACAACGAGCATCAGCCACAGGTGGTGGCACGCGATTGGAGGATAAGAGAGCTCGCACATCCAGAATCGTCTGAAACACAAGCTGCCTCAATTTTAAATCTCCCAAGTCAACCTCACGTCGTCGCTTGGAAGCAGCATGATAGATCGCCCCTTTATGAACAGGGATCCCTAACATTTCCTCTAGACAAAGGGCTTGGGCACATAGTTGAATCTCATCAGCCTCTCGTGCTTTTTTAGCCCCTGATTTATACTCCACAGGATAAGGGATCCCCGTTTCAGAAAATTCCACCACATCAGCCACGCCAGTCAAACCTAGCTTCTGTGACCAAAGAGGCATAGCCCGTTCAATGCGGATCCCGTCTTCAGTCTGGATATCTGGCTCATGCACTCGCTCATGAACCCGTTGTCCACGCAGTGTATAGAGATTTTCCTCCCAGACTTGTTCAATATGAATTAGGGCACATTGACGTGGACAAAACGCCATGTGCTGTAGAGCACTAACCGGGATCCGATCGTCTTCATTTTCCATCGGGTAAATAGTCCTCATCTAGGATCTGAGCAAGGGTATAGGGACAATCTTTGGGGAAAAGAGGAAGGCTCAATCCGGTTTCGAGAACAGCCATTTTGAGGGAAGCGTTGTAGCCGCTTTGCAAGTTCTCTTCTAGGAATGACTTGAGGCTGGGGCTGTCGGCTAGAATGTCATTGACTCGTTGCCGATGCTCCAAAAGGGTTGATAGCCAACTCCGAGTTTATTTTTCAGGCTGAAATTGCCATTTGAACATATGCATCAAAATGATTCTGAGATTACTTTTCAAAGCATTTTTATCAGATCGTCCCAAACCTTCGATCTCTTCGGCAATATGATCAATATCCAACTGCTCCCAATGATGAGAGCGAAGCAAAGATGCCATTTTCTGTGACCACAAGTAGTAGTCTAGGTTATAGAGGCTGATCATGAATTTGCTTGATCTAAAACATAATTGGGCAGAAAGTCAGGATTGAGCACATCCTCAATACTAAAGGGGTAGTCAGGAGGAAATATAAGGATATCAAGTCCAGTTTCATCGGCAGCTAATTGTCTAGCATTTTCATAGGTTTCCGAGAAAACTTCAGCCAGATACGGTTTGAGGCTAGGGCTTTCCCTCAGTTCTCTATCAATTCTTTGTCGATGCTCTCGGATCGTATATTTCCAGCTATTTGTTTGTTTGTCGGGCTGATATTTCCATTTGAGAAGATGAATGATCAGGATCAAAAGATTACTTTCAAGCGCACGTCTTTCCGATCGTCCCAAGCTTTCAATCTCCTCAGCGATATGATCAATGTCCAACTGCTCCCAATGATGTGACCGAAGCAAAGCTGCCATTTTTTGTGACCACAAATAGTAGTCCTGGTTATATAAAGAGGTCTGTGCTGTCATGGTTATCCCTCTAGCAGCTTGGTTAGGGTAATGCCCGTAGTCAGATCAGTGTCTTGAATGACTACATCGTAATCGGTGAACTTACGAGGTGTCAGGATTTCATTTCTGCGCCGAATCTGGATCCGTTCAAAGAGCTTGTGAGCTGGAGCGTTGCCCAGTTTCTTTTCGTGGCTGAAGATATACAATCCCCTGGGAGACATCTGACCTCGGCTGGCACTGCGGTCGAGATCCCACATGAATAGCAAAGCATCCCAGAAATACTCTAAATCTGTGGAGGTTACTCCGGTTTGTTCTGCCAAGTAAGGGGAGAAAAATCCGTGGGCAACATAGAGACCGTAAGGAATCAGCGTTTTCCGACCCATCTCAGTGACTTTCCCGCCCGATTTGCGACTGCCATCTTCAGACTCGATCACTTCGACATCTTCGGGTTTTGTGATAGCGATACGGGTAATTGCCAAATCCAGGGGCATGATTGGATCGATAGAACGGGCAAAGGTGAGTTGAATAGGGCCACGGACTTGACCACAATTAACTCCTGTGGTCATCACTGCCCCAAACATGCGAATGTCATAAAAATTTTGACACATCCAGGTGCGTGCTTTATTGACATCTTCCCTTTTTTGTTTAGTGCCCGTTGATTTAATTTCGGATACTTCATAAGCACGAGCATGGAGATCGTTTAAGGCAATACCTTTATTCTGCACATAGATCTTTGTGGTTTCCCCCTGGCCATACTCTAGGTCAATAAAGTTCCGAATCTTGCGCTTCAAACACACGTCTGTCACTAAGCCTTGCATGGTTTCGGGATCCGTTCTGGGCAGGTTACCACCATCGGGATCCCCATTGGGATTGCCGTCGGTCACATCAAAGAGCAAAACGAAATCATGACGTTTGGCAGGATCTTGATGGATAGGCAATTGCTGGGTAGTATCAGTCATTGTTCAGTTTTCCTGGAGATTCGTTTTCATGTTGGGATTTTTTGGCTTCGGCAGATTCCTTGGCACGGCGACGATTTTCAGCCCGTTGGTGGTAGTAACCCAAGCCAAATAAGCTCTGCTGTTGCATGGTGAGTGAATTTGGTATAACCGCAGGATCAAGACAGAGAGAAATCTCTTCAAGTCGCTGTTCTAGAGCCTCATAAACTCCTTTACGTTCCTTGCGGATTTTGGCTAAATGCGATTGAGCTTTGGCAATGAGATCTCCCAAGACCTTTTTGGGTGTCGTGGAAGCCGCCGTGTAATAGCGATCCACCAAAGTTGTGTTGAGCCCTTTGCCTTGCGCTTCTCGTTGGATGATTTCGAGTTGGGCAAAGAATCGTCCGCATTGAAAAGCCGACTGATCTGGGGGATCTAAGTCTGGCTGGGGACTAAAGGTTTCTAGGTTGGGCATAGGTCGGTGATTCCTCCTCAAATAGGACAATAAAAATAGCTTTAGTAGGGCTGCACGAGCATGAAAGATTTCTCCCTCAATCCCTATTCTCTGGTTTAGTTTTACGAGTAAGTCCTCCGGTAATGCTGTGCCACTTAGTGCAGATTGGATCAGTGAGGCTGGAATCCTAGATTGCATTTCCTTATTGGGATCCCGATAGGCACTAGCCGCTAGGGCATAAATCCCAAAAGGTTTGCTAGGTTGACCATAGGGATCCACAATCTGCTGATCCTGAAACCACTTCTGGAGGTGCTGTTGGACTTGGGGAACAGTCGTTTGCAGCCAATTTCGCACCACAGCACGGGCATTATTGGCGGTGAGTGACAGTGCATAAAATTCATTTTCATGTCCTTGAATAGAATAATTCTTCTCACCTTTAAAAATCGACTTAAGAAGATTTTGGGCGTCCTCAGCCTTCGGCTTATCGAGTAAAGACCATAGATCAAATTCCTCGGGATCCCGTGTCCAAAAAACAAACACACTGGATCCTACCCGCAGATGACTTTTCTCATCTTGCAATAAATGATTGAGGGCTTTCCCAAATTTTTCGGCGGCGGATCGGGAGATGGGTGAGGTGAGTGAGTTTTTCAGACCATAGGAGGTAAACGCATCCGCATTAGCCGAGACTAAGGAAGTGCCTGAGGGCTGTCCACCAGGGATCCCTTTTAGAGGTTCTGGCAGTCGTTTTACCACTTGCGTTTCTTGTCCTGTTACCAGACACATCATCACAGGCAATGATGATTCTTCTTCATTACCGCCAGCAGTGTAACGTGCCCAAAACTCTTGAATGGCTTGATTTTTTGGATTAGCATCTGCCGGGATCCGTGTGCCAATACGAAAGGTCACGACATCACTAGGATCAAAATTCTGGGGTAGTTGCGCGTGTAAGGGATCCCAATTTTCCAAGAACTTAAGAATAGTTTGGACAGCATGATCTTGAGTGGTATCTGCACATTTGCGGATGAGGTCTTTAAATTGTTGATGGCATTTGGCAACTCGTTCTGGTTTGGAGCCTTCTTTAGGGATCCCTAAAACGTATTCGCCTGTATCTGCCAGCAAATTGGGTTGAATCCCAGAAGCCCGCTTTTTAGGCAGCATGGGAAGGGTCTTGGGGATCCCTCGTTGCGTAGTTTTGCTATCTGCCCCCAGTGGGACAGGTTTCATGGATCCCGTTTCATCAAGATCGAGCAACCAGCGAACTTTAGTTTCCCCATACATCTCTGGTGGCAAATTCAGCCGAGTTTCTGCGTATTCTTTGAGCTTCGTTAAAATCATCTGGGGATCCTCAAAATACCCTTTTCCAAACGTGCCCGGAAAAATTTGGGCTGGGCAGTTCCCTTGGTAATACGGGATCCCGTGCTGTCATGGGTTTTATACTGTATAGCCCCAGCTACCTCTTCGTTAAAATCAACGTCTTGAAGCATCAATCCCAACTCATCGCTCCAATCAATCGGCTGCTCCGTTCCATCGATTTCCGAGAAGTAGGCGGTAAATTCTCGTGTTCCCAAGTAAGGCTGATGGTGACATTGACCCTGTTTAACGCGGCGGCGGAATTGATCCCGATATTTAGCAATGTTATCGGTAGCATGAGGCTTTAGGTTCATATCGGCCCAGATTATATAAACCACATCTCGGAGACAGAGCGTGTGCCGTTGGGCGCGGTCATCTTCTACATAAAATCCTCCAATACCTTCCTTACTCCAACTTTGGGCAGAGCGATCACTTTGCCATGTGGTCATTTCGTTCCGCACGATGGAGAAGCGGCGAATTGGTTTGAGCACCCAAATCTCCTGGATTGACCAGGCGAATTCTGGCTTCCAAAAGATCGCCTCCAGGATCCCTCTGGCAGCGCTGGGAGTCATGACTTCGTAGCTCACACGTTCTGCACCAAATTCGGGACGAGTGAAACAGGCAAAATCTCCCCAGACTTTGACAGCGAGCCAATTTGGATGACTCATGGCTCCCCCCGTCGCTTTAGCTGCTTGTGAGCGAAATGATCGTCAAGCATAGATCCTTAAATTTTATTCTAAAGAATCAAGTCTAAAGGATCATAGGCTACAGCATCTGTTCCTAACTGAATCCCTTTCAATAGATCATAGCCCCCTTCCCACAGCCAGAGGTTGGGGGCGATCTCAATGCGGGATCCCTCGGATAGGCGAAACTCGTAGGGTCGCACGTTGACCAAATAGGGTTGTAGGGCGCGGTGATCACTTGAAAATAGACCGCGGCGGCGGATCCGATCCACAATTGGTTCATAGCCTGGATATTTCACCACGACAGGCTGGGATCCCTCTGGAATTAAGCGAAATCGCTTAGCGACTTCGGGATAGTCAAGCTCTTTCCGGCAGGATTGGATCCTCGCCTCATCCAGATTCACTGCTTGATATAAACGCTGAAAATAATCTTCAAAGAGATCAGGATTTGACAAATCATAGTCCGGTTGTCGCAACAGTTGCTCCGTTTGAGCCCATGCTGTGGCGTACTCTCCCTTGGGCATTCCCCCGCCCTGCGGCTCAAAAATCACCACCTGCCCTAAATTAGGGAGTTTTCCTTCCCGGTTACACCGCCCTGCCGCCTGCACGATGCGATCCAGAGGTCCCAAGGCTCGATACACGACCGGAAAATCCAGATCCACCCCGGCTTCTACCACCTGGGTTGAGATCAACCAACAGGGATCCCCATGTTTGAGTCGTTGCCGCACCTCTGCTAACACCTGGCGGCGATGTTGCCCACACAGCAATGTGGAGAGATGAAAAAGTCCATCTTGGGATCCCATAGCCTCCAACATAGCGAGGGCATCTTTACGGGTATTGAGTACCACCAATGCCTGAGATTGGGCACTCAACTCTACGGCCAGATCTGACCAGCTTTGAGGTTGATCCGGCATTTGAAAATGAACTCGTTTGAGTCGGCGAAAATGCTCTTTTGCCTGCTCAGGTGGAACAATATCTTGGATATTTTCAAAGCCTTGGAGATAGTAGGAGTTTCCCGCCAGCGCTGGTTGGGTTGCTGTACATAAAACTACAGTCACTCGATAGTTTTGTACCAGATCTCTGAGGACATTTAAGATTGGATCTAGGAGGCGTAGTGGTAAAGTTTGGACTTCATCCAAAATAATGACACTATTGGCAATGTTATGCAGTTTACGGCAATGATTAGGACGATTGGCAAATAAACTTTCAAACAGTTGCACAGTGGTGGTCACAATCAAAGGAGCATCCCAATTTTGAGTCGCTAACCGAGCTTGGGCATACTCTTGCTGGGCATTTTCATCGAGGTCTTCCCCTGAAGCCCAGGGATCCCGCATGGCACTGTGATGTTCAAGCACAGACTCGCATCCCAAAATCTGGCGATAAACCTCAACGGTTTGCTCAATAATGCTGGTGTAGGGAACCGCCACGATCACACGGTCGTGATTGTGCCTTACGGCATGGCGTAATCCAAACCCCAAGCCACTTCGGGTTTTACCACCCCCTGTCGGTACGGCCAAGCGATAGACACCGGGATCCCCACTGGCTGCCTCTAAACAAGCCCGGTAGACCTCCTCCCGCACTTGATTCACAGGAGCGTGAATAGTCTCCGGATCCCGTTGCGCCAGAAAATCCTGACGCTCCCGCTCAAACCGATCCCACAAGGCTGTTATTGTCAGATAATTCTCCCGTTGGGCCGCTTTTCCAGGATCAAAGTGGGCTTCAGTATCCAAATAATCAGCATCTACCAAGGCTGAAAACAACATCCGTAAAAACAACTCAAGTCGCCAGGGATCCCGATCCAATTGCCCAATCTCGTGCATGCACTCAGGGGACGGCTGAAGAGGGATCCCATCTTGTGCTGCATTTTGTAAAACCGCTTGATAAACCGGTTGCCAAACAGGATCCTGATGTTTTTTGGCTAACTCATTTTTCAACACAGATTGAGCAGGGATCCCACTGTGATGCCCATAGATCAGTGGAGCCAAAGGTTGACAAACCTGAGCCGCCAAGACCGCCCCATAAATGGCATGGGGTTGACTGCCGCGCGGGAGCGAAGTTCCTTGCCCTGTAGCGGCATGGCACTGCTGAAGATAGCGCTGAAAAGCAGGATTGTATTTGCCTAGGTCATGCCAGAGTCCTGCATAAAACCCCAATTGACCTGTCCCCAACTGTTCAGAGCAAGATAGCGCCTCATTTGCAACTGACCATAGGTGATCGTTGAGGTGATGCCAGAGACCCGATTTATTCGGTGTATGTGCCTTGAAGGGTTCAAAAATCACATTAGATTCACGGCAGAGACTATTATTTTCAGTCAACAGCTTCAAGTTTGGCTAGTCCTTTTGAGGTAACGCTATCTCATAGAGAAACTACACCATAGTTTTTGCATAAGTCTTGAACCCCAATACAGCAGACGGATCGAACCTGCTGGCATTGTGTCTGAGGATCCTTACCTCCACTGATTGAGAGTGTTTTATCAAGAACTTCTGGCTTGAGAAGCGGAGGGCTGATAGAGCAAGACTACCGCCAACAGCAACAGGAGTGCCCCGATCCACCCCTTCTGACTCAATTGCTCAGCAAAAAACAGCCAAGCCAGCAACGTGGCCATCAAGGGTTCCAGCAGCGTTACTACACTGGCTACCGTAGCTGTGGCATAGCGAATGCCGGAGAGAAAAAGCCCATAGGCAACCACCGTCGTGATCACCCCCAAATAGACCAATACCCCCCACCCTAAGGGAGAATAGCTAACCACCAACTGGGTCGCCAACGCAAAAGGCAATAATATCACCGCGCTCAAGCTAAAACTAATGCTGAGGGTGTGCAGAGGGTGATAGTGCTGCGCCAAGAGGCGGCTGACCAAGACCACGACCGCATAACAAAAAGCGGCAGCACAGGCCAATCCCACCCCCAGAGCAAACTCTCCCCCCAGATGAAGGCTTGTGGGTGGCACATTGACTAAGAGAGCAGACCCCAGCACCGCCAGCCCCCCCGCCATCGCTACCGTGGCCGTCAGGCGTTCTCGCAACCAGAAGCTGGACAAAATCGCCACCACAACTGGGGCTAAACAGAGTGCCAACAGGATCGCTACGGCAACTCCCACCCGCCCAATCGCCGCAAAGGTACAGACTTGATAGAGTGCCATCATCCCCCCATGCAGCAGCATCAGCCAGAGATGGGATCCCTGCACCTGCCAAAATCGTTTCCCCACAAGCCAGTAGGCGGATCCCAGCAGCAGAGGGGCGGCAATCCCCATCCGCCAAAAGCCAATCGAGAGGGCATTGGTATCCGCCAATCCATACAGCCAACGAATCGAAACCCCGACAGTGCCCCAGAGGAGGGCGGGCAGCACCAAGAGAGACAGCCCCAGCCATTGTTGGGCTTGGGTCTTATCCGGTGATTCCATCAGTTCAACTTTCCCCCGCCATGACGATGGCAGAAAAATCCCCCAGCAGACGGGCGTTATTCCGCAGAATGCCCAAAAGATTGAGACGGTTGTCTTTGATGTTGGGATCCGGATCCATCACCAAGACTGCTTCAAAAAACTGATCAATGGTTGGGGTGGCTTTTTGCAAAGCGGTCACCAACAGTTGAAAATCCTGCTGCTGCTCCGCTTGGGCTGCTGCTTGCGCTACCGCTTGACAAGCCTGCCAGAGGGCTTTTTCAGCGGGATCTTTGAGGATCTGTGGCTTAATCACCGCCGCCGGATCCCGCACCTGGGCATCCAACTGGCCTTGCGCCGCCAGACGGCTGACGCGGTTGAGGGTGGGATAAAGCTGCTGCAATCGACCGGATTGGCGGAGCTGTTGCAAAAATTTGGCTTGCTGAAGAGCCGCCACAGGTTGATGCAGGGCGCGTTCGGCCAAATCGGATCCCGGCTCGCCGATCACAGCCTTCACAACATCAGCATCCAAGCCATGCTCTTCCTGCATGAGGGTTTGCATCCGCTGAACTAAAAACTCTCCCAGGAGCCGTAGGGTATCCGGTTGAGTAGCGGCATAGCTGTCTACAACCTGCTGGAGCAAGGCCGCGAGAGGCAATGGCAGTTGAGCCTGCCAGAGGATCAGGAGAATGCTGTTGGCGGCACGGCGCAGGGCAAAACGGTCGGAGGAACCACTGGGGATTTTGCCCAACTTAAATAAACCTACTAGCGAATCGAGGCGATCGGCAATCCCCACCACTTGCCCCGTCAAACTGGTGGGTAAGGGATCCCCCGCCCCCAACGGCCAATAGTGCTGAGCAATCCCCTCCACCACGGCGCTCGGTTCCCCAGCGTGACGGGCATAGTCGGATCCCATCACCCCCTGCAACTCAGGAAATTCAAACACCATCTGACAGACCAGATCGGCTTTGCATAAAAGGGCAGTACGGTCAATTGACTGTTGGTCGGTGGAGGGTAGCTCCAAATACTTACCTATCCATCGGCAAATCTCCTGAATCCGCTCCACCTTGTCCCGCATGGATCCCAGGTTTTCGACAAAGGTAACCTTGGCTAGTGATTCCAGATTCTTCTCCAGGGGTTGCTTTTGGTCTTCTCGATAGAAAAACTGGGCATCGGCTAGGCGCGCCCGCACCACCCGACTGTTGCCCGCTGCGATAATGGCAGCTTTGGCGGGATCCCCATTGGCTATGGTGATGAAGTGGGGTCTCAGATGCTCCGGTTGCGCCTGATCATAAACAGGGAAATAGCGTTGATGAGTCACCATCACGGTTTTGATCACCGCCACCGGCAAGGACAAAAACTCGCGGTCAAAGGATCCCAACACCGCTGTCGGCCACTCCACCAGTTGGGTGACTTCCGCCAATAGCTCAGGCAAAATTTCTGCCCGACCTTGAGCGGACTGGGCAAGGGCTTCTACTTGTTTCTGAATGCTGGCTTGCCGTTGTTGACAATCGGGCTGCACATAGGCCGCTACCAGGGCTTGGGAATAGTCACGGGCATGGCCGATCACCACGGGTTGCGGGTGCAAGACTCGATGGCCTTGACTGATCCGACCCGCCGGGATCCCTTGTTGCGGGTGTTGCTCGGAGGTGACCAGGTGAATCGGCAGGATCTGATCCTCTAGCAGCGCCACCAACCAGCGAATCGGACGGGGAAACTTGAGGTCATGGGATCCCCAACGCATCAACCGCTCCCCCGTCAGTCCTGTGATCCAGGTGGGGGCTAAGCGGGTCAAGACGGTGGCGGTGGCCTGTCCAGAAATCTCCTGCACCGCAAAGACAAAGGATCCCTTATCCGTGTGACGAATTTGCAAGCTGGCCGGATCCACCTTTTGCTTCTGGGCAAACCCCAAACCCGCTGCTGTCAGTTGTTCCTCCTGATAGGCCACGCTCACAGGTGGACCTTTGATCTCCAAGATCCGATCCGGTTGTTGGGTCGGTAAACCCTCAATCACAACCGCAAGACGGCGAGGGGTGGCAAAAACCTGCATCGACTCATGCGCTAACTCCGCCTCCTGCAAGCTGGCCGGGATCCGTTGTTGCCATTGGGCGACGGCGCTATCCACAAAACTAGCGGGCAATTCCTCCGCTCCGACTTCCAACAAAAAAGCAACCATGAGATCTCAACCCACGCCTCAAGAACATTGCAGGATTCGCTTTCACAGTTTATCTTGCTTTATCCCGCGCTTGCCCCAGGATAGTGGTGACAGCCATGCCCACTTCCCTTAATGCTTCAGACTGAGTTCTCGGCTGCCCATAGCGAACTTAAGGAGAGGAACCGAAAAAGGAAAGCTAGCCCAGCCATTGGTCGGAGAGAAAGTATCTGAATACACTCTTTTCCATCGCACCTAAAGGGAGTGTAGAGTATGGCAGGGTTCTCACTTGTCATCATTCGTTATTATCCTGAAGCTATCCTCGGTTCCCGTTCATCCCATTTTTCCTCTGAGCGTCTGTCTGTATGCGTATTCTCTCTCTGCGTGTTCTTAATGGCCCGAACTATTGGAGCATCCGTCGGCAGCATTTGATTCAGATGCGCCTTGATTTGGAGGATTTGCGGGATCGCCCCACCAATGAGATTCCTGGTTTTCGGCAGGGACTAGAAGCTCTGCTGCCGGGATTGTGGGAGCACCACTGTTCACGGGGATGTTATGGGGGGTTTTTGCAGCGGGTGGAGGAAGGCACCTGGATGGGGCATGTGATTGAGCATGTGGCGCTGGAATTGCAAACCATGGCAGGGATGCCCGTTGACTTTGGGCGAACCCGTGAAACCCATGTTTCTGGGGTATATAACGTGGTTTTTGAGTATAAAGAGGCGGAAGCGGGTCGATTTGCCGCCAAAGCGGCGGTTTATCTCTGCCAAGCTCTTGTGCAAGGAGAATCCTATCGGCGGGATCTCGACCTAGACATCCAGGAGTTGCGGGAAATTCGGGAAAAAGTTCGCTTTGGTCCTAGCACTCAGTCCTTGCTCGATGAAGCCACTTTGCGGGGCATTCCCCACATCCGCATCAACGCGGGATCCCTAGTGCAATTGGGCTACGGCATCTATCAAAAGCGGGTGGAGGCCACCACCACCGAAAAAACCAGTATCATTGCCACCGATATTGCCTGTGACAAACGCGCCACCAAAGAATTGCTCAAAGATATGGGGATCCCAGTTCCATTGGGCTATACCGTGCGCTATGCCGATGAACTGGAGGCCACCATCAAGGATGTGGGGGGGTTCCCCGTGGTGATCAAGCCCCTCAACGCCAATCATGGCAAGGGCATCACCGTCGATATCCAAAGCCTAGAGGCCGCCCAGGTGGCCTATGATGCTGCCAAAGCCTTCTCCCCCACCGTTTTAGTAGAAAAACATGTGGTGGGTCATGACTATCGCCTGCTGGTGATCAACAACAAACTGCGGGCGGTCGCCAAGCGGATCCCGGCCTATGTTTTGGGGGATGGGCGCTCCACCATTCAGGAGTTGATCGACCAGATCAATACGGATCCGCGCCGCGGCTATGGACATGAAAATGTTTTGACCCAGATCAGCGTGGATGACATGACGACGCGCATCCTGGAGCGCAAAGGCTACACCCTCGACACCGTGTTGCCCGTGGGAGAACATTGCACCCTCAAATCCACCGCCAATTTGAGCACGGGGGGAGTGGCCGTCGATTGCACCGATATCATTCACCCCTACAACATCTTCATCGCCGAACGAGCCGCCCAGATTGTTGGCTTGGATGTGGCGGGTATTGATCTGATCTGTCCGGATATCACCGTTCCCGTCAACGAAAATGGCGGCGCTATCGTGGAAATCAATGCTTCTCCTGGTCTGCGGATGCACCTTGCTCCCAGTGAAGGGATCCCCCGCAACGTGGCGGAGCCGATCATCGATATGCTCTTCCCCCCCGGATCCCAAACCCGCATCCCGATCATCGCGGTCACGGGCACCAACGGCAAAACCACCACCACTCGTCTGATTGCCCACATCATCAAAGGGATCGGCAAGCGGATTGGCTTCACCACCACCGATGGGGTCTATATTCAAAACCACCAAATTGCTAAAGGGGATATGACCGGCCCCTACAGCGCCCGCATTGTGCTACGGGATCCCACCGTAGAAGTGGCGGTACTAGAAACAGCGCGGGGAGGCATTTTGCGGGAGGGACTGGGCTTTACCGAGTGCGATATTGCTGTTGTGTTGAATGTCACCTCCGACCATTTGGGGATCGGCGACATCCATACCCTCGAAGATATGGCGAGAGTTAAGGCGGTGTTGGTGGAAGCTGTGCAAGAAAGCGGTTATGCCATTCTCAACGCCGACGACGGACTAGTGGCAGCGATGGCCGAAAACGTTAAAGCTACGGTGGCCCATTTCAGCATGGATCCTGATAATCCCCTGATTCAGGAGCATGTAGCGGCTGGAGGCACGGCGGCGGTCTACGAAGAGGGCTATATTTCCATTCTCAAGCGGGGTTGGAAGTTGCGGATTGAGCAGGTGATCAATATCCCCCTTACCCTCTCCGGCAAAGCCAGCTTTATGATTCAAAATGCGCTGGCCGCTACGTTAGCGACGTTTCTGCATGGCGTATCGATTGATGATATTCGCATGGCGCTTGGCACTTTCACGAGTTCCGTCGCCCAAACGCCGGGGCGCTTGAACTTGTTTGATGTGGGGGGGTATCAGGTGTTGGTGGACTACGCCCACAATGCCGCCGGATATGAAGCGATTCAAGCCACTCTAGCCCGTTGGGATTGCCGCCAGAAAATAGGCGTGATCGGCGGGCCAGGGGATCGGCGGGATCAAGATCTAACCGAGTTGGGCGTGCTGGCGGCTCGCATGTTTGATCGGGCGATTGTCAAAGAAGACGATGATCGGCGGGGACGTGCCCCCGGTGAGGTGGCGCAGTTGATCCGCCAGGGCTGGCAAGAGGAAAAATCTAGTCCCGACGGAAAGGCGGCCTTACAGGAAATTTTGGAGGAGGCGACCGCCATCGAAGCGAGCTTACAACAGGCTCAGGCTGGAGATCTGGTGGTGATTTTTCCGGCGGATGTGCAACGGACGATCCGCATCATTACCCGCTACCAAGATTTGCTCAACCCCAAGCCCAACTATCGGGGATCCTCCTATGGCACTCTGGCGGTAGCCCCTCATGCCGAACCCATCAACGGTAAAGGGGTTGATCGGGAAACCTCCAATTTAACGGAATCCGTCTAGAGAGAAAGCTGTGAAGGATTCGGGATCCCTAGGGTTGGAGCCGAGAGCCTCCGGCCTGGGGATGCCCTCCATCTCTGTACCCTATAACCAGCCGAGAAGGGATCCCCTCTTGACCGTCAACTATAGCCATGTTCGGCTAAAAAACTCAGAGACAGCGGTTCTGAGGGGGCGGGATGAAACCTCTCAAGCGAGGGGGATTTCCCCAGCAAAATTCCCTCCACATATTTGCTCAAAATATCTCCCTCCAAATTGACGGGATCCCCAACCTGAAGATGAGCCAGATTGGTGGATTGATAGGAGTGGGGAATAACAGCTACCTGAAAATATCGGGTTGGCGGCTGCACCTGAACCACCATTAAACTAGCCACCGTTAAGCTAATGCCATTCACGGCAATGCTACCCTTTTCGACGATATGGCGAGACAGTTCGGAGGGGGCTTGAAATGTTAATAACCAAGCCTCCCCTGTCATCGCTTTCTCCATCAAATAGCCCATGCCATCGATATGACCGGTCACAAAGTGTCCTCCCACCTTTTGCCCCACCCGCAACGATGCCTCTAAATTGACAGGGATGGAGGGATCCCATTCCCTACGGAGGCCCAGTGTGGATCGTTGCAGGGTTTCGGGGGAAACATCAGCCGTGAACCCATCCGAAAATAGGTGAGTGACCGTCAAACAGACCCCATCAACCGCAATACTATCGCCCATCTCTAAATCATCGATCCAGCCGGGACAGGTGATTTTGACCTGGGAATCATTGAGTATTCGCAACGAACCTAATCGTTGAATGAGTCCGGTAAACATTTGGGTTCTGCTAGGATAATTTCGTCTGTTCTGGTCGTTTTCAGGTTAGCAAAAACATGCGGATTGCTTGGCTCATGACCACTATTGTCGGGTTGACGGCTCTCCTGCCAGGGGATCCCGCTTGGGGACAATTGCGTCTTGTGCCTGCTGCCGTAGAACAAGTCTATGCTAGTTTGCCCCAGTTGCCTTTAGAAAACACCTATACCCCCAGCAGTCCAGAAGCAGGAGATCCGACAGAGAATACCCTTGTCAAGCGGCTCATGCTCTATCATCTCCAAGTCAAGGGGCGATCTCCCAGCAACCGCTTGGATTGGAAGTTAACCCTAGCAGACTATCTGGAGGCCAATGAACCGATGGTTGCCCAAGAATACCCCGGAGCCAGTCTATTTCGGGAGAATCCCTACCATCGGGATCGTCAACATATTCAGGCTCTCAGCCGTTCCGAGCGAGCTAGTCTGCTCAATGCCCTGCTGACGGCCTTTGGCGGGGATCCCACCCCCCCTATTCTTTACATTCCTCCCTCTGCGACAGCGGGATCCCCTGAGCGCCCTACTACCCCGATCCCTGCCGAAACCCTGCTGATCCCCCCACCCGGTAACGCTGATCTCCTCAAGCCTTAAATCAACCAGAAAATCCTAATCCCACGGTCACTTTTTCTCCGGGAAAATCACTTGGCTTCTTGCCAATTTTGCCCAATCTGAATGTCAACGGTCAGGGGAACCGATAGGGAAAGGGATCCCTCCATGGCGGAGCGAATTACGGGTTCGAGGCTAGACCATTCACGGGGATCCACCTCAAACACCAGTTCATCATGCACTTGAAGCAATAGACGGGAAGAAAAGTTTTGCAATTGTTGATGCAAATTGACCATTGCCATTTTAATGATGTCTGAGGCCGACCCTTGAATTGGTGCATTGACAGCCGCCCGCAATTCCGCTTGCTTACGATAGCCGCTCAGGCGATGCAGGTTAGGAAAATAGCGTCGCCGCCCCAGAATGGTTTCTACATAGCCTTGGGTTTCCACCTGAGCTTCGGTTTCTCGCATATACCGAAAGATGCCCGCATATTGCTGATTAAATTGTTCAATAAATCGCTTCGCCTCACTTAGGGAAACTCCCGTAGCCCGTGCAAAGCGTTGGGATCCCATACCGTAGATCACCCCATAATTAATAGTTTTGGCTAAGCGACGTTCTTCAGAAGTGATCGAGTCTTTTCCTAGCAATAGTTTGGCAGTGAGGGTATGCACATCCTCACCCTTTTGAAACCCCTGAATGAGTGTTGGTTCTTGGCTAAGATGGGCTAAGATTCGCAACTCAATTTGCGAGTAGTCTGCTGCCGCCAAAAGCCAGCCCGATTGGGGAAGAAAAGCTGCCCGAATCCGCCGACTAAAATCAGTGCGAATGGGAATATTTTGTAAATTGGGATTGGAGGAACTCAGCCGACCGGTAGCGGTCACAGTTTGATTGAAATCAGTATGTATGCGGTTGGTAGTGGGTTTCACTAATGCCGGCAAAGCATCGACATAAGTAGACTTGAGTTTGGCTAGGGTACGATAACCAATAATCGTTTCAATGATTGGATGATCTCCTTCGAGCTTCTCTAAAACAGCCGCATCTGTGGAATAGCCAGTAGCGGTTTTGCGAGTTTTCTGGATAGGTAATTTCAGCTTTTCAAACAAAAGGGATCCCAGTTGTTTGGGAGAATTGAGGTTAAAGCTTTCGCCCGCTTGTTGATAGGCTTGGATCTCTAACTGTTGTAATTGTTGTTGTAATTCCTGAGAGAACTGAGCCAGAAATTCGGTGTCAATGCGGATCCCCCACCATTCCATATCCTGCAAAATACTAGCTAAGGGAATTTCTATATTTTGAAATAGATGCCAGAGGCGTGGTTCTGCTTGCAGTTTTTCGGTTAAGATTGGTACCAATTGATATGTGCAATAGGCGTCAGATCCACAGTATTCAGCAACTTTTTCAATGCTAATATCGGCAATAGATTGTTTCTTTCCGACCAATTGTTGATAGCTTTGGGTGGTGAGTTGAAGATAATGAGCGGCTAGATCGGTGAGATTATGGCTTGTTTCGGGATCTAAAACATAGCTGGCGAGCATAGGGTCAAAGGCAATGCCCCGCAGGTGGATTCCCTTAGCACGCAGGATCCCTTGGTCAAATTTGCTATTTTGCAGTGCTTCTGGGTAGTTGGGATCCTGCCAAATCGGTTCTAGAAGGGCTTTGACCTCTGGCCAGTCTAGGCATTGCCCTGTGACATGACCAATCGGAAGATAGGCTACATCCTGAGGACTCCAACAACAGCCAATTCCCACCAGTTCAGCCGCATGGATATCAAGGCTGGTGGTCTCTGTATCCCAGGCTACTATGGACGACTGCGCCCGTAGGGTGGCAGCCAGACTTGCCAGTTTGGCGGGGGTGTCAATGATCTGCACCGTGGGCAGGGGGGTGGCGGGGACGGCGGCAGGAAAATTGAACCAGAGGGCATCCTCACTATCCTCTAGCTCTGGTTCATCCGTCTGTGGAGACTCCTCAGTTAGCGGGGTGGATGGAGGTGAAGGGATCCCTCCCAGGGTGGCTTGCATCTTTTGAACACGGCTAATCAGGCTATGGAATTCAAATTTTTCCAGCAAAGGGATCACCTGCTCAGGATCGAAGCCTGTGAGCGCCATGTTCTGCCAGTCCACCGTCAGTGGCACATCCAGTTTTATTGCCGCCATAAATTGAGAGTGCCTAGCGGCAGGGATCCCCTCCAGTAAACGGGTTTTCATCGCCCCTTTCATCTGATCAATATGGGCAAAAATGGCATCAAGGTTTTCATATTGATTAAGTAATTCTACGGCTCGTTTTTGTCCGATACCTTTTACTCCAGGAATATTATCGGAACTATCTCCACAAAGGGCTTTATAATCAACCACCTGCCAGGGCCAAATCCCCAGTTTTTCTTTAACTTGCTCGGCTCCAAATTCAGTAATTTTATCTTTGTTGTTAAGATGCAAAATATAGACCTGTTTATCGTTTCCGATTAACTGAAAAAGATCTTGATCGCCACTCAGGATTTTGACTAATTGACTGGTTCTCGCTTGGGTAGCAAGAGTTCCCAAAATATCATCTGCCTCAAACCCAGGTGCCAGCAAAATCGGGATCCGGAGTGCCTCCAAAAGTTCTTTCAAATTTTCTACATCTTCAATAAATTCCGGTGGAGTTTCAGGGCGACCTGCTTTATAGGTTTCATCAGCTACATGGCGAAAGGTAGGCTGGCGAGTATCAAAGGCAACCGCGATATGGCTAGGTTTTTCGTGATCCAAAACATCCAGCAGAGATTTCAAAAAGCCAAAGCATACGCTGGTCGGGATCCCTGTTGAGGTGCGTAATCCCCCTTCTCGACTGTAGGCAAAGGCATAAAAGGAGCGATAGGCCAGAGAGTGTCCATCAATCAATAAAAGTGTGTGGGCAAGTTTTTCATCAGTCACAACTACACCTCAGCTCTACGGTCAAGTTAATAGCCAGCAGAAGGAACGGTATCGTAGCATTCATGGCCGGATTTGGGGATGCTGCCAGTCAAACTGATTGGGAAAAATAAAATTAGTGAATGAGAGGGAAAGGCTAACCTCTAAAGACCGCACACAATGCCACCAACCCACGGGAATAAACAACGCTTCTCCCGGATGAATAATCACATCATAGGGAACCACCTGTTGAAAGAGGGGATGGGTCTCGAAATCAGGTTGAAATCCATCCACAGAACTAAATACACCTTGATAGTTATAGAGCCAAGGGGTGCAAGTGGGTGGAATCAGACGAATATGCTTGGATCCCCAAATTTGGGTAAACAAGATATTAAGGGGATCATGGTGAAGGGGTGTAATAGTTCCAGCGGCTCCTAACCAGAGATGAACACTGTTTCTCAGGGATTTTTGATCCAAGTAGGGGGGAAGCTGAATATCGTGTAGAAGGATCTCCAATCCATCACGTAAAAAATTCTGGTTGTTGGCGATCATATACAGATCATTCGTCTCACCTGCCGCCAGAATACGGTCAAGATAGTCACCAAATGGCAACTCCTGCATTGTTTTTTGTCGTTCATAGTTGGGGTTGTTTTGCCGATCAATCTGCACCTCAACGGGGATAGATCCACAGAGAGATTTTAGATAGTCAGGATCCCATTTGGTTAATGCCTGCCAATCTTGTATTTGCTTGGTCAAAATTACAGGTTTGTTGGTGGCATAATAACTTTCTAAGAATTCTTGCGGAGTCAAGCCATCTACCCGATCCAGAGTAGTTTTTTGAGTAGAAAGACTTCGTAACTTCTCTTGAATTGCCAAGAAGGAGAGCAGTTTTTGATGCAGTTGCCAGAAATTTTGGCTGGCTAGAAAATAGGGATGATGACCCACCTCGTCTACCGCCTGCATAGCCTGTTCAACAGGGATCCCGTGAAAAAATAAACTGGTGATAATTTCTTCGTCACTCATTTGAGCAAGCTTGCTTTCGGCGATTTTACGTTGCAGAGTAGCTGAGATGCCAGACTCGATATGCTGGGGCTGAGTAGAATCGGTTGAAGCGCGCGGTATCGGCTGAAAGCCAGTTGATGACTTAGCCTGTGTCAAGGTTTTCCCCTCAGATTTAATCAATAATTTCGATTTTTGTTTCTTTCCCATAACTTCCTCCTCAACACCACAACCGATTGAGCCAATCCATCTCTCCCTGACCGTTATCCCAAAGAAGGGGGATAACCAGTTAGCTCAAGGATTTGATCAAAATACTATTGTGCCGGATCTGTCATCCTTCTCACAAAACCGAAAAGTATTCTTTGGAAGTGGGTAGGATCCTTTGGGGAGCAACCGCGATCCCCACAACTGTTTTCCCCCCTTGCTTCTTCTGATGCCGCTACTCAGCCTAAAAAGGCCGCCTGCTAAGCGACCTTCAAACCTATGTACACAAAAATGATGACTCGTCTACAGGGGATCCGACGGCTATGATCGCTACAAACGCCAGCCAGCCCTAGTCGATGTTGTTCAACTCCCTTTTGTTTCGGTGATCTAACCATGAGTGATCTGACATCTGCTTTGCTTGCCCTGCCTTGGTTGGAAGGGATGGGGGAGGGATCCCGACAGTTGCTGACGGAGGGGGTCAGCTTTCGAGATGTGCAGGCGGGACAGGCGCTCCTAATGGCGGATGTTTGGGGTCATGCCGTCTATCTCTTGATATCAGGTTGGGTGAAGGTAAGAGGAGGAGGGAACCCGCCCAAAACGCTGGCGGTTTTAGCCACCGGAGCCTTGGTAGGAGAAATGGCAGTTTTGGATGAAGTGCCCCGCTCGCGGGATGTGGTGGCGTTGACGCCTGTGCAGGTGGCGATGATTCCGGCCACGCTCTTTCAAGATCTAGTGCTACGGGAAGCTCACCTGGGATACCGATTGGCTCAGGAACTCTGTCGCCGCCTGCGGCAAGCCAACCAACGCTTTGATCTGAGTCGCCAAAGTGGAGCCGTCAAACTGGTCTACACCTTAGTCCAACTGGCGGAAGCCTATGGCCAAAAAACGGCTCAGGGGATGAAGTTACTCGATCTGCCGCCGGAAGATCTCGCTGATTTAGCCGGGATCCCGGTGGGGGAAGCCAAGCAAGCTCTCGAACGGTTTAGCAGCCAGGGTTTACTACGGACAAATCCTGCCGAACAGGCTCTCTATCTGGTGCAGTATGCCAAGTTAGTACAAGCCATTCAAATGGTTTAGATGGGCGCTCCCCACAGCATCATTAATTTTTGTAAATTTGGCATGTTATGAAACCAATGGTTCAAAGGATTCGCAAAACCCTCAACCCACAGTCGGTCGGCATCGCGGCATCCCTTGTCCTGCTGCTGGGCTTGGGAATGTATGGGGCGACGTTGCCGAGAAACTTGCATGAAGCCGCCGCCCGCCATGACCTGGCTCTGCTGATTTTGTTGAGTTTGGGGGAGGATCCCAACCAACGGGATCCCCTGGGCAAAACCCCCTTATTTTATGCCAGTTCTCTGGGGCGCACTCAACTGTTGACGGAGCGTGGCGCCGATGTGCATCTCACCGATCAGGCAGGAGCCAGTCCCCTCCACCAAGCGGCTCGCAATGGGCTAGCGGAGGTGGCACAAGGCTTGATCGAGGCGGGAGCGGATGTGAATGCCGAGTTTGGTTCTGGCGGGATCCCTTTGCATTTTGCGGCGTGGCAGGGGGATCTGCCGCTCACCCAGCTACTTTTGGATAAGGGATCCGAGGTCAATCGAGCCGATGGCTATGGGCTGACTCCCCTGGCGATTGCTCTTGATTTGGGTCATCAGGAGGTGGCCACCCTACTCCGCCAATATGGGGGTCTCACCAGCCCAGAAAGCCTACCGGAAGCGGTTGCCCCCTGAACTCCTCATCTTTGGGGGCGTATTGGGTAACTCTGGATGGGCACGGGTGGGTAATGAAGGCTCCCGCTCTAAGCAGGAGTAAGCTTTCCTTTTAGCCTTAAATTCTCTTGATGTAGCAACCGTCAGCTATATTAGGACACACCGTGCAGAACGGATGCCATCATGTTTTACCTATTGAACAAGGATAATCCACATTCAGGATTGAGCTTAGTTTTCCAGTCTGAATTTAACTATTCCGATTCAATCCGATAGCCCAAATCCTTCAACAATCCCGGAGAACGTCGCCAATGGGGTCGCACCCGTACAAATAACTCTAGATAAATCTTCCCAGCTACTAACTTTTGCATTTGTAGGCGAGCATTGTGTCCGATCGTTTTCAACATATCCCCTTTCTTGCCAATTAAAATCGCCTTTTGCGATTCCCGTTCAACGGTGATTGTGGCTAAAACCCGCGTCAACGTGGGGGACTCTTCCACCTGATCGACAGTGACCGCTACCGAGTGGGGAATCTCTTCACGGGTATTCAACAAAATCTGTTCGCGGATCAACTCCCCCATAATGAAGCGCTCCGGCTGATCCGTCACCAAATCAGGGGGATAGTAGTAAGGCCCTGAGGGGAGGAGGGCTTGCATTTTGGCGAGTAGTGGCGTCAGACTGTCTGGGTTGAGGGCAGAAACACTCACCAGATCCGCCTGCGGCAATAATTCGTGATAACTATCTTGATAACGATAGGGTAAGTCAGCCAGCATCGATACTTCACCCCCCAATAAATCCGACTTATTGCAACAGATCAGGGTGGGCACTTGTGCCGGGATCCGCTCCGCGATGTAGGCATCCCCCCGTCCCGCTGCCACACTGCCATCCACCACAAAAACGATGGCATCCACCGCATAAAAAGTGGCCTGAGCATTTTCCACTAAGATTTCCCCCAAACGGTGATGGGGTTTGTGAATGCCGGGAGTATCCACCAGAATGATCTGAGCCTCCGCCAGGGTGAGGATCCCCTGTAAACGGTTGCGGGTGGTTTGGGCAACGGGGGAGGTAATCGCCACCTTTTGTCCGACCAAAGCATTCAGCAGCGTGGATTTGCCCACATTCGGTCGCCCAATCAGCGCCATAAAGCCAGAACGAAATCCGGGTGGCGCGACAGGAATAAGGGTTCCCGTTATTGGTTCCGAGATCCCCTCATCCTCTGACCCCAGTGAGGAGAAGTCCAGTAGTTCGGTCATGGACAGAGCCGCGTTTAGAAGTTCTATGCTACCTCATGGGCAACGGCAGGCAGGGGATCCCTGAGGAGATGTTCTTGAGGATTTTAGGAATGGGGGGAGTTGAGCTTGGCACCCCGATAATAGAGGGTATCTGGCAGTTGCCCCGCCACCTTTTTGGTGGGTGAAATTTGTAGGTGCTGACCCCGATAGATGATCTGTTGGGGAGCGGTGATCGTTTCGGTGGCGATCATGACCTGACGACCCCGAAAGGAAAGCCCTTGCACAGGAGTAGCCGTCTGTTGGGGCATAGATTTGGGCTTGATCACTAGATCGGGGGCAATTTGCGCCCACACTTCTGCATGATCCCCGCAATTCACCACAATGCTGATAAATCCATTCTCAATATCCTGCCGACAGGTTTTGATGGCCTCTTGCAGTTGCCTGTAAGCTTGTCGGATCGCATAAAAGCGGCTCTGGAACTGAATTAACTCCAGTAACCCTAAAGGAGTAGCCACCAAAAAGTCATGATTGGCTTCGGCGTAATCGAGGATAACCATAGGAGGATGGAGCAGGGGTAGAGAGATTGCTATTGAGTATATTTTTTATCCCTAGAGAATGCATGATCGAGGTCACGTTGGGATCCTGACGGGAAAACAGGAAATTTTGGCGTGAAACCATGGTAGAGGGAACCGATTCCCTTTTCGGTATTGACAGACACAAGACTCAGGGCTTAGTCTAAATCGCCTAATCATGGCAACTTTTCTCGGAGCAAAAACGTAGCGGGTTTCCCTATGAGCTTGATTGTGCAGAAGTATGGTGGCACCTCCGTGGGGTCGATTGAGCGGATACGGGCGGTGGCTCGCCGCGTGCAATACACCGTTAGTCTGGGACATCAAGTGGTGGTAGTGGTTTCGGCGATGGGGCATGAAACGGATCGCTTGGTGGATCTGGCTACCGGATTGGCTACGGGATCCCAACCCCTGTCGGGGCGCGAGATGGATATGTTATTGGCTACGGGAGAGCAGGTGAGCATTGCCCTGCTCAGCATGGCGCTCCACCAAATCGGTTGTCCGGCTATCTCCATGACGGGATCCCAAGCGGGTATTCTCACCAGCCGCGATCATACCCGCGCCCGCATTTTAGAAATCAATAGTCAACGGCTGCATCACCATCTGCAACAGGGAGAAGTGGTGGTGGTGGCCGGATTTCAGGGGGTTAGTCAGGACGGCGCAATCACGACCTTGGGACGGGGGGGATCCGATACAACGGCGGTGGCGGTGGCGGTGGCGCTGCGGGCGGATCTCTGCGAGATTTATACGGATGTGCCGGGGGTATTTACGACGGATCCCCGCAAAGTGCCTGCCGCCCGTCTCTTGCCGGAGATTACCAGCACCGAGATGTTGGAACTAGCCAGCTTAGGAGCGCAGGTGTTGCACCCTCGTTCGGTGGAGATTGCCCGTAACTTCGGCATGAAATTAAAGGTTCTCTCCAGCCTGGATCCCTTACCCAGTCCAGATTTATCCAGTCCAGATCTCCCCAGTTCCTCCAAAGCCACCACCGGAACGCTGATTCTCTCCCCAGATCCAGGTGAGCACCCTCTAACCGGATTGGAAGCGGTGCAGGCGGTCAATGCCGTATCTCTGGATCGGGATCAGGTAAAAATCGCCCTGTTGCGGGTTCCCGATCGACCGGGGGTAGCCGCCCTACTCTTTCAGACGATTGCTGAGGCGGGGGTGAATGTGGATCTGATCCTCCAATCTATTCATTCCACCGATGGGGATCCCACCAATGACATCGCCTTTACGGTGCCGAAGCAAGCAGCGGAGCTGGCTGAAAAAACCGCTCGACAGGTGGGAGAGCGATTGGGATGTCCGGAAATCGGGGTGGATGCGGATGTGGCGAAGGTGAGCATCGGCGGGGTAGGCATGATCGGCAGACCGGGCATCGCAGCGGATATGTTTCGGGTGCTGGCGAAGGCGGGCATCAACCTGCAAATGATCTCGATGTCCGAAATTAAGGTGAGTTGTGTGATTGCCGGAGACCGCGCCAGCGATGCGGCTCTCCTCCTGGGTGAGTTTTTTCAGGTGATCCCCCACAGCTATCGTCCCTCCCCAGCAACCTTTCGGGATCATCCCGTGCGGGGTGTGGCTCTCGATCTCAAGCAGTCACGGCTGGCGATCTTGCAGGTGCCGGATCGACCGGGGGTGGCGGTACAGGTGTTTGGGCAACTGGCGGCGGCGGGGGTTCTGGTCAACACCATCATTCAGAGTCAGCGGCATGTCATGAATGGTCAGGGGATCCCGACCAACGATATGGCCTTTACGGTACCCCACGATCAAGCGGAAACCGCTAAACAGGTGTTAGAGAGCGTGGCGGGTCAGTTAGCCTGTGCGGGCGTGGTGCTAGATCCAGAGGTGGCGAAGGTGAGTGTGGTGGGATCCGATATGGAAGCTCATCCTGGGGTAGCCGCCCGTATGTTTCAGGCATTGGCGAGGGCGGAGATCAACATCGAGATGATCGCCACTTCTGAGATCAAGGTCAGTTGTGTGGTTCCCATCCAAGAGGGAGAAAAAGCCCTTCAGGTGATTCATGCCGCCTTCGAGTTGGAGCGGGGGTGAGGGGATAAAGCAATGCACGGGTTAAAAATAAACTCGTTGACCAGGTCAGCGATCAAGTTTTGACTGCACAGAAAGAAAACATGCATGGTTGTAGGGAAAACACCCTCGGACTTGAATGATGGGGCGACCTCCCACTACCTGCTCATCAAATGCCTCGACACTCATAGAGCTTGGCTGAGGAGTGGACAAAGCTTGATATAAAGCCTCCAGTTTCGCCGTACCATCCAGTGCCATACTGTCCGTTCTGGTCGCAACAAGCCGACGGGCACGAAGCCGTAAAATCATCTTCCAGAAAGGGCTTAGCCTGTTTTCTCTAGACTACATAAAGATGGGCGATGCCGGTTTCGAACCAGCGACATCCTGCTTGTAAGGCAGGCGCTCTGAACCAGCTGAGCTAACCGCCCGAATTGTTGTCACATTTGTAGTTGCGTAAACAGACTTGCAATATACACTGTTTTTGGGTGTTGCGCAAAATATTTTTTTTGTGCTAAAAAATTATCTTTAAATACTATGGGAAAATCATCGTAAATCGCGCACCATTACTTGTTCCGTCCAGCGCAAAGGAAATATTGTGCGCTGTCAAAATATCACGTACCAGCATAAGTCCGATGCCCTGCCCGTCAGGCTTGGTTGTGAAAAATGGCGTAAAAAGTTTGTTTTGTATTTCAGGCGGAATCGGCACACCTGTATTTTCAACCGTGAGCCTTGTTTTGCCTGATTCTTCAGCTACCGTTATTATTATCTGTGCCGCTTCATTACTTGCTTCTATGGCATTTTTGCAGATATTTAAAAGAACCTGCTCCAACTGCGCTGTATCGCCCATAACCTGCATTGACGCTTGCGGTGAACGAATATCAAACAAGACCTGTTTTTCTGCGGCGGTTGGGGAAAGAAGGTCAGCAATTCGCCGAACAAGCGCGACAATATCGCACAGCGCAAGGTTTGGTGCGGGCAGGCGGACAATATCGGCATATCCTTTGATGAACGCGGCAAGGCTGCTTGTGCGGTCAATCGCAATGCGAAGAGCATTTTCCACGTCGGCGCGGTCGTCTGCATCCAGTTGCGGCACGTAGGATGAAACCGATTGCAAAATAGACCGTACCGCCCCTGCCGAATTGTTGATTTCATGCGCAAAGATGCGAATAAGTTTGTCGTAGGCGGCTTTTTCCGAACGGCGCAATTCCTCCGTCATTTCATCAAACAAGTACGCAGACCTCGCAAAACCTCTATCGAAGAACTCAATGCGAGTGCAACGAACACGGCGAATGCCAAGAGCAAGAACTTCAGATTGCTTCGCACCAAGCAACGATGCACACGTGCGGCTGAACGGCTCAGGAAGCTCATCAATGCTTGTACCGAGAGCAATATCGCCAAGCAATGCTTTCGCGCTTGGATTCATGCTGCCAACGCGCCCGTCAAAGTCACAAATAATAATGCCCGTCGGGGTTTGCTCAAGGATTGCTCCCAGTAAATGGCGTTGTTCCTCAGTTTTCAATCGTTCTTCGCGCAAACTTGACAACATTGCGTTAAATACCGCAATCAATGTATCCATTTCCGACTGTCCCGTCGGCGCAATACGGCTTGAGAAGTCGCTTTCACGTAGCATATCCGCGCCCTGTCGAAGCATTCCGAGCGGCGCGAAAAATCGTGAAAGAAGCCACGCACCTGCTCCCAACGACAGCAATAATCCCGTTTCTAATGCCACAAGCACGAGTGCATCAACTTTGGCGAACCATATCACAATGCCTGCAACGACCAGATGCACACAGATGAGATATGCAAAAAACAAGCGTTGAAGCGGCATAGACGGTGCGACGCATGATGGGAAAGTCTTAATTTTTTTATGCCAACTCTTTCAGCAATCGCTCGACAATATCCACCGTCGAAACGCCATCGGCTTCGGCATTGAAGTTTGCCACAATGCGGTGGCGCAGCACAGGCGGCGCGACAGCGCGAACATCGTCCATATCGGGTGTGGTTTTACCCAAAAGAGCGGCACGTGTTTTCGCGCCCAAAATCAGATATTGTGATGCTCTCGGACCCGCACCATAGCTAAGAAAATCCTTCACAACCTTGATAGTAGATTCCGCCGACGGGCGCGTTGCATGAACAAGACGAACAGCATACTCGACAACGTTGTCTGCAACGGGTACACGCCGCACTAAATCTTGATACTGCATAATTTCCGCCGCACCCAGAACCGCCTTTACTTCGGGCTTGTAGCCGGAAGTCGTATTTTTCACAATGCTGACTTCCTCCTGAAACGACGGGTAGTCCAACCAGAGATTGAACATAAAACGGTCGAGTTGCGCCTCCGGCAGAGGATACGTGCCTTCCTGTTCAATCGGATTCTGCGTGG
>JANRIL010000029.1:0-93877 GCA_033764955.1 Cyanobacteriota bacterium | reverse complement strand
CAAGGGATCCAACAAGGGATCCAACAAGGGATCCAACAAGGGATCCAACAAGGGATCCAACAAGGGATCCAACAAGGGATCCAACAAGGGATCCAACAAGGGATCCAACAAGGGATCCAACAAGGGATCCAACAAGAAGGGCAAGCTCTCACCCTGCGCTTGCTCCATCGTAAATTTCGGCAAGCCGATGCTGACGGGAAGGGATCTTTATCTGCTGAACTGGAAAACCGGATCCGCTCCCTCTCAATTGAACAGTTGGAAAACCTTAGTGAAGCTCTGTTGGATTTTAGGTCGCTCAGAGATCTGACAGACTGGCTAGACCATCAATAAAATCTGGATTAGGGCTATCCATGCTTGCGAGAACGACGATAGTAGGTACCCCCCCCTACCAGTAGGCCAATCACACCCAAAGCCGCCAAGACAGGCCAGACGTTTCCGGTTTGAAGAGCGTGATACCCTGAACTCCCTAACCAGACAAACGGTAATACTCCCGGAACCGTACCCAGTAACGTACCCAGCCAGTAGTCTCGAAAAGGGATCCCGGTCAACCCTGCTACCGCATTGACCAGCCCGTAGGGAAAGATCGGCATTAAGCGGATAGCAATGATATACAGCAATCCCGCCTCTTGCATCTCGCCGTCCAGTTTGCCTAGCCAGCCAGCCAACCGTTGCGCTACCCAGTCTCGGCCAATTGTTCGAGTAAACGCAAAAGTGACCATCGCCGCCACTATCGCCGCCAGACTCGTCCAGAGGGTGCCCCACCACAATCCAAACAAAGCTCCCCCCAACAAATTGAGAGCTGTTGAGGGCAAGACCAAAACGGTCGCCACCAAATAAATCACGATATAACCCACGGGAGCCAGCCAGCCGACAGAGGCTAACCAGGCTTGAATTTGCTCAGGATCCAATCTGCTGAGGACTCGCGCCGCCACAACAGTAGCCAGCACAGCAACCAGTGTGAGCAACAGAAGGGCTGACTTGAGGCGTTTCATCAATGACCGGGGTTGGAACTAAGGCTTGCCAGCATAAGAGAATGGAAAGATTAAGTGGAAGTTGCCGGCAGGAGTCAGTGGGAGGGTTGGTCGCCAGGGCGGGATCCCTCGTTGTTGGCGGATCCCTTGCCGAGATCTTGCCCATCCGGAAAACTATCTCGCCAAAAATCAGTCCCAGCGGCTTCAATCCGTTCCGGTAAGGGCTGATTAACTTGCAGGCTACGCAAGACAGCGTTGAGTTGCAGTTGATCAAAGCTGAGGCGAGTTTCCCGCAATTTGTGCCAGACGGAGCGAGACATCAACAAGGTGCGCTCGCTATCGTGTGCCCCCAACTTGATCAAAAATTCTTCCCGTTCCGGTTGATAGTCGGTGGAGGCTAACGCCAGCGATTGGGGCGGGCAATCTTGGGTGAGGCGAGCCATCTGAGCCATCAATTCGGGATAGAGCCAGGTGTAGGCAGGGTGCACTGACAAACGAGCTACATGAGGCTGCTGCCCGGTGCGGGAGAGACGCAGATTAAAGTAGCCAATGGCTGCTTTGCGTTCTGGCTCATAAACATACCACTCCAGCCGTTCGCTGTTACTGATGGATTGCTTGCCGGTTTCGATTAGCCAATCAAGGGGGCTGGCTTTGAAATCGCTGACGTGGCGGTCATAAACTTGCCGGACAATCGGTGGCATGGAGGCCGTATCCAACTGATAAATGAGATAGGCATCGCGGTTGCTGACGGGCATCAAGTGAGCGATGTGTGGCTCGTGCTGGCTGAGGGCGGTCAGTACCTCTGGGGGCAATGACCAATAGGTAATCTGGGCGAGGGGCTGAAACCCATTGGTTCGATAGAGTGCCATCGCGCCTTTGTTGTGGATATTCACTTCTAAGATCCAGGTGCGGGCTTCCCGAAAATGCTCCATACAGTGTCGCAGGAGACGCGAGCCGATCCCTTGCCGCTGAGCGGATTTGGCTACAGCCAGATGATCAACTCGCCACGTGCTGCGGGAGTGGTTAAAAGGAGAAACCTGGATCACGCCTTTAATCTCGCCCCCCTGTTCCGCCACATGCACGGTGAAAACATGTTGAAAGCGGTTAGGGAAAACGCTCAGAATTTTGATCGGTCCATACCATTGGCGCAGGCGACGAATCTGGCTGCCAATATCCACCGAGCGATGTCCGTATTCATCCGTAAAAGCTTCCACGAAAATAGCTTCCACGGCCTCCAAATCCTTGAGTTGGACAGGGCGCAAATGCAGTTCAGGCGCTTCTTCAATCAAAGGAGTCTCGGAGTTCATAGGGATGGGATCATGCAGGCCAGACACTCAAAGCATAACCCACCCCCATCCCTTAAGCAGCCTGAGGACGGATCAAAACAATCGGGGTTTGTTCTGCCGAATTGCCCGCCGGATTTTTACGCAGAGCCTGCTTCACCTGCTCAGGATTTACCTCCGGGGTAGCCGCCAGCAGTTTGACCCCCCCTAAATCGTTGGCATCAACAATCGTAATCGCTTGCCCAGTGCGGGATCCCAAGCTCTTGACGAGAGCAGCGGCATCCTTCGGCCCCAAAACAATGAACTGGTCGTAGGGAGGCAGCGATCCGGTCACATCATCGATCAGATCCGCCTGTTCTCCAGCTAGGGCATAAAACACCCCAGGGATCCCGATGACTTTGCCTAGAGATCCCAGCAGAAAGGCTGCCACCACCCGCCAGGCCGAGGAGCTATCAATCAGAGTTTGCAGCCCATAAGCGCTGGAAAGGCTGGTTTTGGAGGGAAACGCATAACATAGGCGTTGGGCAACCCACCCCAGACGCATCTGGCTGGGATGGCGAAACTGTCCCTGCACCACAGCCACAGCACTTTCAGAAATCGCCACGATGTCTCCCGCTTGCGCCCAGGGCTTGACATATTGCTCGATCACCTCTCCCAAGTCATCGGCAGGGGTCAACAAATGGGTGCGAATTGCCAACACCTTCAATTCATCTGCCACTGAACGCCACAGAGGTTGACTGGGGAGAGGCACTTTTTGTAAGGGGACAATCAGATAAGTGGTCTTGGGGGTGCGCTGTTGTCGGCCATATTGGACATAGTGGAGATCGAGGCGTAGGGATTGCAGCTCCGTCAGGTTAGATCCGGTGATGGTCACCTCTACTTCTAAGTAGGTTTCCGATTGGGGAGAGAGAATGTAAGCCTGCCAATAATCATCGGCACGGTTCTCCGCGTCGGCGTGGCGGGAGCGTAGGTGTATGTGGGTGTGAATGCCGGAGAGGGATCCCTCGCTCAATAGACGCACTTGAGGATGCACTTCCGCTAAGGTCACTTCTAGGGCAGGGTTGAGATTTTTGGCAACAAACGGAGCCGTCAAGATCCATTGATCGGATTGATCCATCTTGAGACTCCAGGGCAAAGGCTCCAGCCACAGTTGATCCCGTGGACGGGTTTGTATCCACAAAGCCAAGGTGGTGAACAACCATCCCCCACTCACCCAAAATCCGGTTCCGGCCAATTCTCGACCATCCGGTTGCCACAGCCAGCTCCCACCGCTAACCAGTAGCCCAACCAAGCTAAGCAGGGCACTGACAATGATGCCCGGACTGACCATCCCACTACTTTTGCCTGCCACGATGTCTGGACTCCTTGTAATTGCGGTTAGAGAGATGGGGGAGAGAAGGGATCCCTCGCCTAACCCACGGTTGGATCCTGACTGGATCGTTGTGATTTTAGCCTGCCTGTTGCTACACAACGGCGATGAATTTTGCTCATCAACGTGTTAAGGATCTTAAATCTAGTGGTGAGGATCAAGGCAAGAAAAGAAAGATGGAACAGCGAGAGCAGTAGAGTGGGGTCAATCCTTATAAGTTAAAAACATCCACGGGAAAGGGGCTTCAGGCTTTATCATCTTTTCTGGAAGCCAGGGTCGGGTCATTGGTAGTCCTATGCAAGTAATGATGGATTGTAGTGGTGCAAGAAGTTGAAGATCATGCCAGTAGGGTTCTCCAGCTTTTTGGAAAAGGAGAAAGTTTTTCTAACTAGCCTTCCAATCCGCTGTCTAAGAGTATTGTTTAATCGTTATGGCTACGCCAAGCTATGCGAACAATCAGAGATGTTTTCCCTGTTTCTTTATCAACAGCTTCATGCTGATTTTCAGGAATAACTTTTTGATAAGTTTCCCAGAAATCAGTCAGTATAGAAATTACTATTATTTTTCCAGACTTTTAGCAGTCTGTTCCATAATCTTTTCGTACTACAGCAACCCTATTTGATCCGTGAACCGCCCTCACCCCTAGCCCCTCTCCCGCAAGGAGAGGGGGAAAATCTTCTCACATCTTACTTAGGGTTGCTGTATAGTCATTCCAACTTAGTTTGAGAATCCCAAAATCTCTCAAAGCTTGGATATCAAGATTTAGGCGGTCGCATTCTTATTTGGAGTGACTATATCATTACTCGAGGGGCACTACCGAAATTTGCATACACTTTTCTACGGTTTTCAGCCCAGCTTCTGGAAGATGTCATGCCTCTATTCTACATATTATCCAGATTGGCTCAGTAGTGCATCCCAGACATCCGCCTCTTAGTATGCTCCCACAAGTAACTTAGAGGTCTAACAAGGGGATAAACTCCGAACGAGTAGCAATTTGCTGTCCCTGGGGGGAGAGCGCCAACTCGATAAAATTACGGGCAGCGGGACTGGTTTGAGACGGAACCGCCAAAAAGACATGGCGACTGATTGGGTAGGATCCCGATTGAATGGCGGTGGTATCGGTGGGCATTTGGTTATCAATCGGGACAATCCGCACGGTTTTTTGGTTGACGGCTTGCGCGACAGTTGTATAACCAATTCCGTTACTTTCTAGCGCCCGCAAAATCGGCGTGGTGACATCCTCCTGAAAAGTGGTGAAATTGGGGCCATCTGGGGCAAAGTTATCCCCCAATAAGACAACACTTTTGAAAAGATCCTGCGTGCCACTGTTGGGAGAACGGTTGAGCACTTTAATCGGGGTATTGCTTCCGCCCACCTCTGACCAGTTAGTGATTTTGCCCTTGTAGATATCCGCCAGTTGGGTCATGGTTAGCCCTCCCTGAAAGGGATTATTCACCCCTACCACCACAGCCAGGGCATCCTTAGCAATCGGAATCGCCTGGATCCCGGCTTGGGCTTCGTTAGCCCTGAGGGGACGAGAGGTGGCGGCAATTTGCACCGTATTGTTTAACAGCCCCTCTAACCCTTTGTTGGATCCGTTGGGCTTACCATCCGGGATCCCGTAGGTGGTGGGTAGATTGGGATATTTTTGTCCATAGGCCGCCCGCAGCCCTTGGATCAGTTTGACCATCGTCACACTGCCATCCATCTGAATCACACTGGGATCCGGCAAGCTGGTATTGAGGGCGGAGGGAGCAATAGCCACGGGTCCCCCGCTGGCGGAGGTGCTGGTGGAGGTGCTGTTACTTGTGGAAACGCTCGTGTTGGTTGGCGGGCTAGAGGGCGGGCTAGAAGTGGCTGGAGCCGTCCCCTGCTCTTGGTTTTGTCCAGGAATTAACCCTCGTTGGTAGGCATACCAGCCACCTCCGGCCAGCAGAAACAAAGTCAGGATATAGACGATGGGAGGGGGGCCAGAGGGGGAAGCCATAGCAAAACGCTAGAAGAAGAGGTAGTGAATCCAAGCAAATTGTAGCCAGCTTAGCCGTTGAAATGCCAAACAGGGATCCACAAGGCTACTGGGGAACCGTCGACAAAGGGATGAAGTCAAATCCTGTCCCTGATCGCTGCCCTGGCTTCACCTGCACCAAAATATTGGAACCTTCCCGATCCCCCGACGGCAAAAAGCGGATCGGTCCAGAGGCGGTTTCTGTGACACTGAAGTTAGGGGCATTCAACGCCTGCAAAATAGCCTCGCGGCTGATAGCACTACCGGAACGAGTGATGGCCGCTAAGAAAACTTGGGTAGCATCGTAGGCCAGCGCCGTCCGCCAACTCACCTGTCCACCCCACTGTTGTTCAGCCCGTTGAGCAAAAGCTCGGTTGCCGGGTAGTAAAGGATGCCAGGGGATCGCCACCACCAACCCCTGCACGGCGGATCCCCCTTCTTTGAGGGTGGTGAAGCTAAACAGGACATCTCCCCCCAGCAGTGGCAATCGCTTTGATAAGGCGGCATTGGCGCGTGCCACCTCCAGAGATTGGGGAGCCGTTGCTCCATTGGGAGCCAAAAACACAGCCTGGGATCCCGCCGCTACCGCCGCCTGGAGAGCTGTTGTCGCTGCAAAACCCGACTGAGCCAAGTCATACTCCCCAGCAATTTGCCCCCCTTCCGTCAGGATGGTCGTCGAAAAAGCATTCCGCAGACTATTGCTATAGGCATCTTGGGCGTTGTAGAAAATGGCCACCGATTTGGCTCGAAGTTGGTTAAGGGCATAGCGCGCCAATTGGGTTCCGGCAATTTGATCGGAGGGGACAACGCGAAAAATAGCGTCTCCCAAAGCACTAATCTCGGTGCTCGTGTTAGTTGACGAAATCATGGCTAACGGCGACTCCTGATAGAGTGGCCCCGCCGCCAAAGCAGTCTGACTAGAGCTATGACCCAGCACCCCTAAAACATCCTTCCGCCGGATAAAAGCACTGGCAACCGCCTTGGCTTGATTGGGATTATCTCCATCATCCGCGACTACCACCTGCAACAGGCGGTTTTGGACTCCTCCTTTTTGGGCAAACTGCTGTTGGGCTTGGGCGACTCCCCGCAGGGTTTCACGGGCGCGGTCGGGATTCGTCGAGATGGGTACGGCAACCCCCAATACCAAGGGATCCCCCTGCTGCTCAGCCAGCGCGTTATTGAGATAGATGAGGGCTTCGGGATCGTTGCGATTCGCTTGTACTGCTGCTTGTAAAACGGGGATTGCCGCTGCCAAATTCCCTTGTTTGATCAGTTCAGCCGCCGCCACCTTACTAGGATTTTGGGGATCCGGCAACAACACCTTCTCCCCATCGCTCAGGGTATTGACTCCTCCTCCCCAAGGCAGAGAAATTGTGGGCAGGGATAGGGATCCCGAACGATAGAAATACCAACCCCCACCTCCCAGGAGCAACACCAAGAAAATATAAACAATGGGGGGTGGAGACTTTGCCATATCCTACCTCGTTGCCAAAACGATGCCTGTTAAGAGCCTATCGTGAGCTACCCTTTTCAGCGTAGGTGGTAAAAATCAAATGAAAATGGATATGCGTTGTAGAATACTCAAGAAGTGGCGCGAGTTTCAATAAATCTCTGAAGCCACTCAGGTAGCCCTAGACAAGTCATGACTCACTATGGTGATGAAGGGATCCGTGGTTCGATGACAAACTGACGTTCGCATCAGCAGTAACTTGTCCCATGACAGGAATGGCAACGGTATCTTTGTTTTTCAAAGGCAATATTTCCAAACTTAACAGCCGGTCAAGATTAACAATCAAAACAACAGATCAAGACCATTTCATCTAATTGGAAAAACTCTGATCCATGACATCTTTACCTGGTCAAGTGCTACCTATTCATCAATTTGCCAGGGATCCTTAGTTAGGTGTTCATCCAAAATATGGGGGGCACGCACGATCATCAACACCCGCCCTAGGAGAGGAAGCTCAGGTGCTTCTTCAAACCAGTCCACCTCCACTCCGTTGCGACCTTCCAACACAAAATAGCTGTCGGTCTGCCATTGGCGGTCGGCTCGATCCAAAACCAGCAACACCATCTCCTGTTCGTCTAGCAGGACAACCGAAATATCCCGAATGGCAGTTAGTTGTTGGGCACTATACAAAATCACCACCGGATCCTCGGCAGCCAGAATCGTCTGCCAGCCAGGGATCCCCACCCACATCCCGGATCCGGAAAACTGCACCAGGCGAAACGGGGTAGTCGGTGTGATCACAGGCACGGACTGAAGATCAGCCTTGCTGAGGGGAAGTTGACCCACCACAGGCAAGACTCGTGGCAATTCATCGGCGGATTCTAGGCGATAGACCGAGAGGCGGGGGGCGGGGCGACGCGGTACCAGGCTAAAATCCGTGAGCAACAGTTCTACCTTTTGGCGGGCGGTGCTGCTGTGGGCAAACTTGAGGGCACGGGCAATCAAGCGGGAGCGTTCTTGTAGATCGGCGGTTTGTTGAGCCAGTCGCCAAGCTTGAAAGGCCACCGCATCGCCGGGATGCTCCGTAAACCCCTCCGGTAGGCTGCGTAGTTGGGCAAAATATTTGGCCGCCCGCGCCATCTCACGGGCATCATCCACATCCAGTTGTTTGAGTAATACCCATTCAGCGGCCAGAGGGCGCTCACCTTGAGTCAACACCCGAAACTCATAGAGAATATCGCTGCCTTTACGCCCAAAATGCTCCAGCACTTCGGGCGGTGCGCCGATGCTGCGGATCCCTTCATATACCTGCATTGCCACTACAATCTGATTTTGTTGGATGGGTTCAAATCCGGTGGCTTCAAAGATGGCTTGGGGGGTATATCCCGCCTTTTGTAGGTGTTGGCAGCCTTTGCCCCACTCTACCCAGGATCCCTCCTTGCGTCGCAGTTTGCCCAGGATCTCGGCCAGTTCAGGGCTATCCGTAGGCGATGAACCCGTCGATAGGGGGGAATTGGAGAAAGCCGCGTCACTCATGATGAATGCAAAGCGTAGATAGGGTAGGTGTTAGCCTTTCTGCTAGATGTTTCCGCTAGGTAAGGCTGCATCGTAATTATCGCTCTAAATGCTCTGTCCCTGGGACAGAACATCAATAATCCCCTGAAGCGGGATCCCTATATCCTCCTCTCCCCATTCATGCTCCAACCGATAACCCAAATCCGCGATGGCTTTTTCGAGGCGATAGGCATCCAAAAGGATCTGAAGGGATAAGTGGTCTGGGGGCAACAGCGGAGCTAACCCAGGGTAGGCCAAATAACTCTGCAAAAATGTGGCTCCCACCCACTCTTGCCAAACCCTGCCCCACTCCTGCATCAGCTCCCGATTGGTGGCGTCGATCAAACCCCGCTCCTGTTGCAGGTTGAGGGCTTTTTGAACGGCGCAGTGGTAGGAGTAAAGCATTCCCCCCACATCCCGCAGCGGCACCCGTTTTAGCTTGCGCTCACTCAATGGGCGGGTGGGATCCCCTGCAAAATTGATGATCACAAAGTCTTTGCCCGTGAACAGCACTTGTTTGAGGTGAAAGTCCCCGTGACAACGAATCCGCATCGCCTGGATTTTGTGATCAAAAAGTCGGCGGAACCGTTGATAGATCAACTCATCTTGTTGCAAAACCTGGCGGGCAAGTGCCTGCTGGCAGGAAGACATTTGGGACTGCTGGGATTGCAGTTGCGGATGAACCTGTCCCCAGAGGTTCCGCATCGACTGATAAAGGGAGCGTTGATAGTGGCTAGAAAATGCCTCTGGAGCAAACCCAGCATCCCCCCCGCCAGCCAAAGCCTCGTGCAGTTGAGCCGTACGCAACCCCAACAGACGGGTGGATTCTAAATAGGCAGCCGTGCTTTCTTGTCCAAGGAAATGGGCGGGCGGATGACTCCCCCCCAGCAGGGATCCCTGCTGCATCAAGATCGGATCGTGATGGGGGTGATAAACCAAGATATTTTCAAAAAAGTTTTGCAGATGATCAAGGGTGTAGCTCCACGCCTCTCCTTCGTTGGGAATAAAAGTTTGCAGCAGACCCAAGGTAAAAGGCATCTCCTCTGGATTGGATCCAGGCTTGGGGCGGAAGGGTTTGTATTCAAAATAGCCCAGCAGAGCAGGCACATGTGGGAACCCCTCCGGTGCCATCGCCAGATGACGAGCGGCTTCCAGTTCGGGATTAATCCCCCCTTCCACCTGTCGAAATAACTTGAGAATGATGGGGTCAGGGGATCCTCCCTCGTTAGGTGAGTTAGGGAGCGGGCTATAGACAATTGTGGTGTGGCTTGGCTTAGGTTTGCGGGGGGCGGACTGTACCTCCCCATGCTCCGCCAGCCAAACGGGGAGCGATGTGGTAGGAGTGGCCACCCAGCGACCATGGGATCCCTGGTTGGGAAGAGGCTGGTCGAGGGAGGCCAATAGTAAGGACAAACAGGCGGGATCCGCTAGGGCATCGTAGAGAATGCCGTGGGGAGTATCCGTCAGGATAAAGCTGAGATGGGCGATCACCGCCTCAGCATGATCCCGTTGCAGGATTTGGGCATGATCTCCGGTGGCCCAGGCCAGGGGCAGCACATAGGTTTGGGCTGGTCCTACCGCAAATTCCACGCAGATCAGGGTGATCTGGATCTGTTGGTCAGCTCGTCCCAAAGGGATCCCATCCTGTACCGCTACCGTTTCTATGCGGCGGTTTTTACCCGCGAACCAAGCACATCCGCACAGATAATCCGGTAAAATCGCCTCCAGAGTTTGGCGAGCGGCTCCACGGGTGATCTCACTCCAGGTATGGTTCACCTGCAAGGATGGCAGGGAGCGATGCAGGTTGGCTGGACAACCCACCCCTAGAGATTGGGATCGCAACTCAAACCAATAAAAGGCATGGGGAGCCAGACTGAGCAGATAGGGTAAAGAACCGATGGGGGGAAACTCCTTCCGCCCAAAAATTTCCACCGGGATCCACCCTTCGTAGGCGGACAAATCCAGCTCTACCCATTGCACATGATGGGAAAGATTAGCCACTACCAAAATCGTTTCCGCCCTGGATGCAGAGTGATAAACCCGCATAAAGGCTAATACCTGGCGGTTAGCAGGGTGCAGCACCTCAAACGATCCGCGTCCAAAGGCCAAAAACTTCTTCCGCACGGCCATCAGCCGCTTCATCGCCCACCAAAGGGAATTGGGATTGCTATGTTGGGCTTCCACATTCACCGATTCGTAGTGATATTCTGCCTCGATCACAATCGGCAAAAATAATCGCTGGGGGTTGGCTCTAGAAAATCCGGCATTGCGGTCGGGGCTCCACTGCATGGGGGTGCGTACCCCGTTGCGATCCCCCAAATAAATGTTGTCCCCCATCCCCAATTCATCCCCGTAATAAATAACGGGGGTACCCGGCAGTGAAAAAAGCAGGGCATTCATCAGCTCAATGCGGCGGCGATCATTGCCGAGCAGGGGAGCGAGGCGGCGGCGGATGCCCAGGTTGATCCGAGCCTGTGGATCCCCAGCATACATACGCCACATGTAGTCGCGGTCTTCATCCGTCACCATTTCCAGGGTCAGTTCATCGTGATTGCGCAAAAAAATTGCCCATTGGCAGTTATCGGGAATCGCTGGGGTTTGTTTCAAAATGTCGATGATGGGAAAGCGATCCTCCATCTGCACGGCCATAAACAGTCGTGGCATCAGAGGAAAATGAAAGTCCATGTGACACTCATCCCCCTTGCCAAAATAAGCCACAGCATCTTCAGGCCATTGGTTCGCTTCTGCCAACAACATGCGATCTTGATAGCGCTGGTCAATGTGCTGCCGCAGTTGTTTGAGCAGGTGGTGGGTTTCGGGCAGGTTTTCACAATCACTGCCCTCTCGCTCAAATAGGTAGGGCACCGCATCCAGGCGCAGGCCATCTACCCCCAAATCCAGCCAAAAATCCATCACCTGAAACATCGCCTCGATCACCGCAGGATGGTCATAGTTGAGATCCGGTTGGTGACTATAAAAGCGATGCCAGTAATAAGCGTGGGCAATGGGATCCCAAGTCCAGTTGGAGGTCTCAAAGTCCTGAAAAATGATGCGGGCTTCAGAATAACGGTGAGGGGTGTCACTCCAAACATAAAACTGTCGCTCAGGACTGCCGGGGGCGGCGCGGCGTGCCCGTTGAAACCAAGGATGCTGATCAGAGGTGTGGTTGAGGATCAACTCGATGATCACCTTCAGGTTCCGTTGATGAGCCGCCTGCAAAAACGCTTGAAAGTCCTCCAGAGATCCATAGATAGGGTTGACATTAGTGAAATCGGAAGTGTCATAGCCATCGTCTCGCAGGGGAGAGGGAAAAAAGGGCAACAGCCAGAGGGCACTCACCCCTAGCTCCTGAAAATAATCCAGTTTGCCGGTCAGTCCCGGAAAGTCGCCGATGCCATCCCCATCACTATCAGCAAAGGCACGCACCGCTACTTCATAAATGATGGCGTCCTTAAACCAAAGGGAGTCTCCCATTGGAGGCAAATTTCTCTCTCCCCGCAACACCGTCTCTCTAGAAAACACCATAGCGATCCGTCCTATATCACTGCCCTACCCTAGCAACTGTTCCCCCCATCAGACCCGGCAAAGAACCCCCTTGAGCGGGGGATAAAATTGACCCTTATGGAGAGGAAAGCCTTAGCCCAAGCCTATCTTGCCCCTAGGATCCTGGCTTGATCCCCTTTGATCCCCGCCCCTTGACCCCTAAGTAAAAATGCCGCATGATGTTAATAATTTCTTTGATCCCCCTTGATCCCCGCCCATTGGATCCCTGCTAATTTTGCTGGCAGGTTGAGTGTTTTTACTGAGTTGAGGATAGGAGACAAAATCTATGACTACAGACCGCTCTCCCCTTGAGGATCTAACGCTGCGGCAGTTGCGTGCCAAAGCAATGGAATTTGAGATTTCTCGCTATAGCCGCATGACCAAGGATCAGCTCCTCTTAGCCATCCGAGAAGCTCAGGCGGCACAAAGTGGGATCGTTAAACCTACTACCCCAGCCCCTCAGGAGAAAGATAAAGTGGCTAGTGCAAAGTTTCATGCCGGTGGAGTGCAAGATAACCGTCATCTGGCGGCGGTGGATCAAGAGTTGGGCGATTTGCCAGGCGGATATGGAGAAAGTCGGATTATGCTCCTGCCACGGGATCCCCAGTGGGCCTACGCCTATTGGGATGTCCCCAACGAACACAAAGATCAGTTACGCGCTCAGGGGGGGCAGCAGTTGGCGCTGCGTCTTTATGATGTGACCGACATTGATTTCACCCGTCAGGCTGCCCACAGTATGCAGGAATATCCCTGTGATGAGTTGGCGCGGGAGTGGTATTTGCCGATTCCGGTCAGTGATCGCTCGTTTGTGGTGGAGATTGGCTATCGTTGTGCAGACGGACGCTGGTTGATGTTAGCCCGTTCGGCGGCGGTGATGGTGCCTCCTACCTATCCCTCCGACTGGTTTGAAGAGCATTTCATGACCGTGCCTTTTGGTCTAGGGCTACATGGCAAGACCCTCTACCAACTGCACGAACCCTACAAGCGTGCTCCCCAAGGTTTGGGATTGGTGGCCTATGCCGGACATGAAACTCAGCCTCCTCAACCCACTCCCCCCAACTTGACCACCGAGATTCTCGGCTTAGAAAGCTTTGAAACCCATTGGGTCGCGGGATCCCTGTTTGGCAGTCACCAGATGGGCAGCCGCCAAATGATCCCTGCCGAAACCCTCAGCTCCTTCGTCATCCCTTCTGGCGTGGGCATGATGGTGGGGGCAGCCGCGATCCCTGGGGCGGCGGTGGCTCCGGCGGCTCCTTGGATGGCCTCCGGCTCTGGCTTGGGTCTGTTTTCCGGCGCTTCTGAGGTGTTGCCGCAGCGTTCTCGCAAGTTTTGGCTAGTGGCGGATGCGGAATTGATTGTCTATGGAGCTACCGAGCCTGATGCCACCGTTACGATTGGCGGTCGGCAGATTCAACTCAGTCCCGATGGCACCTTCCGCTTCCACATGGCCTTCCCGGATGGCAACATTGATTTCCCCATCTTTGCGGTGGCAGTAGATGGCGAGCAAAACCGTGAAATTCACATGACTTTTGATCGGCGCACTCTAGCCCGCCGCACCAACACTAAGGAAGAAGCGGTAGAGGAATTGCTCTCCTAACCTCTGGCTAACGGTTAGCGGTTTCTGTGGATTTTTTTGTTCTTAATCCTCTGCCCAAAGGCAGAGGATTTTTTTGGGAAGCCTTCGTAAGCGGTGGATCAATCCATTCAGGAAGTTTTCACCACTTTGAGAGTTTGCAGGCGCACATCTTCCGGACCATTGATAAACCCCCCTGCTTCGTGTACCAGCAGCAGGTAATCGAGAGCGGCCTGCGTCACCTCTTCTCCAGGCACCAAAATCGGGATCCCAGGAGGATAGGGGGAGATAATTTCGGCACAAATCTGGCCGACAGCCTGGGCAAAGGGAATGCGGTGAATGTCGGCAAAAAAGGCTTCGCGAGGGGAAAGACGGCGGGGGGGCAAAGGGGGCAACTGGATGGCGGCTAATCGTTGCATCTTAGCGATCAACTCCTGCTCAGCTCCTGCCAAAGGATCCCGCATCTGATACTCAGCGGAGAGGGCAGCAAAACTTTCCACTAGGCGATCCACATCCCGTTGGGTGTTACCCAAGCTAACAATGAAGACAACGTTATGCAGGGTGGACATCTCCGGTTGTACATGAAAGCGCTGGTTAATCAGATCATCGGCTGCAAAGCCAAACAGTCCTAGCCCGGTCACCGTGACGGTTAAGCGCGTCCGGTCAAAATCAAAAAAACCAGGGGTGGATCCCACCCGTTCCGCCCCAAAACACTGGATGCCAGGGATCCGATTCAGCCGTTGCCGAGCTTCTTCGGCGAGCAGAATCGTTTTGTCAAGCAACTCTCGACCCTGTAAAGCCATTTGGCGACGAGCCACATCCAACGACATCATCAACACATAGTTCGGGCTGGTGGACTGTAACAGTTGCAGAATATTGCGAACACGGTTGCGGTCAATGCGGGATCCCTGGACATGCAATAAAGCCGCCTGCGTCATGCCAGCTAAAACCTTGTGGGTAGACTGCACCACCAAATCGGCTCCGGCTTCTAGGGCTGAGAGGGGCAGATGCTCATGAAAGGCAAAATGCGGGCCGTGAGCCTCATCCACCAGCAGAGGCAGGTCATGGTCATGGGCTAACTGAGCGATGGCGGACAGGTGGCTACCTACACCATAGTAGGTGGGGCTGACGATCAGGATCCCCTTGACATCGGGATGGAGGCTGAGGGTCTGTTGGATAGCCTGGGGGGTTAAGCCGTGGGCTATTCCCAAATCGCGGTCAAAATCTGGCTCAACAAAAATCGGGATGGCTCCTGACAAAATCACGCCAGCAATAGCGGACTTATGACAGTTGCGCGGCAGCAAAATCTTGTCTGCGGGATCACAGACCGCCATGACCAAAGTCTCAACACCACAGGTCGAGCCATTCACCAAAAACCAGGTGCGCTCCGCTCCGTAGGCCGCCGCTGCCAATTCCTGCGCCTCCTGAATTGCTCCATCGGGGTCATGCAGGTTATCCACCTCCGGTAGCTCCGTCAGATCCGCCCGAAACACCATCTCCCCCAATAAATCCCGCAATTCCGTCGGGATCCCTCGACCCTGTTTATGTCCGGGGGTATGGAAGGGAGCTTTATCCAGCCCGCAATAATGGCGAATCGCTTCAAACAGGGGGGCACGGGCTTGAGATTCGGGGTCAAGGGAGCGTAAGCTACGTAAAGTCTTAGGAGCTAACAAGGTTTCCTCACACACACCTACGGTTTGTCATTATCGCTCCCATCCGAGTTAGCGTCTATACCAATCCTCTCTTGCTCCTTGAGGGGAATTGGCTTCCTGTCCCAAATTATTGTTGTTCTGGCTTCGCTTGCTTATGTTTGAACGCTTGCCTTTTCCGATTAGTTCGATCGTTTTGGTGGCGGGCATGGCGCTCACCGCTTGGGGATTTCTTAACTACAACGATCCTGTCTTAAATTTGAGCGGGATTTTTGCCGGGATCCCCTTGCTGTTAGGGGGGGTGACCATGAAAGTGGTGGAGCTTAAGCCCGTTCCTCCCCTCGAACCACCGAGTGGGGCGGCGCTGAACGAACTGGCTCAGCAACGCAGCCAGCAGGCCACGACGATTCAGCAGCAGGTGCGAGCGGATATCACCAAGTACAATTATGGAGCCAATGCCCATCTGGAGGATGCTCTGGAGTTTTTGGGTCTACGAGGACCTACCGAAGCCGATCTCCCTAAGGTAGTGGGCTATCAGGAAGCTCTACGGCAAGGCCGCTACACATTGCTGCTCCGCTTTCATTCTCCGGCGGTTGCCTTTACTCAATGGCAGGATAGCCAAGCCAAAAAGATGCAAGGTTTTTTTGGCAGAGATGTCGAAGTAGAGTTGAGTCAGCCTGCTGAAAACATGGTGGATTTGGCATTAATTGTTCGGGATCCCCTCTCTTCCCCACCCGCAACCTAGGCATCACCAAATACAACCCTAAGGACTGGGTTTTACAGGATTTTTTCCAGCCCATAGACGAGGCTTTTTAACTCCACCACCTTACGGATCCCTAGTAATACCCCTGGCATATAAGCGGTGCGATCCGTCGTGTCATGGCGAAGGGTGAGGGTCTGCCCCAATCCTCCGAAAATCACCTCTTGATGCGCCAAGAGTCCCGGCAAGCGCAGACTGTGGATGCGGATGTTTTCGCCCGTCATTCCCCCCCTAACCCCTGCCACCAGTTCTTTTTCGTTAACAAGAGAAGGATTAAACCACTTGCCCAGTTCGCTCAAAAGCTGGGCAGTTTTGAGGGCAGTGCCACTGGGAGCATCCGCTTTTTCGTTGTGGTGCAGCTCGATGATTTCAACATGGTCAAAGTATTGCGAAGCCTGGACAGCCATTTGCTGCAAGAGAACCATACCAACAGAAAAGTTGGGGGCAATTAAACAACCGATACTGGCTTTGTCGGCAAACTCGCTGAGTTCGTGGATTTGTTCAACCGTCAACCCTGTCGTTCCTACCACCGGGCGAATCCCAAAGGCAATAGCCGCCCGAATCGTTTCGTAAAGACCATCAGGATGGGTAAAATCCACCATCACTCCCGGTTGGCGTTCCTGGCTGAGGAGGAGCAACTGACTTTGCAGATCATCAGTAATCAGCAGATCTAGGGATCCCATCCCCATTACCTGCCCAATATCCTCCCCAATTTGGGTGCGATCCACCACGCCCAGCAGATGCATATCCTCCGCTCTCAGGAGGGTTCGCACTACTTCCCGCCCCATTTTGCCGAGAGCACCGTTGACGATGACAGGGATCCGCCCAGTTACCATGATTCCCCAAGCCTAGAGTTTGACTTCGATATCTACTCCGGCTGGCAAGTCCAGCTTCATCAGAGCATCAATGGTTTTGGAGGATGGGGAATAAATGTCAATAATACGGCGATGGGTGCGGGTTTCAAAATGCTCGCGTGAGTCTTTGTCCACGTGGGGAGAGCGCAACACACAATAAATGCGCCGCCGCGTCGGTAGGGGAATTGGCCCCACCGGCACCGCTTCGGTACGGCGAGCCGTTTCCACAATTTTGTCACAGGAGGTATCGAGTAGCCGATGGTCGTACCCCTTAAGACGGATACGAATTTTTTGCTGAGTCAAGGTAGCCATAGTTGGGGATCCCTATACAAAACGAGAAAAGAACAGGGATTAAGGTCATGGAAAGCCATCCGGCCACCTGTCTAACCTTAACCCCTGCGCCTGTGAACCACTGCTTATTTCAAGATTTTGGAGACAACACCGGCTCCCACGGTACGACCACCTTCGCGGATAGCAAAACGCATACCCTGCTCAATGGCAATGGGCTGGATCAATTCCACCGTCATCTTGATGCGATCCCCAGGCATAATCATCTCTGGAGAAGAGCCATCGTCAGCCGTAAAAGCAGAAATGGTTCCCGTCACATCAGTGGTACGAACATAAAACTGGGGGCGATAGCCGGAGAAGAAGGGGGTATGACGACCACCCTCTTCCTTCTTGAGGATGTAGACCTCAGACTCAAAGTTGGTATGGGGAGTGATGGACTTGGGCTTAGCCAGCACCATGCCTCGCTCGATCTGTTCCTTCTGGATCCCGCGGAGCAGCACACCCACGTTGTCACCAGCCATCCCTTCATCTAAGGTCTTCTGGAACATTTCCAAGCCAGTCACTGTAGTGGAACGAGTATCCGCCAGACCAACCAGTTCGACGGTTTCACCTACCTTAACCTTGCCCCGCTCAATCCGACCAGTAGCTACCGTCCCCCGACCCGTGATCGAGAAAACATCTTCCACGGCCATCAAGAAGGGTTTATCTATATCCCGCTCTGGAGTAGGAATGTAGGAATCAACCGCATCCATCAATTCGTAGATCTTATCCACCCATGGATCATCTCCACGAGCTGTTTTCGGGTTGGCCTGCATTTTCTCCAGGGCTTTTAAGGCCGATCCCTTGACAATCGGGATATCATCGCCAGGAAAGTCGTAACTGCTTAGCAGATCGCGAACCTCTAACTCCACCAACTCCAGCAGTTCAGCATCATCCACCATATCTTCTTTGTTCATGAAGACTACCAGGTTAGGAACGCCTACCTGGCGGGCCAAAAGGATATGCTCACGAGTCTGGGGCATCGGGCCATCGGCTGCCGACACCACTAGGATCCCTCCATCCATCTGGGCAGCCCCGGTGATCATATTCTTTACATAGTCCGCGTGACCAGGACAGTCCACATGGGCGTAGTGGCGAGACTCAGTTTGATACTCAACGTGGGCGGTGTTAATGGTAATACCCCGTGCCTTCTCTTCGGGAGCCGCATCAATCTCATCATATTTCTTGGCAGTAGCCTGACCCAAAGCTGCCAATGTAGAGGTGATCGCCGCCGTTAAGGTGGTTTTGCCGTGATCAACGTGACCGATAGTGCCAATGTTGACGTGAGGCTTGGTTCGTTCAAACTTAGCGCGTGCCATGATTCGTGTCTTCCTTTATCTACTCGTTCCCTTTGTTTTTAGCAATGATGGTTTCCGCGATACTGCGCGGCACTTCATCGTATTGGCTGAACTCCATGGTGAAGGTGCCCCGCCCTTGTGTGTTGGAGCGAATATCCGTGGCATAGCCAAACATTTCCGAAAGCGGAACCTTGGCCATCACCTTAGAAATACCCGCCACCGAGTCCATACCCTCCATTTGCCCACGACGAGAGTTGATGTCACCAATGACATCCCCCAAGAAATTTTCGGGTACTTCGACCTCAACCTTCATCATGGGTTCCAATAGGACAGGATTAGCCCGTCTGACAGCCTCTTTAAGAGCCATGGATCCAGCAATTTTGAAGGCCATTTCGTTGGAGTCTACTTCGTGATAGGAGCCATCCACCAAGGTGGCTCGCACATCAATCAAGGGATAACCCGCCAACACTCCTGACTCACAGGCTTCTTTAATACCCTGCTCGGTTGGATTGACATATTCCTTGGGAACAACCCCCCCAACAATTTTGGAAACAAATTCAAAGCCTGTACCCGGTTCGGCAGGTTCTAAGTCAATCACAACATGGCCGTATTGACCACGTCCCCCACTTTGGCGGACGAATTTGCCCTCCACACGAGTGACGGGTTTGCGAATGGTCTCACGGTAGGCCACCTGTGGGGCTCCAACGTTGGCTTCCACCTTGAACTCGCGCATCATTCGATCCACAAGAATTTCAAGATGCAACTCTCCCATGCCAGAGATGACAGTCTGATTTGTTTCGGGATCCACTCGTACACGGAAGGTGGGATCCTCTTCAGAAAGAGATTGCAAAGCCTTAGAAAGCTTATCAATATCTGCTTTGGTCTTGGGTTCCACCGCCACCGAGATGACAGGTTCTGGAATAAATAGGGATTCCAAAATTACGGATTTTTGTTCATCACAAAGAGTGTCTCCGGTGAAGGTATCCTTCAGCCCCAGCACCGCTCCTAGATCTCCGGCTCGCAACTCATCCACTTCGATGCGATCATCAGCCTTTAGCACAATCAGGCGAGAGATGCGTTCTTTTTTGCCCTTGGTAGCATTGAGGGCATAACTGCCTTTTTGCAACACACCAGAATAAACCCGCACAAAGGTGAGACGGCCATAGGGATCCGCCATAATCTTGAAAGCAAGGGCAGACATCGGCTCGTCATCATTGGCATGGCGTTCAATTTCTTGACCAGAGGTAGTCTGGCCTTTGATGGCGGCTACATCAACAGGAGCAGGCAGATAATCAATTACGGCATCCAAGAGAAATTGCACCCCTTTGTTCTTGAAGGCAGAACCGCAGATCATGGGGACGATCTGGCCGGCAATGGTGCCTTTACGCAGGGCAGAACGAATCTCATCAATGGAGAGCTCCTCGCCACTGAAGTATTTTTCCAGCAACGCATCATCCGTTTCGGAAACGCTCTCGATCAACTTGACCCGATACTCCTGAGCTTGTTCCTGCATGTCGGCTGGAATCTCAGCCACCTGAATATCAGTACCTTGGTCGTTGGTGTAGATATAGGCTTGCATGGTAACCAAATCCACAACACCACGGAACAAATCTTCCGCACCAATCGGTAGTTGAATGGGCACAGCATTAGCTTTTAGGCGATCCCGAACTTGATCCAAAACCTTGTAGAAGTTGGCTCCCGTGCGATCCATTTTGTTGACAAAAATGAAGCGGGGTACGTTGTAGCGGTTGGCCTGTCGCCAGACGGTTTCGGTCTGAGGTTGAACGCCACCAACGGAGCAAAGTACGGTGATCACGCCATCCAACACCCGCATGGAGCGCTCCACCTCAATCGTGAAGTCAACGTGCCCTGGCGTATCGATGATATTGATTTTATGTTCTAGCGCACCTGCCTTGGGCTGGTTAGGATTAGCCGGATCCCGTCTGGTCCAAGCGGTGGTGATGGCAGCAGCCGTGATAGTAATGCCCCGCTCCCGCTCTTGAGCCATCCAGTCCGTGACCGCTGTTCCTTCATGCACCTCGCCGATCTTGTGAATCATGCCGGAGTAAAACAGGATGCGTTCAGTCGTGGTGGTTTTGCCCGCATCTATGTGGGCAGCGATACCGATATTTCTGACTCGTTCCAGAGGAACTGTGCGTGCCACGATGACCTCCCTGATGCTGACGCAGTCTATCTGCGGATCAAGCTAAATGTTGCTTAACAATTCTAACGTTTTTTAGGAACCGACAAGAGATATTCTGGGGGGCAATTGGTAAGGGGCTTCTCCACTTTCCAGAAGGTCAGGAGGCTGACCTTGACTACCGCTTAGCCAGTAGGTGGGGGGATCCTAATCTATCGGGGGAAATGGCAGAATCCTTTATACAAGTTAGTAGCGGTAATGGGCAAAGGCCTTGTTGGCATCAGCCATCCGATGGGTTTCCTCTCGCCGTCGGATAGCGTTGCCCGTTTCGTTGGCGGCATCCATCAACTCATTGGCAAGCTTTGCTGACATGGTGCGACCAGGACGGGTACGGGCAAACTGAATAATCCAGCGCAGAGCCAGTGAGGTACCGCGATCTCCCCGCACTTCCATGGGCACTTGATAGGTAGCCCCTCCCACCCGTCGAGCTTTCACCTCTACCATAGGCGTAGCATTGCGGATGGCATTTTCCACTAGGGTAAGCGGCTCACCCCCTGTCCGTTCTTCAATCAGTGCCATAGCGTCGTAGGTAATGCGAGCCGCCAAGGAAGCCTTGCCCCGCAACATCAATTTGCGAATCAGCATGGTCACCAAGCGGCTATTGTATTTGGCATCGGAAGGAACATCACGATGGGGAGCACGGTTGCGGCGAGACATATAGAGAGGGATCCCGAAATTGAGCGATTTCCTAAAGGAGTTGTCTAGGGAGATGAGGGGTGTTATTTCTTCTTGCCACCCTTACCGGCAGGAGTCGCGGCAGCCCCTGGTTTGGGACGCTTGGCTCCATATTTGGAACGCCCCTGCTTACGATCCTTAACGCCCGCTGCGTCTAGGGTGCCCCGAATGATGTGATAACGCACACCCGGCAGATCCTTGACCCGTCCACCTCGAATCATGACCACCGAGTGTTCCTGCAAGTTATGACCGATTCCAGGGATGTAGGCGGTTACCTCAAAGCCGGAGGTTAAGCGTACCCTAGCCACCTTTCGCAAAGCAGAATTGGGCTTTTTGGGGGTTGTGGTGTAGACTCTAGTGCAAACCCCCCGACGCTGTGGACAAGCCTTCAGGGCAGGTGATTTGGTCTTTTTGTCCGCGACACCGCGTTCTTCCCGAATAAGCTGCTGAATGGTAGGCATGGAAACCGTGGTTAGCGATGAATAGGTGACAAATTTACTTAGGCAACGGTGGATTATCCTAACAAGTTCGTTGGTAGGTTGTCAATGTCCGGCGGCCATTCCTTTCAATCCTGGCTTAGGAATCGACGACCTTGGCAGCCACATCAATCACCTGCTGACTAGCTGGATGGTCGGGGGCGCTAGCTGACTCGTTACGAGTTTGCCCAGAAGCTGCTGGGGGGAAGGGATCCCCTATCCACATTTGCAACAACTCTCCCCCCAGAATACTGAGTAACACCAGATCATCCACCTCTCCCACAATGGGTAATAGGGAAGGGATCAAGTCGATGGGACTGATTAGATAGGTGAAGATGCCCAGGATTAACCAGGGGCGGATCTGGGGATGGCGCAACCCCCGCCGAAAGGCTTGGTAGAGGAAATGACCGGGAATTTTGATCATGATGGAGAAGGGTGAAGATCGCTGGGCAGGGGAGGAAAGTCAGTTGGCCAAGTCCATACCTAAACATGTTTCTAACACTTGCCCAATCAAATATAAAGATCCGCAGAGGATGGGGGTAGGCTTGTCAGAAGCGGGCACTGGTTGCTGGGCAAGCTGTTGAAGCAGGGTTTCTAGGGCAGCTAAATCGGCTAGGGCTTGGCTGGTGGTGAGTTGCGGCTGAATCTGACAGGCTAAGGGGATCAACTCGCTAGTGGATAAGGCGGCATGGCCGGCGATAGGCAGGGCGTAGAAGTGATCCCCAGGTCGCAGCAGGCATTGCAGGATCCCTTCATAGTCTTTGCTTTCCAGCATCCCCACCAGCCAGAGGGCGGATCCCGGCAGATGACTGTCCACAAAATGGCGGAGGGCTTGGGCAGCAATCACGTTGTGAGCACCATCGATTAAAACCGACTGCCCCTGAATCGTGATGGACTGGAGGCGACCAGGCCAGTGGGTTTGGGCAAAGCCACTGGAGATAGTCTGATCACTAATCGACCAGCCCTGTTGTTGCAACTGTTCCAGAACCGTGAGAGCCACCCCCCCGTTGATCAACTGCACGTCTCCGCGTAGGGGCATGGGGTAAGACCGTCCTTGCCAAACAATTTGTTGGGATCCGGATCCCCAAATGGCAGGGGAGGCGGTGATCAAGGGAGCTGATAATTCCTTCGTTACGGTCTCTAACACTGCCTGCACTTCTGGAACCTGTGGTGCGCTGACGGTGGGAACCTGCGGTTTGCAGATGCCGGCTTTCTCTCCCGCAATCAGGGTGAGGGTATTGCCCAACCGTTGCCAGTGATCCCGCCCAATCGTGGTGATCACACTGATCTCCGTTTGGATGTTGGCGTTGGTGGAATCAAGACGACCCCCTAAGCCCACCTCCAGCACCACTACATTCACCTCTTGCTGGCGAAAATAGAGCCAAGCGGCGGCGGTGGTGATATCAAACTGGGTGGGGCAAAGGTCAGAAGCGTCATAGCTCTTGAGGGTTTGTTGCAGGTGATAGAGAATTTGGCTCCAATCCGGCTCAGCAATCCATGCGCCGTTGACCCAGATCCGTTCCCGCCAGTTGATTAAATGGGGAGAAATATAGCGCCCTACCCGATAGCCTGCCCTCCACAACACATGGCTGAGCAGGGCACACACGGATCCCTTGCCATTGGTGCCGGCAACATGGATGACCGGGATCCCCTGCTGGGGTTGCCCCAAGCGCTCTAACAATAGCGTCATTCGCTCCAATCCCTGCTGCACCCCAAACCGACCGAGGGAATCGAGAAATTCCGGCCAGTTCCAGGTGAGAGTGGAAGAGGGCAAGGGGGGGGTTGCCCATGAGGAGGTTGTCCAATCAGAGATCATGGAGGTGGGCGGTTTCACAAACGACGTGGAAAAGACAAGCAAGCAACGTAGGGATCCCAAAGCCATTGATCCCAGCCAGCCACAGACTGGATTCCTGCTAAAAAGTGAGATCCCAAAGGGGGAAACAGGATACCAAGATCACCACCAGCAACAGCGCAGGCAAGAAATTGCCCACTCGCAACTGCTTGATGTCGAGCAAGTTAATCCCCACTCCCATCACCAAAATGCCCCCTGTAGCGGTTAGGGCGGCAATCACATCCGGTTGAAAGACCTCAGTAAGCTGGCGCGCCAACAAGGTCAAAATTCCTTGATAAACCAAGACACTGATCATAGAAAAGGCCGTTCCCCAGCCCAAACTGGTGGTAAAGGCAATGGAGGCGACTCCATCCAAAGCCGACTTGATCAAGAGGAGAGAGGGATCCCCCAATCCATCTTGAATGGATCCCAGAATGGTCATTGGCCCCACTACATAGAGAATACTGGTGGTAACAAACGCTTGGGTAATTGGGCTAGGGCCAAAACGCCGACTCACCCAGGTCTCTAACCGCTTCCCCAACTGCTCTAGCCAAAACTCAATGTTGATGGCCTCACCCGTTGCTGCCCCTACCACCAAAGCCACCAGCACTGTCACCGATTGCGCCGCCGTCTGTGCGGTCAAAGCCATCTGGATCCCTAGCACTAAGGTGACGGGACCTAAGACCTGCAAAACAATCTCAGATACCCGACGGGGCAAGCGGTTGCCTAACGTCCAGCCAATGATTGTGCCCAGAGCAATCGCAGCGGTATTGACCAACGTGCCCGTACCAGGAAGTGCCATATTCTAGGCACTCGGCATGAGGGGACGAAATCCATGCTTGCGGGATAGCTGACCGATCAAATCCAGTTTCTCAAGAGTGATCAGATTGCGCCCCCAACTGAAATTGGTATGCAGCCCCTCAAATTCCAGCAACATCGACTCCGCAAAACAAGCAAACAACTGACGAGCCGGATCCGCGACATTCAAAAACTGCATGATGCTCCACTCAATATCCAGAGAATGCTCGACCATGCCGCCGTCAATCACATGCAAGCCCGGTCGCTGCACCATGTTGGCCATATTTTTGGGATAACCCCCGTCGATAATCACGCAGGGATCCCGTAGCTGCTGGGGATCGATAGTCATCCCTTGGCTCATGCTGGCTACCCAAATAATTAGATCCGACTGAGGCAAGGCTTGTTCTAGGGAACAGACTTCCCCTTGACCGAGGGACTCGTGCAAATCCTCTAAACGAGCTTGATCGCGAGCAACCAAGAGCAGACGTCCCAAATCACAGCGATGGGTCAACCAACGACAAATCGCACTGCCGATATCTCCAGTGGCTCCTACCACAGCAATCGTGGCATAGGCCAGATCAATGGCATAGCGGAGAGCCGCCGACTGCACCTGCTGACAGATGACATAGGCGGTGTGCGTATTGCCCGTCGTAAAGTGCTCAATTTCCAGATCGATATTGCGAACCCGCTTCAGGCTTTCCAACTTAAAGTTTTCAAAAATGATGCTACTAAATCCCCCCAGAGCTGTGATGGTCAGGCCGTGTTTTTGAGCCAGCGCCATCGCATTCAAAATCTTACGGCAGGCCGCCTTGACCCGACCCATCGCCAACATTTCTGGCAGAAAGCAAGACTCCACATATTGCCCTTCGATTTGCTGACCGGTGATGCTGGTCACCCGAATGGTATCGACCACCTGGGGGGGAGCCATGCACCAAAACTCTAGGTCATTGTCAGCATATTCGGAGTAGCCAAGCCTGCTAGCGACGCGCTGGGCATGGGCCAAACTCGTCAGATGCCCAATCAGGCCAAACATAAGGTCTCAACTCTTTCTAGATGGGTTGGCGATAGGTGAGGGAAATGGGTGGTTGCGAGTCAAAGGGATAAACCATTTGGCTACCGTCATTGGCTGATGGCCTAGATAAGTTCTAGGGAACAGCTTAGGCGGCTTTTAGCCCTTGTGCGGACAGCTTCATGACCTCGCGGGTCGTAAAGCCAATCGTGTTGAGAGCTTCCCCATAAGCAATCATAAAGTCTTCCACAACAGCTTCCCGATCCATGCCCAATTCGGCCACATCCTGATCCACTTGTTGCAGCATTTTCCAGATGAGGGGCAAGTTTTGCGCATTGGCTTGCTCAATGCCCGCTTTGGCCTCGGTAAAATGTTCCCCTAACCATTTTTCGCCAAAGTTGAGATGGAGATATTCGTCTTTGACAACTCCTTCGGTGATTTTGCGGGCAAATTCATCGGCGACGGGAATGTAGACGTTGTAAGCCGCAATGGCAAAGCATTCGATCAAGAGAGCCTGGATGACAAAACAGCTCACTAAATCCTGGGCGGCGGCAGCCGTCTGGAAATTGCCGTGCAGTTGAGCAAAAAAAGCCTTAGCAAAATCCATATCTGCCTCAACACTCAGGTTTTTGGCACAAGCCTGAAATCCCTTCATGTGGCGCATTTCCATCTTGGCCAGCTTATGCAGTTCGTCGGCGGCTTCGGGCAGCATCTCAGCTAACTGGAGATAGTTGCGGTTGGCTTCCAGTTCACCCTCAATCACGATGGCGTTAATGCGAGAATAGGCGTCACGGTAAGTGGCACTGCCATAGTCGAGGGTGGCCTGAGCGAAGCTTCCGGTAGCAGGGGTGGGATCCAGCATCGACAGGTCTTTGACAGGGGCCATAGGGACACATCTCCTCGTAAGGTAAGAAAAGCAGCGATCACAAAACTTTATTAAGATCCAGAATAACCTTAATCGTGCGCGGCGTGAGGATGGGCTTGGCAATTCCAAGAAATTCACTAGGGCTAAACGCTCCCTTTAATTATGGGGCTAAATTTGGCAACTCATGTCGATGGGCAAAGAGTCTTTCTGCCGCTCGAACCAGAGAGGTGGGAGGTAGGGATCCCTGATTCTGGGCAAAAGCCTGCGGAGTCTGGGTTCGATTATGTGTTTATGTTAAGCTGCTAGCGTCAATTGGTGTTGGCTCCCTATGGATTTGCAACTTCCCCAGCCCTTGCAACTGGCTCTCCCTTTCTTTCACCCCCTACTCATGTTTGGGGCTTTGGGCTTGTCCCTTTATGCGCTTTATTTGGGCATTCAGTCTCGCCGCCTGCGATCCGCCTCTGCCGAAGAGCGCAAAGACTTGATCAAAGGCAAGTTTGCCCAGAAGCATTTTATAGTGGGATCCCTTTTCTTAGTATTAATGGTGTTTGGTGCCTTGGGGGGAATGGCGGTAACCTACATTACTAACGGTAAACTGTTTGTGGGACCCCATTTGTTGGCAGGTTTGGGGTTAACGGGATTGGTGGCGCTGTCGGCGGCTCTGGCTCCGATCATGAAAGACGGGCAGAAAGCCTGGGCGCGGAACCTGCATATCCTGCTCAATGTGGTAACGGTAGGTATCCTAGGCTGGCAGGCGGCCACAGGGGTACAGATCGTGTTGCGGATTGTGGGGCAAATGCGCCAACAACTGACCTAGGATTTAGCTGGTATAGTCTCGCAGTAACGCCGCCAATTTGTGCCGCATGACAATACCCGGCTTATCGGAAACCATGTGTTGTTCTTGGCTAATCGAAAGGGGCACGTCATAATCGGTGCTTTCTAAAATCTGCCGATCTTCGAGGGTGACCAGTCGGTCAAAAGCTAGAATACTTTCCCGGCTGACCTCACTCTCCTGGTCATTGCGCAGACAAAACTGGACAATCTGTGAGGAACGGTCATCAATCGGGGTGGCAGCGGTGACGATAATGTGGATTAGCCCGCTGGGGTAAGTAATCTTCAGCTTGCGAACAAACGGCAGAAACCAGGTGGCTTCGCTGATGCGTAGAGTTTGTTGGCTCTCGGTATGCAGATTGTGTTTTTGCAGATCACTGTTAAAGACGGGCAAGGTATAGGTCATGCAAAATCCCCACTGGGTCTCGGCAAAAGACTCTAGTTTGGGTGGGATCGGTTGCGCTTGCAGCCCAAAGGTGTTGGCGTGAACAAACTGCGGATGGGCGTTGTCAAAGGAGTTTTCCATCAGCCGTAGTCCAGCACAATTCCACACTTCGTAAAACTGGGGGATCCAACGGAACTGAGGATCCTTAGCTTCGGGGATCTCTGGAATGCCAATTAATGGCTCCTGCAAGCATACCCAGGCATAGCCATAGCGTTCTTGGCAAGCAAAAGCCGGAATTTGGTAGGTGGAGGGAATTTGTGAGCGGGTGAGTTGGGGGACTGCCACACAGACTCCGTTGCCATTGAACGACCACCCATGATAGGGACATTGAATGGATCCCTCCATCACTTTGCCCAGAGAAAGTTTGGCAGAACGGTGACAGCAGCGATCCAGAACACAGGCCGGTTGCCCCTGTGCATCGACCCAAAGCACCAACGGATGATCCAAAAGGCGAAAGGAACGGGGCTGGAGCTGAAGATCCGTCATGGGCATGACCGGATACCAAAAGCGTTGGAAGACGGGCTGCTGACTAACTAGCATTCGAGGCACTCCTGATCAGGGGGTGGGTAAAGGGATCCCCATCAGGCAGGACACCTCCCAAGCCAAACTATCCTCAAAAAATGGTCAGGCCGCAGAGGCAAAGACTACAATCCAGCGGCACTGGTTGGAGGTGGGGAAAAGCCAGACTCTCAACCTGACTGGCAAGTTTGGGGAGCCATCCGGGATAGCATAAAGATTACTTCTGTTGCTGACTTGAGATGTCCATGCCCTCTCGATTTGCCCTGACCACCCCGATTTACTACGTCAACGCATCCCCCCACATGGGCAGTGCCTATACCACGATGGTGGCGGATGCGATTGCCCGCTATCACCGCTTGCGGGGGGAAGAAGTCTGGCTAGTAACGGGCACAGACGAGCATGGTCAGAAAATCCAACGGACGGCGGAAGAACGGGGACTGGATCCTCAAGCGCATTGCGATCAGATTGCGGCGGAGTTTGCAGCCCTCTGGGGTCAGTTGGATATTTATCCCGACCGTTTGATTCGCACTACGGATCCCCGTCACCAGGCTATTGTCAAGGAGTTTTTTCAGCGGGTTTGGCAGCGCGGGGATATTTATCAGGGACAGCAAAAGGGCTGGTATTGTGTTGGTTGCGAAACCTTCTACGACGAGAACGAGCTGGGTCCCCAGCACACCTGCACCATTCATCTCAAGCCGACCGAATGGCGGGATGAACCCAACTATTTTTTTCGCCTCTCCCGCTATCAAGAGAAGCTAGAGCGCCTCTATGCCGAACGCTCGCAGTTTATCCAGCCGGAAAGCCGCCGCAACGAAGTCCTCAACTTTGTGAAACAGGGGTTACGAGATTTTTCTATTTCCCGCGCTCAAGTTTCCTGGGGGATCCCCGTGCCGACGGATCCTAGTCAGACGATTTATGTCTGGTTTGATGCGTTACTCGCCTATATCACCGCCTTGCTGGCGGACGGGGAAGCTCCTACCCTCGACAATGCCTTGAAAAAGTGGTGGCCGATTAACCTGCACTTGATTGGCAAGGATATTGTGCGGTTTCACGCCATCTATTGGCCCGCCATGCAAATGTCCGCCGGGATCCCGATTTCGCAGCAGATCTTTGGGCATGGCTTTCTCACCAAAGATGGGCAAAAGATGGGCAAAAGCCTCGGCAATACCTTGGATCCCCTGGATCTGGTCAACCGTTTTGGGGCAGATGCAGTACGCTACTACTTTCTCAAAGAGATCGAGCTGGGGCGGGACGGAGATTTTAGCGAAACCCGTTTTAAGGATGTGATCAACGCCGATCTCGCCAATGATCTGGGCAACCTGCTCAACCGCACCCTAAACATGCTGAAAAAATACCGGGACTACAGCATTCCCGCCACCTCCATCGCGGTGGAACACCCTTTAAGGGCATTAGCCGAAAGTCTTGTGCCGCAGGTGGCTGAGTCCTATCAGCAGTTGCAGTTTAGTCAAGCCTGCAACCAAATCCTCAGCTTAGTTCAGGCCAGCAACAAATTCTTGGATGTACAAGCTCCTTGGACTCGCCACAAACAAGGAGAGCAAGCCATAGTCGAGGAAATTTTGGTTGCCGTACTGGAATCGGTTCGGCTGGCGGCGGTCATGCTCTCCCCCTTGATCCCACAAATCAGCCTGAAGATCCTGCAGCAGTTGGGCTTTGGCTATCAGGATCCCCGTCACTTGCACTGGGATCTGACCAGTTGGGGACAACTGCCTGCCCAGCAGATCCCCCAACCCCCCGAACCCGTCTTTTTGCGACTGCTGTAACGGTTCTTTCCAATTTTCTTTAGGTGTTTTAACCTAACAAGTCTTAGTTCTGAGTTAGGGTGAAAGATAGGCTGATCCTAATCTTTGGGGTCATGCAAGCCCCAATCCCTTGGCAAAAGGAAGCATACAATCCAACAGCTATCTGGGCAGGGACTTGCGCTCGTCGCACTTCCGCGATTTCGGTTAGCTACCTTTTTCAAAACCCTCTTTATTTTTCATCCCAGCCAGTTTTGAGTGAATCCTTTAAGCAAATTTTTGGTAATAATCCTGGAGATCAACACATAATGTTACGTCCTGAACCGGATCCTGGATATTTCCCGGAGCAGGTGCTAGAGAATCGTGGTCGTGTGGCAATTTTTATCGATGGCTCTAACCTGTTCTACGCGGCTTTGCAGCTGGGGATTGAGATTGACTACACCAAATTGCTGGTTGCCTTAACAGGGGGATCCCGTCTACTGCGTTCATTCTTCTATACGGGGGTAGATCGCAGCAACGAAAAGCAGCAAGGATTTTTGTTGTGGATGCGGCGTAATGGGTATCGGGTAATTACCAAAGATTTAATGCAACTGCCAGATGGATCGAAAAAAGCCAATCTGGATGTGGAGATTGCTGTCGATATGCTGGCTTTGGTGCGCTGGTATGAAACGGCCATTTTGGTGAGTGGCGATGGGGATTTAGCTTATGCGGTCAATGCTGTCAGTTATCAGGGGGTACGGGTCGAAGTGGTTAGTCTGCGCTCGATGACCAGCGACCAATTAATTAACCTAGCAGATCGCTATATCGATCTGGAAACGATCAAAGACAATATCAAAAAAACTAGCCGTAGTACCTATTCGACCTATCGCTCCCCTTTTCACGCCGATGAAGAGGATGAAGGGTAGAAGCGAACCGGGATCCCTACTCTTGCCGCCTGGGGAGTAGCACGGTTAAGGTTGGCAACAACCTCAAGGTAGTCGTCCCGATAGGCTTTTGTTATTGACAAAATCAAGGCAAATTCTTTAGTTTTTTTTAACCCAATCCCCCAAATCTGGGTTCACGGATCTCCCAAACGCACAAGATTGTGACCTGGGACACCAATACCTGCTGGGTTTATACAGATTATTTTTAAGATCGTTTATCAAAAAAGCTTGGTATCGTATGAGGTAATGCATTCGATGCCCTGTTTCCGATAAACCTAAATTTGTGAGCAAAACCTAAGCTTGGCTTAGTTTATTTGATTAGTCAGCTTGAATTGGAAAACCCAACTTACAAACTGGTGGCAACCCCAAAATTTCCCCATTTTTGTTCGGGTTTTTCCCCTCTGGTTGGATCTTCTGCGTAAACTTTTGGGGTGGCGTCTATCCTTGAGGGTGATCAGTAAGACAGAATAATCGATAGACTTTTTTAGCTTTGCAGGAGTAGGAGTTCTCAAACTGGTTTTTTGGTTAGCCATAGAATGCTTGTTTGTGGGTGTTAGCTCAGGCTTATTCTTTGTTTATCTTTGTGGGTGAAGTTTTATGAATCTAACCCAACCTCCTTTACATGAGGCTGTCTGGTCTAAAGATGTTGCTCAAGTTCAAGCTCTTTTGGATGCGGGGACGGATCCCGATCAGAAGAACAGTGGGGGACGAACCCCTCTCATGGCGGCTTCTGGCTTGGGACTATTGGATATCGTTAATTTACTCTTAGAACGGGGAGCCGATGTCAATATTTTGGACAATGTAATCGGTATCTCTGCACTGCATTTAGCCGCCCAGGGAGGCAATGTGGGCGTGGCCGCCACTTTGTTAAAAGCAGGAGCCCCCATCAACTTACAATGCCATACCAATGGGATGACTGCTCTCTGGAGTGCAGTCTGGTATCGCCAAGTGGATATGGTGGCTTTTTTGCTAGAGCAGGAGAGTATTAGTCCTTATATCAACGCCGACATTCGTTTTAGCCCCCGTGAGTTGATTACCTTTGGTGTAGATACCACTACCATTGCGACCACTAATCCGTTGCGAGCTGAGCAAATTAAGCAGATGACCGCCTTGTTTGATGCTTATGATCAGCGACTCGCCGCCAAAAAATCGGCTCAAAAAATCTATGCGGCCATTGGCAATTTTGATGGCAAGTTGACTGCCGAAGAACAGATTGAAACAGTCCGCCAGTTGATCGCAGCCGGAGAGGATGTAAATGTTCCCTCACCGATTGAGAGTACTGCTTTTGATGGGCAAACTCCCCTTCTATTTGCCGCGACGATGGGGCAAACGGAGGTTGTCAAAATGCTTCTAGAAGCGGGAGCTGACCTACATGCTGTGGATGCTTTTATGTTAGCTACTCCTATCCATAAATCTTGCTATATGCAACATGCCGATGTGGTAGAGGTGTTAGCTCAGCACAAGGATTTTGCTGAAGTTGTAGATGCCCAAGGTCCATACAATGGATATACAGCATTGCATGATAGTCTTTGGCAAGGCAGTCTCAAAGCAGCCAAGATATTGATCGAATCTGGGATCCCTAAACTGGATTTGATTGGTCATGATGGCAATACTCCCCTCGATATGGCGATCAAATTTGGCTATGATGAAATTGCTGATTTGCTTAGACAAAAACTAGGATTATCCAGCTAACTTTTATCAGGATAACTATGCTCGATACGGAGCGTAGCTACGCACAGTACTCTTAAATCACCCTGTTGAAAAAGATTGAGAGCAGCCCAGACCTCATTAAAATCTGGGCATCATTACAGGATTTGCAAGGTACTTTACGACAACTCACGACAAGAGAGGTTGAGAACCATGAGCGGCACTTATAGCACACACGCTGCTGAATTCTTCTTTAAGAAGAACAACTATTTTGATGGGTATGCCATTTTAGCAGAGGATGGGTTTTGGCTTCCTTACGAGAATGGAACTTCCAACAAATTCTTGATGTTTAATCTGGTCAATAACTCCTTTGCCACACTATTAAAGTGTGAACCTGGAGCAGGGTTAGCACTCCACCATCACACAGCTCCAGTTGTCGGGTATTGCCTGCAAGGACGGTGGAAATACAAAGAGTATGATTGGGTAGCTGAGCCAGGGGCTTTTGTCTATGAGCCGGCTGGGGATAGTCACACCCTAGAAATCTTAGGTGATGAAACCATGATTACTCTGTTTCATGTGATGGGTCCATTGATTCAGCTTGACGAATCTGGAAAACAGGTCGGATTTGTGGATGCGTTTGGACTACTGGAAAATGCAACTTCTGAGTTTAAGGCGCGGGGCTGGGATCTTAGTTATCTGGAGAAGATTACTCTTCATGCGGCGAGTCAGCCTAAGTAGTTGTTGGTAGTCAAGAATCATAGACTGGCGTGCAAAAAGCAGGTTATTTAGGGGGGTTAGCAGCTAACTCCCCGGTCACTTCCTCAAGTCGGTTGTTGGCATCATCTTCAACTTTGCAGCATTATCCACAAAATATTTGGGATCCCTTGACACATGAAGCTAAAAGGTAAAAAAATAGGCATTCTGCTGGAAAGTGATTTCTACGAGCATGAAATTTGGTATTATCACTACCGATTTCCTGAAGAAGGGGCTGATCTGCATTTTCTAACTCGTTTGTGGGGGCAATCCTATTTAACCTTTAAGGGACATGAATATCATGCGCCGTTTGAGTGTCATGAAAGTTTTGAGAATATGGATGATGAAACCCTCAAGAGTTTTGCGGCTATTATCGTTCCTTCCGCGATGGTATCGGATCGACTCCGCTATACCGAGGATGTCAGTAAACTTTCTCCTGCCACCGAATTTCTGAAGCGTGCTTTCGCAGAAAAAAGCATTTTGAAGGGGATTATTTGTCATGGAATGTGGCTGGTTTCTCCCGCTCCCGAATTGGTCAAAGGTCGCCCCGTCACTTGTCACAATAATCTCCATGGAGATGTGATCAATATGGGAGCTATTTATACAGATAAAGATGTGGTGGTGGATGGTGATTTGGTAACGGGTCGTACGGGGAATCACTGTCATCTTTTTGCTCGTCAGATTATTGATATCCTGGAGAAGAAAAAGTAGAGCAATTATCTTGAGCTTTGCGTGGTTATTGTTCCCTGACTGATGTGAAGGATCCTAATTTAATCATCAGAGATCATCAGCCGTTGATTTGCCCTTGGCCGATTGTACTTAACCTGTAACTATCCTACTTTTTTGTCCCCATCTAGACCGTAGCTTGCCGTTCATTACTCCGAGAGAAATGACTCATGAATGACATTCAATTTTCATTTTCCGATTTGGTTGCGGGTTATGTGACCCAGTTTGATCCTGAACAGGATGCGGTCACCGTCAAAACCAGCGATGGACGGGACTTCAAACTGCACTTCTCGGCCAATGCTTATGCGGAATTGGCACATAACCTAGGGGAACCTTATCAGGACTGTACTGGCCAGATGCGGCAAATGCTGACACCAGGTCGTTATCTTTTTGCCTATGGAGTTTTTTATCCAGAGCCGGCGGGATATCAATTTGATATTAAACACCTTGTCTTTTTAGGTCGCACTGATACAGACTATCGCTTTGAGAAGCCCAACTGGTGGGTCGATCAAGTGGCTCAAATCGCCGATTTTTATCTACACGCCCAGTTTCAAGATCAACCCGTTGACTACACGAATTATCGAACCATTCTGGCTCTAACCGGCGAGAAAAAGGGGGATCACCGTCAAGAAACTGACACAATTTCACGGCTAGTCTATGGCTTTGCTAGCTCTTATTTGATGACAGGTGATGATCGCTTTTTGGATGCAGCAGAAAAAGGCACAGAATATTTGCGGGATCACATGCGTTTCTATGATCCTGACGAAGAAATTGTCTACTGGTATCACGGCATTGATGTGAGTGGTCGGCGCGAAACTAAAGTATTTGCCTCCGAGTTTGGAGATGACTATGATGCCATTCCAGCCTATGAACAAATTTATGCTTTGGCAGGCCCCATCCAAACTTATCGAGTGACCGGGGATCCGCGTATCCTGCGGGATGCCGAATTAACGGTCAAGCTGTTTGATAACTTTTTCCTAGACAAAGAAAAGGGTGGCTACTATTCCCACATTGACCCGATCACCCTGGATCCCCATGCGGAATCCTTGGGACGCAACAAAGCCCGCAAAAATTGGAACTCCGTGGGAGATCACGCCCCTGCCTATCTGATTAACCTGTGGCTAGCCACAGGGGATCCCAAATACGCCGACTTTTTGGAATATACGTTCGACACGATTGCCACCCATTTTCCTGACTACGATCACAGCCCATTTGTCCAGGAAAAATTCTTTGATGACTGGTCAAAAGATCAAACGTGGGGCTGGCAGCAAAACCGGGCGGTCGTGGGGCACAACCTGAAAATTGCCTGGAATTTAATGCGGATGCAGAGCCTCAAGCCCAAAGATCTCTACGTCAACTTGGCGGAAAAAATTGCCGAGATCATGCCTGCTGTAGGGAGTGATCAACAGCGGGGGGGCTGGTATGACGTGATGGAGCGGGAACTCGCCCCAGGGCAGAAATGCTATCGCCATGCCTGGCACGATCGCAAAGCCTGGTGGCAGCAGGAACAAGCTATCCTTGCCTACTTGATCTTGGCAGGCTGCCTGAAAAAGGATGAATACCGCCGTCACGGTCGGGAAGCGGCGGCCTTCTACAATGCCTTCTTCCTCGATCATCAAGATGGAGCGGTTTACTTTAACGTCTTGGCCAACGGGATCCCCTACCTCTTGGGCACCGAACGGCTGAAGGGCAGTCACTCCATGAGCGGCTATCACTCCACCGAGTTGTGCTATTTGGCCTCTGTCTATACCAACCTCTTGATTACCAAGCAGCCGATGGACTTCCACTTTAAGCCCCATCCCAATGGCTTCAAGGATCGGGTGTTGCGGGTGCAGCCGGATATCTTGCCCCCCGGCAGCATCCGTCTAGAATCCGTCACTATCGATGGGGATCCCTACCACAACTTTGATGCGGCAGGGCTGACGGTACAACTGCCAGATGCCAAAGACTCCATTAAAGTAAAGGTACGGATTGAGCCAGTAGACTAGGCGGCAAGCCCAGCTTTAGGGATCCCCAACCTCACCCGTGAGCCGATCAGAAACAGCAGGAGAAGTGTCATGGATGTCAGAGTCAAAACAGTCGATCAAGTCACCTTAGTCGAGCTAGAGGGAGAAATTGACGGCAAAACGGCTCCCATGGCACAGGAAAAGATTGTTCCCCTCACCCAAGCAGGGGGCAAGATGCTGTTGGACATGACCCACGTCACCTATATGTCCAGTGCTGGCTTGCGGGTGCTGCTGCTGCTCTACCGACAAATGACCAGTAATAACGGTCAGATTGCCCTGGTTGGGCTGTCGGAAGATATCAAAGACACCATGTCGGTAACGGGATTCCTAAAGTTTTTTACCATCAGCGACACCGTAGACTCAGGGCTAGCGGCTCTCCAGAGTTAGGCTAGCCTGTGGGGATCCCCCCCAGATGGGTGCGAGCCGCCTACCTTACTCTCGTTTAAGGTAACGCCAGCCCTTCGCAAGGGATCCCGCCTGGAATAGGTCACCCCCTATTCTGGCTCTACAAGTTGATTGAGGATTGGTCATCGGCGATGAGGGCTAAGCATGGAAGCGCAACGGATTGATTTTTATCCCACCCACACCTACAAAGGCTATCGGTTGCGTTCGGGCAAACCATTTCCCTTTGGAGCCACATTAGTACCAGGAGGGGTCAATTTCTCGATCTTTTCCTGCGCGGCTCAATCCTGCAAGTTGGTGTTATTCAATAAGCACGAATCGGAGCCATTTGTCGAAATTCCCTTCCTCGATCAGTTCCGCATCGGCAGCGTTTTTACCATGGTCGTCTTCGATCTAGATGTCGAGACGCTGGAGTATGGCTACCGCATGGATGGCCCCTTTGACCCAGGGCGAGGACTACGGTTTGATGCCAGTAAAATTTTGATGGATCCCTACGCTAGGGTAATCGGCGGACGGGATATCTGGGGTGTTACCCCCAATTGGCAGGATAGCTACCAGCATCGCGCCCGCCTAGTTTTGGAGGATTTTGACTGGGAAGAAGATCGTCCATTAGAGTTACCGATGGAGGATCTGATTATCTATGAGATGCATGTCCGTAGCTTTACCCGTCACCCCTCTGCCGGGGTAAAACATCCGGGAACTTATGCAGGGATCCGTGAAAAAATTCCCTATCTTAAAGAACTGGGAGTGAACTGCATTGAGTTAATGCCCATCTACGAATTTGATGAATTTGAGAATAGTCGTTTGCATCCCACAACGGGAGAACAATTGCTTAACTATTGGGGCTACAGTACCGTTGGTTTCTTTGCCCCCAAAGCCGGATATGCCGCCACCGGAAAGCTGGGGATGCAGGTGGATGAGCTGAAAAATTTGATCAAAGATCTGCATCAAAATGGTATTGAGGTCATTTTGGATGTGGTTTTTAACCATACCGCCGAAGGCAATGAATATGGCCCGACTATTTCCTATCGGGGTATTGACAACCAAACCTATTACATGCTTACTCCCGAGGGGTACTACTTTAATTTCAGTGGCTGTGGCAACACCCTCAACTGCAACAATCCGATTGTCCGCAGCATGGTGATCGAATGTTTGCGCTATTGGGCTTCCGAATATCACATTGATGGGTTCCGTTTTGATTTGGCCTCGATTTTGGGTCGGGATCCGTTGGGGTATCCGCTGGCCAATCCACCCCTGCTGGAAGCCTTGGCTTTTGATCCGGTTTTGTCCAAGTGCAAATTGATTGCCGAAGCCTGGGATGCGGGGGGTCTTTATCAAGTGGGATCCTTTCCCGCCTACGGGCGCTGGGCGGAGTGGAACGGCAAATATCGAGACGGGATACGCCGCTTTTTGAAAGGGGATACTGGACGGATCGGGGATGTGGGGCAACGGCTTCAGGGATCCCCTGATCTCTATCGGGGACGGGGAACCACAGCTTCCGTCAACTTTATTACTTGTCATGATGGCTTCACCTTGATGGACTTGGTTTCCTACAACAGCAAGCACAACGAAGCCAACGGAGAAAATAACAACGACGGGGGCAATGATAATCACAGTTGGAACTGTGGCTGGGAGGGACCAACCGAAGATCAGGGTATTCAAACTTTGCGAAGACGCCAGATCAAAAACGCCGTAGCCATGCTAATGGTCAGCCAGGGAGTTCCCATGATTTTGATGGGAGATGAAGTGGGAAGAACCCAGCAAGGCAACAATAACACCTACTGCCACGATAACGAATTGAACTGGTTAAATTGGCATTTGCTGGCCGAAAATCCTGAGCTGTTCCGATTCTTTAGTCGTTGTATTGCTTTTCGCAAAGCTCACCCCATCCTCAGAAATCGAGAACACTTCCGTAATGTGGACTACATGAACACAGGCTATGCCGATATCACTTGGCATGGCACACAGGCATGGAACGCCGATTGGTCAGAAGGCAGTCGGGTCATCGCTTTTATGCTCTCTGGCAAACACGCCAAGGAGGGATCCGCCAACGATGACTTTATCTATGTAGCGCTTAACGTCTATTGGGATGCTCTACCCTTTCAGTTGCCCCGTCTGCCTGAGGGGGTGCAATGGCATATCGTTGCCAATACCAGCGTCAACTATCCCGATGACATTTGGGGGGTGGGGGAGGAACCGCCTCTCTCCGATCAAAATACCCTCCTGTTGGGAGGTCGTGCCGTGGCCATCTTAGTGGGGCGCTAGCACGATTTTCCTAGGTAATCTCGAGGGAAATCGGACACATTCAAGCAATCTTTTCTTTTAGGAGATCGTGATCATGGCTTTTACCAGCAGCTTAGAAGTTAAAGACGATGCCGCTCTCATTACCCTCACAGGTGAGTTGGATGCCGCTTCGGCCAACACCTTCAAAGACTCAGTGGAGCAAGCTGCTACCCACCAACCCAAGCGATTAGTGTTGTTGATGGCCAACTTAGAATATATGGCGAGTGCCGGATTGCGAGTCTTGATCTTTGCCAAACAAAAAATGGGCAGTGACGTTGATATTTATGTGGTGGGTGCCCAAGAAGGGGTGTTAGAAACTCTTTCCAAAACGGGATTTGATCGCAGCGTCATCCTCGCTGATAGCTATTGAAATCGAGCGGAGCAGTCTGGGGGGCTGAGGTTGCGTTTCAAGCAATGGCGGTTTTTCTCAACCCCAGACCAATCCCCCCTGTGGATGGAATGACCGAACCCTTGCCTTCTTTCCTTGGATTTTGAGGCTATGGCTATGGAAGCCTTGGTTTTGCCCGGTACGCTAGACGCTCTGGATCCCATTGCTGACTATATTAAGATGGCCGCTCAGGAGGCTGGGTTGGATTCACGAGCTACTTACCGTTTGCGGCTGGCGGTGGATGAAATTGCCACCAACATCATCACCCACGGCTATGCTGAGGCAGGCTGCGAAGGCAATATTGAGATCGCCGCAATTCTGGATGCCAAAAGTCTGACCATTCATCTTGAGGACACTGGAATTACCTACGACCCGAGTCGAGCGATTGCGACTGAGGAAGAGACGATCCTCAAACCGCTGGCGGATCGACCCATTGGCGGCTTGGGGGTATATTTAGCCATCCAAGGGGTAAATCGGTTTATTTATGAACGGGAGGGCAATCGCAACCGGAATATTTTTGTTGTCTATCGGGATCCCGCTTAGCATAGCGGAGGGGCAACATCGGCTCCGATCCTCCTCCCCACCTGTTTAGGGATCCCTGCTCACTCACCTCCTAACACCCATGCCCAAATCCGTAGCCTGTTTGATCCTCTATTCGGATGGCAAAGAGCAACAGAGCTTGCTACTTGATCAAGCAACCTGCGAAGTTACGATTGGTCGTGCCCTCAACAACCAACTGGTTTTGGACGCCCCGGAGGTGTCTCGCTATCATGCCCGCTTGGTATGGGAACAAAACCAATATTTAATTACCGATCTGCACAGCAAAACCGGAACTCAGGTCAATAAAGTTCGGATTGCTCCCGGTCAGGCTCTTTCCCTAACAGATCAAGACATTATTTCTATTGGTTCCTTTAACCTATGTTTTCACAATGATTTGCTGACAGAGGATCTAGAATCCACCGAGATGATTTTGGATCCTGGAGCAACCAATGTTGCCAATAACATTGGATATCAGACTATTCAGCTTAATGATGAACCTTTATCCGCATTACGAGTAACAACTCCCCAAGATGTTCACAATTTCCCGCTAAAGGGAATCGTGATCACAGTGGGTCGGGATCCCGCCTGTGATATCAGCATTGATTTACCAATAGTTTCAGCTCGTCATGCCCAAATTCAGAGGACGGAAGAGGGTTACGAAATTATTGATCTTGACAGTGCGAATGGGCTTTTATATCAAGGGCAGAGAATCAAGCAAAAATCTCTGCAAAACGGAGATATTTTCCAGATTGGGCCGGCTGTTACCCTAACTTTTTTAGTTGATCCATCAGTTGATATTATCCCAATTGTTTATGACTCCGTGGTCAAAAGTCTTGGTGATGGGATCATCGTTTTAGATAGGCAGCACCGGATTATGGATGTCAATCCATCTGGGGTGCGTATTCTCAATCGGCAAAAATCAGAGATAGTTGGAGAAGCTATTTCAGCTCTATTTATTAATCAACCTGATTTATTAGAGCAATACCGTTTAATTACCAATACCTCTTTATTAACCAAAGCAGATACTTATAAAACATTACCCATCTGGACTTTTGATCGGGATGAGCATCCCCATCACTATGAGATGCATTTGGCCGCGCTGCGGGATGACTATAATCGACTGGCTGGCTATCTGGTTGTACTGCATGACATTACTCGCCGTCAGCAAGCCGAGATTGAGTTGTTACAGGCCAAGAATACAGCAGAAAGTTATTTGCGTGCCCTACGAAAGGAACTGGAAATTGGCACACAAATTCAGAAAGAGTTTTTACCACAGGATTTGCCAGAGCGGAAAAATTGGGAATTTGCCACCTGCTTTCGTCCCGCTCGTGATGTGGCCGGAGATTTTTACGATATCTTCCCTTTGCCAGGGGATTGTATTGGCTTAGTGGTGGGGGATGTTTCTGATAAAGGGGTAGGATCCTCTTTATTTATGGCTTTATTTCGCAGTTTGATCCGGGTGTTTGCTGAGCAATCCTATTTATTAGCCCTCCGAACGATTGCCAGTTCTGATAATTTGCCACAAATGAGTGACTCCGGCTTCCAAGCCCAGTTGGCAGAGCTTAGTTATACTGCTCCTCTCAAAGCAGTCTCGCTAGCCAATGATTATATTGTGCATAACCACAGCAATGCTAATATGTTTGCCACGCTGTTTTTTGGGGTTTTGGATCCCGAAACTGGCTTACTCACCTACATCAATGGGGGACATGAACCGCCTATTATTTTAGATCATCAGCAAAAGATCAAAGCTCGCCTTGCCCCATCGGGAGCCGCCGTAGGATTTCTGCCCCGCGAAAAGTACGAAATTCTCAATATTCAGTTGCAGCCTGGGGATATTTTTTTAGCCTATACCGATGGGGTAACAGAAGCACGCAGCCCTAATAAAGCTTTCTTTCGAGAGTCTCGTTTACTAGATTTATTAAATGAACCCGTAGACTCTGCTGCCAGCCTTTTGGGACGAATTGAATCGCAGGTTCTGGCTTATATTGATACGGCTAATCAATTTGATGACATTACAATGTTGGCCGTGCGCTGGTTAGCCCAAGCTTCCGATAGCAAACGATAATCTTTCTTTAATACTTTTTCCTAATACTTTTATGATAACTCATCAACCTGGGCGATTCTATTCTTTGCGCTATCGTCTGACAGTGTTGATCTTGGCGCTGGGGATCCCGGCAATTTTAGTGCCGGTTGGAATTTTAACTTGGCAGGCAGAACGACTACTTTTGCAAGAAGCTCAGGAGCGTTTCCAAGAGAAAGCCAAAGACTTTGTTCTAGATTTGGAAAACTGGCATCAGCAAAACCGTTTACAACTCGCACTCTTGAGTCGTCAGTTTATGTCAAGGGGTGAGAATCGAGAGCAGCGCCAGCAAACGATTCAAAATTTTCTATCTGTTTATCCAACAATTGTGAGAGTCATGCAGGTTGATTCCACAGGCACAGTGATGCTTGAGGGGCAGGCTGCGAACCAACCTAACTCTCCGCTAACCACCGAGCAGGTTCAAACCCTAATTCAGTCTGCTAAAGCGGCCAGGAACTATACAACCATTCAGCCCATTCTAATTGCCGCTACTGCAAATCTAGATATTTGTTCAGCTACTTTACTAAACCCACAATCCATATCACCCCCTAGCACGGCAGCATTAATCCCAACACAAGAAGAGGTTGAATGGTTAATTGTTTGTAACGGTCTAGAAGAAATCGCTAACTTTCAGAGAGAAATTAATTGGGATAACAGTGGACATATTTTATTAGTTGACAATCAGGGAATAACCCTGTTAGATCCACGCCCCACTGACATTGGCAAGAATCAGAATCTAGCTGATTATCCACCGGTCAAAAGATTACTGGAAGGGGAGACAGGGCTATTCGAGTTTCGGGATGATGCCCATGTGACATGGCTGGCTTTTACAACTTCACTTCCCCAGGGATGGGGAGTGGTTATTCTTCAACAGGCTCAAGAAATTATAGTCGGAATGCGTTGGTTAGCTTTGTTTACTGTTAGTCTCGCTATAATAGCCGTGCTCGCTTTAACCCTTCTCACATCGCTCTTAGCAAGTCATTTGGTCAAGCCCATTCTTAGTTTGGTGGAGGGATCCCAAAATATTGCCCGCGGCAATTTGAGCTACCGTGTAACTGTTACTCGAAAAGATGAGCTTGGTTTATTGGCGGACTCATTTAATCAGATGGCAGAACAGTTGCAAACACTATTGAAAGTACAAGTTAAATTAGCTTCGACTCAAACGGAACTTCAGCAAGGACGAGACATTCAAAATCAGTTTTTACCCAAGACATTACCAACCCTCACGGGCTGGGAGTTTGAGGCGTCATTTCAACCAGCGCGAGAAGTAGCGGGAGACTTCTACGATACCTTTCATATTCGCAATGATCTGTATGCGATTGTCATTGGAGATGTAACCGACAAGGGAGTTCCGGCGGCGATGTTTATGGCTTTGTTTTGTACACTGATTCGCACCTTTTCTAAAGGAACTTACCCTCTACAAATTTTAGATCGATTGATGGATGGAGGGGGCAAAACTGGAGGTCAGGACACTACTCGTCATACCTCAGTGAGTCCCATTCATAACATTGTGTTGAATACAGTAAAGCTAACTAATGACTATATCATTAATAATCATGGTCAGTCAGGAATGTTTGCTACTCTTTTCTTTGGCGTCCTAGATGTTGGAACTGGCAAAATTGTTTACATTAATGGTGGTCATGAGTCCTTATTTGTTTTGGGTAAGAACGGTCAAATAAAAACTCAGCTAGATTCAACTGGACCAGCAGTAGGAATGTTTTCCAGTGAGGAAGCAAAATTTGAAATCAAGGAGCTACAAATGATGTCAGGAGATCTGCTGTTGGGCTATACCGATGGTGTCACAGATGCCCGTAACCAAACCAAGCAACTATATGGACGAAAACGGCTAGAAGCTCTAGTTCAAACAGAAACTCTAACAGCTCGTCAGCTTTTAGATAAGATCCTAGCAGAATTGAAAACCTATATTGGGGAAACTGCTCAATATGATGACATTACTATGTTAGCCATTAAGCAAAATAACTCGATTTTCGAGAGGTTTTAGAGAAAACAATTGATTCAGAAGCCTATCCAACCCTGACAAGTTTAGTTAACTTCTATATTTTTAGCAATGATTAATATCAGCACATTCTATTTACCAGTAACCTATAGATCAAACATACATGATTGCTTAGTAGTAAATAAATTTTACACAATTTAGTTTCATCAGATTATCCTTATACTTCGGGAGCGATGCCCATGCAGAACGTACACTCATTAACTCTTCCTGGTAACCTGGAGGCACTTCAATATGTTGCTGATTTTGTTAAGCAGGTTGGGAGCATCGCGGGTCTTGATAAAAAGGCAATCTATAATTTGCGTCTGGCTGTGGACGAAATTGCCACCAACATCATTACCCACGCCTATGAAGAGACAGATACACAGGGATCCCTTTATTTGGAAGCAAGCGTGACAGAAGGATATCTGACCATCGTGATTGAAGATACAGGGGCTGCCTATGATCCCCGACAGGCGGTTCCACAAGAAATACAAACTATTGACATTCCTTTGGCTCAGCGACCGATTGGCGGATTGGGAATTTACTTAGCAATAGAAGGTGTAGATGAGTTTGCCTATGAACGCATTAATCAACGCAATCGCAATATTTTTCGAATGCAGCGTAGGTCTTTATCCACTTCGTCTTGAGCACTGAACTGAATCCGCATATTTTCGTTCGTAGCCGTAAATTTGTTTGAGATTGACGTCTCATCTCAATTCCAATAGTAAAGTGTGTCGTGCAACGAGAACCCACATGTCAGAATCTTTGATTTCCCCAGAGTTGATTAGTCTTGCTCGATATCCAGATCCAGCATTACAGATATCTAAGGAAGGGATTATTTTGTATGCTAATCAGCCTGCACACCATCTTTTGCAAACATGGGGAGCGACTATTGGAGAAAGGTGCCCCGTAGATTTTTTGAGGTCAATTCTTCAACCTCTTGAAACTGGATCTGCCCTCCCTAATCTCGAGGTCTTCACCCAAGATAACGTCTATCTTTTTACATTTAGCACTTCCGCAGACACATTAAATATTGATGCTTATGCAGCTAACATCACCGATCTAAAGCGCTCTCAAGAAGATATCAAAAAAACTTTAGATCAACTTCATCATCAGCTTTTGATAGAGGGTCAAATTCGTGCCAAAGCTCAGGCGGATTTACAGCAAGAGAAGCAGCGGTTTCGCTTGCTTTTTCAGCAATCTCCCATTGGCATTGCAATTACAGGCTCAAACGCTCAAATCTTGCGCTGTAATCCTGCCTATGAAAGATTAGTAGGATACACGGAAGCAGAACTCATTCAAAAATCTTTTCAAGAGATTACTCATCCTGATTATCGGCAACAAACCGAGTTATATTATCGTGAACTATTGTCTGGCAAGCGAGATTCCTTCTTTCTAGAGAAACAGTATCTTCATAAAGATGGTCGTCCAATTTGGGTAGAAGTGATTGGTTTTGTAGGGAGGAATCCAGAGGGGGAGATCTTGCATGGATTTGCCATCACAGAAGATATTACCCAGCGTCGGCAAGCAGACGAAGAACGAGAACGCTCTCTCCTAATGGAAAAAGACTTATTACGCTATGAGCGAGATATCCAAATAGCTAGACAGATTCAATCAGATTTTTTACCCGAAAGTTTGCCCCATCCCGAAGGATGGGAAGTGGCGGCTCGATTTAGCCCTGCTCGGAATGTGGCTGGGGACTTTTATGATGTCTTTGAGTTATCCCGAGGGCGAATCGGTTTAGTGATTGCTGATGTCTGCGACAAAGGAGTGGGAGCCGCCCTATTTATGGCTCTATTTCGCAGCTTGATTCGCAGTTTATCGCAACAGAATTATTCTCTGAGCTTGCTGGATGTCTTGAGTGATGATCATCCTGGTGGATCCTCAACGGCAGGCAGGCGAAAGCGACTACTTCCCTCCGCTGGCACCCAAGCCCTCGTCAATGCCATGACATTAACGAATGATTATATTGCCAATACTCATAGCCGATCAAATATGTTTGCGACTATCTTTTTTGGCATTTTAGATCCGGCCACGGGCATAATTTTTTATATTAATGGGGGGCATGAACCTTTGTTTCACATTAGCGCTTCTGGAGAAATTAAGGAGCGGCTGAACGCAACGGGACCGGCTCTTGGGGTATTACCAGGAGTAACTTTTGAAATCGAGCAAATCCAGTTGGAACCGGGCGATATTTTATTAGCCTATACGGATGGGGTAACAGATGCCCATAACCTTGATCATGAGTTGTTTACTCGCCATCAATTAGTCAGTTTAGTCAGTCAACCTATAGGTTCTGCCAGTCAATTACTTGATATGATTGATACATCTGTGAGACAGCATATTGGTGAAGCAGAACAATTTGATGATATTACCATGCTGGCTGTACATTATTTGCCAAATCCTCAATAGTTTGTCTTCTGAAGCGGGATCCATATAATTAGTAGCAAGTTTCTCAAGATCATCATAGGAAATATCATGAATTCACAAGATATGCTTTTTCAAACTTCTTTATCTGAAACGCAAGCCCTGGAGTTCTTATTCACCCGTGATATTGAATTTCGCCAAGAAACAATCTATTTTGTCATCCTTGATCGTTTTCATGATGGGGATCCCTCCAATAATCCTGGACCCAATCCTGAGCTTTACGATCCTCATCGACAGGATTGGGGGAAGTACTGGGGTGGAGATATTCAGGGCTTAATTGATCAATTGGATTATCTCAAGCGAATTGGAGTAACGGCTATTTGGATTTCACCTGTCTTTGAACAGGTGGAAGAACTACAGTTCGGCCATGCGGCTATGCATGGGTATTGGACTAAAGATTTCAAGCGAATTAATCCTCGATTTGTTCCTCTTCATCAGGATAACTGTGTTCTACGCTGTAATCTATTTGATGTTTTGGTGCAGTCAATGCATGATCGGGGTCTTAAGCTAATTTTAGATATTGTTTGTAATCACAGTAGCCCCGATGTGAATGGGCAAAAAGGGCGTCTCTATGATGATGGGGAACTGATTGCGGATTTTTATAACGATGTGAATCATTGGTATCATCACAATGGTGAAATTACGGATTGGCAAGATCAATGGCAATTGGTGAACTGTGAGATGGCGGGACTTGCTGATTTTGATGAAAACAATCCCGAATTTCGTCACTATATTAAAACGGCCATCAAATCTTGGCTAGATCGAGGGGTAGATGCCCTACGAATTGACACAGTTAAACACATGCATCTGTGGTTTTGGCAGGAGTTTAACACGGATATTCAAACCCATAAGCCCTCTGTTTTTGCTTTTGGTGAGTGGGGGTTCAGTAAGCCTCAAGATCCACACTCGGTTAATTTTGCCAACAAATCGGGCATGTCCATTTTAGATTTTGGTTTGTGTGAAGGGATCCGTTCGGCTCTGGCAGAGAACCATCCTGCTGGATTTTATCGCATTCAAAACATCCTAGATCTTGATTATCTTTACAACAGCTCTACCGAGTTAGTTACCTTTATTGATAATCACGACATGCCTCGTTTTCAAAGTCTCAACCCCGATCCCCAGCGATTACGGTTGGCGGTGGGACTATTGATGACAACACGCGGGATCCCTTGTATTTATTATGGAACCGAGCAATATCTGCATAATGATACCAATGGAGGGATGGATCCCTACAATCGACCGATGATGGAGCATTGGGATCCCGACACCCAAATTTGTCAAGATTTACGTTTACTATCTAAGCTACGCCGCCTCAATCCAGCCGTATCGTTGGGCGCTCATCATCAAAAATATATTACTCCCGACATTTATTGTTATGTTCGTTCCTACCGAGATTCGCGTTGTTTTGTAGCGCTTAATAAGGGTCAGCCTATTACTCTTTCTCAAGTTGATTGTGAACTTGAAGATGGGGAATATATCTGTATTTTAACGGGGCGATCCTTTATGGTTCATGGTCATAAATTATATAACTTTTCCTTAAATTCGCAGGAAATGATCATCTTGAACTACATTGGAGATCGTGTAGAAGGGCAGATGATTGTGCGTGCCCAGCTCAATGGTTACGTCACCCATCCTGGAGAGGTGGTGGCAGTCATTGGAGATTGCCCTGAGTTGGGAAATTGGAATGTTAATCATGCCTTTCGTCTTGAATATATTAATGCTAATACCTGGTTCAACGAAATTCCTTTTCATGAAAGTGCTGGGAAATTTATTGCTTACAAATATGTGATTTTGCGTGAGGGTCAATCCCCAATTTATGAGGAGGTCATTTGTCGGCGTTGGTTATTGGCTGCTTCAGGAACTGTCAAATGGCGCAATGTTTGGGCTGTAGCGGGCTAGTCCTTTTGCCATTCACCCTTGGCAAATTGTTGGCAACCTTGACCTGACGGATTAACGGCTCCAAGCCTGCCGAACCTGCTGCCACTCCTGCCACAGTTGACGGAGTTCTCCCGTAGCCAGGGGTTGTTGACCAAAGCGCACCTCCAAATAGCGGCGAATCAGGCGGATCCCTGGCTCGGTTTCAGATAGATGGGAGCTTTGCAACAGCGTGATCAGAGCTTCTGGACCTTGGCGAGGTTGCACCGGGATCCCGACTGCGATGGCGTGCCTCCGCACCTGCACATACAAGCGCGAAATCTCCTGCATCTGACGATGGCTAGACCTTTGCCAGCCCTGCCAGCGCATTAGGGCAAAGAGCAAGCTGGGTAGCAGTATGGGGATCCCTAAAGCCAAGCCTGTCGGACGGGGTTGCCACAGCCCCAGCAACAAGGCTCCGTTCATAGCTGACAGCGCTAGGATCACCCCCATATCCGCAATCCGCACCCGTTGCAAGCGACGGCCTTGTCCACGCCAACCCGCGATCACGCTGCTGACCAGAATGCCCAACGTGGGTAGCCAGTTTTGTCGGAGGAGATCCCGCAGTGGCAACAGCCCACTTTTCAGCCAATCTGTCCAGGAGGTCTTTTCTGTAGAGGAGGAAGCAGGGCTGCCCGGTAGGTTCGTTTGTAACTGCTCCAGGAGTGCCAGTTGGGTTTGCAAATCGTATTGAATAACATATTTGATCCAACGAAAGCGGAGGGCATCATAAAAGCTTCGCAAGGGATCCAGCCAGTTTTCTTGAGCGCTGACATTAGCAACCGCAGGCGTGGCATCAAACGTCACCCAGCCATAGGAGCCAAAAGGAATCTCGGTCCAAGAATGAGCATCGGCATTTCTGACAGAAAGATAACTTTCCCGCTCGTTCCAACGTCCCCCCAAAAAACCATTCACCGAACGGGTCGGGATCCCTACTGAACGAGTCAAAATGGCCAGAGCGGTCGAGAAGTATTCGCAGTGCCCCCGCCTGTTGACAAACAAAAAGCTATCCAGGGGAGGATTATCACCCGGATCCGGCAGGTCGGTAGTGTAGGTATAGTTCTGCAACAGGTAGTTTTGAATCGCTAGGACGCGATCATAGTCATCGGGGATCCCTTGGGTAATCTCGGCAGCTAGATCAGCAATGGCGGGGCTGAGGTTGTCGGGCAATTGCAAATAGGCTTGTCGCTGCTGAGGCTCCAGGCTATCCAACACCGCTTGATGGCTGATTTGGCGGAGGGCTTGAGCTGACCACTGCGGTTGTTCGCTGGTGGCTTGATATTGATAGGCAACATTGCGGGCCGATTGATGGGTAATATCCCCTGTCTCACTCACCCCAATCCGGCGGGTTAGTTGCCAGCGTTGCCGTTGCTGGGGGTTGAGGGCGTTGGGGTTGCGGCGATCCTCCAGTTGCAGGTTGAGCACAGGATGCAGCGCAAATAAGACATTTGAGCTAAGAGGTTCTAGATAAATGCTTTGGCGAATCGATGCCGCCTGCGGATCCCGCGTCTGGGGAGGAGGCAGATCCACCCGCCCTTGGCTATCCAAAAATAAAATGTCATTGCCGTAAAGGGTGCGACTCCAGCGGGATCCATCGTAGCGGTCAAAACTAATTCCCCGCCAATAGAGGTTTTGCGTGCCAATCGGGATCCCGTTGGGAAATTCCACCCGCATCACCACCGTGGGATCCGATTTGAGGGTGCCAAAGCTGCCCAGGTTAACTTCTTCGCTAAATCCGGTGGTATTGACAGCCGGTTGAGTCTGCTGAGCCAAAAAACCAAAGCCCACCCGTGGGAACAAAAAGAAGAAAGCAATGGAAGCCACCAGAGCAATCACCGCCAAACTCACCAATAGCCCCAGCAGTTTCGGCTGAATCCGGCGATTTTGCCGGGCCGCCTGCGGATAAAGCTCAGTTTGAATCCGCAGATGATAAAGGGTCAGACAAATCAGCCCTACGATCACATAGCCCATAAACAACAGGCCAAAGCTGATGTCCTCGTTGAAGATGGTGGCAATCGACATCAACAAAAACGACAACACCGTGGTTTGAATGTAGTCAGCCGCTCGTTCCCGTTGAAACAGTTTGGCCGTAGTTAGATAGAGCACCAAGCCGATGCCCGCATCAAACGGCCCCAAAATACTGGTGATGGCGAGTCCGGCCAAGACCACCAACATACTGACGGTGAGGGGCATCCAGATACCCGCCCACTGGTTGAAATCAATGCGGGGTGGCTCCCAAAACCAACTAAAGCAACCCGCCGCCAGCAAAACCAGGGCAATCGGCAGAATAAAAGTTCCCCCCAGCCAGTTAGCTAAAAAGGCGATCCCCACCAAGACATAGATGCTGATCTTTTGCAGCTTAAATAACGTCCAGCCCATGCTTGGCGCTCCTGCTCATGCTTGCTTCTATCATGGAGAGTGGTAAGGGAACTCAGCAAGTTATCTTGGTGCCGGGGCGGGGATCCCCCATGTTGCTGGTAGCCCTAACTACCTCGATCCGCAGGCACCACATCGGTTTGACGGCATTCCGAGTTGCGGAGAAAAACCATCGGCAGCGACTGACCAATTGTGTCTCGTCCCAAGATCTTGTGGATAGCATCCACCGACGGGATCCGTTCCCCCGCCAGTTCCAGTAGGATATCCCCCTCCCGTAATCCCGCCCGTGCCGCCGGACTATCCGCCGCGACATGGACGATCACCGCCGCCCTGTTGCCCGCCAACCCATAGCCCCGCACCAGATGGGGTGGTAGCTGTACCGTTTGTCCGGCAATGCCCAGATAACCCCGCACCACTCGTCCCTCCTGGAGTAATTGTGGAATCACCCAGGTGGCTGTATTGGCGGGAATCGCAAAACAGATGCCCTGAGCACCCGCAATAATTGCTGTATTCACTCCCACCACCTCCGCCCGCGAGTTGACCAATGCCCCTCCACTGTTGCCGGGATTTAGCGCCGCATCAGTTTGGATTACCTCTTCAATCAGACGACCCGAAACACTCCGCAGGGTACGTCCCAACGCACTCACCACGCCAGCGGTGACGGTTGCCTGCAATCCCAGCGGATTGCCGATGGCGATCACGCCCTGCCCCACCTTTAAGGGATCCGAATTGCCTAAAGTCGCCACAGGTAGTCCTGACTCCGGCAGGCGCAACAGCGCCAGGTCGGTATCGGCATCCTCCCCCACCCGCTCAGCAGGATAACGGCTGCCATCAGCCAGGATCACCGTGATTGGCCGATCATTAGCTACGACATGATGGTTGGTCAACACATAACCATCGGGGGTAATCAGGATGCCGGAGCCGGCTCCCACCACCCGATCCTCAGGATCCTCCCGCCAGCGTCGTTGAGCCGTCGAGCGTTGTTGTTGAATCGTGACCACGGCTGGACCCACCTGTTCGGCAATCGCGCTAATCGCTTGAGAATAGGCATCCATCAGGGTCATCCAGTCAGGCTGGGGGACAGCAGGAAGGGGAGTATTAAGGGTTTCTGGCATAAGGGATCCATCCGCCTGTTCGATGAAGGGTAATGTCCGTAAGCTAGCTGAGGCCAATTCCCCCCGACACCTAACCATCTGGATAGGGATCCCCTGGCTATCCGGGCAGGGAAAGCGGATCTCCCTACTTCCCGCCCACTATGCCTATTTGGCAAGGCATTAGCAGAACTTGTTATGCTTGAGCCACCTCTGACGGAGCCATCCGAATGTCTACCAAGCAACTCCCCACCTGGGTCTGGATCCTCTGCGCTGCCTTGGGTTTGACGGTCACCAGCCAGTTGTGGCTCTGTAGCCAGCCATCGGATCCTGGCACTGCCCCACAGACTCAGTTCCCCACTCCCCCACCCCCACTCCCCACCCCCACCGTTAAACCTTCTGCCTCTCCGCAACCCCAGCAGTACGGATTTCCCACCCCCCCGCCCCCCCTACCCACTCCTACCGTCAAGCCCTCTGCCTCCCCTACACCGGAGAATCTCGCCCAATCCCTGCATCAAACCGCCGTCACGACTTTTTTACAGACCCTCACCCAAGCCGGGATCCCACTGCACCACCAGGCAGTGCTGGCGATCACCCCCAATGGCAACATTCTGGCTAATTATCAAGCCAAACAAGCCTCACCCGCCCCCCTGATGGCCAGCTTGATCCACCAGGTGGACTGGCTACGTCACCACGAGCTACACGATTATCTAGAACTGGATGCCAGCGGATGGGGAGCCCTACGCAGCAGCGACCAGCCGGGATCCCTGGTGATGCCGCTGCAAGATATTCTCTTTGAGCACAACCTCACCCACCGTCCGGTCGCACTGGCAAATGGAGCGGGTTATCTCGCCGCCGACACCACCGCCCACATTCCGGCAATGACGTTGGCCTCACTCCTGCAAAACCTGATCCGAGAAAGTGGATCCCTATCTACCATTTTTCCCGAAGCCGGGGTAGGCACAAGTCCCCTCAGCCAGCGATTTTTACCTCTGGGAACAGTGGCCAAAGCCGGATCCGATGGCCGCACCAACCTGGCTCTCGTGGGTCAATTGCCCAACGGACTGATCTTTGTTTTGCTCAATCAGGGTGAGCGGGCGGAGGATCTGACCATCCTGAGGCAGGCTCAAGATCGCCTCCTGCGGGACTTCATGCTGCTTTAGATCTTCAAAAACCCTCAAAAACTAGAGCTTAGTTCCACACTCCGCACAAAACTTATGGGTGGAGGGACTTTTGGCTCCGCAACTGGGGCAATAGATCAGCTCGGCGGCTTTTTCCAGGTGTCGATCCGGCAGCCCGATCATCTGGGCGTTGGATTTGCCACTGGGCACCATCGGATAACAGTTTTCGTCCCGTTTCACGACAAAATCCGCCACCACCGGCCCATCCGTTTGCAGGATGGCTTGCACAGCATCCTCCAGTTGGTCGGGGTGTTCCGCACGGATCCCTTTCACCCCAAAAGCCTCCGCCAGCCTGACAAAATCTGGCATTCCCCCCACCATATTGGAGTGGGAATAACGCTCTCCGTGAAAAGCTTGCTGCCACTGCCGCACCATGCCCTGCCAGCCGTTGTTAATGATGGCGACTTTAGCGGCAATGCCGTATTGAGACACCGTGCCCAACTCCTGAAAGTTCATCTGAAAGCTGGCATCCCCGCTGATGCAAATCACCTCTTCCTGAGGGAGAGCTACCTTCACCCCCATCGCCGCCGGAAAGCCAAAACCCATCGTTCCCAGCCCAGAGCTGGAAATCCAACGGCGCGGCCCATTCCGCAGAAACTGGGCTGACCACATCTGGTGCTGACCAACATCGGTGGTGTAGTAAGCATGGGGCGCATGGCGACGGAAGGCATCAATCACCTGCTGGGGAGAAAGTTTGCCCTCATAGGTGGGCACTTGCAGAGGATAGTCATGCCGCCAGCGATCAATCCGCTCTAACCAAGCCAGAGTTAACTGAGGATTGACCGGCAGTTTCTCCAGTTGCGCCAACAACTCCAGCAAAACCGTTCGCACATCCCCGACAATTGGCACCTCTGGCGCGCGGTTCTTGCCCACTTCCGCCGGATCAATATCGATATGGATCACTTTGGCATGTTTGGCAAATTCATCTAGCTTGCCCGTCACCCGATCATCAAATCTGGCTCCCACCGCGATCAGCAGATCACACTCCGTCACAGCAAAGTTGGCATAGGCCGTACCGTGCATCCCTAACATCCCCACTGAGAGGGCATGGTTTTCGTCAAACACCCCCTTGCCCATCAGGGTCGTGGTGACCGGGATCCGCCATTTCTCCGCCAGTTGCAACACCTCGACATGAGCACCAGAAATAATCGCTCCTCCCCCCACGTAGAGGAGAGGCCGCTCCGCCTGGACGATCAACTTGGCCGCCGCATGGATCTGTCGAGGATTGCCTTTGACGGTGGGTTTATATCCCGGCAGGTTCACCTCTAGGGAGGGCTGATAATCAAACTCCTCAAAGCCAACATCTTTGGGAATATCAATCAACACAGGTCCTGGTCGCCCCGTACTGGCAATATGAAAGGCTTCCGCCACAATCCGCGCCATATCGCGGGGATCCCTCACCACATAAGAATGTTTGACAATCGGTAGGGTAATGCCAAAAATATCAGTTTCTTGAAAGGCATCGGTGCCAATGGCTTTGCGGGGCACTTGCCCGGTGATCACCACCATCGGCACTGAATCCATCATGGCGTTGGCGATGCCGGTCACGAGGTTGGTGGCTCCTGGCCCAGAAGTCCCAAAACACACCCCCACTTTGCCCGTGGCGCGGGCATATCCATCGGCGGCGTGGGCAGCTCCCTGTTCATGGCGCACCAAAAAATGTTGGAGGATCCCGTTGGCCTCGGCCTTGTACAGTTCATCGTAGATAGGTAGGATGGCTCCACCTGGATAGCCAAAAATATGTTGGACACCATGCCGATGTAGGCTGTCCACTAATGCAAATCCACCAGTTGCCACAGGAACCTCAGCAATGAAAAGGTAGAGAGAAGGAACCCAAGCAGGGGATCCCTATCTGGGGTGTGATTGATACTACAGTTTAACAGGGGATCCCTGGATCAGGACAGCACCTTGTTGGGATTCTTAGGGAGGATTTGGTCAAGCTCCAGAAGGATGCGGAAGGATTGGGAGTAATCCAATCTGCCATCATGAAGCCGCCAGGATCCAGGGCAAAATCGATAGAGAAAAAGATTTTATGGGCAATCATCATGCTGAGCCGCGTCGCCGATTCTATTTATTGGTTAAACCGCTATGTCGAACGCGCCGAAAATATTGCTCGGTTTGTGGATGTCAATCTCAACTTGATTTTGGACACTCCGGCAGGGTTTGCTCAGCAATGGGATCCGATTATTGCCACCACCGGGGATCAGGCCATCTTTCAAGAGCGCTATGGGGAAGCCACCCTAGAGACAGTGGTCTCCTTTTTGGCTTTTGATGCCGACTATGGCAATTCCATCCTCTCCTGCTTACAGATGGCACGGGAGAACGCCCGTTCTGTACGAGAAATTATTTCTTCGGAGATGTGGGAGCGGGTCAACAACTTCTATCTGATGGTCAAGGAAGCATCTCAGGCAAAAACGTTACCCGAATTACACCATTTTTTTACGGAGGTAAAACTGGCTAGTCACCTGTTTGCTGGAGTGATGGATGCCACCATGACCCACGGAGAAGGCTGGCATTTTGGCCAACTGGGGCGACTGCTGGAACGAGCCGACAAAACAGCCCGTATCTTGGATGTGAAATACTATATTTTGCTGCCTTCCGTCCAATATGTCGGAACTGCCCTAGACGAACTGCAATGGATCGCACTGCTCAAGTCAGCCAGTGCTTACGAGATGTATCGCAAGCGCAGCCGGCAACACCGCATCAACCCCACGGAGGTAACGGAGTTTCTGCTTTTGGATCGGGAGTTTCCCCGTTCCATCCAGTTTTGTTTAATTCAGGCGGATCGTTCCCTCCGGCAAATTACGGGCACACCCACGGGCAGTTGGCGGAACCCGGTAGAACGTGCCCTGGGTCGTCTGCGCTCCGAATTGGACTATCTCACCATTGAGGAAATTATCAAACGGGGGCTGCACGAGTTTCTGGATGATTTGCAAGGACAGATGAACAATCTGGGAGAGAAAATGTTTGAAACCTTCTTTGCCCTGCAACCCATAGCTAGCCTCAGTCAACAACAGCACCAAGCCTAATCCTCCAGCGGCAGATTAGGGATCCGTAACCTTCATCCCCAACCAAAACCGTAGTATCCATTACACTTGGAACCGAATCAATCTTGCACAGTCATGGCATCTTAAATCACCGGAGAGTTGTCCAGTATGAATACCCTGTTTCTGCGCCTGCGCTCCCGCCTCTCGCGGCGACGTTTTTTCCCGTTTCTCTCCCTGCTGTTGGGGATCAGCGTGATGTTAACCGCGATCGGCGGGGATCCCACCCCACCGATCAGCCATGCCCAAAGCAAACCCATCGAGGTAAAGCTGCAACTGAAGTGGTTTCCTCAGTCCCAATTTGCCGGATACCTGGTGGCGCAAGAGAAAGGGTTTTATGAGCAGGAGGGCTTAAAGGTCACTCTCCTGCCGATTGGCGATCAGTCGCCCATTCAAACGGTGGCGGTGGGAGGAGCGGATTTTGGCACCACCTGGATTACGGATCTATTGACGGCGCGTGCCCAAGGTTTACCAGTGGTACATATAGCTCAGATGTTCCAGAAATCGGGCTATGCCATGGTTGCTCTCAAATCCACCAATATCAGCAAGCCCGAAGACTTTAAGGGCAAGAAAATCGGCATTTGGCCCTCCGGCAATGAATATCCAGCCTTGGCGTTGCTCAAAAAGGTGAATCTCACCACCTCCCTGGACACCAGCGTCAGCAACCCCGATGTAGAACTGGTCACCTATGGCTTCGATCCGGCTCAGGTTTTCCCTGACAAGGTGGATGTGGCCTCGGCGATGGTTTACAACGAACTCAATCAAATTGTTGGATTGGGTTATCCCCTGGATCAACTCACGGTCATGGCACTACCAGACTATGACATCAATCTGCTGGAAGATTTGATCTTCACCACCGAAAAAGTCTTGGCAGAAAGCAACTTTAAGGGATCCGGTCTATCGGGCAAAACCGTTGCCGCCAAACTGCTGAAAGCCTCTCTCGCCGGCTGGGACTATGCCGTCAACAACCCAGCGGAAACCGTGCAAACGGTACTTAGTTTCTGTGGCGAGACCTGTAAGGGATCCGGTTCGGAGGCTGACCCAGTGAAACACCAAACCTGGCAGATGAGCGAAATTGCCAAACTCTATCAAGCTGGCCCAACTCTAGAGGGCAACGCCGGATTGTTAGATCCGCAGGTGTTCACGGCCAATGTGGAGACCCTCAAGTCCTTGGGGATTTTGCAGGCGGATCCCGACGCCAAGGTAGTGGACTATTCCGTTTGGGAAGAAGCAACAGGCAAGCAAGCTCCAACCAGCTAACCTGCAACCATCCCATCCAGCCCCCCCTAGCCCTATGGGATCCCCCAGGGGAAAGTTGTTAACAATTCTCAAACGTTGTGGGCATCCCTTTAGGATAGGGTAAGCTTCCAGGCCAGCTATTCTGGTTCAGGTGCTTTGCAAATTATCCATTGTTATTGGTGAGGAGTAGACCATCATGTCATGCATCCATGCATCCACCCATTCTGCCCATCCGTTTAGCCGAGGATTGGCGATGGTGGGCTTGCTTTTGGCCTTATTACTACCCCTAACGGCCTGTGCTTCCGGCGGGGATAATGTGGGCGCACCAGTCATTGTCACCCCCACGCCAGAGTCTTAACGGGCGCAGCCTACGGCTGATCAGGAGAAGTCACCAGCTCAGGCGGAGCCAGATCCAAACTGGTAGCCTGAGCTACAAAATTTCCACTCATGCCATAGACCGTCCAGACGGCGGTACGGGATCCCTCGCTGTAGCGCAAGGTTTTTCCCCGTAAAGGCACGATTCCCACCACCTCGGCAGCCAATCCAGCATAGGATCCCAAATAGTTAGCTGGATCCGGTGGCAAGTCCGCCGTACTTTGCACCTGAATTTGAAAGACTTTTTGCTCACTGTTGGCGACGGCTGTCACCGCCTCACGGTCAGTGCTCAGTTCCACAACGGGATAGGATTTGTCCCCCTGCCGCCACCACTGGGAGGGGGTAGTGCCAGATAAGTCATCCCCCAGTCCAATCGCCTCAGCCCCCATTCCTACCCCTCCTAACAAACTAACGACCATCGCCACCAGCCACAAACAGCGTAGCCCCAAGGCTAACCAGGAGAAGGGTTGATGGCGAGATGAATGGGCTGGCATGATGGGTCTCCTCTATTGATGCGGTTATTGAGTGCATGGTTATTGAGTCGGTTAGGGAGCTGGTACCAATTGGTTGGGATCCCACTCCCTTCAAAGAATCCAGAGACTGGCTAGCGCGCCCGAAAGCCAATTCGCCCCCGATCAATGTCAAAGAAGGTATCAAACTGGAAAAACAAGGGCATCCCCAGCACCTGAAAATCGTTAGTGCCATCCACAAAAATTCGGTCAATGCCGGGAGTAATCGGTGTAGTCACCTGAATTTCATAAACAAAGCCACCGTCCAACACTCCCCGCCAACTGCTGCCCGCGGGCAAAAAGGTGGTGGAGAACGGCGCACTGCCCAGAGCCTGCGGACTCAAGAAGATATCCGACGATCCAGTGTCAAAAATAGTATTACCCAGGCTATTTTGAATGGAGGTGTTGCTGATGGTATGCGCCACTTGCAACGCCTCGTCGTCATAGCTAGGGGTGCCATCTGGGAATATCCCCACCTGGGGAATGGAACGCACCGCAAAACCTGCCGTATTGTTGTCGGTTAGCCCCAGATCCATCGTTCCCTCGCCAGAGCCAAAGCCTCCCGTGCGGATGACATAGCCAGAGTCAAAGGGAGTCGGGAGATGGGCAATCGGGCTAAACAAACTGGCGTTGGAGGTACGGTTGCCAAGCGAGGTGCCCACGATGCCCGAAAAGAATCCGGTTCCATCAAAAATCTCCTTGGAACAGTTAGAGGTGCCATCCACACAGACCACCTCATCCACTAACTGCACGGTGATGGCATCCTCCGTAGCAAGGGATCCCAAGGTCACCACCGCATTCCCCAATACGCCGCGAAACTGGGTGCCATCTCCGAAGGTCACAATCGAAGGTGTGCTGGTGCGGGTGGCATTACCAGCATCCGCACTTAACACCCGCACCCCCGCCGATCCGGTATCGAGCAACAATTCTGTAGAACCACCCCCCACGAGCATAGGCAACCCGATCAGCTTAAGGCTACCAATGGAGCGGATCGGGATCCCTACCACCACGGTGCCCGGATCATTACTGATGGTAGGGGTCGGGGTGGGAGTCGGAGCTACGCTGGTGGGACTATCCGAATCGGAGCCGGAGCAGGCCGTCAAACTAAGGGAGATCACCAGAAGTAATCCCCACCACCGTTGCCACCCATTACGCCAGAATTTGTGCATGATTCCTCACTCGCGGCCTCACAGCATGAATCTTTGGTTAGTCTACCTGCTAAATGAGTTTTGTGAGGGTTGACTCCCACAGTCAATCTGCCGCCAATATCCCTTACTCTTTAATTTCTCTGGGGAGAGCGTGGCAACGGTGGGAGACCCTCCCACTTACTTAGCTTTGGGGTGGTTTTTTCTTGATGGGTTTGCTAGGGCGCTCAGTGGGGGTGGGGGAAGGCAGAGGATAACGACCACCCCATTTATTCGGTTGGTAACCCTCCGATCCCGCCAGTTGAGGCCGTGGTGGTTTGCGCTGGGGCTTGCGAGGACGGGGCACAGGTTTGGGTACCCGATCAATCGCCTTTCCCGACAGGATCTCCAACTGGGATCCCTTGCGACAGACCTCAAACTCCCAAAAATCCCCTACCCCTTTGTTGGGAAGGGATCCCTCCAAGCGCAGTTTGAAGGATTGGGGTTTATCCCGCTGGGGGGGAGATTTTTTGCTGGTTTGGCGAATTTTGACAATAACAAATCCCTGATCGTGGGACTGAAAAACAATCTCCCCGCGAATGGAAAAGTAATCAGGGGTAGGGGTGGCGGTAATCCCCTCAGGCATAGACTGCCCCATCTCCTGCGGTGCCCAAACCCCCATAATTTGGACGTGGAGGGACTGCTCCTTCTCGCGGGTGCGGGGATAAACCACCCAAAGGTAGGATTTATCGGCTTCCAGATGCTTGCGGACGATATTCATGACCCGCCCCAACAGCACCGCATCCAACTCGCTGCCATCCTGGGTCTGCAAAACCCCACGGGTAAACTGTTCTGGAGAGGGTAAATATTGCCCTTCCACCAAGCCAATCGCCCGATACTGCATGGATTCACTGGGGGGGGGGATGGGCTGCAAGCGGGTTTCGCTAGACTCCACCACCGCTTCGCTCAATTCAGCTAGGGGCTGGGCTAACCCCACCATTGCCGACGATCCCTTGGAGGTGACCGACTCAGTGGAGGGGGCAACGGCAGGTTTGAGGGGGCGAAGAGGAGGTTTGGGTTCCATGGGGGCATTTCCGTCAAAATTCAGTCAACCAACAGCACACTTAAAACCTAGGAGTCACCAACGAGGGACTTCTCGGATCCCACTCATGGCAGGTCAAGCCCTCACTGACGACTACCCCAACAGGGGTAAAGCATTCATGAGCCGATGATAGCAATAGACTTGATCAGATGGGAATTCGGCTGAATTTGTGCCCAGTTCTCCTCAAATTGCTTTCATTCTCGTGATGACCAGGCTAATCATGACCAGTTTAAGTATGACCAGAGTTAGAACTAGCCAGCTCGGAGAGCAGTTCTTTTTGATAGAGGCTAATGCAGGACTGAATCAATTCTGCTAGATCCCCTTGCAAAATGGGTTCTAGGCTGAAGTTTTGATTGAGGCGATGATCGGTAACGCGGTTGTCCTTGTAGTTATAGGTGCGAATTTTTTCGGAACGGGATCCCGTGCCCACCTGCATCCGCCGATTGGAGCTGATACTGTCCAGTTGTTCCTGCAATTTAATCTCATACAGTTTGGCTCGCAGGATCTGCATGGCGCGAATCCGGTTTTGCAACTGGGAGCGCTCCTCCGTACAAAAAACGCGAATGCCCGTCGGTTTGTGGATTAAATCGACAGCCGTTTCCACCTTGTTAACGTTTTGGCCACCAGCACCACCAGAACGAGCGGTTTTTAGCTCAATATCTTTAGGATCAATCACCACATCCACCTCGTCCACCTCCGGCATGACCGCCACCGTTGCCGTAGAGGTATGTACCCGTCCTTGGGTCTCAGTGGTGGGAACCCGTTGCACCCGATGCACCCCGGCTTCAAACTTGAGATTACTGTAAACCTGATCCCCTTTGATCTCGAGGATGGCTTCCTTAAAGCCCCCCAACTCTGCCTCGGAGGCACTAGCCAACTTGACCGACCAGCCCACCGACTCGGCATAGCGGGTATACATTCTTACCAAATCCCCCGCCCAGATAGCCGCTTCATCCCCGCCGGTGCCAGCGCGGATCTCTAACATGATGTTTTTGTCATCGTTGGGATCCCTGGGCAGAAGCAGAATCGTCAGGCGCTCCTCCAGATCATCCTGCTTATGGCGAAGCTCGGCCAGTTCCGAACTCGCCATCGCCATCATTGCCGGGTCGGAAGCGGATTCCCGCAATACCTCCTCGGTTTCTTTGAGATCACGGACAACGGCTTGCCACTCGTGATAGGCCAACACAGTCGCTTCTAGGCTGGAGCGGGCTTTGGCAATCCGTTGCAATTCACCGGGATCGGTAGCCACCTCAGGATCGGCCAAGCGAAAGGTCAACTCCTGAAAGGTGGACTCAACATTTTTGAGCTGGCTGAGAAGATGTGCCGCCGTCATCGCAATTTTTCACCTCGATTCCGAATCGTGTTTAAGAACGGCTAGCCCTGAACAAAACAGGGAGAAGAGAGGTTTACCCAAAGCGCTGGGAAAACAGCCGTCGAGAGAGGCCAAGTATTCGCAATTCAGAACAAGCGAGATGAGTAGCGCTACTTTTTCTTGGAGCCACCCATGCCATACTTGCGGAGGAATTTTTCCACCCGTCCTTCTGTATCAATAATCTTTTGGCTACCCGTGAAAAAGGGATGATTGCCCGACCAAACATCGATTTTCAACTCAGGCTGGGTCGATCCGACGGTCATTACCACTTCACCATTACAGATCACCTTGGCCTCGGGATACCACTTGGGGTGTAAACCTGCTTTTGCCATGACAAAACCTCACAAAGTCTGGAGAGACGAGAGAACTTGAAGAGAACTATCAGTCAAGGAACCAAGACAACCAGGGAACCCTGAGCAGCCTTTTCATAGAACTAGCGCTTGGAGTATTGAGGCGCTTTACGAGCCTTACGCAGGCCGTATTTTTTCCGCTCCACCGCCCGCGGATCCCTGGTCAAAAAGCCTTCCACTTTCAGGGGAGAACGATTGTTGGGATCCATTTCACAAAGGGCGCGGGCTACTCCTAATTTAATCGCTTCGGCTTGGCCGCGTACACCACCGCCGTGGGCACGCACCAAAACATCATAGGCGGTTTCCAATCCCAGGGTTTCCAGAGGCCCTTTCACATTGGCAATCAGCGCCTCCTGAAACTGGAGATAGAGATCGCCCGGTTTATCGTTAATCGTGATGTTGCCGGTGCCGGGGATCAAGCGCACACGGGCAATCGCGGTTTTCCGACGGCCAGTGCCCCAATAGACAGCTTTTCCTTGGGTCGAGGTTTGGGTCATGACTTAGCTCCTGGGATGGTATTGAGGGGATAAAGCTCTGGTTGCTGGGCTTGATGGGGATGATCAGGCCCCACAAAGACTTTTAGCTTGGTAAATTGCTGCCGCCCTAGGCGGGTGTGGGGCAACATCCCCTTGATCGCCTTTTCCACCACCCGTTCCGGCAAGCGAGCTTGCAATTGATGAAAAGTTTCTACCTTCATGCCGCCCGGACGACCGGAATGGCGGCGATACAGCTTCTGGGTGCGCTTTTTGCCCGTGACCGCGATCTTTTCTGCGTTGATCACAATGACATAGTCGCCGGTATCAAGATGGGGGGTAAAGTCGGGGCGGTGCTTGCCGCGCAGCAGGTTGGCTGCTACAGCCGCCAGGCGTCCCAGTCGTTGACCATTGGCATCAAGGACATACCAACGGGCAACGCGGGTGGCGGCAGGAATGGGTGTTGTGTTCATCATGGCAATGATCCAGAAAGTGGGGTGATGGAAGAAAGGACAAGGGAGGAAGCCGATGCTGCTGCGGGGAATCTAGGGGATCCCTCCCGAAGCGCGACCATCCCCCTAAAAAACCGAGAGGGCGGTGGTGGCACCATAGATAGACCCAGGCACTATGCCCACCCGACTGGTTGGGATCCCGTTGGGGAAGGGATCGTCAGGGTAGCCCACCCCCGTCAGACACAATCCCTGCGGGGGAGCACTGTAGCGACAACGCGCCCCCGACCAGTCGTTCTGTTGCCACAGTTGGACAAACTCCTCAGGAGTCAGTTCCCCCCGTCCGACTACGGTCAAGGCTCCCATCAGCAGGCGCATCATCCGATAAAGGAATCCACTGGCTTGTACCTCTATCCAGATCAACGGTTCCTGTTGCCGACACAGAACTTCATCCACCCGCACCCAGGAATGGGGACGCCGGGATCCAGCCCGCCGAAATGCCTCCAGGTTGTGATCCCCCAACAGGGACTGTAGGGCTGCGGTCATGAGGGAGACATTCAGGGGCAGACGATGATGCCAACTGAAGGGTCGCCAAAAGACATCGGGAAGCTCTTGGTTGAAGAGGAGGTAGCGGTAGCGTCGCCAGCAGGCAGAAAAGCGGGCGTGCCAATCCTGAGCAACCTCGCTAGCCGCCAAAACGGCCACATCGGCAGGTAAACAGTTATTCAGCACCTCCGGCCAGTGATCCGCGGCAATCGGGGAGAAGGTATCAAAATGAGCCACCTGACCCCCCGCATGAACCCCCGTATCGGTGCGACCCGCCCCATGCACGACAACCGGATGATGGGCACGACTGGCAATGGCTTCCTCCAACACCGCCTGCACACTGCGATGTCGAGGCTGGCGTTGCCAACCCCAAAAGTGAGTGCCCAAGTATTGCAGCTTGAGGGCGATGCGCCGGAGAACCGTCATGATTAGGCTATACCAACTCAATCACAGCCATTTCCGCATTGTCTCCCCGCCGCCGTACCGTCCGCAGGATACGGGTATATCCTCCGGCTCGATCTTTATAGCGTTCGGGCGCTTGTTCAAACAGGGATCCCACCAATTCGCTATCGTAGAGATAACCCAGCGCTTGTCGCCGCGCCGCTAGGGATCCCTCTTTGGCAAGGGTGATCATCTTTTCTGCTGAGGCGCGGATGGCCTTAGCACGGGGCTTGGTGGTAGTAATCCGCCCCTGACGCAAAAGGGCAGTGGTCAGCGAACGCAGAAGGGCTTTGCGCTGATCCGCTGGCTTACTGAGTTGAGGCACACGACAACGATGACGCATAAACAAAAACTCAAACTAAGGTTTACTTTTCTCGCGGGGTAACGTTAAGCCCAGCCGAGCCTTTAGGGCTTCCACCACTTCTTCAGCCGACTTTTGACCGAAGTTTTTGATTTCTAACAAATCCTCCTCCGTGTAGACCAGCAGGTCAGCTACGGTATTGATTTGCGCTCGTTTCAGGCAGTTATAGGCTCGCACCGACAACTGCAATTCTTCGATAGGAATCTGGTTTTTCTGATCGTTCTCTTCTTTTTTCTGCTCGACAGGAGCATCAAAGCCCCGCACATCCTGCAAGGGAATAAATACCTCAACCAAGGCTCGAGCCGCTTGGCTGAGAGCTTCCTGAGGGCTAATACTGCCATTTGTCCAGATTTCTAGAGTCAGCCGATCCTGTTCCAACGATTCGCCAACCCGTGCGGCATCCACCGAATAGTTCACTTTCCGCACCGGCATAAAAATCGAGTCAATCTGCAAAAAGTCCACAGCCATCGACTGGTGATCCGTATAGTCTACGGCTCGGTAGCCCCGACCTCGGGAAATGGAAAACTCCATCTCTAGGGTCGCTCCCTCTGCCAGAGTAGCGATATGGTGTTGGGGATAGATCTGCTCCACTTCACTGGGGAGCTGCATCTTCTCCGCCGTCACCACCCCTGGCCCCTGAGCAAACAACCGTCCCATCTGGGCATCCCCAGCATGAGATCGCAAGACCAACTCCTTCATATTGAGGAGAATTTCCATAACATCCTCCCGCACCCCGGGCACAGAAGAAAACTCATGGTTGACACCGGCGATGCGAACCGCGGTCACAGCAGCCCCCTCCAAATGGGAGAGTAACACTCGTCGGAGGGCACTCCCCAAGGTTGTCCCCATGCCGCGATCGAGAGGCTCTAGAATAAACTTGCCGTACAACCCGCCCTTCGGATCCTGGTGCGATTCCACACATTCTGTTTGATAGGTTGCCACAGGTATATCTCCTTAATCCCTATGCTTTGCCATAACTCTCTAAATGATGCAAACCTCCCTCTGCCAAAGGTTTGTCCATCTAGACCCGTCGCCGTTTGGGGGGACGGCAACCATTGTGGGGAATAGGAGTGATGTCACGGATCAGGGTAATCTCTAGACCAGTTGCTTGCAGAGAACGGATAGCCGTTTCCCGTCCGGCTCCCGGACCACTCACCATTACCTCGATCTGGCGCATCCCGCTGTCCATTGCTTGACGGGCGGCACTTTCCGCAGCCGTTTGAGCCGCAAAAGGAGTGCCCTTTTTCGCTCCCTTAAAGCCACTGGATCCCGCCGAAGCCCAGGAAATAACATCCCCATTCGGATCAGCGATAGTGACAATCGTGTTGTTGAAGGTAGATTGAATGTAGGCGATACCACTGGGGACGTTGCGCTTGATTTTTCGTCCTCGCCGTTGTTGCCGTGCCATGAGTGAGCGTGCCTCCGATAGAAGTTCCCATCACGAAAGTCCTGCGGGATGGGTGGGTAAAAATGGGGAATGTTATTTCTTAGCAGGTGCTTTCTTCTTGCCTGCCACTGTTTTTCGCGCCCCTTTACGGGTGCGAGCGTTGGTGCGGGTTTGCTGCCCACGCAGGGGCAAGCCCATACGATGCCGCCGACCTCGATAGGTACCAATATCGATCAGGCGTTTGATATTCATGGATTCCTGCCGCCGCAGATCTCCTTCTACCTGATAGTCGGCTTCGATAGCCTCCCGTAGCGCAGCCAGCTCTGCATCCGTCAGATCCCGAACTCGCGTATCCGGGTTCACTTTGGTTTTGGCCAAAACTTCTTGGGAACGGGTCAGACCAATCCCGTAAATATAGGTGAGGGCAATCTCAACCCGCTTTTCTCGTGGGATGTCTATCCCTGCAATCCGTGCCATAACTGATGGGTTCTCGCGTCAAAGTGATAGTGTTGATTTGGTGGCAATCGGCAACAAAGGGCTATCCCTGGCGCTGCTTGTGCTTGGGGTTAGAGGAGCAAATAACCATTACCCGCCCATGACGGCGAATAACACGACATTTCTCACAAATTCGGCGGACAGAGGCTCGCACCTTCATGACTAGATCCCGATGAAATCAGCGAATATCTATTGTAAGTTTGAATGTCAAGCTTGTCAAAATATCCCTTAACCCTAGACTCTTCATCAGGGGATCCCCTATCCCTCAACCCGCCAACGGATAGATCGGAATCTCCCTAAGAAAGGGAAGGGTGAGGAAGCGGCGATCTCCACAAATCCGCCGAATGGAGTTGAGAAACCAGTAAATGGGGTTGCACCAGTTGAGCCAAAGCACTAATGAAGGTGGGGTGGGTGTTGAGGGCAGGCACACGACGAAAATCTGGGATACCGCAGCTTTCGGCCAAATGGCGATACTCCATGTCGATCTCTTGCAGGGTTTCGATATGTTCAGAGACAAAACTGATGGGCACCACCAACAGATGTTTGACCCCCTGGGCAGCCAATTGGGGCAGGATCGCTTCGGTGTAGGGACTTAACCATTTAATCGACCCAACGCGGCTTTGGTAGGAAAGACTGTGGGGATTGGCTCGACCCACCTGTTGCCAGATCAGTCGCACACAGGCTTCTATCTCCTGCTGATAGGGATCCCCATAGTCGGTGACGTAGCTTTCGGGAATGCCGTGGGCGCTAAACAAAACATGCACCTGTTCCGGCTGGGGATAGGTGGCCAGTTGTTCACGAATGGCGGTAGCCATGGCCGCCAGATAATCCGGCTGGTCATACCAAGAGCAGATGGAAACCCGCTCAATCCCCGACAGTTGGGGATCCTGTTGCCACAGTTGATCCAGTAACTTGAAGCTGGATCCCGTGGTGGTAATGGAGTATTGCGGATAGAGGGGTAGCACCACCAGACGGGTAATGCCGTCCGCTTTGATCTGCTGCACCACCGACTCCGTGAGGGGATGCCAGTAGCGCATGGCCATATAAACAGGCACGTCAAACCCTGATTTGACCAGTTGCTCTTGGAGGGCTTGCGCTTGTGCCGCCGTGATCTGGCGAAGAGGGGATCCCCCTCCAATAGCCGCATAGTTGCGCTTCGATTTTTTGGCTCGCAGACGGGAGATCGTCCAGGCAAATAGAGGTTGCAGAGCGGGAAGGGAAAGGCGAATCAGATCCGGATCAGCAAACAGGTTGTAGAGGAAAGGCTGAACATCCTCTTGAATCTCTGGTCCGCCCAGATTGAGCAGCAACACTCCGCTTTTTGGCATGGATAGGGTGAAGGTGAGAGGGGACTTGCTCCTCTAATGTAAGGGATTTTCAAAGATGTTGGGCACTTTTCTCAAAATGCTTGGGGTTCCCTCTCAGCCAGATCATCCCGACAGCAAAGTCTTAAAACTCCCGTCCCCGGTAAACCCGCTCCAGTTGGGGGGTATCGGCTCTCGAATCCATATCTCCCAGTCCCAAATTGACCACCCAGGTTTTCAGGCGGCGCTGATAGGTGGGGACATAAGGCTTTTCAGAAGGGTTCGAGGGATCGAGAGCTGTCACCTCTAGACGGCAACCCCGATAAAGGATTTCCCTGGTTGTGGTCGGTTGAGTTGGGGAAGGGGGATCCAAGGGCAGACCACGATATTGCAAAGGGCCAGGATCACAGTTCATCAATGTTTGCTGGAACCAAACCACCGCGCTTTCCAGGCGAGTCAGCACAGCCTCAGCGGATATGGAGTGTTTGGCAGGTAAAAAACGATCATTCAAAAAAGCAATAATTCCGCGCAAAAGCCGCCAGAAGATCCCATTAGGGAGAGCTGGCGAGGCAGATGAACTGCTTTTATCGACGTTGATCATAGTTGACCACTGAAAATTTTGGGAATGGGATGCATTATAGCAAGTCTTTCCAGAGGAAGTGTTCAGGATAAACGGAAGGTGTTTTGCCCAGAGCGCCATTTCTGCCTGCGATGAGCTAACGCAGATCCTATGATAGGGTTGTTCGTCTGGAATCTAAGCCATCTTGGGAAATGCCGATGTTGGAAACTACAGCTACTCTTGCTTTAATTAGGCAGCTACGTCAAGCGTTACAGCAGGTGGTGGTGGGACAATCGGCTGTCGTGGAGGAGGTGCTGGTGGCCTTGTTGGCGGGTGGGCACCTCATTTTAGAGGGAGTGCCGGGTACGGGAAAAACCCTGCTGGTCAAAATGATGGCTCGTTTCCTACAAGCAGATTTTCGCCGCATTCAGTTGACCCCTGATATTTTGCCAACTGATATCTTGGGAACCTCCGTCTTTGATTTGAATACCCGCCAATTTAGCTTACAAAAAGGGCCTGTCTTCACCGAAATCTTGTTGGCGGACGAAATTAACCGCACTCCTCCCAAAACCCAGGCGGCATTGCTGGAGGCGATGGAAGAGCAACAAGTCACCTTGGATGGACAGAGTTTGCCGTTGCCCTCCTTATTTTGGGTAATTGCCACGCAAAATTCGCTGGAATTTGAAGGAACCTATCCACTACCGGAAGCCCAGTTGGATCGGTTTTTGTTGAAGGTGCAGGTGGGTTATCCCGATGCCTTAGCGGAAAAGCAAATGTTACAGAATGCTCAGGCAGGTTTTGATGCCCGTCAGATCAGCCGTCAACCCGCCCAGCCCATCGCCAGTGTGGAGGACATTTTGCTGGCTCGCCAGCAGGTGAGGGGGATCCATGTAGAGGGATCCCTTCTGGATTATCTGCTGGCTTTGGTGCAGCGATCTCGACAGCATCCCGATATTCGGCTGGGGGTCTCTCCACGGGCAGCCGTAGCCTGGCTACAAGCCAGCAAAGCTCATGCCTGGTTGGAGGGGCAAACGTTTGTCACCCCCGATAATATTAAGGCAGTAGCCGTGCCACTTTTGCGCCATCGCCTGATTTTGCGTCCCGATGCCCAACTGGATGGGTTGAGCCAGGAGCAAGTGATCAAAGCCCTTTTGCAACAAGTGGCGGTTCCGCGATGATTCCCAGCCAACGGGTTTATGGGGGATTGGGAGTGGGGTTGGGGGTAGCTTGGCTGACAGCCACCCTAGCCGGGTTACCGTGGGGGTTTGTCACTCTCTTGATCTGGGATCTGGCGCTCTTGGGCTTAGTTTGGCAGGACTATCGCCAGATGCAGCCGCTAGTGGTGCAACGGCATCCTTTGGGACGACTTTCGGTGAACCGCGAGAACCCAGTCACCCTGACCCTGCAAGCAACAGCACCCGCCACACACTATCCCCTGCAAGCCGAAATCCGCGATGGGTGGCCTGGGGAGTTTCGGGTTGCCCACAGGGTGCTAACCTGCCAGTTCAACGACCCACAGGTGCAAACCCTCACTTATGCGGTGGTTCCCTTACGGCGGGGTGAATTTGCCTGGGGTGGGCTGTCAGTCCGCCAACGCAGCCCGCGGGGGTGGGTTTGGCGACAGTGGCAGGTGGAGCAACACCAAACGGTAACGGTTTATCCCGATTTGATGCAGTTACAGTCCCTCTCGATCCGGCTCACTCTAGAAGCATCGGGATCCCTACGGCAGCGACAGTGGCGGGGGATGGGAACCGAGTTTGCGGAGCTGCGGGACTACACACGTGGGGACGATCCCCGCTTAATGGACTGGAAGGCTACCGCCCGTCGCCAACGTCCCTTGGTAAGGGTTTTAGAGCCGGAGCAGGAGCAAACTCTTATCCTCCTGCTGGATCAGGGACGGCTGATGACCGCTCAAGTGGAAGCCCTCACCCGCTTTGATTGGGCGCTGAATGCGGCTCTGGGTCTCGCTTTAGCAGCTCTTAAGCGTGGGGATCGAGTGGGGGTAGGGCTGTTTGACCGTCACCTGCATACCTGGATCCCCCCCCAACGGGATCCCACCCATCTGAACCGTTTAATTGAAGTCCTCAGTCCTCTCCAGCCCCGTTTCCTCGAGCCGGATTATGTGGCGGCGGTGACAGGTTTAGTACAACGCCAGTCGCGGCGAGCGTTGGTGGTCATGATGACGGATGTGATCGACAGTACGGCCTCTGGGGAATTGCTGGCGGCTCTCGGCCATCTCACCTCCCGCCATCTGCCCTTTTGTGTCGCCCTACGGGATCCCCAGTTAAATCGGGTGGCGGCGCAACCCATAACCCCGCACTTGCCCACAGCCTACCAAACCGCTGTTGCTCTGGATTTATTGGCTCAGCGGCAGGCAGCTCTAGCCCACCTGCACCAAAAGGGGGTATTGGTGTTGGATGCCCCCGCCTCCCAGATCAGTGAACCCTTGATTGATCAGTATTTGCACCTCAAGCGCCGCCATCAACTCTAGTCGAGTTCCCCCCTCAACCATGAGCCGGAGTCAGCCATTCCCCAACCCCCTAGCGGATCCCCATCAACGGGCGGAGCAAGCGGCAGAGTTGCTGGAACGCTATGGCAAGGGAGAGCGGGTTTTCAAGGCGGTTGCCTTGGGAGATATTGACTGGGCAGGGGTGACGCTGGCTTTCGCCAAAATGCCCCAAGCGGATTTACAGGGGGCTAGCCTTCCCTATGCTGATCTCAGCCGTATTGACTGGAGTGAAGCCGAATTGTCCTTTGCTAACCTGACGGGATCCAACTTGCGAGGAGCCATCCTCAAAGCCGCCAATCTCAACCAGGCTCACCTACCTTTCTCAAAGTTGTTAGGGGCGTATCTGGTGGGAGCTAGCCTGATTCGCACGGACCTAGTGGGAGCCAATCTGATGGCCGCTAATTTGAGTGGGGCACAAATGCAAGAAGCCAATCTCACCCAGGCCAATTTGCGGGGGGCCAATTTGCAGGGTTGCTTTTTACGGCGAGCCAATTTCTCCCAAGCCAGCCTCAGCCAAGCCAATCTGCGGGGATCCGACCTGATGGCCTGTAATTTGATTGCGGCCAACCTACAGGAAGCCAATCTGCGGGAGGCCAATCTGCGGGAGGCCAATCTGCGGGGCTGTAATTTGCGGGGATCCAATTTGCGGGAGGCTCGCCTGCGGGAGGCTTACTATGATGACACCACCCTTTTTCCCTTGGGGTTTGATCCCATTAAGCGGGGACTGCGGTGTCGTTAGCCCACTTTAACCTCCTAGAGGGGCTCCCCCAGCATCACCACAGAACAGGAGACCCGTTGCAAAACTTGGGTGGTGATGCTGCTCATAGACAACCCCCCACGGCGGTTGCGACGCCGAAAAGAGGGCAACACCAGCAGATCAAAGGATTGCGCCGTTTGCAGGATAGTTTTCACGACATCATCGTGGCAGATAACTTGAATATCAGGGGTCGCGGAGACCCTACCCACCGCCACTAATCCCATCAGTTGAGCCTGGATCCATTCTTTCTGGCTTTCGGAGGTGAGGGGCTGACAGATATGCAGCAGGGTCACCTGGGCTTGATTAACATCCGCCAAAATCTGGGCAAACCGCACCGAGCGAGCCGACTGAGTCCGAAAATTTTCCAGAGCCACCAAAATATGCCTGAGTTTACTGGGAGATTGGCGCAGGCGGGCAATCGCCACCGGACAATGGGAAGCCCACAGTACGCTATCAATGACATTGCCAAACAGACGGGCGCGCAGACCGCTGGTTTCACTCCAGCCCATGACAATCAGTTGGGCTTTTTGTTCACGGGTGGCATGGCTAATCCCTTGCGCCACATGGCTATCAATCCGAATCAGGGGACGTGCCTCCACCTGCCACTGTTGAGCGAGTTCTACCGCCCGTTGCAACAAAAATTGGCTGTGTTGGAGGGAGGTTTCTAAAGAAGGGGCATCCATGTGGATATGCGCCGTGGCAATTGAAAGGGGCACAAGATATCCCCCTTCGTGGCGCGCCACCAACGCGGCCATTTCCAGTAGATCGGTTTCAGTTTCGGGGTTGGCCAGAGGCACGACCACCGCAAAGGGATCCGATCCGTCACGGCTTGCAAAGGTAGGCAGTTCCGGTTCCACCACCGTTTCCTTCTGCTGCATCATCTGGTTAGCCGCCCGACTGGTCAAGATGGGGCCAGCCGTCGCCGTGACTAACATCAGGACAATCACACTGTTGAGCACCCCTTCCGTCAGCAGTCCCACCCGATAGCCCACCAGAGTAGCCGCAAGGGTGGCCGCCACCTGGGGCAAGGAGAGGGAAAACATCATGACCATTTGTGCCCAACTGTAGCGATAGAGCCATTTGCTGATGAAGGCGGCCAGCAGCTTACTCAGGCTCAACCCCAGCAAAATAGAGGCGGCCAGCCAAAAGGAGCTAACGGTTTTCAGAAAAACTGGCAAATCCAGCAGCAATCCCACATCCACAAAAAAGACGGGGATGAACAGCACACTGCCCACAAACACGACCTTCTCTTTAACTGGCCCCTCCCGCACCACATCGTTTACGGCTAAGCCCGCCAAAAAGGCCCCGACAATTTTTTCCACCCCAATCACCTGCGCGCCCAAGGCAGCTAGGAAGAGCGCCAATAAGACGAAGAGAAACTGGTTGCCCTCGTCCTCCCCAGATCGGCGAAAAAACTCCTGTCCCACCCAGTCCAGCCCAAACAAAATAGCGGCGGCGTAGAGGAGCAGGGATCCCAATAAGATGACCAAGCTAGTCAAACTAAACTCTCCGGCATGGATGCCAACGCAAACCGCCAGCACCAACAGCGAGGCAATATCGGTAAAAATCGTGCCGCCAATCGTCACCAGCACCGCTTCATTACGAACCAACCCAAAACGGCTAACAATCGGATAGCCCAGGGGGGTGTGGGAGGCAAACAAAGATCCAACCAAAATGGCGGCATTCCAGCCAAAGCCAAACAAACGCCCCACCATGGTTCCCATCAACATGGGGATGGCAAAAGTGAGCAAACCAAATCCGGCGGAACGGTGCTTAGTTTGGCGAAACTGCTCGAGGTCAATCTCCAGCCCCGCCACAAACAGCAGATACACTACCCCCACATCCGAGAGCAGTTTAATCGTGGGAGTATCGCCATCAAAAAAATTAAGTCCATTCGGGCCAAACAGCACACCCGCGAACAACAGTCCAACCAAACCGGGCAAGCGCATCCACTCGAAGAGAATGGGCACCACCAGAATGATGCCGAGCAAAAAGGCAAAGGTGACAATCGGCTCTTCCCGAAGCAGCGTGATCACAACATCCATCGGTTCACCTCAGGAATTGACGGGCAAAAAGCGGCAATATGGATGGGAGGAAATGGGATCAAGCAAAGCAGGCAATCATGAAACGGCTTGAAAAGCGGGTTAAACAATGGCTTGGGCGATGGCAGGTGATGCTCTGGGCCGGCATTCTCAGTGGGTTAGGGGTATGGGGTTGTACAAGCTGGAACCCGCCCCTGCCTACTTTAACGCTTTTTTCTCCAACGGATTATTTTGCTCCCGCCCTACAAACCCTGGCCGCCACCTTTAGCCGTGAGCAAGGGATCCCGATCCAGGTGGTGTTACAGGGCTATCCCGAACTGTATCAACGGGCAATGGCGGATTTTGTCGGACATACGGCTCAGGGGGATCTCTATGCAGTGGATGCTGTCTGGACAGCTCCCTGGGGGAATGCGGGCTATCTTCAGGATCTGAGTGATGAGTGGCATCAGGATCAGGAGGAGATGGCGGTGGCGGATGTGTTGCCAGTGGCGTGGGAGTTGTGGCAGTGGCAGGGCAAAACCTACGGGATCCCCTTGTCTCTCTATGCAGGGGTACTCAGCTATCGGGCGGATCGGTTAGCTCAAATCGGGATGCCAGAGGGTCCCACCTCCATGAGGGAATTGTTGGAGGCCGCCGCTCAACTGACCACAGGGGAGGAGGGCGAGGAGCAGTTTGGCATCACCTTGAACGGAGCACGCAGCGCACCCGTGGCACAGGATTGGATGTTTTATATGGTGGCGCATGGGGGATCCCTGCTCAATGCTCAGCAACAGCCCACCATCAATCAGCCGGCTAACCTAGAAGCTCTGCATCTATTTGCCGATTTGTTTGCCTATGCTCCCCGCGGAGCCACCACCTACGCCTGGATCGAGCGAGAACAAGCCTTCCAGCAAGGACGAGCCGCCCTACAAATCGGCTGGTCTACGGGGGCACGGGATAAATATGACCCCCAAAAAACACCGATAGCCGACCGGATGGCGATGACCACATTGCCGATGGCGGAGGGGATCCCTGCCCGTTATCCGGTGGGAGGATGGGGCTTGGGGATTAACCAGGACTCACAGCACGCCCAACAGGCATGGCAATTTTTGCGTTGGTTGATGCAGCCAACCCAGCAGAGAGAACTGATGCGTTTGGGAGCGGAACCCTATCGCCGCAGTTTGCTAGCGGATCCCGATCACATAAAAAAGTTTCCCTACTTCCCCGTGGTGTTACGCTCCCTCGAACAGGCTGATAGTCAATTTCGCCCCCGCATCCCTAACTATGCTCGCCTACAGGATGCCCTGGGCTTAGCCATTAACGAGGTGATTACCCAACAAAAAGATCCTGAAACAGCCCTGTTCGAGGTACAGGCGGCGATGGTTGCCCTCTGGCCAGAGGATCCCGCCACCCCCTCACCCTCTCACTAGCTCGACTCTCGCCCTAGGTAAGTATCGGTGCGGGTATCCACGCGGATCTTCTCGCCAATTTTGATGAAGAGGGGCACCTGAATCTCCGCTCCTGTTTCGACGGTGGCCGGCTTGGTGCCTCCGGTGGCGGTATCTCCCTTCACACCCGGATCTGTGGCGGTGACTTCCAGGACAACGGTATTGGGGAGTTCCACATCCAACACCGTCTCATTCCAGCGCAGGATCCCGACTTCCATACTTTCTTTGAGATATTTCACCTTATCCCCCAATTGGGCACGGCTGATGGGAGCCTGCTCATAGCTAGCCATATCCATAAAGATAAAGTTATCCCCCTCCTGAAAGAGGTATTGCATATCATTCTTTTCGATATTGGCGGTGGGCATCATTTCCCCCGCTCGGAAGGTCTTTTCCATGACATTGCCCGACTGCATATTTTTCAGCTTAGTGCGGACAAAAGCGGCTCCCTTGCCAGGTTTGACATGCAAAAACTCCAGCACTCGCCAGGGACTTCCATCCATCTCAATGGAGGTGCCAGGACGCAAATCGTTGCTTGAAATCATGAGGATCGGGATCAAAAAGAATCGACATGATTGTACCTTGCGGGCTGAACCATTGGGCAGAGCACCCTCGACAGCGGGAGGGGAAGCAAGCAACGGCAATCGTTATGCGCGGAGGCAGGATAGAGAGCGTCGCCCTACCGCTGGACAGGTTTATGATGGGGAAGAGGAAATGGCCGGAACACCGCCAGAATTGGATAGATTGAGTGCATAATTTGGGCATTATTTATGATTTCTCTGCCCGACTATCAAATTTTTTCAGAGATTTATGAAAGCTCTCACTCACGCATTTATCAGGGGGTACGGCAATCGGATCAGCAACCCGTCATCCTGAAGCGGTTGAGCCAAGATTACCCCAGTTCTGAGGCATTAAACCGCTTTCAACAGGAATATCAAATCACCCGTTCATTTGCTGTGGAGGGAGTGATCCAAGCTTTAGATTTATTGCCCTATCACCATAGTTTGGTAATGGTGCTGGAGGACTTTGGTGGGGAATCTCTTAACAGGATTTTATCCCGACGGCGATTTTCTTGGTTGGAGGGATTACCGATTGCTCGCCAATTAACCGTAGCGTTGCAGACCATTCATCATCAGCAAATTATTCATAAAGATATCAATCCGGCCAATATTGTGATCAATTTGACCACCGGGCAATTAAAGATCATTGACTTTGGGCTGGCAACGTTTTCCTTCAAAGAGGATCCCTCCGTTTTGGCTTTAGAGGGAACGTTAGCCTATCTATCCCCTGAACAAACGGGGCGAATGAATCGGCCTGTGGATTATCGCACTGATTTTTATGCATTGGGGGTCACCCTCTATCACCTGTTCACGGGGGTATTGCCGTTTGACAGCTCGGATCCAGCGGAGGTTTTGCACAGCCATCTGGCTCGTCAACCCGCCAGTCTTTGCCAACGGGATCCCGACATCCCGGAGATCCTCTCGCGGCTAGTGCTGAAGTTGATGGCCAAATCCGCCGCAGATCGTTATCAATCCTGCCAAGGGATCCTCGCCGATCTGGACAACTGTCTGGAACAGGCGGGGCGGGAGGGGCGGCTGACTATTTTTGTGTTAGGTCGCCAGGATGGGGGAGATCGCTTAGAAATCCCTGGCAAACTCTACGGGCGGGACCCGGAATGGCAAGCCCTCTTCAGCAGCTTTGAGGAGGTGAGGCAGGGGGGAAGTCGGCTAGTGCTGATTACTGGGGCTTCTGGTGTGGGTAAATCTCAGTTGGTGAAAGAACTCTACAAACCCATCACCGCCAATCGAGGCTATTTTATCTGGGGCAAGTTTGAGCAGCAACAGGTAAACAGCCCCTACAGTGCCCTTCTGGATGCGCTACGGCAGATGGTGCGCCAGTGGTTGGCTTTACCGCCATCGGAAATCGATGGATGGCGACAGCGGCTCACCCAAGCCCTTGGATCCCAGCTATCCCTCCTGCTGTCGGTGATACCCGAACTAACCTGGTTGGTGGGATCCCAACCACCGGCCACCACTAGCGAAGCTGGGGAGGTGAAAAACCGCTTTCAGCAAGCTCTCGCCACTTTGATCCAGGTGGGGGCGCAGGCGGAGCGGGGATTGGTACTGTTTCTGGATGATGGGCAGTGGGCAGATAGTGCGTCCTTAGCCGTGATCGAGCCGTTGTTGGTGGCTAATCGTGCCCAGCCTTTTATGTTGATTGTCGCCTACCGCGATCAGGAGGTGACCTCCAGTCATCCCCTACTGCTGACCGTGCAGCGTTGTCAGGAGTCGGCCATTCCCATGCAATCGATCCATCTGCGTCCCCTTGATCAAGCCGCTGTCGTCCAACTGTTGCGAGATACCCTGCATCAGGATCCCCGCTCCCTCTCCCCGCTAGCCCGTCTGATCCGACAAAAAACAGGCGGAAATCCCTTTTTTATTGAGCAATTTCTCAAATACCTCCAGGAAGAAGGACTGTTGACCTGGCAGGGGGAGGCGGGGAAGTGGATCTGGGATCCCCAGGCGATTGCGGCAGCTCCGGTGACGGAACATGGGGTGGAATTGCTCCTACAAAAGCTCAAAAAATTTCCCGCTGTCACCCAAAGAGCCTTGGGGTTAGCCGCCTGTTTGGGTAGTGATTTTCGCTTAGAAATGCTTGCCAATTTGTTGCGGATGTCTTTTGCCAAAGCCTTTCAAGCCCTCTGGCTCGCGTTAAGAGCCGATATCATTCGCCCCACCTCGCCCCTCCAGATAGTGGAGGAAACGGCCTCCGACCCCACCACAAACTCGCAAGACCACCCTCCCCATCTGTTGATTGTCAGCTACGTGTTTTTGCACGATCGCCTGCAACAGGCGGCCTACGAGTTGATTGCCCCCCAAGAGCGGGCGGAGATTCACTATCAAATTGGCTGTTGGTTTGGGCAGCAATCCCCTGCCGAGCAAGAACGGCACTTGTTTGATTGGGTCTATCACCTCAATCAGGGATCCGCCTATCTCAAAACCCCAGAGGTTCGGCTATCGTTGGCGCGTCTCAATCAGCAGGCGGGAGCGCGCGCCCTGGCTGCCGCCGCTTTTGCCGCCGCTCTGGATTATTTCCGCCAGGGAGCCGAGGTGATTGACCCATGGGGCTGGTCAGTGGATGAGGAGTTGGCTCTGGCTCTCCACTTACAATGGGCGGAGGCTGCCTATCTCAACGGACTAACGGAGCAGGTGGATCCCTTGGTGGAGAAGTGCCTGGAACATGCCCATACCCCTCTGCAACGGGCAAAAGTTTTGTTGTTAAAAACATCGGTTTATCGCACCCAAGGCCGCTATCAGGAAGTGTGGCAGTGGGGGGAATTGGCTTTAGGGGAATTGGGGGTTGTCTTGCCCCCCCCTGACCAGTTAGGGGAGGCAGTGATCAGCGAGGAGGTGGCTGAGATCTGGCGACAGTTGGCGGGAGCCGCTCCGGAAATTTGCCTGGACTTACCCCCGATGCGGGATCCCCAACAGGTGATGATCGTCAATCTGCTCATCCCCCTCTGTACAGCGGCCTACTTCCTGCATCCCCCCGGCCTGATCTGGCTCTACGCTCGCATGGTCAATCTCTCGATCCGCTATGGCAACCATCCCCAATCCGCTTTTGCCTACGTCGGATTTGGCGACGCCTTGGGATCCCGCCTGCACCGCCGCGCTGAGGGATATCGCTTTGGCAAATTGGGGATCACCTTAGCAGAAGCCTCTCAAAATCCCGCCCTGCAAGGGAAAACCCTACAAATTTTTGCAGGCTATATTGACCACTGGCAGGAATCGGTGCGGATCTCCCGGCAACGAGCCATCCAAGCTTTTGAGTATTGTCTGAGTGGAGGGGTGTTGGTGGCGGCAGCTTTTTGCGCCACCTTCTTTAGTTATCGCACCCTGGTGCAAGGGGATCCCCTCACCCTAGCAGCGGCAGATACCCAGCGCTGCCTAGAATTTCTGCAAAAAATTCGCTACGAATCCGAATATCCTTTTCCGTTGCTCTGTCAGCAGATGATTCGGGCATACCAGGGCATGACCCAAAATGGCTCAAGCTTTGATGACGATCAGTTTTCGGAAGGCGAGTATCTGGCTTTTTTGCAGGAACGAGGGATGAAATCCGCCCTGCACCTCTTCTGGATTTTGAAATGTCAATTGCTGTATGCCTTTGGTCAGTACAATCTGGGGTTAGCAGCGGCCAGAAAAGCTGGTGAGTTAGAATACACTTCTATTGCTCATTTGCGGGTGGGAGAACATCATTTTTATTGGGGGCTGTTGGCCATCCAAATGTGGGCACTAGCTCCCCTTGAAGATCAGGGATCCCTATGGCAAGAGGTGGTTGATCAACGCCAGCTTTTACAAGAATGGGCCAGTCAATGCCCTGCTAATTATCTCAGCAAACATGAATTACTGGAGGCAGAAATAGCCCGTTTTCAAAAAAATATCTCAGCAGCCCTATCTCACTATGAGAGAGCCATTCAGCAGGCCAAATCCACAGGGTTTTTACAAGTCGAAGCCCTAGCTCAAGAGCGATTGGCTGAATTTTGGGCAGAACAAAACCACCAGCGCTATGCGACCTTGCACTGGCGTGAAGCGAGCTACCTTTATCAGCGTTGGCAAGCCACTGCTAAAGTCAAACATCTTCAACAAATCGCTTTGGATCGAATCGGCAACAGTCAAGAGGCAACCTCTTTTTCCCCTCTGCCAACCCCCGCTTCTCACGCCTCTACCCTGCCAGTCATTGCCCTCACCAGTACCGTAGATCCGATTGACTATACAACCTCCCATCTTGACTTAAAAGCTGTCGTTAAAGCCGCTCAGGCACTTGCTCAGGAAATTCACGTGGGGCAATTATTGACAAAGTTAATGCAAATTTTGTTGGAGCATGCGGGGGCAGATCGAGCTTATTTCTTGTTGGCAAGTGAAGATAAATTATCTATGCTGGCGGCGGCAACTGTCCAACCGGATCAAGTAGAAATTTGCTCCCCAGTTCCTCTAGAACAAGCCCATTTGCCCCAGACTCTCATATGGTATTCAGCCCGTACGTTATCACCGATTCTGTTAAATGAGGCTAGTCTTCAACAGCCTTATGCAACGGATCCCTACCTGCAAACCCATCACCCCAAATCGCTGCTGTGTCTGCCGATTTTACATCAAGCCAAACTGATCGGGATCCTTTATCTGGAAAATACTCAGATTTCTGATGCGTTTACTCCAGAACGATTAGAGATCTTGTCTGTTTTATCCAGTCAAGCCGCTATTTCCTTAGAAAATGCTCGTCTCTATGAACAATTACAAGCCTATTCCTATACATTAGAAGCACGGGTAGAAGAGCGCACCCAAGCACTCCAGCGGGAAATTGAAGAACGGCAATATATTGAGGCAGCTCTACGACGTTCTGAACAGAAATTCGCCAAAGCTTTTCACGCCTGTCCAGACGCGATGTTACTGAGCAATTTAGAAACAGGCCGACTTTTGGAAGCCAATGATAGTTTTTTGCAGATGACGGGCTATGCTCTAGAAGAAATATTAGGAAAAACCTCTCTAGAATTAAATTTTTGGGTAGATCCGCAAGATCGAATCCGTCTGTTTCAGAATCTACGAGAAAAGGGATCCGTTCGCAATTTAGAAATTAATTTCTACGCAAAAAATGCTGATGTTCGCACAGGCTTGGTTTCGGCTGAAATTGTCGATCTTGATGGCCATCCATGTCTGTTAACCGTGACTAATGATATTACCGAAGTCAAGCGGGTTGAACAACTCAAAAATGAGTTTGTCTCAGTGGTCAGTCATGAACTAAGAACTCCGCTTACCTCGATTCGTGGCTCCTTGGGGTTAATTATCGGAGGAGTTGGGGGATCTATCTCTGAACAAACCCGTTCCTTAGTAGATATTGCCTATAAAAATAGTGATCGATTGATGTTGTTGATCAATGACATTTTAGATATCGAAAAAATTGAATCCGGTAAAATGAATTTTGAGATCAAACGGTATGCCTTGCTGCCATTATTGGAGCAGGCGATTGAATCGAATCGGACTTATGCCGCCCAATATCAGGTGGAGTTTGTCTTGGTGAGTGGGGTGGATGGAGAGGTGGAGGTGGACAGCCATCGCCTCACGCAAGTTATCACTAATCTCTTATCCAATGCAGCTAAGTTTTCTCCTCCTGAAAGTCAGGTGATCATTCAAACCCAATACACTCCTCCTTATCTACGGGTGATGGTGACGGATCGCGGTTCTGGGATCCCGGAGGAATTTCACAGTCGCATCTTTCAAAAATTTGCTCAGGCGGATTCCTCTTCCACCCGCAGCAAAGGCGGCACTGGTTTGGGGCTGAGCATCAGTAAAGCCATTATTGAACGACTGGGCGGAAAAATTGGCTTTGAGACTCAAGCAGAAGTGGGCACAACCTTTTATTTTGACTTACCCCTGGCTGAATACTCCCCGGTTATTCCATCAACTTCTTCTCAATTCGCAGATCGGGGACCAACCAAATGAAGGCAACCAGCACATACAAACTACAAGCTAGCCAAGCCTGAATAAAGGCAATGGGGATGGCAATGGCATAGAGAGCTACGGATATTTTCCCCTTTACGTCTTTGCCCAGTGCCGTGGCGAGTAGGGACTCTTGACCGTGGTGAGCAACCAGGGTTGTGGTTAAGATCCAATACGCTAAGGCACAAAATAGCAAGACTATTCCATAAAGAGCCACCGCCGATTGATCAAAACTATTTTCTCCCATCCATGCCGTTGCAAACGGGATCAGCGACAACCAAAACAGCAAATGTAAGTTAGCCCAGAGTACCCGTCCATTGATGCGATGAACCGCCTGAAATAAATGATGATGATTATTCCAATAAATGCCCAAAAAAATAAAGCTCAACACATAGCTCAAAAAGATGGGCAATAGGGGCAGCAAAGCATTCCAGCCTGCTTCGTGGGGAACTTTAATTTCTAAGACCATAATGGTGATAATGATCGCCAGTACCCCATCACTAAATGCTTCCAAACGACCTTTGCCCATAATGATTCCTCCTCAATTGGTTTGGCGGTGATTCGATGGCACTGGATTGGGGATCCCTATAAATCTTGATGAATAGGCTAAGCAGGGGATCCCCAGCTATCATCACTGAGCAGACGCTTACACAGTTTGAGAATCTCATGGCTACTGGCTCGATCTAACCAATAGTGAAAGGACTGGGCTTCCCGTAGTAGATGCAGCAAACGCTCAATAGCGGGATCCCCTACCTCCGCCTCCAGAACAGACGGCTCATTCAGCCATTTGGTCAGGATGGGCAGTGGGATCCCCCCTTGGGCTAATTGGTGGGGATCGCGGATGCCTGCCTGCCAATCCCTGACCAGTTGAGCAATCCAGCGCGGGATCCCCTGAAAGTCATAAGCGTGTCCAGCCAGTTGGAGGCGTTTCGGGCGCACCGTCTGTAAAAGGGTGGCTAACTCCTCCGCCCAAAAAGGCCATTCCCGCAAACACAAATCGCTGGATGTTCCCACCGGGATCTGACCAGCATAAAGGGTGGCCGTCGCCATTGGCGGTTGCGTTTGACGATAATCCTCCACCTGCAACTCGACACTCGCCCAGGTAGGTAGGGGATCCGCAGTAGCCCAACGTAGCGCTTTTACATTACCTTGCCAACCACCCTGCCCCTGCCAGGTGGAATCTTCTAACACAAAGGCAATATCCAGCCGTCCCGGTTTTTGCCAGGTAGTGAGTTGGGATCCCTCCCCCCAAAACCACAGCTTATGGGATCCCAGACTAAAACTGAGGTGTTGTCCATTCCGGGAGGTTTGGGGTCTCAGGTGGCTACTTTCTAGGTTGAGCACCGCCAGCAGTGGACGGGGGTTTCCCTGTCCAAAGGGTTCCAATAGAGTGAGTTGCTCAAACATGTCCGTGAGAACAGCGCTGACATCTGCCACCTGTTGAGCATCCACAAATAGCTCAATGGGCAAATCCCGTTGCTGAATATCCCCCTTCACCAGGGAGGCCAGCTGTTGGGTGAGCGCCGCCTGTAAGGCAGGCAGGTGGGCAAGAGAGACCCGCAGCCCCGCTGCCATCGGGTGGCCACCGTAGCCGGAGAGCAAGGATCCCACAGCATTCAGTGCCTCCACCAAATTCACAGAGGGAATCGAACGCCCCGATCCATATCCCTCCTGTCGCTGCGGATGGCAGGCAATCAACACCGTCGGACAACCGTAGGTTTCGACCAATTTGGCGGCGGCGATTCCCACCACCCCCTGATTCCAGTCAGGACTGGCTAGGACAATGGCCTTTTGCTGATCGAGGGCTTGCAGTTCGATTTGTTGGCTGGCTTGGGCAATCACCACCTGGGTCAGCGCTTTGCGGGTCTCGTTGGTGGCAAGAAACAGATCCATCAACGCCTTTGCCCGTTCCGCATCCGAGGTGGTCAATAATTCCACCGCCAAACGAGCATCATCCAGTCGCCCAATGGCGTTGAGCTTCGGAGCCATGCGAAATCCGATGTCTTGAGCGGTTGGGATCCCTGTCTTGGCTTTTTCCGGCAGGTTAGCCATCAACAACTGCAAGCCCAATCGTTGAGTCTGGGCCAAAATCGGCAAGCCTTTTTGCACCAGATAGCGACACTCCCGCTGCAAAACAGCCACATCAGCCACAATTCCCACCACCACAAGATCCAAAAATTGCTCTACCCCTGGTTGGGCTAGGGCTTGGTAGACCGCTTCCGCCAATTTGTAGGCCACCCCCACCCCCGGCAACAAGCGCAGCGGATGATCCGCTGGCAAGCGCAATGGATTAACCACTGCCAGCGCAGGGGGCAACGGATCCGGCAAGAGGTGGTGATCCGTCACAATCACGTCGATGCCCATCTGCTGAGCTTGTTCAATTTCCGCTCGATTGCCTACCCCACAATCAACGGTGAGGATCAACTGGGATCCCTGTTGAGCCACTTCCGCCAACCGTTCTGGATGGAGTCCATGCCCTTCGGCAGCCCGCAGAGGAATGGTGAAATCGAGGGATAACCCCAGGGGACGCAGAGCGGAGAGCAGAAGAGCGGTGCTGGTCACCCCGTCGCAGTCAAAATCCCCCCAAATCATCACTTTTTCCCCCCTGGTTCGGGCTTGCAGGAGGCGCGCCACCGCCCGCTCCATATCCGGTAATTCCGTAGGAGGGGTGGGCAAATAGACATCAGGATTGACAAAGGCCGCCACCGCCTGGGGAGTATGGATCCCGCGCAGTGCCAAAATTTTGGCAGCGTAGCGCCCCACCTGTCGTACCACCTGAGGGTCTATGTAGGGCGGAATATGCGATAGATCCCAGCGATAAGGCATAGGGCAACACCAGAAGATTGTTCAGACAGCAACGCAATGTATCTACATGCTTATCAATCTATCCATAAGAATCCTCCCTGAGCCGATCCAAAACACCCACCATTCAGCATTCTTGAGTGTTCGTCTCCATCCCCCTCTCGGTTGGTCTCGCTTAGGATAGTAGCCTGTGTCTAGCCCCCAGCATGTCGGATTCTTCTTCATCCTCCCCTGCCGTCGATCGATCCCCTCTGCTGGCTCTACTGGCTCTGGTTTTTATTTGGGGATACAACTGGGTGGTGATGAAACTGGGAGTTCAGTACGCATCCCCACTGGATTATGCCGCTCTCCGATCAGCGCTGGGGGGAATCGGTCTTTGGCTGGTGCTGTGGATCGCTCGTAAACCCCTTTGGCCACAGGTTTGGTTGGGCACGGCTCTGACGGGATTTTTACAAACCACGGGTTTTTATGGGTTAACCTCTTTGGCTCTGGCCAGTGGGGAAGCCAGCAAAGCCGCTATCCTCAACTATGCTATGCCCTTTTGGGTATTGCTCTTGGCTTGGCCGATGCTGGGAGAACGGTTACGTCGTTGGCAAATCCTAGCGGTCGTAGTGGCACTGGTGGGTTTAGTGCTGATCCTGATGCCTCTGCGGTTGGGGGAAGATTTGCAGAGCAAAGGACTGGCGTTCTTATCCAGCCTCAGTTGGGCGGCGGGAATTATTGTAGCGAAGAAACTACAACAGCGGCAGCCTTTGGATGTGCTTTCTTTCACCACCTGGCAGATGCTTCTGGGTAGCTTGCCCCTAGTGCTGCTGGCCTGGGGGATCCCTAGTCCAACGATTGAGTGGTCGTTGCCATTTTGGGGAGTTCTGCTTTACAGCGTGATCCCTAGCACGATGGTGGCTTGGCTGCTGTGGTTCTATGCCCTCAGTCGTTTACCCGCTGGGATGGCGGGTCTGGGCACATTAGCTACGCCCGTGGTCGGGGTTTTGGCTGCTGCTTGGCAACTAGGGGAACAACCGACCCCCTTAGAAACTCTAGGGATGACCTTCATTCTGCTGGCTTTGTTACTTAATACGGTGGTCATTCTCAGCCCCCAGCGATAGCAGGGCTAACCGTCCTGATGGCATCTCAGGCTAGATCCAGTTAAAGCCAGGAATCGCCGGGATCCGCAGGGGGGTTTTCTGGCATTGCTCTTCGGAAAAACAAAAGATCGGCATGGGATTGGCGCGGAACCACATGCGCTGATAAAACTGTCCGGGCGTCAACGGGATCCCATACCAAATGGGCATAAAAAACAGTTGTGCCAGCAAAACGGAGGTGACCACCGTCAGTCCAGTGGCTTTTTCAATGCGGTCGGGGTGATGCACCATTTCATAAACCAGCAGAGCCAAAGCCATAACACTAAAAGCCAGCGCACTCATATAGTGATAAATAAATACACAACGGCTAACAATAAACCAGGGCAAATAATTAGCCGCATAACCAATTAATAAATAAGCCCCTACCATCTGAAATTGACGTAATCCCCGCACGGCCAAAATCAGGATCGAGGCGGTAGACATCCACCATAAGAGAGGGTTGCCAATGGCCGTCACCCCCCGCCAGATATTGTTGCTGCCATCGAAGTAATAGCCCACCGGACGCGCCATGACAGGCCAAGACCAAGCCCCCGCCGAAGCTAAGCGATTATTTAGATAGGGCTTGAGGGCGGGAAAAGCGGATCCTAACGAGCGTAAGCTGCTGGAGCAGTAGGGATGTACCGATTGGTTTTCATCGACGATCAAGTTGCCAGCCGTTTGTCCACTTAAGAGGGCTTTGTTGACCTCCATCACCGAGCGGGTATAGTCCACCACGCTAATCAAACCAGGGCGAATCGTGATGTCTTTTTGGGGATTGAGCTGAATGTGCGGGATCCATTGGATGTAGTAGACCAGCAAAGGCACCGCCATAAAACAAAAAGCGTAGTGCCACCAACGCATCTGGCGAATTTCTCCCAAAACCCCCAGGCGAGGGATCCACTGCGGCTTAGCCAGCACCACCGTCCAGACTAAAACCCCCAGTCCGGCAAACATGATACAGAACCACAAACCATTCCACTTGACAGCCGTTGCGGATCCCAGCATCACCCCCGACAAGCTAAACAGCAGGGTGCGCCGCCAACCCCGTTGCTCAAGACCGGTCAACAAAAAGATCTGAGCGGCCATGCCAAAAGCCACCAAAAAAACATTCATTAACCCATAGCGAGATTCCACCAAAAAGAGGCCATCGGTGAGCAGCAATCCCCCCGCCAAAAGAGCCAAATTGCGCTGATAGGTGAGGCGATACATCACCCCCGCTACCAAAACCGGGATGAGCGCCCCAAATAGAGCGGTCAAGAGGCGATAGCCAATTTCGTTACGCCCAAAGGCATAAATGCCCAAAACAATCAGATACTTGCCGAGGGGGGGATGCACATCATAAAAACTGACGCCATCCAGATATTTTTTGGCAAATTCTGGAAAATAGACCTCATCAAACACGGGAGCTGCATATTGATTGAGCTGCCAGAGGCGCATCAGCAAGCCCACCGCAAAAATTAGGGTAGCCCCCAAGGTTAACCCGCGATCATGCCCCAACAACAAACCACGGGATCCCGTTGGGGAACTGACGGTTGACTCCACTGCTTCTGCGTTAACCGAATCCATCGGTGGCTGTGCTTCTGAATAACCCATTTCAGGATCCAACTGCAAATAGGATTCCGCCTGCTCAAAAATAGGGACAGCCTCCTGCCAGAGGGACTCCGCCATCTTTTCAAAGGATTCTTCCTGTTTGGCGAACGCCTCTAACAATTGGGTCAAAATTGCCAAAATTTGCAACAACCAATGTTGCAGAAGGGATTCTTCCGCCAGGGTTGCGGAATAGCTCCCCGCCTCCATCCGCAAAAACAGACCTTGCAGTCGCTCAGCCATTTGCAGCCCAATCCCCAGGTTGAGGGGGGGGGCAGCCTCGACAATCAGGGCGGTCGTTTCGGCTAAGAGACGGGGCAGTTGCGGATCCAAAGGAGTGTGGGTGAGCATGCGGATCCCTTGCTCCAGTTTGATCACCTGATCACCAGCTAATTGCAGAAAGCGAGCACGTTCCTGACGATCGGGGGAGTGGGGGGAAAAACTTTGGCTATTTTCCGTCATGACCTATGACTTGCCTTCGGCTGGGGATCTGACCATACCTGACTTACCGTATCACTCTGGGGTTGCCTTGTTCTAGCCCCGGTAGTGGGTCATCCCCCCGCTTGGTTTTGCCCTCCCATACCCAGAACCAAACCATTCCGACTTCGCCCAACCCAAACAGGTCGCCGATGCCAATTGACATCTTAAAAATTCACAAAATCCACCAAAAGCTAACTTAGACTGTGGCGATCACCGGAGCATGATCGCTGGGCTGGGGGTTAGAACGGGGATCCCTGTCAATCACGCATTGACTAGCCCGTTCATAAAGGGATTGACTGAGATAATGGTGATCAATTCGCCAGCCTCGGTTTCTCACAAAAGCAGCCGAGCGATAGTCCCACCAGCTAAAATATCCCCCCGCTGTCGTAAATTTGCGAAAGACATCCTGCAATCCCAGCCCGACAATCTTGGCTAAGGCGTCTCTTTCGGGTGGCGAGGCCATGATTTCCCCCGCTTTTTTCGGATCATAAATATCTCGATCCTCTGGGGCAATATTAAAATCTCCACAGATCCAAAGCGGGTCGGGTTTTGACAGCCAATAGGTGAGATATTCTCGCAAAAGATCAAGCCACTCTAATTTATACTGATATTTGTCACTACCCACTTCGGATCCATTGGGCACATAAAGATTGATCACGCGGATGCCCTGAATCAAACCGCCAATCACACGTTTCTGCTCATCAAAACTACCAACTTTTTCAGTTCCCAAAACCGATGTAAATCCCTTTTGAATATCAATGATGGGATCCCGGCTGATCAGGGCAACCCCGTTGTAGGACTTTTGCCCAGAAACATAGACGTGATAGCCCAACTGGGTAAATTCATCGCTAGGAAAGTCAGCATCCACTACTTTGGTTTCTTGTAAGCATAAAAGATCAATTGGTTCTTGAGTCGCCTGAGCATTCAACCAGGCGATCACCTGGCTGAGGCGGGTCCGAATCGAATTTACATTCCAGCTAGCTACCCGCATATCAAGCCTCAACATTATGCGGAAAGACATCGGTGGCGTAGTAATCCTGGCTGAGTCCTAAGGAAAATCGCAGAGATTGCCGCACGTCCCGATTGGAAAAAGCTAAGAAGGTGCCGATGGCCAGCCCAGACAGGAGGGTTGCCGCTCCAAACATCCCTCGATAACCCGATGATATGGCTAGGGATCCCAAAATCGGCCCCGCTAACCCAATCCCCAGATCAAACCCCGTCATACACAAACCAAGCATTCGTCCCCGTTCATGAGCTTCACTACGATCCGCCACCAACGCCGAAACCATGGGGATGAGGATGCCAAAGCCTGCCCCAGCTAACAAGGCGGATAGGACAAAAGCCAGCACTGAGGTAGCCTTCCACAAAATCGCCATCGCAACGGTGTAGAGGATCAAGCTGATAGTGATGAATAACCCCCGCCCATAGCGGTCAGAGGCTCGACCCGTTAACAGGCGAATGGCGAAACTGGCAAAGGCGGCAGCGGTATAGAAAAGTCCTGGGTTGAGATCCACCTCCGCCTCTTGAATGAGCAGGCTGACAAATGTACTTTCGGTGCCAAACGCTAAACCAATCAATAACATGACCAAGGTCAGAGAAAAAATGCTAGGGCGTTGCAACAAACTCCAAAAGGGCATGGCGTCGGGGTTCTGGACGGGAACAGAGGCGACTTCTCTAACCAGCAACGTTGCCCCAAATCCGGCCACCCCTAAGCCGGAGGCAAAGAGAAAGAGGGGTGAATATCCCCATGATGCCTCCATCAACCCCCCAATAGCTGGACCAATGGCAATCCCCACCGGATTCACCAAGCTCATATAGCCCAACACCTCACCGCGATGGCTGGCGGGAGAGATATCCACCACTAAGGTGATATAGCCCGTGGCAAAAGCGGCGATGCTGATGCCGTGGAGTGCCCGAATTACCATTAACCCCAGCACGTTGTTGATGAACATATAGCCAAGGGGAGGTAAAATCAGCGCCATCATGCCAATCAACAACACCAACTTGCGACTACGCCGATCGGACAACCGCCCCAACCAAGAACGAGAGGCAATCAATCCAATGGAAAAGGATCCCATGACCAAGCCAATATCCTGACTGGTTCCCCCCGCATTGCTAACGTAGAGGGGCAACGTCGGCAACAAAGCCCCTAAGCTCGCCCAAAAAAACAGCCCAGCCATAAACAAGATCACCAGATTGCGCTGGATATCACGGCTCAGAGATCCCAAAATACCCACTCGCTTGACCTCAATCCATTGGCAAGAGCAGCAACCATAAATACTAAGGACGTTAACTTTAACTATGACAGGTTTTATCTCGGTAGAGGATTTTCAGCACACTTTGCAAACCAACGGCGACGCCTATCAACTGATCGATGTGCGAGAAGCGATTGAACTGCGATTAGCCAATCTCAATCATCTGGGGTTTCGCCATTATCCCCTCAGCGAGTTTGAGGCATGGCATGAGCAGATCCTGAAGGATTTGCAGCCGGATCGGCCAACCTATGTTCTTTGCCACCACGGGATCCGTTCCGCCCAGGTAGCTGAATGGTTAAGACAACAGGGCTTTCATCCAGTCATCAATATCTCCGGCGGAATCCAAGCCTGGTCAGAGCGGGTGGATCCCGCCATTCCTACTTATTGAGTCTATTGGTTAAATCTGTTGGATCGAGAGGATTGGGTCTGCGGTTTAGAGCTTCATCGGAAATGGGGGGATCAATAATGTCGGATCCCATAGCGTTCCGCGGCGGCAAAGAGGCGGGTTTCAAAAGCCATGACCTCTGCCGCCGTGGTGGCATCCACATCTAAAGGAGGGAGATCCGCCAGACTCAGGGGCGGCTGATCGGGGGGAGCCGTGGCTTTGAGGAGGGTTTGGATCAAATGGACTTTTTCGCGGGGAGTGAAGTAGGTGAAGGCAAGGCGGAGGGCTGGCAGGGCTTCCAGAAATTCGGAGGCAGAGAAACCCACCATCACCTGATCAATGCTCACCACCAAATCGGGATGACGTTGCACCAATTCTCTGGCTAGCGCAAACAAACCGGTCAAGAAGTCACCCAGATGTTCGGGTTGAGCAAACGACTGCAATTGGGCTCGGACAAACTCAGGCACAGTCACCCCCAACACCCACAGGGATCCCACCGCAGCCCCCCTCAGCATGGGCAGTTGTCCTGGATGGTGACCAACCCGTTCTAGCACCTGCACAAAGTAATCTCGATCCAAATGGGCTAGAGAAGCGCAGCGTTCCCAGGTTTCTAGCAAGGTTTTAAGTCCGACCAGAATTGGCTGAGGTTCGGTGACTTGCCCCAAGCTTTCCAGCAACCATAGACTGCGCTCCCAGGTTTCTGCTAAGACAAGAGCAATCGGGAGGTGACCGGCTGCCCCTAACACCTCGTCATAACAATACAAATAGAGCAGATGCCCCAATCCCTTAGTTACCCGTCCAAATTCCTGATCTTGGCGGATGATATTCAATAAACTCACCCCTAGTTCTACTTGAAATGTGGGACAGAGTTGACTAAATCCCATCAAACAGGACTCCAATAACAGCAGGGATCCCTGCTCGGCATTCCCCTCTAGTGAGGCCACTTTTTCCAGCAAACTGGCTTGGGCGGCTTCCAACAGGGTGGATCCATAAATGGCGGCTTCGATACAGCCTGCCTCGAAATTGGGAGTCCAGATAATTTGCCAACGTTCCCAAAGGCGGAGTAGCTCCCCCCGCTCGATCCAATCGGTTCCTCCCTGCCGACTAAAGCCTGGGATCCCTAAGGTTTTCAATTGGTAGAGGAGGCGGCTGCGGGTCAGATCGCTGGCTTGTGTTAAATCTAGATCCAGAGAACGACGGCTCAAGCTAGGTTCTAGATCCCACTCGTTGAGCAATTGCTGCAAGTGAACGACGAGGGGAGGTAGAGAGGTGCCAAGGGCGAGTTTCCCTCGTTCACTTCCCCGCAAAACTTCTTGAGTAGCAAGCAAAAAGGGGTGAGGAATATGATAGGTCACCTCATCTTTGACCAAAGCGGAAAGGATCCCGTCCAGCAAATCCTGCCGCCATACCTGGGCATGTCCCCGTAGCAGTGCCAAAGCCTTAGCGGTGGTCTCTACCGCAATCCAGTCTGCGGCACTCACCGGTTGCTTTTGGCGGCGGAGAGCTTGGGTGACCTGTGCCAAAAGGGGTGGGTGAATCTCCCCTTGTCCGGCTTGGCGAGACTCCCAAACCATGTGATAAAACCCTGGCCCCGGCATCCCCGCTTCATATCCGGTCAGGCTGTCGAGGCGGTTATACGAATAGGGGGTGAGAGCGATGCCCGATCGAGGAGAGGAATACCGGGTGAGGAGATCATCCTCCTCACCCCCTAGGAGTGGCTCTGGGGATCCTACGGCCTGATCAATTCCCTGGTCCTCAGAGAATCCCTCATTTGGAGTAGCTGGAGAAGGAAAAGGGGATCCCTGCCAAGCAGTATAGAGGGCATAGCTGTGAAAGCCCCCCGTCACCACTACTATAGAATCAACTCCCGTCTGGCTAACTGCCTGAATTTGCCTGAGCATGAAGGCTTCCCGTTGGCGATCTTCCAAAGAAACCACTTCACTAGTCAACCGAATATGCCAGCACAAGAGATGGCAGCGCTCCAAGTAATCCAGCAGGCTCAAAGCCGGATCAATCTCAAATAAGGTATCCCAAAGATCATCAAAAGTTTCGACGCCTAACTGTTGACATAGCCTTCTGATATAAGGACTCTCCCGCAACTGTCCATCGGCATAGCGTTGACTAACCTGAGCAATCGTCGATAACGTCTGCCAACTCAGATCAATAAATTGCAGATGGGATCCCAATTCATGGCCGATCTGTAGAGCCTGCCATTCAGGCGAGTAGAGACAAAAAGGATAAAAAGCCCCTCGCCGCCCTCCATCTTCCATTGTCGTGTAGCTGTAGATGGCAATCGGCAACTGGTGGGGCAACAAAAGTTCAGAAAGTTGCTCATTAAAATCACAAGGCCCCTCAATCAAAATGGCTTGAGGGCGTTTCTCCCGCAGCAAATGTTGCAAAAGACGAGCCGCTGTCGGACTATGGTGCCGAACTGGGAAGAAAATCACCGAACCATTCAAATCTAAGATATTTTGATCAAAGCGGTAGTCTGTACAGGCAAAATTGTCCATATACGGTTAACCATTAGCTAAGTTAGGCAGCAGTTAGTATCCTTTGTGTCACCCTCAATCAGTGGATCCCCTCAACCCCATCCATTTATATAACCTCATCTCCCATCCGGGTATTGAGTCTGTAAGAGGCAGGCGGCACACAGCTAAAATCGAGGCTGTCCTCCGTAGGCTTTTCTCAGGTTTAATCATTAGTACTATATTTGTCATCCCACATTAGCAGGCTGTCCATTACCAAACTGGCCAAATTGACTTTTGAGGAGTGAATTTGATAAGTCCCAAAAACTGCAATGCAAGCAAATGAAATTTTCCCAAATTATTATGACGCTCTCGGTGATAGAGTTTCAGTAATTTTTATCGAATGCATATTAGCTTTAGGTTCAAGTCAGTGATCAACTATTGCGTCATGAGCTTTATCGTATATGGTGACATCTGGGTTGATATCACTAGTTGATACTGTTATATTAATCTAGTCGAGTAGTTTTCCCAATGGAATGGATGCCTTTTATCGAAGGAGTTTAAGCTTATTACTCATAACATTTCATTCCGAAATATAAACTAATAATCACAATCACCTTCAATCAAAACCAATTCTTACACAACCTTCCTAATGACTATTTCACCTGAGACTATTGCTTATCTTGGCCCTCCAGGAACTTATAGTGAAATAGCTGCTCTAGCCGCTATATCTAACCAGAAAAATTCAGATAAAGTTCCAATGCAGCTTATCCCATGTCTAACGATCAGTTCCGTACTCGAAGCAGTAAAAAATGACCATGTAGACTGGGCTATTGTTCCCGTTGAAAATTCAATTGAAGGGGGGGTTGCCATGACCCTTGACACACTTTGGCGTTTACCAGACTTACATATTCAATATGAGCTAGTTCTACCCATTCGGCATGCTCTGATTTCCCAAAGCACCAATCTACAAAATATCCAGACCGTTATTACTCACCCACAAGCTCTGGGTCAATGTCAACTTTGGCTTCATGATTACCTTCCACATGCTGAACAAGTCTCTAGTAACTCTACAACTGAGGCACTAGATAAGCTTAAGACCAATCCCGAACTAGCTGTCATTGGCTCAGAAAGGGCAGCAGAGCTTTACAACATACCAATTCTTTACAAATCCATTAACGATCACCCAGATAATAAAACTCGTTTTTGGGTCATCAAGCACAACAAAAATTTTTCTGAACAGGTAGGAATAATGACCTCTTTAGCATTTAGCCTTCCACAAAATATTCCGGGAGCATTACTCAGACCCTTACAGGTCTTTGCTGATCAGGAAATTAACATGTCAAGGATTGAATCACGACCCACAAAAAAATCTGCTGGCACCTATGTTTTTTTTATTGATTTAGAACATCCTCAATACAAAAGACTTCCAAATAGTATTGTTATGGTATTACAAGAAATATGTGAAACCCTAAAAATCCTTGGAAGTTATTGTCGGATTGAGTTGCAATAGTCAAAGAGGTGGAGAGTATTGTTTAGGGATAAGAGGAGCAAAATCCCCTCGGTAAGGATACTGAGGGGATTTTGGGGATAATGACCTGGCATCGAGCAAGATTTCCGGAGGGCGACCCCTCAAGTAAGATAGCCGCAGTAG
>JANRIL010000022.1:0-72985 GCA_033764955.1 Cyanobacteriota bacterium | reverse complement strand
AGGACTTGATTCATAGCCCCATTCTACTTCATGAGAATCTGTGGTGATGCCTAGAGACTTATTGCTCGTCTTCGACGAGCCTGCATTCCTCCCGACGCTCACCTCACAGGTAGTGCGCGGCGCTCCTGCAAGTCAAGCTGAGGAGAGTGGCCGGATATCAAGCCTGGGATCCCGGATCGGGGGATCCCTCACTCCCCGGAGCAAGCCCTGGTGGCACGGATGAGGAAGGAAGCGGATCGCTCTGGCTAGCTGTGTGGGCAGGATCGCGCCCGTTAAACATCCCCTGAAAGGCGTCGGCAGAGCGAATATGCAAATCCTGCTGCGGAAAGGGAATATGGATGCCCCGCCGCCGAAACTCCGCCTCAATCAAAAAGTTGAGTTCGCTCACCAACAAAAACTGATCCTGAGGGCGATTGATCCAAACCAACAGATCAAAATTGAGGGCGGAATCACCAAACCCTTTCAGCCAAACCTGCGGAGCCGGACTACTGAGAACCCGCGCATTTTCACGAGCCACCTGGAGCAGAGCCTCACAGACCTCCTCAGGATTGGATCCATAGGCTACCCCAATCGGGACGTGAATCCGGCAACGGGGATCCCGATAGCTCCAGTTGACAATTTTGCTTTCGGTAAAGCGGGAGTTGGGCACAATCACAAAGACCCGATCCATCGTGCGAATCACCGTAGCCCGTGGGCTAATCCGTTCCACCGTTCCCAGCAGGCTATCCACTTCCACCAAATCTCCAATTTGGATAGGGCGCTCAAACAGAATAGCTACATAACTCAGATAATTATTAAAGAGATTTTGCAACCCAAAACCAATCCCAATCCCGACCGCTCCCGCCACCACCGCCAAGGAGCTTAAATTGATGCCACTGAACGGCAGCACCAATAACATCCCCAACAACGTGAACCCATACTTAAAGATGGTTGAAGTGGCTTCTTGAGTGTTGATATCTAAGCCAAGACGCATCAAAAAGCGTTGCTGCAATCCCAAACTGAGGTGATGGGCAAGAATAAAAATAATAATCGATAATCCCAAAAACAAAGCTAAACTAGCAATCGTTAAATTAGAATTGGGAAATGGTTGAGAAAGCACTCCAAAGGCAGTCTGAAAAAATCGCCCCAAATTATAATAAAAGATGCGTTGAAATACCCGTAATAAGGGAATCGAGCTGATGGCACCGTGCAGGGTGAGAGCGGCAATTGAAATCGCCAGAAAAACGCGGCAAAGTACGGCTCCAACATCCACCCAATTTCGCCAATTGTCCCCCAGTTTTACCTCCATCCACTGCTGAGCATAATGCAGCAGACGGTGGCTGAGCCGCCAGACAAAATATCCGATCAAAATCAAGGCAATGGCGGAAATGGTGCTAAGTAGAACCACCCAAGGGTTTTGGGCGCGAGCCTCGTCCAGTTTGACCTGACGATAATCGCTGATGGCTCGTTCCAGTTGTCTCGCCCACAGTTCCGCTACCTGCCGCACATCGGTAATTTTGGGGCTACTCACCCCCCGTGCGATGGCGGCATCGGCATAGGTAACCGTAAATAGATACTGTTGGGTGGCGGTAAAGTTGGCTTTATCCCCCAGTTGCAGGATGTATTGCAGGTTGTTGTCTTGTGCCCAGCGTACCTGCGGCTCCGGCAGGGATCCATCGGGGCGAAAGCGTAAAAACTGCTCAATCACGGATCCCACCACCTGCGCCCGTACCTCGCTGGAGTAGTCTGCGGTTTGCAGCCGCAAGACTGGGATCCCTCCCACCAAAACTTCACTGCCTGGGCTGGGTTCTCCAGTAGCGGGGGGAGAAAAAAACGGAGGGGCGGGGGTGATGAGGGGGGTGGGGGGCGGGGAAGGAGGAAAGGGAGTGAGGGTTGGGCTGGGAGAGGGGAGAGCTAGGTCGGGGGGAGAGGGATCCGGTAGCAGAGTGGCGGAGGAGCCAGGCTGGATGGGTTCCAACGATGGACTAGGAGTAGGCGGGGAGGGAGTCAGTGAGGGGATGAGGGTAGGTGAAAGGGTTGGGCTGGGGGAAGCCGCCAGAGGATCATCGGGAGCCAGCAATTCCTGGGCAGCCGTGCATCCTGGCCAGCAGGGTCTGAAAAGGGGGGATCCCAGGCAAACGACAGCCACGATCAGCGCCACCAAAATTTGCGGAATTCGTCGCCAACCGATCCGGGATCCCCCTTGTGATAGCGGTTGCCTCCCCATGTCTTACTCCCGATTTGACCCAGCCTATCCTGACACAGAATCCCTCTGCGGGAGAAACCCGTTAGTCGAGACGGCGACCGGTCAACTTGACAAAAATATCCTCCAGGTTCGAGGGACGCACCATCATACCCGTTTTATCCGGCTGGGATTCCAGATAGTGTTGAGCTTGCCGCAGATCCGCAAAAAATTCATAGGTTAAAGCGCCTGGATCCGCCGGCTCAGAGCCATTCTGGGAGGCACGGGAGGGTTTGACCAGTAGAGCTTCCCCAAATTTATGCCGCAACTGCTCTGGGGATCCCAGTTCGATCAATTGCCCTCCGTCCATGATGCCTAAGCGATGGCAGAGGGCTTCGGCTTCTTCCATATAGTGGGTGGTCAATAGGATGGTCATGCCCTGCTGATTGAGATCGGAGATGATCTCCCACAAGAGACGGCGCGCCTGCGGATCCAGCCCTACGGTAGGTTCATCCAAAAACAAAACCTGTGGACGATGCAAAAGGGCACGGGCAATTTGTAAGCGCCGTTTCATCCCCCCGGAGAGGGTTTTCACCCGACTCTCCTGCCGATCGCTGAGGCGAACATAATCCAACCATTGCTGGATGGCTTCCTGCCGTTGTGGACGCGGCATGTGGTGCATCCGCCCATGAAACTCCAGGTTTTCCCAAACGCTGAGATCGTTGTCTAGAGTCACCTGCTGCAAAACCACGCCAATCACCTGCCGCACCAGCAAGGACTGTTTCACGACATCCAATCCCTGAATCCTGATCTGCCCTTGGCTGGGGGAGGTGAGGGTGGTCAACATGCGAATCGTGGTGGATTTGCCCGCTCCATTTGGCCCCAATAGCCCAAACATCTCACCAGCAGGGATCCGCAGCGAGAGATCACAGACAACGGAGCGGGAGCCAAACCGCTTGCAAACCTGCTGAAGCTCGATGGCAGGAGTGGGCTGAGCTTGGCCGAGGGGAGAGGGGGAGGTCACAGGAGAAACTCAGGTTTGATACCAATCTTCTTTATTCTCGGTGATTCTCTGCCGTTTTGCCCCGCCAGCCTGGGGATCCGATCCCTGAAGAGGGGGGCAAATCTCGCTGGGCGAGAGACCAAGGATCCCTGTGTCACTCAGTTTGCTTTAGCTTCAAAACCGCCGCAAACCAGGAGCAAACTTGGATATAGTATGGGCAAGATAGCAGGTGTTCCCGATGAATCCCGAAGCTCAGCGTTTGCAGGACAGCACAGCCAATGGCGTTCATTGGAAAAAATGGGGGCCTTATTTAAGTGAGCGGCAATGGGGAACGGTGCGGGAAGACTATAGCGAGATGGCCGATGCTTGGGATTATTTTAATCATGATCAAGCCCGTTCAAGAGCCTACCGTTGGGGAGAAGATGGGCTGGGGGGAATTTGTGATGATCAACAACGGCTCTGTTTTGCTCTAGCCCTTTGGAATGGTGTGGATCCAATTCTCAAAGAGCGGCTCTTTGGCTTAACCAACAGTGAAGGAAACCACGGCGAAGACTGTAAAGAATACTATTATTACCTAGATAGTACCCCGACCCATTCCTATCTCAAGTATCTCTATAAATATCCCCAAGTCACTTTTCCCTATGTTGAATTGGTCAGCCATAACTACCGTCGTAGCCGCTTTGAACAGGAATATGAATTGATGGATACGGGAGTGTTTGATGATGATCGTTATTGGGATGTTTTTCTGGAATATGCCAAAGCTAGCCCTGAAGATATTGTCATTCAAATTCAGGTGTGCAATCGAGGAGATGTAGAGGCAACGTTGCATCTTTTGCCCACCCTTTGGTTTCGCAATACCTGGTCATGGGGGGGAAATCAGCTCAAGCCCCATTTGCACAAAGGAGATCCCGGCGTTGGCTCAATCATCCAGGCCAATCACCCTCTATTAGGCTCCTATTCCCTCTATAGCGATACCCTAGATGGGCAGGAAGTCCCCCTTTTATTTACGGAGAATGAAACAAATCAGGAACGAATTTTTGCTCTGCCCAATCCCATTCCCTATGTTAAAGATAGCATTCATCAGTATTTAATTGATGGACAAACTGAAGCAATTAATCCCCAGCAACAGGGCACAAAAGCGAGCGTCCACTACACCGTAACCGTGGCAGCTCACTCCCAACGAACCATCCGTCTGCGCCTTTCTGCGGAATCCTTAACGGATCCCTTTGGGGCTAGTTTTGCAAGTGTTTTGGAGCAACGTCAACAGGAAGCTAATCAATTTTATCAGGAGATTATTCCTGGTCATATTTCAGAGGATGAGCAACGGGTAATGCGGCAAGCTCTGGCGGGAATGCTCTGGACAAAACAGTTCTATTTCTATTCGGTAAAAAACTGGTTGAGTGGGGATCCCTATTATCCGCCGATGCATGTGCCGAAACGCCAGGTTCAACGAAACTTAAGCTGGTTTCATATTGAGGCTGCCGACATCATTTCTATGCCTGACAAATGGGAATATCCCTGGTTTGCAGCCTGGGATCTAGCGTTTCATACTGCTGTGTTAGTGATGGTGGATCCCGAATTTGCCAAAGAACAATTATTGCTTCTGACTCGTCCCGAATATCTTCATCCCAACGGACAATTACCGGCCTATGAATGGAATTTCAGCGATGTCAATCCTCCCGTTCACGCATCAATGACATGGCGGGTTTATTTTGTAGAAAAGGAAAAAACTGGTCAGGGAGATCGCATTTTTCTAGAAAAAATGTTTCATAAGCTGTTGCTTAATTTTACCTGGTGGGTCAATCGCAAAGACACTATGGGGAACAATGTTTTTGAGGGAGGCTTCTTAGGACTAGATAATATTGGTGTTTTTGATCGCAGCTCTCCGTTACCCACAGGCGGAAGTTTAGAGCAGGCGGATGGTACCGCTTGGATGGCGATGTATAGCCTAGATATGTTGACCATCGCCCTAGAACTAGCCGTAGAGAACCCCGTTTATGAAGATTTAGCCTGTAAATTTTATGAGCATTTTATTCGTATTGCCTCAGCTATGGATCAAATTGGTTTGCGGGCAGATGAGTTGTGGGATGAAGAAGACGGGTTTTTCTATGATTTGTTGCGGTTGCCGGGAGGAGAAGCTCTCCGTTTGAAGGTTAGATCCTTGGTGGGTTTATTGCCTCTTTTGGCAACCTTGATAGTGGAACCCGAAACCTTAGAAAAACTTCCTACATTTCATGCTTCTATCAAACGCTTTCATCACCGTCATCCTGAATTCCTAGTGAACATTCATAACCCCGAAGCGACGGGTATAAAGCAACGGCGCTTATTTGCCGTGTTACCAGAAAATAAATTGCGGCGAATTTTAGAACGTCTTTTGGACGAAGATCGCTTTTTAAGTGACTATGGGATCCGTGCCTTATCTCGCTATCATCTGGAGCATCCTTATACCTTTGGAGTAGGAAATGACACCTATCGAGTAACCTATGAACCCGCCGAATCCTCTACAGGATTATTTGGGGGAAACTCCAACTGGCGAGGTCCGATTTGGTTCCCGATCAATAGCCTGATCATTCAAGCTCTGGTCAAATTTTATTCCTACTATGGAGATACCTTTCTTATCGAGTGCCCAACCGGATCTGGGAATAAAATGAACCTTTGGCAAGTAGCGATGGAATTATGTCAGCGGCATATTGCTATTTTTCTGCGGGATGAACAAGGGCGCCGTCCAGTGTTTGGCAGTAGCGAGAAATTGCAGACCGATCCTCATTGGCAAGACCTCCTCTTATTCTATGAATATTTTCACGGAGATAACGGAGCCGGTATTGGGGCTAGCCACCAAACCGGATGGACAGGTATTGTGGCACGGTTAATTCAATTTCAAGCCCTCAACACGGCGGAACAGATTTTACAACAAGGACTCAAACCAGGCGTTGACACCCTTGATCCGGCTGCCATCTCACCCGAATAGTGTTGTGGATGGCGGTTGATTGGAGCCGCTCTCACCAGGAGGTTATTGGTGAACCTATAGTCCACTCAAACTAAAGGGGCTATCTTGCTCAACATGTGTTAGTCAATAAGTGCAACCCAATCCATATCGATACCAGCCCTATACAAAATAGTGATGTATGATCGAGGAAAGTTTATTAGCTATAGCCGCTATCCTCTGGGGAAGCTTATGGGGATATTCAACACTTTTAATTGTGCTGGTTTTGCTCCAAGAAAATAAATCCCTTTATGCCTATCCGATGCGAATGGCGTTGGATCGATTTGTTGAATTACTGGGATTTAACTGGCTAAAATCTCTACATCAACTACAACTGACTACGCTACGCTTAGTTAGTTACGGTATGTTTGTTATTGTTTCTTTAGGTGTGAGTTTTCTGTTGCTCGTGCTTGACCCCTAATTAACTTAACCATAATCATGTGCTTCTAGAATTTAGGATTCAGATTAAAAGTCTGCTAAGGCTCGGTAGACAATGCCGGATCCGCCTCTCCTACTGACTGCTTGAGGGCTTTCTGAGCAACGCGGGTCACATAAACGGTCACCCCCACGGTAATAAGCAAACCAACAATTTTGACAATTTGAGTGAGGGTTTCTGCCTGTGGATTGACGGGAGGAGTGGCGGATCCCACGGCAACATCTCCCAATAGGGATCCAATATAGACATACATAAATGTGCCAGGAATGATGCCAAAGGTTCCAATTAAATTATCGACAAAAGAAACTTTTGTAACTCCTAGGGCATAATTTAGTACATTAAAAGGAAAAGCCGGAGAAAGGCGAATCAAGCCAATGATTTTCCATCCTTCTCGACCGACGGCTTGATCGATAGCTTGAAACTTGCGATTACCCTCAATCATTTTGGCAACCCGCTCTCTAGCCACATAACGCCCAATCAGGAAAGCTAAATTGGCTCCAATCGTGGCGGCAATCACCACATAAAAAGCACCTAACAAAACCCCAAAAACACTACCTGCCCCTAAAGTCAGCACTGAGGCTGGAATAAATAAAACGGTTGCCAATACATAGATCACCATAAAGATGATGGGTGCCAGTGGCCCTAAATCCTCAACCCATGCCAGTGCATTTTTCAGAAATTCTTGAATGGCATCCAAAATGCCATACTGTTTAGCCACTACAATGAACAACACTGCTACGGCTAACCCAATGCCAATCTGCACCCAGGATTTCGATTTGGGGGGGGAGGATGCCTGCGTCATGGGATCCATAAACAAAACTCCTAGAACAATAATGGATAATTCGTAGGCAAAAGCAGCGGCAAAAAGGCTGTCCATACGGATCCCAACGGATAGGGTCAAACCAGAAGCCCAGAGGGGATCCTTAGGGTTTACCATATCAGCCCTAACCTGAAGCGGAGATGATAAGACGGTAACAGTTCCCTGATAACCCTTGGATCGCCTTTGAGGATTGACCGATGCCCTTTCCTTTAGCGCAGGAGCTTGATGTTGAGGTAACTCTCTATGCCCTCAACTATGCTACGCGCATGATTGCTTCAGCCCTTGATTCTCAGGATTTGGTCAAGCTGATTCTTGATACGATGGTGGACTTTGGACAAAGTCAGCGAGTGGCGCTCTGGCAATTTGATGAGCAGGGGGAGCAGGCCACTATTGCTGGAGAGTGGATTGATGGCGAGCTGGAAAATCGCGGTATCAACATTGACCTACACAATAGCCCGCTGCGCGCTCTGCTGGAGTCTCGCCAGGCTAGGATCGCGGGTTGGCAGGAGGTGGGAGGTGTGATGCACCCCCAAGCCGAGGTAGAAAATACAGCCCAGCCGGATCCCTTTTGTCTCTGTCTACCCCTTTTGGATAACTATAAGCAGGTGATTGGGGTATTGTTATTGGCGTTGACCCAACCCATCGATCTGGCCGGGCAGAAAATGTTGGTGCTCAATCTGCTGGCAACCCTGATGGCTGTCTCTCTGGAAAATAGCCGCCTTTTCAAATTAGCCACCCTCGATGCCCTCACCGGACTTTATTCCCGCCGTTATCTAGAAATTCGCCTCCAGGAGGAAATTCGCCGGATTGAGCGCAAAGGAGGTCATCTGGCGCTTTTAATTACCGATATTGATTATTTCAAAAAGATCAATGACACCTACGGACATCCACAGGGGGATAGCGTGTTGCGAGAACTAGCCCAGATTTTTCAAAGTCGTTTGCGGCGGGGGGTGGATGTCGCCTGTCGCTATGGGGGAGAAGAGTTTGTTGTGATCCTGACCGACACCGATCAAGAGGGATCCCGGCATATTGGCGAAGTTCTTCGGCAAGCGTGTGAGTCCCATGAGTTCCTTGGTTTTCCTGAGCCTTTTACGGTCACATTGAGTGGAGGATTAGCAGTTGTGGATCAGAACCATCTCCTATCTGTGGGGGAGTTTTTGCAGCAAGCTGATGCAATGCTCTATCAGGCTAAGCGGGGGGGACGCAATCGCATTTGTTTTGAGGGAGAACTCCCTTCCTCTTCTGAGCGGCAAGCTCAATAGCCAGCCCCAATCATCCGTATAAAAAAAACAGTTCTGTTCATAGGTTACAAGTATGTCTGTTTCTCCACCCACCCAGCCCCGTCAGCTAGCAGCCGTTTTAGGAGGGGAAACGTTGCCGCCGATCGTGGGGGACTGGGGATCCTCGATTGAGTCCATTACCCAACATGCGGATCCCATCTTTTTGCCCCATAGCAATCTGCGCCTCACCCATCTGCAAGCGGGATTTGCCTGTGCCCTGCACATGCACCAGCCCACCATCCCGGCGGGATCCCAGGGGCAACTGATCAGCAACTTGCAATATATGTTTGAACATCCTCAGGAAGGGGACAATCACAATGCTGCCGCCTTTGCCTGGTGTTATGGGCGGATGGGACAGATTATCCCCCAACTACGGGCGGAGGGATGCAACCCCCGCATCATGTTGGATTATTCCGGGAATTTGTTGTGGGGCTTGCAACAAATGGGTCGGCAAGATATCTTGGATGCCCTGATTCCCCTTGCCTGCGAAGCCACCTATCAGCCCCATGTGGAATGGTTGGGTACCCTTTGGAGTCATGCGGTGGTTCCCTCAACCCCAATTCCCGATTTGAAACTGCACATGCAGGCATGGCAACACCAATTTGCTGCCATCTTTGGAGAGGCAGCACTGCGCCGCGTCAAAGGATTCTCTCCTCCCGAAATGCACCTCCCCAATCATCCCGATACTCTTTATGAGTATGTAAAAGCCTTGCTGGAGTGTGGGTATCGCTGGCTGATGGTGCAGGAACATACCGTTGAGAATCTGGACGGCTCTGGCCTAACCCAGGCGCAAAAATATGTTCCCAATCGCTTGATCGCCCGCAACTCGCAGGGACAAACCCTCAGCATCACCGCCCTGATCAAAACCCAGGGATCCGACACCAAGCTGGTGGCTCAGATGCAGCCCTATTACGAAGCCAAAAGTCGGGGACGGCAACCGCTGGGATCCCACTCGATCCCCAGCTTGGTCACGCAAATTGCCGATGGCGAAAACGGTGGCGTAATGATGAATGAGTTTCCCCGTGACTTTCCGCGAGTGTGGTACGAACTGCGGGATCAAGTCCATCCTTCGGTGGTGGGTATAAACGGGACAGAATACCTGGAATTACTGGAGGCAGAAGGGATCCATTCCCATGACTATCCCCCTTGTCAAGCCATTAATCAGCACCTGATCTGGCAGCAGGTGGATCCCCATTCCACTTCCCCTGAGCAGGTAGAAGCCGCCATCCGCCATCTTCAAGAAACCGATCCCCACTTTCACATGGAGGGAGCCTCCTGGACAAACCACCTGAGTTGGGTGAAGGGGTATGAAAATGTTTTGCAGCCTATGCAACATCTGAGTGCGGCCTTTCACGAACGCTTTGACGCTCAGGTGGCGGAGGATCCCACCATTACCCGTCAGCCTGTCTATCAAACCGCCCTTCTCACCAATCTGCTGCTGCAAACCAGTTGTTTTCGCTATTGGGGGCAGGGGGTCTGGACGGACTATGCGCGGCGTATCTATGAGCGGGGAATGGCCTGCCTCAGCTAAGGTTGGAGATGTCGGGCAAGGGGATCGATCCTCTGCTGGCGGGAGGATCTCCATCATGGGATCCCGGTAAGTAGGATGACTGGAGCAAAAGATTTATACTTTTGTTAAAGATTTGTATCGCCAGAGTGGAGTTTGGCGAGGAGCCAGCATGTATATTGTCCAGATAGCCTCTGAATGTGCCCCAGTCATCAAAGCGGGTGGACTGGGAGATGTAGTCTATGGGTTAAGTCGGGAACTGGAAACTCGCGGTCACACGGTGGAGTTAATCCTCCCCAAATACGACTGTATGCGCTACGACCACATCTGGGGGTTACACGATGCCTACCGTGATTTGTGGGTTCCCTGGTATGGAGGCGCGATTCACTGCTCGGTCTATTGTGGCTGGGTGCATGGGCGGCTGTGCTTTTTCATCGAACCCCATTCAGCGGATAACTTTTTTAATCGAGGGTGTTATTACGGTTGCCACGATGACAACATGCGCTTTGCCTTTTTTAGCAAGGCGGCTTTAGAGTTTCTGTTGGTTAGCAACAAACGCCCCGATATTTTGCACTGCCACGATTGGCAAACTGGGTTGGTGCCCGTCATGCTGTTTGAAATTTATAAATATCATGGCATGGGTAACCAGCGGGTTTGCTATACCATCCATAACTTTAAGCACCAGGGTATGGGGGGATCCCAAATTTTATGGGCTACCGGATTAAACCGTGAGTCTTACTATTTTGGATATTCCCAAATGCGAGATAACTTTAACCCTTTTGCCTTAAACTTCATGAAGGGAGGAATTGTCTTTTCCAACTACGTCACGACGGTTTCTCCTCATCACGCCGAAGAAGCCCGCTACACTAACATTGGGTGTGGTTTAGGACATACTCTCTATCTCTATCAGCACAAATTTGCAGGCATCCTCAATGGGATTGACTACGATATCTGGAATCCAGAGAGTGATCGCTATATTCCCTATCATTTCAACCATGACGATCTCAGTGGCAAAACTAAGAACAAAAAAGCCTTGCGCGATCATCTCCTCCTGCAAGATGTTGACAAGCCAATTATTGCTTATATCGGTCGATTGGATGACCAGAAGGGTGTGCATTTAGTGCATCATGCCATTTACTACGCACTGGATAAGGGATGTCAATTTGTATTGTTGGGATCCGCCACTGAACCGGGAATTAATGCTCATTTTTGGCATGAAAAACGCCACTTGAACAATCACCCTGACTGCCATCTGGAATTGGGCTTTAATGAGGAGCTTTCCCATCTTATTTATGCGGGGGCTGATATGATTATTGTTCCCAGCAACTATGAACCCTGTGGGCTAACCCAGATGATTGGATTGCGCTATGGTACGGTGCCGATCGTGCGGGGTGTGGGGGGGTTAGTCAACACCGTTTTTGATCGAGACTATGACCAAAATTATCCTCCCGAACAACGCAATGGCTATGTCTTTTACCAGAGTGATTTTTATGCCATTGAATCCGCTTTGGATCGAGCCATCGGATTGTGGAAAGACTATCCGACGGAGTTTGTCCAACTGGTTGGGCAGGGTATGCAATACGACTACTCCTGGAATCATCCGGGCAAAGATTACTTAGAGATCTATGAGTTGATTCGTCACAAATAGATCGTTTCTGCCTGGTTTTCTCATCTGCGCTCCGATGCACAGCCGCTGGAGTCAACCCACAGAATCCCTGGGCTGAACTGGATCCGGCTTGCCTCCCCTAAAGACCTCGAACCAAAAGATGCCCGCAGGCAGTTCACGATTGTTAACATCCATTCACAACAGGAGGAGATTACTCTAAGGATTGGAGTTAGCAAGCATGAGAGGGATCCCTGCTCATCCTGAGACAGGGTTGAGTTCCCCTCTGGGCAGAATGCACCCGCCTTTAACAATCCTGTTTTTGCATTACTAACGAGCATTTTTACCATGAGCAAGGACACCGAAACCCAAACCGCCCATCAAGGGCTAGCCCTGCAACTCAAGCTGGGGACGCAAAAATCCCACACGATGGCCGAAAATGTCGGTTTCATCAAGTGCTTTTTGAAAGGGGTAGTGGGGAAAAAATCCTACAGCCGATATGTGGGTAACTTTTACTTTGTCTACTCCGCTTTAGAAGAAGCTTTTACACAGCTTCAGGATCACCCGGTTGTGGGCAAGCTCTATTACCCTGAGTTGTGGCGCAAACCCAGCCTAGAAGAGGATCTCACCTATTTTTGTGGAAGCAACTGGGCGGCTACCGTCCACCCTTCGCCCGCCTGCCAACTCTATGTCAAGCGCATCCAAGAAATTGCCCAACAGGATCCGGTGCTGCTGGTGGCTCATGCCTATACCCGTTACATCGGCGATCTATCGGGAGGACAAATCCTCAAAAAAATAGCTAAGCGAGCTATGGGTTTACCGGACGGGGTGGGCATGGCTTTTTATGACTTCGAGTTGATCAAGCACGAAGGACTTTTTAAGAAACAGTATCGTGCGGCTCTCGATACCCTACCTGTGGATCCAGCCACGGTTGAGCGGATTGTGGCAGAAGCTAACTATGCCTTTGAACTGAATATGATGATGTTCAAAGAACTCGAAGGGAACTGGCTCATCTCGATGATGCGGCTGGGGTGGAACTCTCTGCTCAGCCAGTGGCAGCGGAAAGCTCCCCGCACGGAAGCGGCTCCTTCTTCCTAGCGGATGACAACCTTAACTTTCAGAAACTAGGGATCCCTATCTGAATGGGGAGGGGATCCCGCCTACCACCTCATCCCCTCAGGAGCTAATAGCTTCAAGGCTCCGAATGAGAAAGCAGGGATCCACACTAGCCCCTTCACTAAGATGTGAGTCGTCGCAATGGGTATTTTTTACCTCTAAGAGACTGGATTGATAGTGGACATTATTATTGAGTGGGGATGGCGATCCTGCAAAATGCTCTGAAAGCAAAATGCTCAAAGAACGGTTCCATAGCCATTCAAGTGTAGGAAACCGTTAAGAGCCATCTGAAAATACAGTCCTAGCTTTCAGCCCTCCCCCCAAGACGGCTAGGGATAGAATCTCTCTTCCTTTTCCCTAAGGATCCCAGCGGGGCTAGCTAGGCAAAACCTCACCCAAAGGATGGCAAGGGATCCCTGATGGATCAGCAAATCTGATAGGATCTGGATGCGCTTAAGACAACAAAGCCATTACCGTGTGAGGTCAGTTTGTGCGGATTGCTGTGGATGCGATGGGTGGCGATTACGCCCCTGGCGAGGTCGTTAAGGGAGCTTTGTTGGCGCGGGAGCAACTGGGAGTCAAAATTGCCCTTGTCGGTCACCCAGAAGCCATTCAGCCTTTTTTGCCGACCAGCCTAGATGGGATTGAAATCGTTCCTGCCGAAGACGATATCGGGATGCACGAAGAACCCGTCACTGCCCTCAAGAAGAAACCCAAAGCCTCGATTCGGGTGGCGATGGATCTCGTACGGGATCAACAAGCGGATGCGGTCGTGGCGGCGGGCAACACCGGGGCGGCTATGACGGCGGCGATGTGGAGCTTAAAACGGTTGCCGGGGATTGACCGAGCTGCCATCGCGGCGATGCTGCCCACCCTCAAGTCAAAACCCGTTCTGCTGTTGGATGTGGGTGCCAATGTCGATTGTCGTCCCAAGTTTTTAGAACAATTTGCCCTGATGGGATCCCTCTACAGTCAATACGTGCTCAACGTGCAACATCCCAGGGTGGGTCTGATCAACATCGGGGAAGAAGCCAACAAAGGTAACGATCTGGCCTTCAATACCCACCAGCGCCTAGCCCATCAGCCCCATATTAACTTTGTCGGCAACGCCGAAGGGCGGGATGTCTTAACCGGAAATTTTGATGTTGTGGTCTGCGATGGCTTTGTGGGTAACATCCTCCTCAAGTTTGCGGAAAGCGCCGGACAGACGATCACCCAAGTCATGCTAGAAGAGCTACCCAAAGGCTGGTGGGGAAAATTGGGCTGCTGGATTCTGCGCCCCAATCTGCGGCAGGTGAAGCGGCGGATTGACTATGTGGAGTATGGAGGAGCCTTGTTGCTGGGGGTAGATGGAATTTGTGTGATTACCCACGGTAGTTCCAAGCAAGCGATGGTCTTTCATGCCATTCGCCTCGCTAAAGAATCGGTGGAAAAAGGCGTTCTGCAACACATCCAGACCGAAATAGCCCAGGTTGAACTCTCAGAAAACAACGGTTCTGGGCAGGAAAAAAAACCGTTGGATGGAGTAGTTTTACCCTAAAATCTCCCTAGACCAGTCAGAGGGGTTGGCTAGCTGGCTACTGCCCTCGGTTTTCACTGTCCTTATTGTCCTCCGGTTGGATCCCATGAATAGTGCTGCGTTGGATATGGCTACTTCCCTACAGGCCGTGCAGGTGGTGGGGGTGGGATCCGCTTTACCCGATCCGGTGTTGACTAACGATCACCTCAGCCAGTTGGTGGACACCTCCGACGAATGGATCTGGCCGCGCACCGGCATTCGCCAGCGCCGCATTTTGCCCCCTGAACAAAGCTTGTTGGATCTGGCGGCTAGGGCGGCTCAGCAAGCTCTGGATCAGGCAGAATTAGTTCCACTCGATATCGATTTGATCATTCTTGCTACCTCCACTAGCCCAGACCGTTTTGGCTCGGCTCCCCAACTGCAAGCCTTGCTAGGAGCCAGTCGAGCTATTGCTTTTGATCTCTCAGCCGCTTGTACGGGATTTGTTTTTGCCCTAGCCACTGCCGCCCAGTTCCTTCAGACGGGGTTATATCGACGGGCTTTGGTGGTGGCGGCGGACGTGCTTTCGCGCACCGTTGATTGGCAAGATCGCACCACCTGTATCTTGTTTGGGGATGGAGCTGGGGCGATGATCCTAGAAACTGCTGATGTATCCGGCTTGCTGGGATTAGAACTGCGAACCGATGGCAGCGGAACCGAACTGCTCACCCTGCCTCTAGCCACTCAACCTCGCCCACTGGTGGGAGATCTGCAGGTGGGGGAATATGAGTGTTTGCCGATTGGGATGAACGGGCGGGAGGTGTATAAATTTGCGGTGACCGCCGTCCCTGAGGTGATCGAAAAGGTGCTGTTTCGCACAGGCTTATCGGCGCAGGAGATCCAGGGCTTTTTTATTCATCAGGCCAATCAGCGCATTTTGGATGCCATTGTCAAACGGTTAGAGGTGGATCCGGAGCGGGTGATTTCGGTGTTGCAACACTACGGCAATACATCGGGGGCTTCGGTGCCGATTGCCCTGGCGGATGCGCTGGCGGCGGGATCCTTTGCCCCTGGGCATCTGGGAGTAATGGCCGGGTTTGGAGCGGGGTTGAGTTGGGGCGCTATAGTCTTTCGCTGGGGACGACATACACCATGACGATGATTGCCTGGATTTTTCCTGGACAGGGATCCCAAGCGGTGGGGATGGGACAGGAGATTGTCAACTTACCCGGGGTTAAGCCAAAGCTGGCACTGGCGGAGAAACTGCTGGGGTGGTCGTGGCTAGAGTTGAACGAAGCCCAGCTAAATCGCACTCTCTATACTCAGCCTGCTCTTTTTTTGGTCTGCGCCCTCCTCAGTGATCACCTCCATCAACAGGCGCATCAACCCGCTTGTGTGGCTGGCCATAGTTTAGGGGAGTATAGTGCCCTCTACAGTGCCGGGGTGTTTGATCTGGAAACGGGTCTTCAGTTGGTCAAGCAGCGGGCTATGCTCATGGATCAAGCTACCACGGGGATGATGGCGGCGGTGATAGGGTTTGACCGCGCCAAACTGGAACATCTGTGCAGCACGGTCGAAGGGGTGGTGATTGCCAATGACAATAGCCCTGATCAAGTGGTGGTGGCTGGCACCCAAGCAGCCGTGCAAACCGTCACCGAGCAGCTACGTCCGAAGCGCTTCGTGCCTTTGCCCGTCAGTGGAGCCTTTCATTCGGTGTTAATGGCTCCGGCGGCGGCTGAGTTTGCTAGTGTTTTGCAAGGGATCCCCTTCGCCACTCCGCGGGTGCCTGTCTATAGCAATGTCAGTGCCAGTGCCAGTCAAGATGCCCACCACCTGAAGGACTTACTGGTGCAGCAAATGACCTCCCCTGTTCGATGGCGAGAAACGGTCTTGCAGATGGCCGCTGATGGGGTGACAGGGGTGTGGGAGATCGGTCCCAAATCGGTTCTTACTGGGTTGGTGAAACGCACCGCTCCTGCCCTAGAACGGCTGAATCTACCGGATCTGGGTATTAGCTGATCTTTAACTTATCCCATCCCCTAGGCCAAAACCTTCCGCAAAACCCCTTGCACCAGCCCAACGGAAATAGCGACAAATCCAGCCAGTGCCGCCAACGACCAGCCCAAAGAAAGGGATCCCCAGGGAGCTTCTAGGACAATGGCAGCTAGGCTCCAATCGGCATGTCCATAGACGTAGCGAATTGGCTCGATCGCATGGGTGAGGGGATTTAGGCTAGCCACCCATTGCAACCAAGTGGGCATAAACGAAAGGGGAGCAAGGGCTGTGCTGGAAAAGATCAGGGGCAGGTTGACCAAAAAGATCAACGCCAACAATTGCTGATGTCCCGGCATCGCAAAGGCTAAGCCCAAGCTAAGCGCAGTAAAGCCCAAAACCAACAGGCTAACGATCAACAAAACAATCCCCAACCCCGCTAAATTAGGGATGCCGGCTCCCAATCCATAGTCAGCCAGCACAATCACAACCGTTTGTACTAAGGCCATGCTGGCAATAAAAATGGTGGAGGCCAAGACAATCGAAAAACGGGAGGTGAGCGGGGCAACCAACAACCGGTTGAGAAAGCCAAATTCCCGATCAAAAATCACGGGAACCCCAGCATTCAGTGCGCCGCCAAAAGCCGTAAACACGATGACCCCCGCCCCCAAAAACTGCGTGTAGCTGCGCCCTACCCCAAAAATGCCCTCCGGAGCCTTCTGAAATAAAGCTCCAAACAAAATCAGCCAGAGCAAGGGTTGAATAATTCCGACCAACAAAGTAGTCGGGCGGCGCTGCAATTGAATAAACCAACGACGGGTCAATGCCAGGGTTTCTTGCCAAAATTCGGGAGAGAAGATCGCGGGATCCTCTGCGTTGGGGATAGATGGGTTGAGTAAGAGCACTTCCCCCTCAGGCTGAGGAGGGAGCGGTATGGCTGCTCCGGTAACAGTTTTAGTCTCCTGAATCACGGCTTGTTCTCTCCTAGGCAAGGTGACGCCGCCACTCACTTGGCTCCATAGCCGCAGGTTAACGACAGATAAGGATAGGCTAACTGCACAAGGACAGTCTTATCAAGGCGTAGCTAATAAGAAGGCTCAAGTTAATTTAGAGGTAAGAAACCAACCAACAAGCCCAATAAGGCTCCTGCCGGAATGAGTTGCCATGTTGGCACCTTAAACCGGAGCAGCCCCACTAATCCCAGCACCATCAAGACACAGGCCACAATCGTTTGAGTCAAGGTTGGTAACAGCAAACTCCCCTCAGCCAACGGAATGGCCGCCGCGGCAATCGCGCCCAACGCCGCCGGAGTCACACCCGTCAAGGCTCCTTTGATCCAGGGATTGTGGCGGATTCGCAACAGAATGGGAGCCGCCGCCATGATAAACACAAATGAAGGGAGAAAAATCGCCACTGTTGCAATCAGGGATCCCCAAACCCCCGCCACCTTATAGCCAACAAAGGCTGCCGTCAAGACCACCGGCCCAGGACTAAGTTGTCCAATGGCCACCCCATCCAAAAACTCCTTGGGGGTGAGCCAAGCCAGTTGATCCACCACTTCTCCGGCAAGGAAGGGAATGATCACCAATCCTCCCCCATAGATCAGGCTGCCCACCTTCAGAAAAAACCAGGCCAGTGCCCAGCCATAGTCCGCCAGTCGTTCTACCCCCCAAAAGCCAGAGAGGGCAAGGGTTTCCGCCGAAATCCCTGTCACAGAGGCGAGCATCCATATCCCCAGAGTTTGGGCAGGCTTTCCTCCCGGCAGTGGTCCACGGGGTCCATACAAAAGGGATCCCAAAAGGGCGGCAGCCATAAAGAGAATCGCCACATTCACTTTTCCCAGCCAAGCCGCTAAAAATACAGCTATTGCTATGGCAATGCGCGTCCATTCTTTGAGAGTTTTTTTGCCAAGATGCCAACAAAAACCCAAAATAATCGCCATAACAATGGGGGAAACTCCCAGCAAAACCGATTCCAACTGTGGCAAACTTTGAAAGCGAAAATAGATCCAGGACAATAACAAAACAATGAGATAAGCAGGAGCAATAAAACACAAACCTGCGATCACGGCTCCCCAATGTCCAGCTCGACTATAGCCAATATAAATACCCAGTTGGGTGGAAGCAGGCCCTGGCAACATTTCGCATACAGCAATGGCCTCCGTAAATTGTTCCTGAGTTAACCATTGTCGTCGCCCAACAGCCTCATCATTTTGCATCGCCATGTGGGCTTGTGGACCGCCAAATCCAATGACGCCCAATTTGAGAAATACCTGAGCTAATTGCCAAAGACGCACTCCCAAAGTCTCAGGTGGGGTTACTGGTGGAGATTGAGGAGTTTCTGATGGTGGCAACGATTCTTCAGTAGCCATAGGGCAGCAATATCTCAAGCAGGATGAAATTCTCACAGGCTATCATAGGTGCTCCAAGCTACAAACCTGGCCTAATTTGATTAGGCCGCACCACTACCCCAAAAGTTTGTCATACTCTGCATGGGAACCAATCCAGAACCAAGCCATTTCATTATCTCCCTCTACAGCAATGGTTCGATAATGTCGCCCTACTCGCACAGACCAAAATCGCCCTACTTTCTTGAAGTGGAGAGACGGATACCGGGGGTTTTGTTTTAGCAAATCGTAACACTGATCAGCAAGGTCTTGAATATTCTGTGGAAACTGTCGATAGTGATAGCAAAAATCGGGAGTTGCTCGGTGTTTCACAGATCAGTACAGCGTCCTTCCCGTAGATGTTGCAGGGCTTTTTCAGCAAGTGCATCAAGCCGACCATCGCCTACATTTGCCTCAAATTGTCGATCCCATAACTCCGCATCAAACTCTGCAAACCAAGTGCGGAAAGCAGAAAGATCTTCAGATGATAGTTGTCTGACAGCCTGTTCAATTTCACCTAGGGTAATCATTTTCATAAATGTCATGAACATTCAGATTTAACTATACCAATTCTCACTGATCGATGAAACGTATATAACGTATATATAGTCATTCCAATTTAGTTTGAGAAACCCAGAATCTCTCAAAGCTTGGATATCAAGATTTAGGTGATCGCATTCTTATTTGGAATGACTATAACATGCTAGTGACAGGTTTCTGATTTGGTTGCCATAGCTTTTCGCCAGTCACCTCAAATAATTGTCTCTTAACTCAAGATGTACAGCTCCTCAGTTATTGCAGATATGGGGATCCCCTGGATCCCTATGGTCATCGGGTTTGGCTGAGGGCTGTTTGATAAATTCGTTCTTGGGCACGCAGGGATTTTTCCAGATCGACAACGGGGCGGGGATAGCTCACCCCTAGACGCACTCCGTATTGCTGTTGTTGGCTGGCGGTGAGGCGATAGGGTTCGTGGACGTAAGCGCTAGGGATCCCTTGCAGGGCGGGCAACCAGTGTTTGAGATAATCCCCTTGGGGATCATACTCACGGGATTGTTTGGGGATATGAAAGTAGCGAAAGCCGCGGGCATCATTGCCAATGCCTGCCGTGTAGTTCCAGTTGCCCCAATTGCTGGCGACATCGTAGTCAATCAAAAGGGATTCAAACCATTCGGCTCCCATCTGCCAGTGGATCCCTAGGTTTTTGGTGAGGAAGCTGGCTACGTTTTGTCGTCCGCGATTGGAGATAAATCCGGTGGCGGCTAGCTCCTGCATACAGGCATCCACAAGGGGATATCCGGTGGTTCCGGCTTGCCACCGCTCAAAACGGGGCCAGTCAATCGACCAGGGGATGGGCAACCCTTGCAAGCCGGAGGGACGAAACAGGCGGTTGCCGTGCTTGAGGGCGATCCAATGAAAGTAGTCCCGCCAGAGGAGTTCAAAAACTAGCCAATAGGTGGAGTTATTGCGGATGCATCTGGCTTCGTAGGCTTGCACCTGCTCATGGATACTACGGGCGGACAGGCAGCCTAGGGCTAACCAGGCGGAAAATTTGGAGCTGTCATCGGCGGCTAACAGTCCGTTGCGTGTCTCTTTGTAAACCCGTAGGCGATCCTGATCCCAAAAGTAGTGGTGGAGGCGAGCCAGTCCGGCGGTTTCTCCCCCTTGCCACCGAAACATCGCCCGCTCATCCGCCACGGGATCCGCTAATCCCCAGTCAGCTAGGCGGGGCAGGGATCCCATCTCTAGGTCAGGGGGCAATGGGGGCAGGCGGGGCGGGGCGGGGCGGGGGGGGCGGGGGGCGGTGGTTCCTTCCACTTGTTTGCGAAAGGTGGTAAACACTTCTGGCAGCCGCTCCAGGGAAAAAGGTAGATCGGCGGGGTGGTAAAGGGTATGTCCCCAGCAGAGATGCAGAGGGATCCCTTGACTAGCTAGTGCCAGGCGGAGGTTGGCTTCTACCGATGCTTCTTCGGTACCCACTAGGGCATGGGCATAAACCGCCGATAAACCCAGTTGCCGCACCAAGCTGGGCAACACCTGTTCGGGATCCCCTCGCCGCAGTAGCAGATTGCTACCTGATTTTTGCAGGGAGGCTCGCAAATCCGCCACACTCTCCAGCAAAAACTGGCTGCGGAAGGCGGCGGTTTTGGCAAAACCAAAGGGGGTGGTTCCCCAGTGACGGGGATCGAAACAATAGACAGGCACTACAGCTTGACCGGACTGAGCAGCCAGCCAGAGAGGTTCGTGATCTTGCATCCGTAGATCGCAGCGAAACCAAACCAAAACCCCTGAACCCTTGGCAGCGAGGGGGGGCGGGTCAGCAAAAGAAGACATCCGACAACAGCCTAGTTAGAGGGCGGGTGGTGATGGGGGCGGTACCTGGGCTTGCCAGTTGGGGGCAGGGGTGAAGTGAGGACGGTAGACCGCCGGGATAGTGACCCAAACTTGGCTGCGGGGGTGACGGGTTTGGCGAGCCTGCCGATAGCGTAGCGAAAATGTGCCAAAGCCCGCTAAACGGACGGTTCCCCCCGCCGCTACGGTGCTGGCAATGGCCTCCAGCATCACCTCAATGGTGGCTGAGGCGAGCGGAATAGTCAGGCCATCCACCTGTTCTGCCAGATGTCGGGCAAGACTATGCCGATTCAGATGCAGGGGCATGGCCGGATCCCTAGACACCTTCGATTTCTTGGTCAAAAAACCACTGAGTAGACTGATCGGCAAATTGCACGTTATAGCCTACACCGCTGCCATCCACTACACGGCGGGTCAAGACCACGGCTTCTGTGCCCAAGCGGGGCTTGATCGCTTCTTGACCACGATCCCGCACAGTACGAATGCGGACTTTGTCTCCAGGTTTGATCAAAGTAGTCATAGCCATAGGGCAAAGTTATTTGGAGTTGCTAAAAAAATCACGAGTCTATCTCTTGTTGCCAGGGGGTAGGGAGGGCTGAGGGGGCAACTACTCCGCTACCTTCTGAAATGTTACGGCAAAATCAGATGCAACAATCGCTCAATATCGGTGAGGTCGTTGTAGAGATGGGGAGAGACCCGTATCGAGGATCCCCGTTGGCTGACATAAACCCGCTCCTGGGCAAGGCGCTCCATTAGGTCAGCAGGCAGGCCATCGGGAAAGCGGATCCCTAGCATGTGGTTGGCTCGTTGATGGGCGGGAGCCGTGATCAATCCCCTCTCAGCAACTCCCATTGCCAGCTTGTGGGTGAGGGATCCCAGGGTGGTGGCAATCTCACTCACCTGCCAGGTCAAAATCTGCCGGAGAGCCGTGATCACCATCGGCAAAAGGGCAAAGTTACTGCGTTCCCCCACATCAAAGCGGCGGGATCCCGGCTGATAAGCGTCTTGATAATCCACCAAGCAAGCAAAGTTTTCGCTGCCCTGACGAGCGATCCAGCCCTCCTCTAGGGGCTGTCCCTGCTGATGGGGCGGAGCCACATAGAGAAACCCCATGCTGTAGGGGCCAAGCAGCCACTTGTAAGTGGCGCAAACCAGAAAATCCGGCTGAATGGCGGCGACATCCAGCGGTAGCGCCCCTAGGGATTGGGTGACATCCAACACCAAAGCCGCCCCTACCTGACGACAGCGCTCCCCAATGGCCACCAGATCAATCCAGCCCCCATCCGTCCAGTGGCAATGGGGAATGGCGACTACAGTCGTGCTATCCCCAATCCGTTCCCAGAGGGCGGCTGTCCAATCCTGATCAGGAGGGCGAGGGATAGTGAAAAGCTTGGCCTGTTGTCTTTCAGCCAAGCGCCGCCAGGGATAGACATGGGAGGGAAATTGTTCAGCCAGCACCAGCATGGATCCCTGCGGTTTGAGCTTGAGGTTTTGAGCCGCCACGGCTAACCCGTAGCTCACAGCAGGAATTAGGGCAATATCGTCAGGGGTAGCGCCGATCAGTTGAGCAAACAACCCACGAGCCTGTTCCGCCTCTTCAAAAAAATCATGGGGACGGATCTGCCAAGGGGAGGATTTACGGGCGACAGCCTGCTGCCCTGCCTCCCGAACCGCCGTCAGCAGGGGAGACATATAGGCACAGTTGAGATAGGTCACATCGGGGGGGATCTCAAACAAGGCTTTTTGGCAGGGAATCATTGGCGGGATCCCTCCTTGGGGAAATGGGTGGCAGATGGTCAAGTTTAGCCCCTCTCAGTCCGCTCTGCCTGTCAACCTCCATCTACACCGCCGTTCCCTCAGGGATCCCAAATGACCCAGACAAGCACAAAAAACAGAACCCAAAAACAAAAGTAAAAAAATCGGTATGTTCGCCAGAATGCCGCTAGCCCCCCCAAACTGACTACAATAGAGGAGTTCTCCTCCCCATTAAGAATCTTGAATTTCGCAACTTCTTTTTTACCTGCCGTTACCCAAAAACTCACAAACGGGCTAACGGTGATTTTGCAACCGATTGCTATTACTAATGCGGTAACCGTGGATATTTGGGTGCAAGCGGGAGGCCGCCATGAATCGCCTGACCTGCTAGGCATGTCCCACTTTTTAGAGCACATGGTTTTTAAGGGCACCGAACGCCTCAAACCAGGAGATTTGGATCGGGCAGTGGAGGGGCGGGGAGGTATCACTAACGCCGCCACTGGACAGGATTACACCCATTACTACATCACGGTGGCTGCCGAAGATTTGGCAGAAACTTTCCCCTATTTGGCAGAGGTGGTCACCCAAGCCGCTATCCCAGAGGATGAGTTTGAGCGGGAGCGGCAAGTGGTGTTAGAAGAAATTCGCCGTGCCGCTGATAACCCTGACTATCTGGCCTATCACCAACTGATGTCTACGGTTTATCAACAGCACCCCTATGGTCGACCCGTTTTGGGAACACCGGAGGTGCTGCTCAGCTTTACTCCCGAATTGATGCGTCAGTATCACCGCCGTTGGTATTCTCCAGAAAATATGACGGTTGTGATGGTGGGCAACCTGGATATGGATGCCGCGATGGGCTTAGTGGAGCAGTATTTTGGTGGGTTGCCTGCGGGAGGGGATCCCTTGCTTCCTTCCCTGCCTCCTGAGCCTCCCCTCACGGGTATTCGTCGAGCACATCTCCAGCAACCCCGCCTCGAACAGGCGCGTTTGTTGATGGCTTGGCCGACTGTCGGGGTAAAGCACTGGCAGGAGACCTGTGGATTAGAAATGCTGGCCTCTATCCTGGGGGATGGGCGAACCTCTCGTTTGGTCAATCTGTTGCGGGAACAACGAGGGTGGGTGCGAGGAGTGGGCTGTTCGGCAGCCTCTCAGCAGGAACAAGGACTGTTTTATGTCAGTGCTTATCTGGATCCCATGCAAATTGAAATGGTAGAGCAAGCCATTTTGGCGGAGATGGGCAAACTGCAACAAACCCCCATTCCTCAGGAAGAACTGGAGCGCACCCGCCGCATTTTGGTGAATGAGTTTGTCTTTTCCACCGAGTCTCCCCATCAACTGGCTAGTGTGTATGGTTACTATCACCTGATGGGGGGAGTAGAGTTGGCGCTCGACTATTTGCAGCAGGTGCGCTCCCTCACCGCCCAGCAGCTTCAGGAGCTAGCCGCTATCTATCTTTCGCCTGCCGCCTATGTGGTGACAACCCTCTGCCCAGAGGTGGTGCCGGATAGTTTTACGCCCCCTCTAGAGTTGGTGCTACACTAGGCCGCCGCCACCCCAAAACCCCACTCCCCCTCATCCGCTCCGGTGATGAAGGCGATTATTCTCGACTGCGTGAGCAAAGGGATCCCCACCATGACGATTTCATCGCTTGCTGTCAGACAGGCGGCTCAACGCCTGCGGCTGCCCAATGGCCTAACACTACTGCTTGCCCAAAACCCCACAGTCGATATTGTGGCGGCTCGTCTGTTTTTTCCGGCGGGTAGCTATGTGGAATCTCCTGAAAAGGCGGGGTTAGCCAGTTTGGTGGCATCGGTCTTAACCAAAGGCACCTCCAGCCGTGATTCTCAAGCGATTGCCAGTTGCGTCGAGTCGCTGGGAGCCGCCATTGGGGTGGATAGTAGCGCCGACTATTTTGAGGTCAGCCTCAAGTCGCTAGCGGAAGACCTTCCCCAGGTGTTGGCTTTGGTGGCAGAGATCCTCCGGGATCCCATCTTTCCAGAGGCGGAGGTGTGGCGAGAGCAGCAGTTGATGCTCCAGGCGATTCGCTCCCAACAGGAACGGCCTTTTAGTGTTGCCTATGACCAACTGCGCCAGATCCTCTATGACAACCATCCCTATGCGTTTTCCCATCTGGGCAAAGCTAGCAGTCTGGGATCCCTGACTCGCCAGGATCTGCAAACCTATCATGCCCAGCATCTTCGCCCCGATTCCCTGATCATGGCGGTTGTCGGTCCATTACCTGCCGATCAGTTGGCAGAGCTGATCGCCTCCCACCTCGGATCCTGGATATCTGCCCCGCCCGCCCGCCCGCCCGCCCGCCCGCCCGCCTTGCCTCCCCGGCCTCAGGGATCCCTCTGCACAACCGGGCAAACCACCCAACAAAGTACGGTTATGCTGGGCTATCGGGGGTGCGCCGTGGGGGATCCCGACTATGCCCCCCTCAAGGTGCTGGCTACCTACCTGGGCAGTGGGCTATCTAGCCGCTTGTTTGTGGAGCTGCGGGAAAAGCGGGGACTGGCCTACGAGGTGTCCGCCTTTTTTGCCACCCGCCGCGATCCTGCTCCCTTCGTTGCTTATTTGGGAACCGCCGCTGACAATACCCAAACAGCGTTAGCAGGCTTGCAAGCCGAGTTGGATCGCCTGCATCAGCATCCCCTATCCCCCTCCGAGGTGGCCGTTTGTCAGCGTAAGGTTTTGGGGCAATACGCCTTGAGCAAACAAACCAATGCCCAAATTGCCCAAATGTTGGGTTGGTATGAGGTGTTACAACTGGGGATGGAGTTTGATCAGACCTACCCCAGCCTGGTGAAAGCCGTCACCCCTCAGTCCCTGCATCGGGTGGCGCAAACCTACCTAACCGATCCGGTGATCTCGTTGGTAGGGCCAGAATCTGCGTTAGCTGAAGTCAGCGTCACCTATTGAAGATATATTGAAGGATAGGCTTTGCCTGACCATTCCCCTCCGCTACCGGGCATCTGCGACCGCCATCTATGGATACTTTTGAATCCCATCTGTCTGAGATCTTGCCCGCTTCACTTCAGGAACAACTGGCCCAGTTCCAGGCAGAACGAGGGATCCCCTCAATGCAGGAAGCTGTAGTGAGGGTATTCCAGGACTATTTTGGGCAGGGCATGGTTTCCGATCCAGAGACACGCTTTACGGCTCTGGAAGCAGATATTGCCAGTTTGAATGATCAAATGACGGCGATCCGACAGGCTATTGCCATTATTGCGACACGGGTGGATTTGATGGTGGACTATACCCCAGAGGCAGACACGGAGGTGGATCCGATCCTCAACCCACCATCCACAGAGGAATCCATTCAAGATTAGTAGACAGCATTTAATCGACAAAAACAGAATCCAACCCAGTTCCTCAGTGACCATCAGGGGGACTGCCAAATTTTGATCTGTCCATCCCAGCCCCCACTCACCAAGATTTTCCCATCCATACTGATGGCGGCGGCAGTCACCATACCAGCATGTCCCCGTAGCGTGGCAACTTCTTTGGCTTTATCTAGGTTCCAGACTTTGAGGGTGCGATCGGCGCTACCACTGACCAAACCGGATCCCAGGGTTGGCTTAGCCAAACAGGTCACCCGTTGAGTATGACTCTTCAGGGTATGGCGTACTTTCCCCTGCTGGGGATCCCAAATTTTTAGGGTGTGGTCACTGCTACCACTCACCACCATCTGCCCCTGCGGATCGATGACCACGGCATTTACCCAATCACTGTGTCCTTGCAGAGTTTTGAGGACTTGCCCTTTGCTGAGGCTCCAAACCCGCAGACTGTTGTCACTGCTGCCACTGACTAGGGTTTCTCCATCCTGAGTCAAGCTGAGGCTGTTGATCAGAGCGGCATGTCCTTTCAAGGTGTAAAGGAGTTGACCTTCTGGCAGAGATTGAAGTTTCAAGGATCCATCGCTGTTGCCTGTGATCAAGGTTCGTCCATCGGGGCTAACGGACATGGCGGTTGCCCAATCGGTTCGACTGCTTATGGTTTGGGCACAGCCACCCCCTGTCAAATCCCAAATACGGATGCTTTTATCATCACTGCTGCTGATCACCTGATGTTGAATACCATTGAAAGCCAGGGAAAAAACTATCCCCTGATGACCGGAGAAGGTATGCTGCAACTCACCGGAAGTCAGATGCCAAACTTTTACGAGGCGATCCGCTCCACCACTGATCAACAATTGCTCGTCCCAACTGATGACTAAGGCACGCACCCCACCCGGATGAGCCAAAAAAGTATGTTGTAGGGCAAAGGTGAGTTGGCTGGAGGTGGTTGATTTTTTGCCGACTGAACCTGGGGATCCCTGTCCGGTAGGAGAGGTTTGGCTGGCATTGGGTTTGGGAGAGTTGGTTTGGGTGGTCGTTACCTTGCCACTCTCCACCTTGGCGGTGATGGGGGGAGCAGTGGGCGGGGATCTCAGGGCAAACGGCAGGCGAAACCGACCAAAGGGTTGCTTCTTTTCCCCTTCCCCCACCAGTTTTTCCAGGGCTTGCAGGGCTTCCACCGCTGAGGCATAGCGGCGACTGTAGTGACTTTGCGCCATGCGATCCAAAATAGCAGCAAAGCCCGCGCTGACACGGATATGTTCCCGCCAGAGAATTTCAAAGTCACCGGCGCGGCGCGGCAATTGACTGGGGTTGATCCCCGTTAGGGCATGGAGCGCCACCATCCCCACCGAATAAATATCACTGCTCAGTTGTGGGCGTCCTTCCATTTGTTCGAGGGGGGAGTAGCCCAAACTGTGGATCCCGACGGTCATCCCCCGTTCTCCAGCAGTTTCCCCGAATTGAGAGGTGATTTGCTTAACCGAGCCAAAATCAATCAGCATCAATTGGTTGTCCTGCCGCCGCCGCATGATATTGGCGGGTTTGATGTCGCGGTGGATGATCTGTTGCTGATGAACAAACACCAAAATCTGTAAAATCTCTTGCAAAAATTGAATGACAGCCGTTTCTGACCAGGGCTTTTCCGCGCCGAGTTCCTGGCTCAGGTTATGCCCTTCAATATAGTCCTGTACCAAAAAATACTCCCCCTCCTGCTCAAAGTGAGCCTGCAATTTGGGGATTTGCGGATGGGATCCCAAACGGTAGAGAATCTCCGCTTCTTGGTTGAAGAGGCGCAGGTTGACCGGATTGTTGGCCTGCTGGGGTTTGAGGCGTTTCACCACACAGAGGGGATGATCCGGCAGATGGCGATCCTGGGAGAGATAGGTTTCCCCAAATCCCCCTTTGCCCAACGAACGGACGATCACATAGCGCCCCGCCAGGATGGTCTCGTTCATATCCGTTCAAGTCCCCTGCTCATGCCTTGATTGTGCCACGGGATCCCCAGAATCTCACCCGCCCCCCACCCTCTTACCGGCGGCAACGGTAGCCAGCCAGGGTTGTCCTCCAGACTGATAGGCTAGAACAAACCCAGACAGGAGCTTTATGTCTGCTTGCAAAATCCGATTTGGTACGGATGGTTGGCGCGCCGTGATTGCCGATGGCTTTACCGTCGAGCGGGTGAAGCAGGTGGCGCAAGCCAGCGCCCAGGTTTTGGCCGCCACCTTCCCTGGGGATCATATCGTTGTGGGCTATGACCATCGCTTTTTGTCGGAACAATTTGCGGCTGAGGCGGCAGCAGCGGTGGCGGCTCTAGGGATCCCGGTACACCTCTCCCAAGGGGCGGCTCCCACTCCCGCCTTTAGTTGGGCGGTTCGGCAGCAGGGATCCCACGGCGCTTTGGTGATCACGGCTAGCCATAACCCGCCCGAATATTCCGGCATGAAAGTGAAGGGTAGTTTTGGCGGCTCGATTGGCTCCGACCTCACCCAGCAGATTGAGCAGATCCTTGAGCAGTCCACTTTACCGATGGCTCACCCCTCGCCAGCCCCGATTACGTCCTTTGATCCCTGGCCGGATTATTGTGCTCAACTCAGCCGCCACGTTGATTTAGAAAAACTGCGCCGTTCCCCTGCCAAAGTCTGGGTGGATGTCATGCACGGTTCGGGGGCAGGGGGGATGGCCCGCCTGTTGGGATCCCATGTGGAGGAGCGGCGAGCCAATCGGGATCCCTTATTTGGGGGCTATGCGCCGGAACCTCTGCCCAAGGCGTTAGCAGAGACGATGCAGATGATAGCCCAAACTCCCCATCCCCTGAAAGTTGGGCTGGTCTTTGATGGGGACGCGGATCGAATTGCCGCCATCGATGGGCAAGGACGGTTTCTCAGCCCCCAAATTTTGATTCCCATCTTGATCGAACATTTGGCAGAACGGCGGGGCTGGCGAGGAGAAGTGGTGAAAACCGTGAGTGGTTCCGAATTGTTTCGCAAGGTGGCGGATCGCTATCACCTGCCCGTAACCGAAACGCCCGTCGGGTTTAAGTACATCGCGGAGCGGATGATGACCACGCCCGTACTGCTGGGGGGGGAAGAATCTGGGGGCATTGGCTATCTCAATCACATGCCGGAGCGGGATGCGATGTTGTCTGCCCTTTATCTGCTGGAAGCCGTGGCGGATACCGGACTGGATCTAAGCCAGATCTATGCCACCATTCAAAACCAAGTGGCCTATCACTCCGTCTATCGCCGCCGCGATCTCCGCCTTCTCGATCCGCTTCAACCCCATCGCCTCCTCCAGCAACTTCACCAGGATCCCCCCCAGGCATTATTGGGACAGCCCGTGCTCAGGCACTTCAGCCAGGATGGACACAAGTTTTCGTTAGGGGATGGCAGTTGGCTGATGATTCGCGGCAGTGGCACCGAACCCCTGTTGCGCCTCTACGCCGAAGCTGAGGATCTCGACAGGGCAGAAGCGCTCCTGAATTGGGCAGAAACCTGGGCAACTCCCTGAGCATTCCTCCCCTCTTGCCACGTCACGTTGACGGATCTCAACCTAGACATTCCGAACATTCTTGGCTAAGAGTAAAATTAAACAGGGAGCAAATGTCATGGCTTTACATGCTGAACTGCACCGTCACTTGGGTGGATCCGTCGTTCCGAGGGTGCTATGGCGGTATCTGCATCGCCATGGATCCCCGTTAGCCGAGCAATTTCCCCTCTATCCCGAGTTTGAAGATTTTTACACTCGTCCCCGCAATACCCTGGAAGACTACCTGGAACTGCATACCCTGGTGGAGCAGGTGCAGACCATTCAAACCCTGCCCTATTTCATTTACCGCCTGCTGAGGGGAGCCTACATTTTTGAAGATCTCGCCTACCTAGAGATTCGCTATACCCCCTACCTCCGCACGGATCCCAGCCTGGACGAGGCCGATCGCATCCGCCAGATGCGACAGGTGATTGAGGTGGTGGGGCGTGCCACCCAGCAGAAGGAATATCCCATCATTACCAGCCAGATTCTCTGCCTACACTCTCGCCTGCCCAGCACCGTCAATCGGGCGATTGTGGAAGCCGCCGCCGAGTCTGAGTTTGTCTGTGGCATTGATCTGGCGGGAGGAGACAAGCCCTACCGAGAGCGGATGGAGGAATGGATTAATCTCTATAAATATGCCCTGGCTGCCGGACTGAAAACTACCGCCCATCTCTACGAGACCCTAGACGGCTGCTATCCCGACCTGCTGCCCTATGTAGCCCGCATTGGGCATGGCATCCAAATTCCTCTGCATTTTCCAGAACTGCTACCCGAACTGGCTCGCCGTCGGCAGTGTTTGGAGGTTTGCCCCACCACCTATGTCAAAACAGGCACCTTGTCCACTCTCGATCCCCTCAAAATCGTTTTTGACCGTTGCTTTGAGGCAGGCGTGGATATTGCCATCTGCACCGACAACGCCGGACTACATAATGTCCGTTTGCCCTTTGAATATGAAAATCTTTTGACCCTTGATATTATCGATTTTGATCAATTACAAGTCTGCCAAGAGGCTGCTTTCCGCCATGCTTTTGCTTGGCCTTACGATCAGCGACCCGCCTCTCTTCTATCTGAGCTACAAACCGTTGGCATTTCCTAGTTGCCCAAATTCGTAGCCCTGATTGACCAAATCAGTTGTCCAGAGAAAGGGATCCCTCTCCTCCTATCCCCACAGACTGCCTGCCCAACCAATAGCAAAAGCCAAAGAGTGAGGTTAAGGTATTGAGTAGATTTGTAGGCTGGTCGGTATGACAGACAAGAGTCCCTATCAAGTATTGGGGATTAGCGAGGAAGCCTCTTTTGAAGAGGTACAGGCAGCACGCGATTACCTTCGCTCCACCCTAAAAGATGACGCCCTCCAACAAGAGATGGTGGAACAAGCCTATGACATGATTCTGCTGCAACGCCTCCGTCTGCGGAAAGAGGGCAAAATTGCCGTACCGGATCGCATTCGTTTTGCCGAACGCCAGGTGGTGGAACCGGAGGTGATGCTTCCCCCCACCCGCCCCCAACCCAACTGGCCCACCTGGTTGACCCGTTTGGTCGATCAACCTGCCGTCAGCGACCTCCTCTTGCCCGGAGGAATCATGGGGGGATTGGTGGTCTGGTCTGCCCTCGTCCCGATGGAAACCCCTTCTCTTCCCTTAGCTCTAGGATTATTCACCAGCATCTATTTTCTCTATCGCAAAGAACACAAATTTATTCGCTCCGTGCTACTGGCTCTTGCCTCCTTATTGGCCGGATTTATTGTGGCGTCAGCCCTGACAGCCGCTCTTGCTAGCGAAGGACTGAGCGGAGCCTTTCTGGTGGGGATTACGTTTGTGGTGATGTGGCTGGTTACAGCCTTTTTGCGCTAGCCTCGACTGCCGATGCCCGTCCAGGTCACGAGCCATTAACTTTCCCACCAGGGCATTGCTGCATTTTTCAGAAAATCGTAATCTAGATAACACCCTCCCATCGCCACTTCTGCTGCAACCTTAGCGGGGGTGTTCCTTAGGCTCTTTATGAATACGCTGTTGACTCCTGCTGCTCGTTTGCACAAACTGCCTGCCTATGTGTTTGCTCGTCTCGATGAATTGAAGGCTAGGGCGCGTCAACAGGGACTGGATTTGATTGATTTGGGGATGGGCAATCCCGATGGTGCCACCCCCCAGCCCGTCATTGAGGCGGCGCAACAGGCCATCCAAAACCCAGCCTTCCACGGATATCCCCCCTTTGAAGGAACCAGTAGCTTCCGACAGGCCATCACCGATTGGTATCAGAGACGCTACGGCGTGGTCTTGGATCCCAACAAAGAAGCCCTACCCCTACTCGGTTCCAAAGAGGGCTTGACCCATTTAGCCCTTGCCTACGTCGATCCGGGGGATCTGGTTTTGGTTCCCAGTCCCGCTTATCCCGCTCATTTTCGTGGCCCGATGATTGCGGGCGGGCAGATCTACCCGATGCTGATGCGTCCCGAAAATAACTGGTTGATCGATCTCCAGGAGATTCCTCAGGAAGTGGCTCAAAAAGCCCGCGTTCTTTATTTCAATTATCCCAACAATCCCACAGCCGCCGTTGCTCCCCGTCGCTTTTTTGAAGAAATCGTTGAATTTGCTACCCGCCATCAAATTCTCTTGGTGCATGACCTCTGCTATGCTGAGCTAGCTTTTGATGGCTATCAACCCACCAGCCTCCTAGAAATTCCTGGAGCCAAAGCGATTGGGGTGGAGTTCCATACCCTTTCCAAAACCTACAATATGGCTGGATGGCGAGTCGGTTTTGTTGTGGGCAATCATCAAATCATCCAAAGTTTACGCACCCTCAAAACCAACCTAGATTACGGTATCTTTGCCGCCATTCAAACCGCCGCCGAAACCGCCCTAGGACTACCTGACCACTACCTACAACAGGTGCAGGAACGCTACCGCCGCCGCCGTGATTTTTTGATAGCGGGCTTAGCCCCATTGGGCTGGCAAATCGCCCCCACCCAGGCCACCATGTATCTTTGGATCCCAACTCCCCGTCTTGCCACAGGGGAAGCGGAGGGATCCACCGAGTTCGCCCTGCGGCTACTAGAATCTACCGGAGTGGTGGTGACCCCCGGCAGTGCTTTTGGGGAAGGGGGAGAAGGCTTCGTCCGCATCAGCTTGATTGCCGACTGTGATCGACTAGGATCCGCTCTGAATCGCCTGGAGAAGGCAGGGATCCGCTATCGTCCTGATTAAGATTGTCCGCTTGGCAAAGCACAGGACTAGACAATCCCCCCCGATCCCCTCATGATGGAAAGAATCTCAATACAATCCTCATAAACCAATTGGTTGGCTGTTCCCTCTCACAGGGCGGGCAGAGTTGGCCACTTGGTTGACGGTTGGGGTCTCGCTTTCTATAATTGAAGACCTGACTCCAGTGCGACCTTCATCGAGAGACGCATGACAACACAAATAGCTCACATGACTTCCGCTCAAACCTTCCCAGACTTGGTTGAGATTCAGCGGGAGAGCTTTTTATGGTTCCTGAGCGAAGGATTTGAAGAAGAACTCCTCAGTTTCTCCCCGATCATTGACTATACCGGAAAACTCGAGCTACATTTTTTGCCTGACTTTCGATTGGGCGATACCTCCAAAGGCTACAAGGTTCATCAACCCCGTTACGATCCTGACGAAGCCAAACGCCGTGATGCTACTTACCAAGCTCAAATTCGCGTTCCAACCCGTCTAATCAACAAAGAAACGGGCGAAATTAAAGATATGAACGTCTTCATCGGGGAACTGCCTCTGATGACGGATCGGGGGACGTTTATTATCAATGGTGCGGAGCGGGTGATCGTCAACCAAATTGTCCGTAGTCCAGGGGTATACTACAAAGCGGATCTGGACAAAAATGGTCGGCGAACCTACAGTGCCAGCCTAATTCCCAACCGAGGGGCATGGTTAAAGTTTGAAACGGATAAAAACAACTTGGTTTGGGTTCGCATCGATAAAACCCGCAAGTTATCGGCTGCCGTTTTGTTAAAGGCTCTCGGTCTGAGCGAGTCGGAAATCTATGACGGCCTGCGTCATCCTGAATATTTTCAAAAAACTCTTGAAAAAGAAGGTCAGTACAGCGAAGATGAAGCCCTTATGGAGCTTTATCGCAAGTTGCGCCCCGGTGAACCCCCCACGGTTTCCGGTGGACAACAGCTCCTTGAAACTCGCTTCTTTGATCCCCGTCGCTATGATCTGGGGCGGGTGGGGCGCTACAAGCTCAACCGTAAGCTCAATCTGACGGTGCCTGAGAACGTGCGGGTGCTGACCCACAACGACATCCTGGCGGTGATTGATTACCTGATCAACCTGGAGTTTGATATCGGTCATGTGGATGACATCGATCACCTAGGCAATCGACGGGTTCGCTCCGTGGGGGAGTTGTTGCAAAACCAGGTGCGGGTGGGTCTCAATCGGCTGGAGCGGATTATTCGGGAGCGGATGACGGTGTCGGAGTCAGAAACCCTCACCCCGGCCTCTTTGGTTAACCCCAAGCCCTTAGTGGCCGCCATCAAGGAGTTTTTTGGTTCCAGCCAACTGTCTCAGTTCATGGATCAAACCAATCCTCTGGCCGAGTTAACCCATAAGCGGCGTTTGTCTGCCCTTGGACCTGGAGGACTTAGCCGGGAACGGGCTGGTTTTGCAGTCCGCGACATTCACCCCAGCCACTACGGACGCATTTGCCCCATCGAGACCCCAGAAGGCCCCAACGCAGGCTTGATCGGATCCCTGGCGACCCATGCCCGTGTCAATCAATACGGATTTATTGAAAGTCCCTATTATCGGGTGGAGAATGGCGTGGTTCGCAAGGATTTGGGATCCGTCTACCTGACCGCCGATGAAGAGGACGAGTACCGCGTTGCCCCCGGAGATGTGCCTGTGGATGCATCCGGCAAAATTTTGGGAGAATTAGTCCCCGTCCGCTATCGACAAGAATTCGGTACGGCTCACCCGCAAGAGGTGAATTATGTGCAGGTTTCTCCGGTGCAGGTGATCTCGGTGGCAACCTCTCTGATTCCTTTTTTGGAGCATGACGATGCCAACCGTGCCCTGATGGGAGCCAACATGCAACGGCAGGCGGTGCCTCTACTCAAGCCCGATCGCCCCTACGTGGGAACCGGCTTGGAGGCGCAAGCCGCCCGTGACTCCGGCATGGTTGTGGTGTCCCGTACCAACGGGGTTGTCACCTATGTTTCTGCTGATGAAATTATTGTTCAACCGGACAATACCGCCGAACAAATTGTTTATCGGCTGCAAAAATATCAGCGGTCAAACCAAGATACCTGCCTCAATCAACGCCCGCTTGTTCACAAAGGAGATCGGGTAGTCGCCGGACAGGTTTTGGGAGACGGGCCTGCCACCAATGGGGGAGAGTTAGCGCTGGGTCAAAACGTTCTACTGGCCTACATGCCATGGGAGGGCTACAACTACGAAGACGCCATCCTGATCAGTGAAAGGCTGGTTTACGATGATGTTTTCACCTCCGTTCACATTGAAAAGCACGAAATTGAAGCGCGGCAAACCAAGCTTGGCCCCGAAGAGATTACCCGTGAAATCCCCAATGTAGGGGAAGATGCCCTCCGCAACCTAGATGAACAAGGGATCGTGCGAGTGGGAGCCTGGGTGGAGTCCGGTGATATTTTGGTAGGCAAGGTCACCCCCAAAGGAGAGTCCGATCAGCCCCCGGAAGAACGCTTGCTACGGGCGATTTTTGGCGAGAAAGCTCGTGATGTGCGGGATAACTCATTGCGAGTACCCAACGGGGAGCGGGGTCGCGTTGTGGATGTGCGGGTGTTTACCCGTGAGCAGGGGGATGAATTGCCCCCCGGAGCCAATATGGTGGTGCGCGTCTATGTTGCCCTCAAGCGCAAGATTCAAGTGGGTGATAAGATTGCCGGACGGCACGGCAACAAGGGGATCATCTCGCGCATTTTGCCGATTGAAGATATGCCCTACTTACCCGATGGCACTCCGGTAGACATTGTGCTCAACCCACTGGGAGTACCCTCCCGTATGAATGTCGGACAGGTGTTTGAGTGCTTGCTAGGCTGGGCTGCCGAGAATTTGGGGGTTCGCTTTAAGTTGATGCCCTTTGATGAAATGCATGGCAAAGAGACCTCCCGCTTGACAGTGGAAGGCAAGCTGAAGGAAGCCCGTTCCCAGCGTGGAGAAGGGTGGGTCTTTACGGATTCCGGCAAATATCGCGGCAAAATTCCGGTTTATGACGGACGTACAGGCGAGTTATTCGATCAGCCCGTCACAGTTGGGCGAGCCTACATGTTGAAGCTGGTGCATCTTGTGGATGACAAAATTCATGCCCGCTCCACCGGTCCCTATTCCCTCGTCACCCAACAGCCCTTGGGAGGCAAAGCCCAGCAGGGAGGCCAGCGATTTGGCGAGATGGAGGTATGGGCACTGGAGGCTTTTGGAGCCGCCTACACCCTACAGGAACTGTTAACCGTCAAGTCGGATGATATGGTTGGTCGCAATGAAGCACTCAATGCCATTGTCAAAGGGCGACCCATTCCCCGACCGGGAACCCCGGAATCCTTCAAGGTGTTAGTACGAGAGTTGCAATCTCTAGGGTTGGATGTGTCTGTTCACAAAGTGGAATTTGGGGAGGATGGACAAACCCGTGATGTGGAAGCGGATCTGATGGCGGATGTGTCTACTCGCCATACTCCCTCTCGTCCCACCTACGAATCCGTCACCCATGAGGATTTGCAACCGACTCCGGCAGCCAACTATAGCTATGGGAGCCGCCCCAGCCATGATGAGGATGACGAGGAATTTGAGGACGATTACTAGCATCTGTGCAACTGATGGGGCTGGATGGGTCAGCCCCTCCAGAGTGGGATCCCTCAGCCTGGGGCAATTGGTTAATATCTGACGGATTTGTCTCTCTCCTCATCCCTGAAAAACCTGCATGAATGACTGTGAAAAATTGTCCTGAAAGTTTTGCACCATTTGGTTATCTGCCCGCCTTTGTTTAGGAGCCAAGATCAGCTATGGCTAAGATTGAACAGCGATTTGATTTTGTCAAAATCGGTATTGCCTCACCGGAACGGATCATGCAGTGGGGGCAACGTACCCTTCCCAATGGACAAACCGTAGGGGAAGTGACCAAGCCGGAGACCATCAACTACCGTACCCTCAAGCCAGAAATGGATGGCTTGTTTTGCGAGCGGATTTTTGGCCCAGCCAAGGACTGGGAATGCCACTGTGGAAAGTACAAACGAGTCCGTCATCGGGGCATCGTCTGTGAACGCTGTGGGGTAGAGGTGACCGAATCACGGGTACGGCGGCATCGCATGGGCTATATCGATCTGGCGGCACCCGTCACCCACGTCTGGTATCTAAAAGGGATCCCCAGCCACATTGCCACCCTCCTGGATATGCCGCTGCGCGATGTGGAACAGGTAGTTTATTTCAACGCCTATGTAGTAGTGGATCCCGGCAACGCCCAGAATCTCTCCTACAAACAACTGTTGACAGAAGATCAGTTCCTAGAAATTGAAGATCAGATGTACGAAGAGGGATCTGATCTGCAACTGCCTCAAAACTGGGCGATGATCGGAGCCGAGGCCATCGAGCGACTGCTCAAAGATATTCAACTGGAGCAGGAAGCAGAAGAACTGCGGGAGGGTATCAACACCTCGAAAGGGCAGAAGCGGGCGCGTCTGATCAAGCGGTTACGGGTGATCGATAACTTTATCGCCACTAAATCTCGCCCGGAGTGGATGGTCTTGCAGGTGATCCCGGTCATTCCGCCGGATCTACGCCCCATGGTGCAACTGGATGGGGGACGCTTTGCCACTTCTGACTTAAATGATCTCTACCGCCGTGTGATCAACCGCAACAACCGTCTGGGTCGTCTGCAAGAAATTCTGGCTCCAGAAATCATCGTGCGGAACGAGAAGCGGATGTTGCAAGAAGCTGTCGATGCGCTGATTGACAATGGGCGACGAGGCAGAACGGTGGTGGGAGCCAACAACCGTCCCCTCAAATCCCTTTCCGACATTATCGAAGGCAAGCAAGGACGATTCCGGCAAAACCTTTTGGGCAAGCGCGTTGACTACTCTGGTCGTTCGGTCATTGTGGTCGGACCTAGCCTAAAAATGCACCAATGCGGATTGCCCAAAGAGATGGCCATTGAGTTGTTTCAACCCTTTGTCATTCACAAGTTGATTAAGCGGGGAGTAGTCAACAATATCAAAGCGGCCAAAAAGCTCATCCAGCAAAATGATCCCTCCATATGGGATGTCTTGGAGGAGGTGATCGACGGGCATCCGGTTCTGTTGAACCGCGCTCCAACCCTGCACCGTCTTGGCATCCAAGCCTTTGAACCCATCCTCGTAGAAGGGCGAGCCATTCAACTCCACCCCCTGGTTTGTCCGGCATTTAATGCCGACTTTGACGGCGATCAAATGGCTGTACATGTGCCCCTCTCCCTAGAGTCGCAGGCAGAAGCGCGTCTGTTGATGCTGGCCTCTAACAATCTACTGTCTCCGGCGACGGGTACACCTATTGTTACCCCCAGCCAAGATATGGTGCTGGGGTGCTACTACCTGACGGCGGATAATCCGGGCAAACAGAAAGGTCAGGGCAAATACTTTGCCAGCTTGGATGATGTGGTGGTGGCCTATGATCGTGGGCTAGTGGATTTACACGCTTGTATTTGGGTGCGCTACCAGGGACAACTGGATTTGGGTCGGGGGGAGAAAGAAGTTATTTCCCAAACCCGCGAGGAACCAGGTGGGATCCGCATCATTGAATACACCACTGAAAAAGGCCAACCCGTTCGCAAAGTTCGCCAACAAGCCGACGGATCCCTGATTTCCCAATTTATCTACACTACGCCTGGTCGGATTATTTTCAACAAAGTCATTCAAGAAGCCCTGGCCATGTAAGGGTATTCCTTGGTTTTTTGTTGGTTGGTTGCTGGTCTGAATCCCCCTTCAGTGGTATCCCTTCCCTGTTTTCTCGGCTGAATAATCCTGTTCTCTTTGCACCTTGAGGCAATCATGAAAGAGCCAATGTCTTCTCCTCAGCAGATCCCTTTTCGCAACTATCAAGTCGGCAAAAAAGAATTGCGGAGCTTGATTGCCTGGGCTTTTTCCCACTATGGCACGGCTCGTACAGCTCAGATGGCCGATGAGCTAAAAACGATGGGCTTCCGATATGCCACGCGGGCGGCAGTCTCGATCAGCGTGGAAGATTTACAAGTTCCTCCCCGCAAGCAGGAACTTTTAGCTAAAGCAGAGTTAGAGATCGAGGCGGCACAGGATCGCTACACCCGTGGTGAGATCACCGAGGTAGAGCGCTACCAAAAAGTGATTGACACCTGGAACCAGACCAATGACGAGATCAAAGATGAAATGCTCAGCAATTTCAAACAAAATGATCCGCTCAATTCGGTCTACATGATGGCCAATTCGGGAGCCAGGGGAAATGTCTCTCAGGTGCGCCAACTGGTGGGGATGCGTGGGTTGATGGCTAATCCACAGGGAGAAATTATCGACTTGCCTATCAAAACGAACTTCCGTGAGGGTCTGACCGTTACCGAGTACATTATTTCTTCCTACGGTGCCCGTAAAGGATTGGTGGATACCGCCCTCCGCACGGCAGACTCCGGCTATCTGACTCGCCGTTTGGTGGATGTATCCCAGGATGTGATCGTGCGAGAGCAAGACTGTGGTACCGATCGTGGCATTGTCCTAGAAACCCTGATAGAAGGGGATAAAGCAGTCGTCAAGCTGGAAGAACGGTTGGTGGGGCGTGTGACAGCACGGGACGTGGTACACCCTGAAACGGGAGTAGTGCTGGCGGCTCGCAACACCGAAATTAACCACGACTTGGCTCGTCTGTTTGATCAAGCGGGCATCAAGCAAGTGATGGTACGCTCTCCCCTTACCTGTGAAGCTAATCGCTCCGTCTGTCGCCTCTGTTATGGCTGGAGTCTCGCCCACTCTCACCTTGTAGATATGGGAGAGGCCGTCGGTATCATTGCCGCGCAATCGATTGGTGAACCCGGCACTCAGTTGACGATGCGGACATTCCACACAGGCGGCGTCTTTACTGGCGAAGTTGCCAAGCAAATCAAGGCTCCCTTTGCGGGTGTAGTGAAATTTGCCCGTGGTCTGCGAACTCGCCCCCTCCGCACCAAGCACGGCGACGATGCCTTTCAAGTGGAGGTCAACCACGATCTGCTTCTGGAGGGATCCGATGGTCAGCGGGAAACCTTCTCGGTCACGCAGGGATCCACTCTCATGGTCAGAGATGGCGCTAAGGTCAAGGCGGATCAATTGCTGGCAGAGGTGCCCGTGGGTAAAGCCACCCGCAAATCCACCGAAAAAGCCCAGAAAGAAGTGGTGTCCGATCTAGCGGGAGAGGTAAAATTCACCGATTTATTGATCGAAGAAAAAACCGACCGTCAGGGCAACATCACCTTTATTGCCCAACGCCAGGGCTTAATTTGGGTCATGTCTGGGCAGGTATATAACCTTCCCCCTGGAGCCGAGCCCACCGTGCAAAATGGGGATCGCATCGAATCGGGAGCCGTGATTGCCCAAACGTCCCTCCTCACCGAACATGGTGGAATTGTTCGACTACCCCAACGGCAAGACATCAAGAGTGGACGGGAGGTGGAGATCATCAATGCCTCGGTGGTGCTGGATGATGCACGAGTTCGGGGAGAATCCCATCAAGGCCGCGAACAGTTTTTGCTCGAAACTAGTGGTGGGCAGGTATTCATTTTGAAGGCCACCCCCGGCACCAAGGTGGGCAACGACGAAGTGGTCGCGGAACTGGTGGAAAGCGATTTCCGTACCCAAACTGGAGGATTGGTCAAGTTTGCAGGGATTGAAGTGGCCAAACGAGGTAAAGCCAAACAAGGCTTTGAGGTGATTCAGGGGGGAACCCTGCTGTGGATCCCGGAAGAAACCCACGAGGTCAACAAAGATATTTCCTTGTTGAATGTGGAAGATGGTCAATTTGTGGAAGCCGGAACTGAGGTGGTCAAGGACATCTTTGCCCAAAATAGTGGAGTAGTGGAAGTTATCCAGAAAAATGACATTCTGCGGGAAATTGTGATCAAGCCCGGTAGTCTGCACCTGATCGATAATCCCGTAGACATGGAGGTGAAAACTGGCACCCTCATTCAGCCGGGACAGGCGGTACTGAGCAGCATCGTCCCCCAAGAGTTGGTCTATGTGGAACATATTGAGACCTCAGAAGGTCCAGCTATCTTGTTGCGTCCGGTGTTAGAGTACGAAATTCCCAGTGAGCCTTCGGTGCCCAGTCAGGAATCCACCAATGAGGCTGGACGCTCTATTCGGCTGCGGGCGGTACAACGGGTTCCTTTCAAGGATGGCGAACGAGTTCGCTCTGTGGGAGGAGTAGAAATCCTGAAGACCCAATTGGTGCTGGAGATTGATACGGAGGCTCCCCAACTGCGGGCTGACATTGAGTTGATCAGCGATGAAGGCAACCCTGAGATCAAGCGGTTGCAACTGGTCATTCTGGAAACCCTGCTGCTGAGGCGAGACGTAGAAGCAGATCTTACCCAGGGCAGCACCCACACCCGTCTTTTGGTGGAAGAAGGCGATACGATTGCTCCCGGCGCGATTCTAGCCCGCACAGAAATTCAAGCTCGCAAATCGGGAATTGTGCAAGGGATCCGACAGGCAGCCGAGGTCGTGCGGCGCTTGCTGGTTGTTACGGAAGACGACCAAATGCGGCTGGATTGCCCCAGTCAACCGGAGCTGCGACCAGGGGATTTGGTACGGGCAGGGGATGTATTGGTGGGAGAGGTGACGGCTCCCGAATCCGGTCAGGTTTTGCAAGTGGCTACCGATCACCTGATCCTGCGGACGGCTCGTCCCTATCTGATGTCACCAGGGGCTATTTTGCAGGTGGCGGATGGAGATCTGGTGCAACGGGGGGATAGTTTGGGGCTGTTGGTGTTTGAACGCACCAAAACGGGAGATATTATCCAGGGGCTACCTCGGATTGAAGAGTTGCTGGAAGCCCGCAAACCCAAAGAGATGTGCATCTTAGCTAAGCGTCCTGGCACGGTGCAATTGACTTGGCGAGGGGAAGAGCCGGACTTAAAAGTGGTGGAGCAGGATGGTTCTATCCTGAGTTATGGGGTTTTGCCTGGGCAAAATTTGATTGTCGTGGATGGACAACCGGTTGAAGTGGGGGAACCCCTCACGGATGGTCCTGCCAACCCTCACGATATTTTAGATAGCTACTACGACTATTACCGCTTGGTTGAGGGAGAAGATCTGGCTGCTCAGCGGGCTTTGCGGGAGGTGCAACGCTTCTTTGTCAACGAGGTACAAAATGTCTATCGTTCGCAGGGGGTAGAAATTTCCGACAAGCACATTGAGGTGGTGGTAAGGCAAATGACCTCCAAAGTGCGGGTGGATGACAGTGGAGATACGATTTTGCTCCCCGGAGAACTGGTGGAACTGCGGGAGATTCAGCAGAGTAACGCAACGATGGCGATTACGGGGGGTGCTCCCGCCCAATATACCCCCGTCCTGCTGGGGATCACGAAGGCCAGTTTGAACACGGATAGCTTTATCTCGGCAGCTAGCTTTCAGGAAACCACTCGCGTCTTAACAGAAGCAGCGATTGAGGGTAAGTCTGATTGGTTACGTGGCTTGAAGGAAAATGTGATCATCGGTCGCTTGATTCCTGCTGGTACCGGTTTCACGACCTATGAAGAACTTCCCCCTGAGCCAGAACCTTATGAGGAAGAAGAGGAGCCTATTGTGCCTGAGTTGCCCATTCGCCTGATTTTGGACGATGATCAGCTGATTGACGACTCAACGCCTCCTTATGTGGAGGAAGATTCTGATGAGGAGGAGGATGAATAAGCGATGAATACTTGAGCCTCATTGAGTATTGTTGCTCATCCTTCGGGACTTTGTGCCGTTAAGCTAACCGCTGTGTTTAGCCACTGATAGCTGCAGCCAAAAACTAGATCGTGTTGATCTTTAGCAAAGCAACCGGAGAGATCCCCCCTAGCCCCCCTTAAGAAAGGGGGGAACTGGATTCAAAGTCCGCCTTTTTAAGGGGGATTTAGGGGGATCCGAGTCTAGAACTGGCGGTATTTTCTGATTGAAGGAAAAGATCAACAGAACCTAGTCTCCCAGGTTAAAAACTTAATCTCACCTGATCTGCCCCGCCTGCCGCATGTAGCTTCCCCACACTTGCGCGGCTTGACCACTACTGCCTTGGGTGGGAGTCGCATCATCATTCCCCAGCCAAACCCCTGTTACTAAGGCCATTCGAGGCAAAAAACCGACAAACAAAAGATCTTTATTATCGGTGGTGGTGCCTGTTTTGCCTGCCTCTCCCAGCCCTAAATAGGCATTTTGCCCTGTGCCTGACCGGACTACATTCTGCAAGAGTTGGGTCATTTGGTTGGCGATTTCAGGACTTAAGACAGGTAATCGCTGGCTGGGATCCTCCTGTAGGGGATAGATTTCTCGACAGACCTTGAGAGTGTTTTCTTGATAACAATCACTGCTATCCAAAATGCGGCGAATGGTGTGGGGATGAGTTCTCACCCCTTGATTGGCAATCACACCGAAGGCGGCGGTTAGCTCCAGCAGGTTAGTTTCTATCGTTCCCAACACCATCGACGGGTAGGGGGACAACCGTGAGTGGATCCCCAGCAGTTCCGCCATGTCGATCACCCGATTCAGGCCAATTTCTTGGGCAATCCGTAGGGCAATCACATTCTCAGAGAGGGTCAGTCCTTCCGCCAAGCTCATGGGTTGATTGGTTCGCCGACAGCCATTAAAAGTTTGATTCCCCCAGGTTAGGGGGGTGCAGTCAAAGAGGCGGAAGGGCGGGATCCCTTGTTGCAGAGCCGCCGTATAGGTGAATAGTTTGAAGGTGGATCCCGGCTGACGTTGGGCTTGGGTGACCCGATTAAACTGGCTGGCTTGAAAGTTAGCTCCTCCCACCAACGCCAACACCTCCCCCGAACGACTATCCAGCGTGACGAGCGCACCCTGGCGAAACCCCGAACGGGATCCCTCCGCTTCGATGGTTTGGACTAGGGCTTGTTCGGCAAGTTTTTGCAGCGTCAGGTTGAGGCTGGTCTCGACAATAAAGTTTCCGGCGTTGGTCAGATCACTGCCCAGCAAATCGGTTAGTTCGCTGATCACGGCACTATAAAAATAGGGAGCCACTGTGGATCCCAGATCATCCAGGCGAGGGTTGAGGGTAAGGCGACTGCGCTTGGCACGGCGGATATCTTCAGGCGCAAAGATTCTCAGCTCTTGCAGGCGATCCAAAACACGATCTCGACCTTTGAGAGCCACATCCAGGTTATCTACCGGATTGAAGGCGTTGGGAGCCGGCAACACCGCCACGAGCGTAGAGGCTTGGGAAAGATCCAGATTTTTGGCCGGGATCCCGAAGTAAAACTGGGCGGCACTCTCAAATCCATAGATGCCATTACCCAGATAGACATTATTGAGGTAGAGGGTGAGGATCTGATCCTTGGAGTAATGGGTTTCCAGTTTGACTGCCGCCAATGCCTCTCGAAATTTACGTTCTAGGGAATTTTCCGTTCCGGTATAGTCCCGCAGAATGGTGCGAGCCAGTTGTTGGGAGATGGAACTACCCCCCTGCTGCACCTCTCCAGCCCGCAGATTTACCCAGAGGGCACGCAGAATACCGGTGATATCGACACCACCATGCCAATAAAACCGGTGATCTTCGGAGGCAATCACCACCTTCGGCAAAATCGCCCCAAAATCCGGAAGGCTGGGTAACGATTGGTAGTCATCCGCTTGATGGCGGCGCAGGGGAGTTTTTTGATCCCCAGCCAACAAGACTAACGGGCCACGGGTACCCGCTGGCAAGGGATCCACGCTGATCTGGTTCCACTCCTGCATCAACCCATAAAAAGCGAGGGATATCAGAACAGCCAACACAACCCCCATCCCTCGTCCGATGTAGACGGAGCGGGGAGGCGGATCAATCACCTGTAACTTGACACTGTCGGGATCGTTGGGGGGGCCAAGGGTGAGGGTGAGGTTGTGATGCAGGTAAGCTCGCTTCACCTGTCGTTTGCCGCGGTAGACCCCATTGGTAGAGTCTTGATCCACCAGCACATAACGGGGACGATGCCAGCCCAGCCAGCCCAGCCAGCGCTCAGGAGCCAGATAAGCCCACCTACCCACCCACTTTCCTCCCAAAGGTGGGCGTTCTTGGATGCGGGCATGAATATGGCTGACCGAGTTGACGGGAATCAGGATCGTGGCGATGCGCCGACTGCGACCCACATAGATATCCTGACCTTCTAGAAGAACAATCTGAGGGGGGCTATCGGGGGCGATCACCCGCAGATGAACTAGGCGCTGGGGTAAACTAGGCTGCGGGCGTTCTAGGACAGCGGTGGCTTGGATAGAGGGCTGCCTCCAGGTTTGCCAGAGGTGGCGAACTGTGCCTATCCATGACTTCTTCTCCGACATAGACATGAATCAACCTGAAGAACACCGAACGCGAGGGTAGGCATAGCCCACATCATAAAAAGTGGGAACCGCAAACGGTTAGATTATTTTCTGCTATCGCGGGCTTTTTCCACGAGCTTCCGCAGGTTGTTGCCTGAGCGGGGGTTGGCGGGGGCAACTTGGGCTGGCTGCTGGCGAGGGATGGGGGTGGCCTGCGGCACAGGTTGGGTGGGGGATGGAGGGGAACTGGTATGCAAATCCCGCTCCCAGATTGCCATATAAACTCGCCCCTGGGGGTTGCGCTCGATCACACCCTCCAGTAGACCAGAGTCGGAGGCAAAGTCATAGCGATTTTGGGTGCGACTACGAACGGCGATCAATCCGGCTTGCAAAATTTCCGGCAAGGGTTGTTGCACCATGTCTTCGAGCAGATTGGCCGCCACCCCGTCGGAAACGCTATCGCTGATGGTGGCTTCGGTTTGGCGCAGGGTCAGATCATTCTGGTCATAGATCAATCCCAGATCAATGTCTCCGTCCCCCAAGCGGTAGCGATCATAAACGGTGTTGGGCCAAAACCCTTTGCCTGAGTCGGTTGGGGATCCCAACTGTTGGCGGATGGCGCTTTGGGGAGTGTTAATCGGGAAGGTTTGCAGTTGGGCTTGGGGATCCCCTTGCAATTCGGGGGAGTCAGCCAGGTTAGGGATATCGGGCAGAGCGGGCGTCAGGGCATCGGTCTCAACGGGAATCTGAGCCGCGCCGCTGGGATCCCCATCGCTGCGGGGAGTGGTAAAGGTGGCAGGATCCCCTCCCACTTGGCTGGGTGAGGGCAGGAGGGTGAGGGCAAGGCGAAAGGCGGCTAACCCCAGCAATCCACCAATGGCTAAGGGAATGATCCGACTCCAGAGAGCGGGGGGCGGAGCGGGGGGTGGGGTGGGGCGGAGGCGGTGGGTCGCCAGGGTGGGGGGAGTCACCACAGGCACGAGCAGGGGAGAAGGGGGCTGACTAACGCTGAGGGTATCTAAGCGCTGCACCACTTCCTGCACCGTTTGGGGGCGAGAGGCCGGATCTTTAGCCAGACAGGCCATGATCAGTTCCCCAAGCTCAGCAGGGATGGACAGTTCTTCCACCAGGGGGGTGAGGGGTTTGGGGCGGCGCTTGTGATGGGCTTGATACCAACCGGGGAAGGAATCGGTGGTGGGGGTGATGGGTAGGGATCCCGACAGCATCTGATAGAGCATGATGCCAAGGCTATAGATGTCGGAACGGGGATCGAGGGGCAAACCCTCCAACTGCTCAGGGGAGGAATAGGCTAGGGTTCCCAGATAGGCATTGGTCACACTGACGGAACCGGAATCCGCAATCAGCTTGGCAATCCCAAAATCCAAGAGTTTGGCCATTTCTCCCAGGCTGTCATCCGCCACCACCAACACATTGGCGGGTTTGAGGTCTCGATGGATGACCTGAACCGTCCGCCCTTCCAACACAATTCCTTCGTGGGCAGCTTTTAACCCTAAGCCAATCTGACGAGCGAGCCGAAAAAAACGTGGCAAGGGGAGCCGTCCCTGTTCCAGGATCTCTTTGAGGGTGAGGCCACGCAGATATTCCATGACATAAAATGGCACCTGGTCACTGGTGATGCCATAGTCATTTACCCGCACAATATGTAAACTTTTTTGACCGAGATAAGCGCAAGCCTTGGCTTCCCGCTCGAAGCGCAGCTTCATTTTCTCATCCCCTAGGGTGTGGGTGAGCAGCTTGACTGCCACCTTCACTTGTCCCAGTTGCATGTCCTCCGCCAGATAAACCCGTCCCATCGCTCCCTGTCCCAACATCTGGGTGAGACGGTAGCGTTGCACCAGCAATCTATCCAGAAACGGATCAGAGGTTGAAATGGAGTCCATCGGCATGGAAGGGATCCCAGAGAGAACTGCTAGGAACTTTCCTTAACATAAACATTGAAGCCCAGAAATGCTATTCCTTTTCGCGCCAAATCGAGAGCTGTCGGACGTGAAGCCCCTTTCTCTGGGTTATCCCAACAAAAGTTCCCCAATCCGCTGGACTGGGGAAAGCGATGAGGGTGTCCGCCTGTGGCTATAGCAATCGCTGGAGAATTTCCGAGTGAGAGATCCCTTTGCGGATCCATTCTGGGCAGTCTCGCAACCGCTGGGATGTGCCAATTAAGAAGCAGTTACGGTCGGATCCCATCGACTCACACTGGGTTTGGACGCAGGTTAGATCTCGTCCCGATAACTTAGAAAATACCGTCGATAAGACCCCCGCTTCCAGATAGCAGGAAGGTTCTTGAGTTAACTGATCGGGGTGAGCCACCCGTGCTGCTGCTGCAAAACCCGAATTAAAAACAATAGCCTCCACCAATCCGTGATCCCCATGCTCAAAGTTGAGATTTAAGCGTCCCCAGCCATGGGTAGCCCAAAGATCTTGAAACGCATCAATCAAAACACCAATGGGCAAATCCACCAGAGGTTGCTGATGATATTGGGTCAGTTCTTGTTCAAAGCGGCGAAAAAATTCTTGTCCCCATTCTTGTCCACAATTGTAAAGAATGACCCGTGCGGCTTGCCCCGTTTCGTAGCGCAATCCTGAATAAATCGCCTTTAGCAACATTTCGGGAAAAGCCGCCAGTCGATATCCACCGCGACTTTCTAAAAGTCCAGAGTGAATATCTGCTTTGATGTAGTATTCGGGCTTAAAACAATGTCCGGTGAGGGGGCGTTCTTGCAAAAGTTCTAGCAATGTTGTCACGATTAACCTCCAACCCATAGCTGGGAAATCATTAGTAATGAATGAAGTCAATGAATACAATCAACTTGAATCGACCTTAAGCAACTAGCATCGATTTGGCCAGCAGCAGATAGGGACGAATCAATTTAATTTGTTCTTCTGAAAAGAGAAATTGCAGAGTATCTAGCATGAGCTTATAGGCGGGCTGACACTGATCCCGCATCTTAAAAGATTTCAGAATGGTTTCCATCCAATAGAGCAACTTATCCCGTAGATAATCTTCATCATTTAATAACATCGCCATACAGCAGTATCGCCAAACCATCGATAGATCTCGTCGGCACCGATCCCAGGCTTTTGGTCCATGCTGACGAGTCAAATTGGGCAGCATTGGCTGAAATTTGCTGATCACCTTATCCAGCAACGCCGTTTCTTGGGCTTGTAAATGTTGATAAACAGCAATGCGATGGGGAAGGGATCCCACATAATCTTGCAAAGAACGCATTTCATCGGGTTGTAAATAACGACCTTCAGATTGCCGGACAATCTCCAGAATGGTGCTGTTCATAGGGGGTGCTTGGTTTGAAAATGGAGAAATTACGCAGGAACTCAAGTGAACTTAAGTGATTGCTCTCAAGCCGTCATACAACCCGTTCCATAAAGTTAGGCTTTAATGACAAACTAGCTAGACTTACTCACCAGAAATAGTCTCGTTTAAACAAACATTTCTGCCAGGGTGAGAGGCGGTTCGCTAGAGGTGGATTCTGAGGCTATTTCGGTAGAGGCAAGAGGGGGGGAGGGATCCGTGTCCACCGATTGACTGGTGGCATAAGCCGCCAAAAGGGTTTGCCAATAGGGGGTGAGCCAACGGATTTGTTCGGCAGAAAGGGATCCCTGCATCCGCTGCCAAAGCTGATCCAAGATATCTTTCAGGCACAAAAAAGACTCCATCACCCCAAAGGTTTGTTGAGACAACAAAGCCAGATCATCGCTCAATAGGCTAATCGCTACAGCTCGCAAACTCCGTGCCAAATGTTCAGCCAAGAGGAGAGCAGGGCGAGGAAGAGATTGTTGCGGATCATAGCCCTGTTGCTGCAACAGTTGTCCAATCCAGATAGCCTCCTGCTCCGAGATCTTTTGATAAAGAGCCTGACGTTGAGCAAATGTCTCGGCATATTCCTTGAGGGCGGCTAAATGCTCCGAAGGCAAATAGCTACCCTCAGATTCCGCGATCCGTTGTGTCCATGTCAATTCCATGATGAAATCGTCTCCAAAAATGAGGGCTAGTTCAGCCAAAAATACACCTTAGTTTTCCTGATTGACCCCATTAAATAGTTCAGAAAAGATCTGAAAAATCATTCAGGGTAAAGGGATCCTCGTAGTCCTCAGGAATAGGATCGGCCAGGGAAGTTTCCAACTGGATCCCAGTCCAGGCAAAGGAGGCAAAAAACTGCTCCACAGACCAATCCATCAGCAAAGTGGGGATACCGGAGGGATGAGGTTCAGGGGATGAAATGGGTTGGATCACTACCCGATTATCCCAATTAAGCTGCTGCATAAACGAGCGAGCTGATTGCAATAAATCCTGATCCGAAAGGGGAAATCTAGACATCAGGGTTTCTCCGATAGATAAAGCATCGTTAATTAACCATTCCCGAATCCTATGCAAACTATTTGTGATGCTTCGGCATATCCTGGTTAATCAGTCGCCGCTCGATCTCACTGGCACTTGCCCCTTCATTGACCCAAAAGTTAGCGGCATCAATGCGATCTTGACCTCCCAATAAAAACTTGCAGTAGCTTTCTCCCATGGCGTAGCATTGGATTTCAATACACCCCAAATCCCGCTGAGTCATGGAGGTAAAAAAACCAGCAAATAAGCCTGCATACAAATGACAGACAGGTTTACCCACATCTCCCAATGTGCGTGCCACCATGGAATCAAACAGATTGATAAAAATAAAACCTTTCTGTTTCGACTCGGTTTCTACTTCCCATTTTCCCCAGCCTTGAGCAGTAAAAGGCCACCACCATGTTTCTAATAGAAATAACAGATTAGAACGCTTGGTAGAGAGTCCAAATTCTTTTTCATACCAGACAGAGAAATAATCGGCATCAAATTTTCCCCAGTCAAGACCAATCGTATACATAACGGCAGCAGATGCATCCCCCACTTCTCGCTCTAAGCCTGTCTGTAAACCGACAATAAAGTCTTCACTTAGTAGTAGATTCTGACTGCCATTCCAATCGATGATTTGACCCTTTTGATGGTTAAATCGAAAGAAATCCTGATAGCTATAGTGAGCATGTTTATCCTTCCCCACAGGAGAAGTAACAACAGGGCGATTTTCTAGTATGGGCGCGGCATCAGTACTCATGGGATACTCCACAATTCTTTAGATATTTAGCTCAAAACATCGATCCATTTATTTTCACAAAGTTCAGATCAAAGTTGCTGACCATCCAAAACAAAAAGGTTAGGTTATCACAGCCATGTTAATGATCACAGTCTTGCAAAAAATTAGATTAACATCCTCAAACTCTAGAGGAATTAGCTAGCGTGGAACCAATTAAGCGAAAATCTTCGTTTTCCAACTGCTTGAGGGTAGAACGAGTGATCACCTTGCCAGATTCCACTAGAACCCGTCCGGTTACTGGGTGCAAAAGATCCACTTCTGCCCTCCTCCCCACCAATAGCTCAATATCATGGAGGGAGTTGACATACATACCGGGGGGTAGTTCTACCACCACTCCATCACCAACTACTCTAGACTGACAAGCCAAACGAGAATCCACTCTGGCACTGGTAATCACCTCCAGTGTTTTCATCTCGCGGGGAGTCATGGGGCTTAAACTATCCATGCCCGCCGTCACATAAATGTGGCAGGTGGCACACAGTCCACGACCATTACATTCCCGCGAAACATGCAGATCTTCAGAAAGAATGACCGACAGTAAATTACTATAGGTTTCTACCTCGGAAATTTTAGAAAGGGGTTCTAAGGTAATCCGTTTTACCATAGCTTTAGACACCTGCTAATGAAGGCAAAGGGACACAAGACAGAAAAACTGATACAAAGCTTGAACTTCATCAAGGGCAAATATCAACATTAGTTTGTCAGTAGCTCCTCCAAGTAAGAAATTGCTTTGCCTAGCCACCCCGAGTAGTTGAGAATAAGTTAACGGACGTGCTGACAGACATTGCCTTGAGTCCCAGGAGATATGGGCTTACCACTCCATCTACCCCGAAACAGACCCATGGCCACTAGACCCCAACTTTTCAGGGGATTTAGAGACTTTAACTGCTAGAGTAATGCAGCATAATAAACCGGAATGAGTAGGTTTAGGCTGTAGCAGGTTTTATGGGTAATGTCCCTGAAGTTAAGGGATTAGGGACAACTAAAGAAATGCAATAGGCAAAAGCTTGATATAAGCTAATTTTTATTTTGATAGACGGATCCCTCTCTGTGAATAGAGGTTTAACAATCCTTAATTACTGTAAATATACGGAGGGGAAGGCAAAAGCCCTAGAGCAGGGGGAGAAAAACAGATCTCCAGAACTATTTTTTGCAGATTTAGGATAAACATTTATCAATTCTTTAACAAAGCCATAGACAAAAAATTCCTGATTGGGATAGATCGGAATTAGGGACAAGTTTTACCTATAAAATTGCGGCTAAGTCAAATTCTCGCATTCTAGTCGATGAGTCGTCCGCCTAGCCCAAGACAAATGCGAGGGATCCTTAGGGAATTGGCTGAGAGAAATGAGTCAAAATAAAGAATTTTTGATCTCCTGCCTCTCGTATGTTGCGTTTGTGAAGATAACTTGACCACCTATCCTCAACCATCAGGAGCAGAGCATATGCATGTTATGGCTAGCACGGACTCAGCTATTTTGCATTACGAGCGAAATGCCGATTCTGTAACCCTACAAAACCTCCTACGGGCGACCTATCAACAGATTTTAGAACGACAACCCTATCAGCAGGAGCGGCGGGGAGAACTAGCCAAGCTAGAGGGTGAATTTTTGCGGGGAAAAGTTGGGCTACGTCGTTTGGTTCGCCAAATCGGTCATTCGCATCTTTATCAGCAACTCTTTTTTAACGCGGGGTGCAATACCCGTTGTGTCGAACAGGCATTCAAACATTTTTTGGGACGCGCCCCTAGCCATAAAGCAGAGGTAGCCGGCTATCACTCCATCTTGGTGAAGGAGGGGCTAAAAGCAATGGTGGATGCTTTTGTGGATTCTGAGGAGTATCGCTTGGTGTTTGGTAACAATACTGTTCCTCACCCTCGCTCTAGCTTTACTTCTCTCTCTCCGATGGCCTACTTACTGTCTCACGAGATTAACCATTCCCATCAACTGGCGATGCAACAATCCCCCCTCTTGCAAAGTCTGGTGGCTTTGGGTAGCCGCTAACGGGATCCCTAGTTTGCTTGGGTTCGGGATAAGAGGCTATCTCTATCGATTAGCACCTTTAGAAGTCGCTACACTGGGGGTATGTTTCTTATCCCGTATCGGTTATGCCCCGCGCTCTTTGGAATGGCGTTGTGATTGCTGAAAGCGACACCTATGAAACGGTCGAAGGCAATATCTACTTTCCTCCCTCCGCCATAAAGTCCGAATACTTCAAGCCCAGTGATACCCACACCACCTGCCCCTGGAAAGGTGTTGCCAGTTACTACACTTTAGAAGTCAATGGACAGACCAACAAGGATGCTGCTTGGTACTATCCTCAACCTAAGGATGCCGCCAAGCAGATCAAAGACCATGTTGCTTTTTGGCGGGGTGTGAAGGTGGAATCGTGATGGAGTCTTGGGATTGATATCGATATAGTTGCCTGGCGGTTGATCTTCTAGAAATTAATCTTGATAGGCAAAGCGTAGACTTTGGATCAAGAGAATAAACGATGCTAGCGTCATCAATCCTCCCCAAAACCAGTAGGGGAGTAAAAGATTTTGGGCGATCTGGCTAGAATCAGAATGGATGACCTGTCCGGCGATCACAGCCTGATCGGTAAATAAATAGCCAATCTGATGGTAGGTACTCACGCAGGCTTGTACCCCCAAAAACTGCACGCTCAACACCTGTAGCCAGGGGGGAGTCCAAAGGGCAATGCCCAAAATGCCTAAGCCCAGCAGAGGCACGATCATCAGCCCAAACGAGGAGCGCACCCAGATCAGCGCCGACAGCAGCAGCAGGATGCCCAGGCTAATCAAACCAGAACGAGCCGGACGGGGACGGCGAGACAGCAAAATCAGGATCGAACCCGCAATAGCGGGAGCCATCGGTCCTCCGGCGGCCACCAACGATCGTCCCAGTCGCCCCAGCCACAGTTGACCACTGTGAAAGGCCACCCCTGAGCCATCGGGGAAAATCTCTAGCTTCTGAAAGTTTCCCCCTAATAGAATCGCCGTCAACCCATGCCCCATTTCGTGGAACCAGGTGGCCAAAATCGTAAAGGGATACAGAATGTAGTTCCCCCAAGGCAGTTGCCAGAGCAGAATCGTCACCACCGCCGCCCCCATCAGCCAAATCAGTCCGGCTTTGCTATCAGAGGAGTGTTCTGACCCGCTATCTTCCAGTTGATGCATGACGGCTAATCCCCAGGGATCCCTAAACGGCTTTGATCATTTCGATCTTTTTCGATCATAAGATCCCTCTCTCACCTGAGCAAATCTGGCTTAGTCCCCCTCAAATTTGGATCCCCAACCGGGAGCTACTTGTGCCGCCCGCAGGACAAATGCTGCGAGATTTTCTAGCTGACTATCCGGGATCCAAGCGGCTGAAATTTTCCGACACTCTTCACTCAGGGCTTGGCCGTCATAGGTAAGGGGTTGCCGCTGAAATTGCATAAGGCTACTCAGGTTATCACGGGGGGGCGTGGCTGCTTGCAGATCACTGAGGGAGAGAGAAATGCTGGGATTGGGCAAAGTGGATCCCCCCACATGACAGTTGAGGCAGTTGGATTGAAATAGGGCTTTGCCGGCTGTGAGTTGGGCAGGGCTAAGGGAGACAGTCTTTCCAGTGGCATCGAAAGGTAGATCAATCGGCTGGCTAGCTTGTAGATATTGATTGACATAGGGATCCACTCGTCCCCAAGCAGGCAGACTCCCCATCTGTAAGTATCCCCAAAGTAAAATCCAAAAAACTAATGTCTTGAGATAGTGAACTGAGCGGGTTAGCAAAGCTGTGATCTCCAAATAAAATTAAGCAAATGGATAAAGAAATGGCAAAAAAGCAACCATGGCAGAGCCATTTGAAGATGCTCAATAAGAAGGTCTAGATATAAACAAATAAGGGAAACATGAGCAGCCAGGATTCTGACTGCCCATAAGCCTGGATCCCTTCAATCGGCTAGATCTGCTGATGGAGACAGATTACGGATCCCGATTAGAGATATTGGCTGAGATCGCTGTGGGTTTCGTTCTTGGTGCCCCCCCAACCGGGTAAATTTTTTGCTTCGTAGAGAATATAGCCAGCAATCAGTTTCATATCCTCTTTGCTGAGATTACGCATTTTGGGATAGACGCTGGTGAGCTGGGTGTTGGGATGATATTCCAAGAGGGACTCTGAGCCGTCGTAGGTCGTAGGATTTTCCAGATAGTCAATGATGGCGGCAATCGTGTCACGGCGGGGAGTGGCTAGTTCCAGTTCTTCTAATTTGAGACCTACATCAGGGTTGGTATAGGTCACACCACCAATATGACACTGACCACAGGCGGCTCCGAACAATTTTTTGCCTTGATTGAGTTCCCGCACTGTCAGGGTATAAGTTTCTGTCTCGTTAAGGGCTACTTCATAAGTGCTAGAAGCAGCCAAAACAGGAGAAAAAGCCGAACTCACTAAGAGCAGGACAGTCGCCAACAGGCAAGCGGCGAGTTTTTGAAAAGGGAAAGGCTTGCTAAACATAAGGCTCCTTAACACAATCCTTAAAAATCCACTCAGGAGTGCCGAACGCGACTCCCCAAAAGACATAACAGGATCAAGAATAGACTATTTGTTGCTCCAGAATCGCACTTGAAGAGGCTTTACGTCTCTTTACAAAATCACGATCTCAGCCTTGATAGGGGCGATGCGGATCCCAATCCCCATCGGCAACTCTCTGGATCGACAGAACCCGATATTATTTTCTTAGTCATTCTTAACAGAGCCTCTCATGTTTAGTCCTTCCGGTGGGGGAGATTAGTGCTATGTCCCGCGAACCGACACTACCTGGCTTGCAGGTTGCTTTTACTCTGGCGGCGGATGTCACCCCTGATATCCCTTTGCCGGAGCTGGCCGCTGCTAGTCTTGATTCCCCCTTGTTGACCTTAGCTCCATCCGAAACATCCGCAGATATGCGGGTGGAGGTGCAAGCCAACTCGGTCTATCGTTTTTATCCGCAGGGGCAGGCGGTAGCGATGGCGGCCTTTCGGATCCCGTTTAAGCGCTCCCAGGCAGTTCCTCGCAAGGTGCAGCGGATTTTGGAGCAAATCGCCGCCTACCGCAATCTTGGCCAACTCACTCCCCCAACCGATGCCCTCAGTAATGCCCTCAAGGTGGAATTTTTGCAGTTAGTCAGTCCGGCAACGCGACAGACGGCTCCCGAAGTGGCTCCCCTAGCCAGCCATCATTCGGGTGAAAAGCTGCTGCGGGCGGGAGAATATCTCGCTATTGCCGTCACCAATCTCACCCCTACCCCTTTGTATGTCTATACGATTGTTATGGAGGGGCGAGAACAAAAAGTGAGTCTGGTCTATCCCTATCAGCCGGATCAGCCCGCTCGCTTGCGCCCTGATGAAACGTTGTTGATGGGTGCGGGGCCGAAATATCTGATCCAGATGGCGTTGCCAGAGGGTGAAACCAGTAGCAGCGATCTATTTAAGCTATGGGTGAGTGGTTCCAGCATCCAGCCAGGGGTGATGATCATGCCTCCCCTCGGACAGCGTCTCGATCCCCCATCGGATCCCTATGGCACGGGATCCCGCTTGGATCGGGATCTACGGCGGGCGTTGCTGGGTAAAGTTGGCTCGACTGCCTTTCCGCCTTTTGTTTCGGATCCCTGGTGGACGGAGCAGCAGCAGGTACGGGTGCAGGCGTAGAGTAGAGAAGTTGCGGTTATTTTCTGCCATGTCTGACTACATCTTTACCGAAGCCAGTCATCACGAGGAGTGGCAGCGATTGCAGGCTATCGAAAAGGTCTTTGATCCGGTCAGTCATCGCCGGATTGGGGCAACGGGGTGGGGTAGCGATTGGCAAGTTTTGGAAGTGGGGGCAGGAGCTGGTTCGCTGAGTCGCTGGTTCGCCCATTGGGTGGGGGCGGCGGGGCGCGTGGTGGCGGTGGATCGAGACACCCGCTTTTTGCAAGGGATCCCGGCTAGCCTGGAGGAGGGCAATCTGTCGGTTGTCGAGGGGGATATCATTCATCTGGAGCTGCCCCAGGAACATTTTGATTTGGTTCACGCCCGTTGTCTGCTCATCCACATCCCCAACTACCCACAAGCCCTCCAGAAGATGCTGCACTTCCTCAAACCGGGGGGATGGCTGGTTTTGGAGGAGCCGGACTTTGCCGTCGCACGAGCGATTGTCGGAGAGGGATCCCCCTCTGTGGAGCGAGTCAATCGTGCCATCTTGAAGATGTTTGCCCAGCGTCAGATGGATCCCGCCCTGGGTAGCCGGCTACCGGCTCTCCTGCAAGCTTGGGGACTAGAGAAGCTAAGGGTGGAAAGTGATGCGCTATTAGCGGCGGGAGGATCGGAGATTGCCCAAATTATGCAGATGTCTGCCCGCCACTTAGCCACAACCTATCTAGCAACTGGAGAGGTTGAACCTCAAGATATTGCCGCCTATCAGCATTTTGCTCTGGATCCCACTTGCTGGGCAATTTATTATGCTAACGTCGGCACCATAGCTCAGAAGCCGGTCTAGCGGGGCTGAGAACCACTTAATCGCCAGAGAGACCAAAAGGTCATGGCTTCAATCGAACGAAGATTGTTCCGCCAAAAATCAGATAGCGGATCCACTCCCCAAAGGGGCACTAAGATGCCATTCCAAAGGGCAAACAAGCCACTGCCTATTAATAATCCCCCTCCCACCGATGTAATCAGCAGGCGCTTCAGGATGGTTGTGTTCATTGCCTTCCCCACACCAATCAGCCAATTCCTCAACTCGTCTGACCAGAGAGTCTAAATACCTATGACTTTCTTTTGGCTTTTCGAGTATGGACGGATTCTTTTGATGTGGGTATCGAGAAAATACGTAAGATTTTGAGATGTCATGTTTTTTTAAGGATTATTTTCCCTTCCCCATGAGATCACAAGTCTCTCAAGAGTGGGTTTGGGATCCCGTGCAATATCCAAACTGACCCACTCTCTGCGGGTAGAGCAACCAACTCAGATGATAGAGATACCAAAACTTTATGGGAAAGAACTATTGGGTAAATTGAGATATATTCAACTAACTGTCTGTCAGGAGGGAAACTTTGTAATGTGGATGAGTCGTCTGGTTGTAAACCCTAAAGTGTAACGCATTGTGTCAGAATGCAACGCCCGTGCGGTATCTGCTGATCCGGACGATGATAAGGTTGTTAAATGTGCTGTTGTTGGTGGTGCAACTTAATATTGTTGCTGGCGATAAATTGTTACCGATGATAAACATCTTTTATTCTTAAGGGAGTATCAGGCAATTGCGATAGTTAAAGCAACTGAGTTTGTTGTGTTGTTACCTCAATCTTGAGAGTGCCAGATGCGTATTGTTTTTTTTGGTACTCCCAGTTTTGCTCTAGCCAGCTTACAAATCTTGATTGATCAGCCTGAGTTTGAGGTAGTGGGGGTGGTGTCTCAGCCGGATCGTCCCCAAGGGCGCGGGCGGAAGCTGGTGGCAACCCCAGTCAAGTTGCTGGCGGAAGCGCATGGGATCCCAATCTGCCAACCGGAACGGTTACGCAAGTCGCCAGAAACCCTGCAGCAACTGGGGGATTGGCGGGCGGATGTATTTGTGGTGGTGGCGTATGGGCAGATTTTGTCTCAACAGGTTTTGGATATGCCGCATTTGGGCTGTGTGAATGTGCATGGATCCCTCTTGCCCGCCTATCGGGGGGCAGCTCCGATTCAATGGGCGATCGCTCAGGGGGAAACTCGGACAGGAATTACCACCATGTTGATGGATGCTGGTATGGACACGGGAGCCATGTTGCTCAAGGCAGAAGTAGAGATCGGCAGCGAACAAACGGGAGCAGAATTAGCTGAGGTGCTGGCTGATCTGGGGGCTAGGTTGTTGGTGGATACCCTCCGCCAATGGGGATCCCTAACCCCGATCCCACAGGATGAGCAGTTGGCTAGCTATGCCCCCTTGCTAAAACCCAAGGATTTTGAGTTGGATTGGCAGCGTTCGGCTCAAACTTTGCACAATCAAATTCGGGCTTTTTCGCCAGACTGTTTTACCACTTTGCAGGGCGAACGGTTGAAAATAATCCGCTCCCATTGCGGGCAGTCTCCGCTAATGTCCCCGCATCCCAGCCTGCCCGTGGGTAGTATTGTGCAACTTGTGAAAAACCAGGGATTTCGTGTACAAACGGGATCCCATCCCCTCTTGATTACGGAGGTTCAGCCTGCCAACAAAAAGGCTCAATCTGCCTGGGATTTTGTCAATGGATCCCGCTTGCAAGTGGGGCAGATCTTGGGGGTATAGCCTGATGGCTGTGCCTGATTGGGAACGTTAGACTCTCAATCTGAATTGACTTCACTTCGTCTGCAAGGCAGTTCTATGCAAGGAATGACTATGAAATACCAGGATATTCTACAGGGTTAGCTTATTGAGAATCGATAACCTGGGATGAGGGTTGTAGACTTTACTCCCTCTCAATAAGCAGCCTACTGAATTTTTCAGCATTACCTATAGGGCACTACGAACGCCTGTTGCGAGGTAGATTGGTTCGACTTGCCAACCCCCTAACACTGTCAGGCAGCATCCGATTGAGCGACCCGAAACACTTCGCAGAAAACTTTCTCCACTTTGTATCCCGAATCAATGGTTTCCAAGGGATCCTTGCGGAGGCGGTGGCGCAGGCACAAACCGATCACCTTACGAATATCCGATAGGGTTACTTCTCGCCGTCCTTCCAGGGCAGCCAAGGCTTTGGCGGCGCGATTGGTGACGATATCCCCCCGCAGTCCATCCACATCCAACGCCGCACAGACAGCCGAGATATTTAGCCGCAATTCCGGATCCAAAATAATGCTGGGTAAAAGGGTCTGAGCCGCCTGGATTTGTTGCAATAGCTTGGCTTGCGCCTCAGTATATTGCTGTAAAAAGCTTTGGGGTTCCAGATCAAATTGACTGCGTTCCTCCACAATCCGCACTCGCAAGACTGGATCCCGAACCGTTTCGATCTCGACAAACATACCAAAGCGATCCAAAAGCTGCGGGCGTAGCTCACCCTCTTCGGGGTTACCGGATCCCACCAAAACAAAGCGAGCCGGATGGCGGATGGAAATACCTTCCCGCTCCACGGTGTTCCAACCAGAAGCCGCTGCATCGAGTAACACATCCACCAGATGGTCATCCAGCAAATTGACTTCGTCCACATATAAGATGCCGCGATTGGCTTTAGCCAACAGCCCCGGCTCAAAAGCTTTTACCCCTTCCGCCAGAGCTTTCTCAATATCGATCGTCCCACACACTCGATCTTCGGTGGCTCCCAGAGGTAGATCCACCATCGGCACTTGCTTCCAGGTGATGGGTAGGGTTTCTCCCGATTGCAGGCGTTGACGCACCTGATCACTCATCAAATCAGGCTGGGTAGGGTGGCTGTTAAATGGATCCTCTGCCACCACTTCAATCTTGGGCAGGAGATCAGCCAATGCCCGAATCGTCGTGGATTTACCCGTGCCGCGATCCCCCATGATCAAGACTCCACCAATCTTGGGATCGATCACATTCAACAGCAAGGCCAATTTCATCTCCTCTTGCCCAACAATGGCTGTGAAAGGAAAAACAGCGCGACGAGACACAGCAGTTGAAAGCAAGGGAGGAGCCATACCTGTGGGGAGTAAAGTTGTGCAACGATCCTATTATCCCTGTTCCTGCGACCTCCAGCAGGGATCCCTGACAGCAAAAACATGGAACTTCTGGGTTGATTTCTGGTCTAGAAAGGATACTCAGGTGTGCTTAAGTCATGATTATTTGAGATGGAGTCTAGAAAACGGTAGGTTGGGGTATGAGGAAAACGATGCGAAGTTGGATGGGAGGGATTGCTGTCTGCACAGTCGGGATCCTGGGATGGCTGGGTGTTCTGCCAGGATATGAACTCGGCTCGCCGAGGGTTTTGGCTCAAACCACCTCCCAAGAGGGGATCAGCCCCGAACAGATCAGCCTATTTGCCAAAGTGGTGCTAGAACTCGAACCCCATCGCTTAGAGGCTCAAAAACAGGCCGAAGAGACCACTGATCGCAATGCCAAAGACGAGATCCGTCGCCAATTTATTCGCAAGGCCACTGAGATCATTACTGGAAATGGCATGACGGTTTCTGACTATAACCGCATCACCTTACGCCTGAAAGGATCCGATGGAGAAGCCCTCAAAACTCAAATTGAGCAAGAAATTTTGACCCTACAGGCCAGTTCCCCTCAGCCCACCTCCCTCAATTCCCCCTAGAGGAAAAAAGTTGGGGCAGCGAAAAAGGCAGGCTACTCTAGAGGGAGCATCGTACAGGCAAGGGCGTGGAGGATCTGCCCGTGGACAACTCAGAGAAACCCTCTCCCATTCAGCCGATTACCCCAGCAGAAAGCCAACGACGTTTGACTTCTCTGGGAAAGATTAGTTTCTGGATTCAGGTGGGGTTGGGTGTTTTAGCCCTGATCCCCTTGTTGTTTTTCCTGTTTGGACAGTTTGGCATCTATCGAGATTCTTCTTCAGGGGCTTGGTTGGCCTTCTGGGTGACTATTTCTACCCTGTCTAGTCTGGCAGGAGGCATTTTTTATGCGTGGCGATTCCTCCTCTGGGGGCGTCCGTCCCCAACCCTGTCCGTGACAGCCCAACTGCAACCCATTCTCTACATTAGTCTTGTGGGTATCCTGTTATCCCTGATTGGCTTGCAAGCCCAAATTGGTGAGCTGGTCTTGAGATTGTTATCTCGTACCCAAGCCAATCAAGTATCGGGGGTATGGTTATTAGCCACCAATGGGATTGTTTCCTTAGCTCACTTTGTCAACCTTCTGACTGTCCTTTGGATTAATGGGATCTTGGATCGCAAAGCCTAACTCGCTTCACGTTCGGGATGTGGACATGAAGGCGACAGTTGATCCAATAGTTTGGAGTTATGCAAAAGACGCCGCCAAAGACTCTAGGGATTGAGCTGAATGGTCGTTTGCCGATCAATGGGATATCCCCGCAACGTCTCGCCGCTTACGGTTTTGCTACAGGTTTGGGATCCCGAACAGGTAATATCAATGCTGGTGGTGGCTCCGGCAACAGTCTCCCCCTGACTATTACTAACCTGGGTGTTTTTTTGCCAAGTGCCATCCCCCTGTTGAGTAGCGGTGGATTCGCTGGTGGTGGTGGTACCGCGACGGGTGGTGGTGCCATTCCGAAGAAAGCCCGTTTCGGGAGTATAGGAGGTCGTGCTTTGGCTACTTCCCACCACGGCTCCTTGAGGGTCGGTAACGGTGGTAGTGCCCGAACGCTGCCGGGATCCCTCGGTTTGGCTGTAGGTAGCCGAGCGCTCCACTCCCCAGGTTTGCCCAGACTGATTAGTAATCATACCTGTGTAGTCGTTCTGGATCCCCTGCCCTGGCGTATGGGTGAGGGTGCCGGATCCCGCAAAGCTGCCGATGGGGATTTGTCCCTGTCGCCCTGTGGTTTGGTAAGTGCCTTGACGAGAGTATTGCCCTCCTCCGCTGGCAGAAGCCGTAGATTGGGCCGTCACGCTGCGTCCTTGCTGCCCCGTGGTGGTGCGGGTACGGGTACGGGTTTCTCCCTCTAAGCTCCAGCCTAGGGTTAACCCGATGATGATCAATCCAGTCAGGAGAGATACTTTCATAGTCTTATGCTTTGGTAGTGGGGATAGAGATTAGCCAAAAAGGCATCCCATACCCTTAAGACTCTCCCACCCTACCGAGGGTTCAACCCCTAGCTTTGCTTGATCTCCTGAAGAAACCGCTTTTGATAGGCCAAAAATGCACAATGCCATTCCTGGAAGCGGCGATTGCCATCTCTGACTAGCCATTGCCGATAGCTTTCGGAGTCAAGATGGGATTTGCTGGGTTTGTTGGGAAACTTTTGAATGTTCATCTCCGCCTCCAGTGTGGTTTGTAGCTATCTATGCATATAGGATAAGCGGAGCCGTCAGCCTAATACCAACAGTTGTAACATTACTCCCCCCTTTATAGGACTGTGCTATGCTTATCGGAAGCGAGTTGACTTTGTAGAGTTAGTTTGTACTTCGGCAGACATCTCCACAGAAGAAAACAGTGCATCAGTAAACTTGGAGATGATCATGACCATTTTTGTCGGTAACTTGTCGTTCAAAGTTACATCAGAAAACGTTTCGGAAATTTTTTCTGAATATGGCACCGTTAAACAGGTGAAGCTACCCACCGATCGAGAAACTGGACGGATGCGGGGGTTTGCCTTTATTGATTTGGCGAATGAAGCGGAAGAGGCAGCAGCTATTCAAGCTTTGGATGGAGCGGAGTGGATGGGGCGTGACCTACGGGTTAACAAAGCCCAGCCCCGTGAAAATAGCGGCGGTGGCGGTGGGACCCGTTATGGACAACGGGATAGCCGTGGCGGTGGAAGCTTCAACCGCTCCGAGCGACGTTTCTAAATAGGCCATCACCCAATAGATTTCTCTGCATGGAATGATCCAGAAGAGAGATCTTGGCTTTCCCCATCTCATCAGGATCCCATAGTCATGCCACTTTCCCCTTCATTTAAGGTGATTGCTGGGTAGCAATTGCTAAGCATATAGGTTTTGGTGAGCCTAAATGGGGTGTGAGCTAGCAACGGTAGCAAGGGGTTTCGGCTCCTTGCTATTGTTTCTTTCTGTTGCTTTATAAGCGGAATGGTTTGTAACAGATCTTTCAGGATCTGAGGAGTTTTTTTATGTCTAAGCGTCGGAATCCAAAACGGGAAAAAGCGGCTCGCAACAAAGCCTATGCCCGTAAGTTTCGCAAACCCCCAACGGGTCGTTTCCAACGGCGGCAGGATAACTGGCATTCGGAAGGACAATCCCTAGGAGCTACTGACCAAACGGACGATCAACCCATGAAGGATGAGGTTTAGTCCCTACCAACCTCTTGATCTGAGGAAACTCGCCTCAGGAATTTTGCCGGTGGAGGACTAGGGGTTGTGGATAGGGCATTAAAATCATTACCAAGGGATTGGGTGAGATTTTATGCCAGCACTAGAAACCACTGCCGAGATCCTGAGTGGTTTTGCCAAGGGAGAACGGGATTTTAGCGGGAGCAAACTGCCACAAGCTGTCTTGCAGGGGGCGCAACTGGCAGGGGTCGATCTGAGTGGCGCTGATTTATGCGCTGCCCAGATGGAGTCCTCCAACTTAGAACGAGCTTATCTTTATCAGACTCAGCTATCCCAGGCCAACCTAGAGGGATCCAACCTGCGATTGGCTACCCTTGTCCACGCTAATCTGGCCCAGACCAACCTGCAAAAAGCCAGTCTGCGAGGATCCAACCTTACCGCCGCCAACCTCACCCAGGCGGATCTGAGAGGGGCAGATTTAACGGGCAGCAACCTCAGTCAAGCCCAGTTACAGGGATCCAACTTACAAGATTGCCAGCTCAAATTAGCCACCCTCAGCCAAGCTGTTTATGATGCCTTCACCCAATTCCCCCCAGGCTTTGATCCCCAGGCGGCGGGGATGTTGAGTGACCCGACAATTTAAGTGAGGGGGGAGAGGGAAAGGATAGAATAAAAACTTGCTTCGTTGGGGATCCTTAGGTTTTGGTGAGTATCCGAGTACGCATTGCCCCCAGTCCTACCGGCAACCTGCACATTGGCACGGCTCGCACTGCTGTTTTTAACTGGCTTTATGCCCATCACCATCCTGATGGACAGTTCATTTTACGGATTGAAGACACGGATCGAGAGCGATCTCAGCCCCGTTATACCCGCAACATTTTGGCCGGATTGGCTTGGTTGGGCTTGGACTGGCAGGAAGGACCTATCTATCAATCCAACCGTCTTGACCGCTATCAGCAGGTGGTAGAGCAGCTCCTTGAGCAGGGGTTGGCCTATCGCTGTTATTGTACGGAAGCTGAGCTAGAGGAGATGCGAGCCGCCCAAAAAGCCGCTGGCAAAGCCCCGCGCTATGACAATCGCCATCGCTATTTAACGGAGGCGGAGCGACAAGCTTATGAAGGGGAGGGGCGCAAACCCGTCATCCGGTTTCGTATTGAAGAACCCCAGGAGGTCACCTGGAACGATTTGATTCGGGGGGAAATTCGTTGGAATACCCAAGATCTGGGGGGAGATATGGTGATTGCCCGTGCTGATGGGCAAGCCCTCTATAACCTGGCGGTAGTAGTGGACGATATAGATATGCAGATCAGCCATGTGATTCGGGGAGAAGATCACATCGGTAATACCCCTAAGCAAATTTTGCTCTATCAAGCTCTGGGATCCCAACCCCCTGCCTTTGCTCATTCTCCCTTGATCCTCAACCCCGAAGGCAAGAAGCTCTCCAAACGAGATGGGGCGACCTCCGTAGCGGAGTTTCAGCAGATGGGCTTTTTGCCGGAGGCTCTGAAAAATTATCTGGCTCTGCTCAGTTGGTCACCCCCCGATGGAGAAGAGTTGTTTACCCTTGACAAAGCCGCCACTCTTTTTGACTTTGATCGGGTGAATCGCTCGGCAGCACGGTTTGATTGGGACAAACTTAACTGGATCAACAGCCAATACATCCGCCAACTGGATGCCGGTGAATTGGTAGAACGGCTCACCCCCTTCTGGCAGGCGGCTGGTTTCGACCTCTCGACCGTGCCCCAGTCCCCCTGGCTGCTGACCTTGGCTCAACTGATCAGCGAAGGCATCACTCGCTTAACGGAGGCTCCTCCTCTCAGCCGCTTTTTATTGGAACCCAAGCTGGGCTATACCCTGCCTGCTTTGGAACAGTTGCGCATGGCTGGAGTGGCCACCGCCCTAGCGGAAATCGCCCAGCTATTGGTGGCTATTGAACCCAGCACGGCTACCCCCGACACCCTCAAACCGCCCATCGATCAAGTGGTAAAAACCCAAGGCATCAAAAAAGGGGTGGTGATGAAAAGTTTACGGGCGGCGCTGACGGGAGATTTGCAAGGGCCTGATTTGATGGCTTCTTTTGCCCTCCTACATCAACGGGGCTGGGCGGTTGAACGGTTGCAAGCCGTAGCCTCTCTGCTTCCCGCCCCCCCCCCCTAGGGATCCCTCAACATCTGAACTGCCTCTCCTCGGTACTGGGGGATGGATGCTCCCAGGCAGCGATCGGCGTAGGATAGAAAAACTCATGCTACTGAAGGGATGGGTTGGTGACCATCAAAATCTGGTTTCCACCCTCATCCGCTTGCTCAGGAACCTACCGTGGATTATGGACTATAAAGATACCCTCAACTTGCCCCAAACGGCTTTCTCCATGAAGGCAGATGCGGCTCGCAAAGAACCCGCCATTCAAGCGTTTTGGCAGCAAGAACAGATTTATCAGCGCCTCTCGCAACAGAATCCTAGGGATCCCTTTATCCTGCACGATGGCCCCCCCTATGCCAACGGGGATATTCACATGGGGCATACCCTCAACAAGATTCTCAAAGACATCATCAACAAATATCAAATGCTGCGGGGGCGCAAAGTTACTTATGTGCCCGGTTGGGACTGCCACGGCTTGCCGATTGAGATGAAAGTTTTGCAGAGCATGACCCCAGAACAGCGAGCCGAACTCACCCCCCTCAAACTACGCTATAAAGCTGAGGAGTTTGCCCACAAAGCCATCGCCAGTCAGAAAGCGGGATTTTTGCGCTTAGGAGTGTGGGGCGATTGGCAACATCCCTACATGACCCTGCAACCGGAATATGAAGCGGCTCAAATCGCTGTGTTTGGGGCGATGGCTCTCAAGGGGTATATCTATCGCGGACTGAAACCTGTGCATTGGAGTCCCAGTTCCCAAACGGCTTTGGCGGAAGCCGAACTGGAATACCCGGAAGGGCATACCTCTCGCAGCATCTATGTGGCCTTTCCCCTTGAGCAGTTGACAGAATCGGCTCGTGCCCTCTTGCAGCCTTGGATGCCGGATTTGCGGGTGGCGATCTGGACAACAACCCCCTGGACGATTCCGGCCAATCTTGCCCTTTGTTTCAATGGCAAACTGACCTATGCCGTCGTCCATTCCCCTGAGTATGGCCACCTGATCATCGCGGCGGATCTGCGGGAGCGGCTGGCAGCGACCTTACAAACCTCGCTCACCCTGGAAACGACTTTTGTGGGCAGTCTCTTGGAGGGATCCCTAGCTCGCCATCCTCTTTTCCCCCGCACCAGTCTGTGTGTCTTGGGGGACTATGTGACAACGGAATCGGGCACAGGCATTGTCCATACCGCCCCTGGGCATGGGGAAGATGACTTCAAAACCGGCCAAAAATATGGCCTACCCATCCTCACCCCCGTGGATGAACGGGGCAATTTTACGGAGGAAGCAGGTTCGGACTTTCAAGGTTTGAATGTCCTGGCTAAGCAAAAGGCTAACAGCGGTAACGAAGCGGTCATCCAAGCCCTGCTGGCTCAGGGATCCCTCCTCAAGGAGGAAGCCTATGGTCACAAATACCCTTACGACTGGCGTACCAAAGAGCCGACCATTTTTCGTGCCACCGTGCAGTGGTTTGCCTCCGTGGAGGGGTTTCGAGAGGCAGCGCTGCAAGCCATCCAGACGGTGCAGTGGATCCCGGCAGTGGGACAAAACCGCATCACGGCGATGGTGCAAGATCGCTCCGACTGGTGCATCTCTCGCCAACGGGCTTGGGGAGTTCCCATCCCCGTTTTTTATGATGAGGTCAGCAGAGAACCCCTTCTGAATGCGGAGACGATTGAGCATGTGCGGCAGATCGTTGCCCGTGAGGGATCCCATGCCTGGTGGAAGCGTCCGGTGGAGGAACTGCTGCCCGACGCCTACCGCCAAGATGGGAAAACCTACCGCAAAGGGATGGACACGATGGATGTTTGGTTTGATTCGGGATCCTCTTGGTCGGCGGTGGCGCAACAACGGCATCTGGGCTATCCGGTGGATCTTTATTTGGAAGGGTCTGATCAACACCGTGGCTGGTTTCAATCGTCGTTGCTGACCTCGGTGGCGGTGCATCAACAGGCTCCCTACAAAGCGGTGCTCACCCACGGGTTTGTCCTGGACGAAAAGGGTCAAAAAATGAGCAAATCCCTCGGTAATGTTGTGGATCCGCTGGTGGTTATCGAGGGAGGCAAAGATCAGAAAAAGGATCCCCCCTATGGCGCGGATGTGCTGCGTTTGTGGGTTTCCAGTGTGGACTATAGTGGTGATGTTCCCCTCGGCAATACGATCCTTGGGCAGATGGCGGATGTCTATCGCAAAATCCGCAATACGGCTCGCTTTTTGTTGAGCAATCTCTATGATTTTGATCCTGCTACACAGGCTGTACCCCAGAGTGAACTATCTGGCCTAGATCGCTATATTTTGCATCGATTTAAGGAAGTGGGTCAGGAAATTACGGAAGCCTTTGATAGCTATCAATTTTTCCGCTTCTTTCAGGCCGTCCAAAATTTTTGTGTGGTGGATTTATCCAATTTTTATTTGGATGTTAGTAAAGATCGCCTTTACATCAGTCATGCCAATAGCCCTCGGCGGCGGCAGTGCCAGACTGTTTTGGCGATTTTATTAGAAAACTTGGCTAAGGCGATTGCCCCCGTTATTTCCCACATGGCTGAAGAGATCTGGAGCCATATTCCCTATCCACGCTCCCATGCTTCAGTATTTGAAGCGGGTTGGTTGGTTTTACCCGAAGCCTGGATAGATCCCACCCTTGCGGACACCTGGACTCAGTTACGACAGGTGCGTCTGGAGGTGAACAAAGCCCTGGAACAAGCCCGTAGTGATAAGCTAATTGGGGCTTCTACGGAAGCTTCGGTGCAGCTATCGGTTGGGGATCCCGATCTCTATGGATTGCTGCAAACCCACCAGCAGGAATTGCGATATTTGTTCATTGTTTCGCAGGTGGTTTGCCAACCCGCCAGCCAATCCGGTTTGACCATCCAGATCACCCCGGCGTCCGGCACAAAATGCGTGCGGTGCTGGAATTATTCTGAGCAAGTAGGGCAGTCTGAGCAGCATCCTCAGCTATGTGAACGCTGTGTGGACGCTCTGGCTGAAAAGTTTTGATTCATCAGTCTATTCCTTCTCTGAACACTCCCTTCGATACCCACTCAAACAACCTCAAAACAACCCTAAAGTAAGCTATCAATCCATTCCAAAAGTTTAGGAAACTCACTATCGAGTGGTGGGCTGCTATTTTCTGGATGGCGGCTCAGATAGTTGCTCAGATATAAGTCGGCTAGAGTTTTGAGGGAATGAAGTTTGATATTGGCCTCCACAGAGGCGGTGGCGATTGCAGAAGCGGCTGCTAGGTAGCCCGTTGAACCCAGATCCAAAACCACGGCTCGCCGCAGATGAATATTGTCGGTTTTGAGTAACGGAAACAAGCCCTCGGCAAAACTAGGGATCCCCGTAATGCGATAGAGGGCACGGTTCGCCGCCGACTGCATACGAATGGAAGGATGATTTCGGTAGGTTGCTAGGCTGGAAATGGCTGCCTGTGCCTGCAAATCTCCCAGGGCTTCTAACACCGCCTCTAGCACAACCTCCATCTGGGGATCAACAGATAGGCTGGCGTTGTCTCCACTCTCCTGGTTAGTGCTGGCTAAACAGGCTAACAACGACTCAATCACCCTAGCTTGCCACTCAGGATGGTCGCCGGCAATCTCAGCCAGGGCTTGTGCTGCTACCGCCCACAGTTGTCGATCTGAGGATCCCAAACAAAGCAAAAGAGGGGGGATAGCCTCGGGATCCCTGAGTTTCCCCAGGGCACGCGCAGCATTGCGGCGCAGAGGATATCCTCCCTGTAGGGTTTGATCAAGATCATCCTCAAGAGCCGCTATTAACGCGCTCAACCCAGCCTGGACTCGCATCCGACCCAGCCACCAAGCGGCGTAATAGCGCTCGCCCGCATCTCCGGCCTGGAGTCTCTCAATTTGGACTGCCGGAGTGAGCAACTCTTGAGCACGTGAATCCGTTTGGGATCCCTCTACCGATGAATCTTGCATCCCAGTCTGGTTTTAGGCGCGAGTGACGCTGACGATTTTAGCTCCACTCTTAACCAGGCGTTGCATGGTGGCGGAGAGTTGGTCAGCCGACGCAAACACCCGTTGGGTAGAACGGCGATACCGGCTGGAGGTCGCCAAGTCGGAGAGGGGATTGAGCAGTTTGCTGACTTGAATGCAGAACATCGCATCCGAAGCCCCAGTGGAAGGCCCCAAATGCTTGTTTTTGCCATCTCCCCGTACCGCCGACATGACTTGAACGCCCGGCACTACACCAGTTCCCATAATGGCAGTCAGGCGAGGCCGCTTTCCTTGAGAGCGATCATTGTTGGCATAGCCCCGATAGAGGGAAAACAAATTGGTAAAGTCACGGGTGGTGTGGGCACGCCGATATTCAAACCCACGGGCATAGGGAACAATGTTTTCCCCAAAGGCATCGCTGTATTCAGGGCTGTCGATATAAGAATCGATTTCAGCGCTGTGACCTCCCGCTTGGTAGATGTCGAGGTGGCGAGCGATATCTTTGCCATCGGTGGGAGCGCGACCCAACAGATGTTTGTAGTTCAGTTCAATGGCGCGGGTTTGGGAATTGGGATAGAAAAAGCGCTTTTTATAGGCCTCAGATTTGGCCACCAACCGGACAAATTCTCTTACCGTCAAACTACCTTGACGCAGCAGCGACTCGGCGCTGGCTAGTTCGGCGATATCAGCCCCAAATAGGTGATCATTGCCCAAAACTTGCCGATAAATCCCTCGCAGAATCGTATCCAGTTGTGCCTTGGAAGCATTAGAGCGAAGCTCAAGTGGGCTAGCCCCTGCTACTGCTTCTACCCCCAGCTTTTCGGCTGCTGTGATGACTGTCATGCTAATCTCCCAAAATGATGTGTCTATGGATGAAAAAGAGGTTTCGGGATCCCTCATACCCAGAAACAAAGGAGGGCAACCCTGGGGTTGCCCCTTCCATCAGGGTTTTGAATCCGGCTGTGGATAATAATCGTGAGCGTCAGAAATTCTCTTGAGGGAGAAAACCTGATAGAGAAAACCTGGCTTGATCACAATCGCTCGCTACCGGGATCCCAACCGACTAAAGATGCCTCTAGCTGAGGGCATTGATGGCATAGTCGATGTAGGTGTTGGCTTCGGTTGCCGCTTGACCCGACAGACCGTGGTTGGATTTGATGTGCTTGAGGGCTTCCACAAACCAGCTGGGAGAGAGTTCAAAGGCGGTGTTGATCTCGCGGATCCCGGCCAGTTGATACTCATCCATAGGACCAGTGCCACCTGCCACCAGGCAGTAGGTGACATAGCGCAGGTAGTGACCCACATCACGGGCACACTTATCTTTGCCACCTTGGTTGTGGCATTGACCGCCGGGCTGAGTGGTGTAGGGGAATTTGGCATAAACAGCATCCGTCGCCCCACGGATCAAGGAATCGGCTTTGGAGGTCAGGGCACGGGCGGCTTCCATGCTGGCGGCGGCACGCTGTAAGCGTCCATTGATGGCCTGCAATTCATTGTTGCTGAGGTAACGGCCTTGGCTATCAGCGGTGGCGATAGCGTCCACGATGGGGGTCTGCATGATTTCAATGTCTCCTAAAAAATCTCAAAAACGTTTCATGTTGAAAAGGGCAAGGTGATGAACTGAGAGCAACAATAGCGACACTTCACCACGCCCCAAAAAGCTGAACCTTTAGGCCACAGAGGCAGAAGCCCGATCAAAGTAGGATTCGATTTCAGAGATCAAAGCACTGCAATCGCCACGGGTAATGCCACTGGGATCATTGACGACACCCACAGCCGCCCGCTTCATTTTTTGCACGCCGTTGGCCACCGAGCTACCAGGAGTGCCCAGAGCCACATAAGTTTCGCGCAAGCCATTCAAGCACCGCTCGTTGAGAACGCTGGCATCGCCCGCTGCCACCGCATAGGTGATGTAGCGAAGAATGATGTCCATGTCGCGCATACAAGCAGCCACGTTGCGGCTGGGGTAGGCAGGACCGCCAGGAGCGTTGAGTTGAGGCTCTTCGGCAAACAACTCACGAATCGCGTTGGTCACGATGGAAGAAGCGTTGCTGGTAAGACGATTGACGGCATCGAGGCGCTTGTTGCCCTCGGCAATCACGCTTTGCAGAGCAGCAAATTCACCATCAGACAAGAAAGTTCCTTTGGAATCTGCCTGGGCTACGACTTTGCCAAATACATCATTCATGATCCATTCTCCTTAGCAAAAAGTTGATGTTAACCCGCAAAAGCATTAAGAATAACCCGTGGCCATTCCCATCACTATTGCAGACGTATTTCAGAAGTTTCAGAAACAACCAGCTAACCAGGAGTTAGCTCGCAATTACTGACATCATTCATGCCAATCTTCTTAATCTGCTGAACTAGACAAACCTACCAACCATAAGGTTGAAGCCTTTGTGGCTAAAAGGATGGCAAGATCTCTCAAGCTTTTTACTGGGTTAAAACATCCAGAGATAGCGTTGGAGTTTGCTGCTTTTGGCTACTTTGGATAAGTTGGCTGCTGAATCAGAAGATTGCATGACGCACCGCTATATTTCTACCCTGTTGATCGGATCCCTATAAATCAATAAATGTAACGATGTTTTCTCGAACACTGTTGAGCTGGGCTTGAGTAGTAGAGAGGGTTTCAGCCATTAAGAGTCTCAGCTTATTTACATTCTTTTACTTCTGTTAGAATTTCTACATAGCCTTATGTCCGAAATGATACCGACTGTTTTTGGGGGAAACCCCTAGAGATTAAGCTTTTGCGGACACTTGAGTTTGTGGTGAACTTTTTATTTTCCACACATAATTTTACAAAGATTCAAGGCTCTCCCTGAGGTGGGATCCCTGATTCCCTCCAGCCCTGGGCAAGACCTGCGAGAATAACCCTATTGGCATCCTGGCTGAGCGATGAATCCTCCAACCGTCATGAATGATCTGGCCGAGATGGCTCGCTATTTGGCAGGGGACTTTAGCAACCAAGAACAAGCCTGGGAAAATCCACCCTTTTATGCCCACATTCGGGTGTGCTATCGTCCTCTGCCCTGGGGATTATTTAGCGGGTTTGGTTTTTATGTAGAACAAGCCTATGCCGGACATCTGGAGGATCCCTATCGGACGGCGGTAGTGCAATTGGTGAGTGAACCCTCTCAGTTTTGCATTCGCAATTATCGCCTGTTGCAACCGCTGCGATGGAGGGGAGCGGCTCGTGAGGATGTTGAGCGATTGCGGTTCCTGACCCTGACCGATCTGGCCTATTTGCCGGGGTGTGATGTGCTTTTGCAAAAACAGGGATCCGAGTTTGTCGGCACCAGTCAGCCAGGACAAGGCTGCTGTGTGGAACGGAAAGGCCAGATGACCTATTTGGTCAGCACCGTGCGGTTATCCGCTAGTATTTTTTCTAGCCATGATCAGGGGTTTGATCCGCAGACCCATCAACAGGTTTGGGGGGCGTTGGCAGGGCCGTTTCGCTTTCAGAAATGGACGGATTATAGTAGCGAATTAGCGGATAACTGGGGATCCTAATTCCCTCACCAATATTTCATGAGTAACTCCGGGAAACCGCATCCCCTTGTGGGTGGGGAGGGATAGGAGTGTGGATTGAGCGGGGTTTCTCGTTCCGAGACGCTGGGATGCCCCCGAAATCGACACACAATCTTTGCAACTCACAGATACCCCTTC
>JANRIL010000005.1:0-197460 GCA_033764955.1 Cyanobacteriota bacterium | reverse complement strand
CATTCTAAAAGATTTACACCTTCTGTTAGAACCGATAGATAGTTTGTCGATTTTCGGGGCATCGTTCGCGGAGCGTCTCCCCAGGAGAAACCCCTCATACGCCTTCGGCGGAGCGAAGCTCTACGACGCGGGGTGTCCATGCATCCCGACGCTGACCTTACCCTGCGGGAAGCAAGCTACAGCTACAGCACGGAACTTATAGCCCCCCGAACCCCCAAAAAGTTAATTTTCCGGAACTGGGATCCCCCCTGGGGGCATTGAGGGGGAATTTATGTTACTCTTTGTTAAGTCTCTGAATCGATCATTTTGGCATCCTCAACTTTTCTCTCGGAAGATTCCTATCCCCTCGCTCGCTTTGCTCTGCCCATCCCATTGCAGGTGGCACTCGTCTCTGCTTTTTTGGTGTCGGTTCCTGTCTTTTTACAAGCTCCTTTGGTGCGTTATGCCCCGTGGGTGAGTTTGGTCTTGACCATCCCCTGGCTGGGCATGAGTTTACATTTCATTTCGGCGGGATCCCGCTGGGGTAGCTTGCTCTATGGGTTTACCCTGACATGGTTGGCGGGATCCCTTTACTGGGGCTGGCTGCGTACCGATCCGTTGTGGCATTTGCCGATTGAGGCGTTGGGATTGCCGTTGGCGATTTGGGGGTTGCGGCGGGGCTTTGCGACGATTGGGCAATACTTTTATCTGGGATCCCTGTTGGGCACAGCCGTAACCGATCTTTATATTCATTCGGTTCATCTGTTGCCGGAATGGCGACAGGTCATGCAGGCGGAAGCCTTTGAGTTGGCGGGATCCGCGTTTTTCTCCGCTCTCGATAAGATGCAGACCCCATGGGGCATGGTTTGGGCGTTGGAACTGAGTCTATTGTTGCTGGTGGTGGGGTTGTGGAGTTTGCATTACGGGTGGAAAACTCAGCAGTTAACCTGGTGGGCGTTTAGTGGGGCAGTATTGAGTACCCTGCTGGTGGATAGCCTGTTTTGGTGGGGAGCCATGCTGCTGGCCCACCCTTAACCAAGGTCGAATTCAGACTTATCCAGACATTAAGATTGAGATCGTGCTGCGGAATACAGTACTAGTTATCAGGAGCCCTCTCATGTCAAGCCCAACCCCCCCCTCAGGAGATCGCCTTGTCTATAGCGAATGGGGCAATCAGACTGAACCAGCAGCCGAGTCAGCGGTGGATGTCAGTCCTCAACAGCATCGTTTGCAGATCCAACGGGAACGCGGGGGGCGCGGGGGTAAAACTGTCACCGTCATCAAGGGCTGGCAACTCACCTCTGCTTCTCTGCAAAAGATGGCCAAACATCTGAAAACTCAGTGCGGTTCCGGTGGTTCCATCCAGGGGCAAACCATCGAAATTCAGGGGGATCATCGTCATCGCTTGGTTGAACTGCTCAAGGGCTTAGGTTACCCCGTCAAATTATCGGGGGGTTAACCTGGGATCCCAGAGAATGGCGGGATCCCTGGGCGTTGCTGAGCCGTGGTATTCCCCATTCCCTCTGTGGAGCAGCTACTTTTTATACATTTTTTGAGGATCCCCCCACTCCCCCATCCCATAAGCTAGGTTAAATAACGGTTAAGGAATTTTTGCCTGACCCAGCACCGTTCATTTGGTTTGTGGAAAAATGCTCCAGATTATCGTCAATGAGGCTTTACAAACGCATGTCCTGACTCATCGTCAGCAAGAATGGTTGAATACCTGGTTGCTTCAGTCAACCTGCTCGCCTGATGATCTTGCGGCTCTTGATCGGCTAACGGATGCTTTGTACGAGGGATCCGTCGTCTTTCGGTCGGCAGAGGATGAGCCATATCTAGAGGTGGATAGTGCTTTGAGTGCCTGATGGGTATGGGGTGGGGATCCCAGGCTAGGCGACTCTCACCCCTACCACCGATGGATAAATCCTCTCACGAACACACCATCCCTGCTGTGTTTAGCTCCCGAATTGCCATCAAACACCATGAAGCGATTCCCATGCCCACTTAGTCGCTCAGGGTGGGATCTATGGCAAGCCATGCAACATTCTGGATCCGGAATGTCTAGTTTAGGGGATGTCATGGTTTTATCGGTGCAAGATTTAGACCTTGTTCAACACCAACTTCAAAATGATTATCGGTTGGAGTTGCTGAATGGAGAGATGCCAGTCATGCGTCCATCAGGCTATCAAGTCGGATGAAGTGGCTTGTGAGTTTAGCGCCCAACTCCGTAACTGGAACCATCCTCACCAGCTAGGACGAATGACTGGAAAAGCCTTATTGTTAATGATTCAGCACTGTTAGAAGAGGCGTTCTCACAAATACCTTTACGAGACGGGAAGAACGGATTGACGCATGGGTACTATGACACTTCGCTAGATTAGAAAACGCTAGAGATCCTCGCCGTCATGGTTAATCACTTGGCGAAACGTATTTTTTGGCAGTGGGTGGCAGCCTGGATTTTTTATACCAGGATCCCGCTGCCATTTTGGGATCGCTGTCCATTGGATTTTGCGGGAATTGCCCGTTGGTTGCCCTTAGTGGGGGTGTTGATCGGCGGGATCCTGATGCTGGCGGATAACCTGCTGCGTCTGATGGCTCCCGATTGGGTGAGAGCCGCCTTGGAGGTTTATCTGTGGGCAGCCATCACGGGCGGCTTGCATCTGGATGGTGTGGCGGATGTGGGGGATGGATTGGCGGTGAGTGGACAAGCTGGGATCCAGGAACGCTTGGCGGTGATGGCAGATAGTCGTATCGGCGCTTATGGGGCACTGGCTCTGATTTTGGTGCTGGGACTCAAGGGGGCCACTCTGGCAAGTTTGCCTGCTCAGCAGGGGTGGGTGTTGCTGCTAACGCCCGCCTGGGGGCGCTGGGGACAACTGCTGGCGATAGGTAGTTATCCTTATCTTAAACCCCAGGGTCAAGGACGATTTCTGAAAGAGTCCACCCATTTTCCGCAGGATCTCTGGCCGATGACGCTGGGACTGTTCCTGATGATAGCCGGATGGATCGGGCTAACCCCGGCAAATTGGCTGTGGGTGAGCGTCTGGAACCTACTGAGTGCCATCATCGCTTCTGGGGTTGGCTATGGATGGTATCGACAACTGGGGGGACACACCGGAGATTCCTATGGGGCGACGGTGGAATGGACGGAAGCCTGGGTGCTGGTGCTGGCAACCCTGCACTGGTTCTAGAGGGTTGCAGGAGAAATGGGGATACTGGGGGATCCGGTCGGGGAGCAGATAAGCTGGAGAAAGGTTTTTGCGAATTGGGCATGACCCCTGAGTCTGGTTATCGGTTTGATATTTTTCTGCGCTACCATCGCGCCCAAGCTCGTTGGACTCGTCAACTGGCGGAGCGGCTGGATCGAGAAGGATTTCGCGTTTGGTTTGATGGCTGGATGCTGTCACCCGGATCCGACCGCAAGCTGGAATATCAGTTGGCGATTGATCAATGTCGCTGGATTGGCATCGTCATCTCGCCGGAGTTGGTCGGGGATCCCTGGCCAAAGGACGAACTCTACACCGGATTTGCCCATGCCCCAGCTCGCCAAAATCAGCGGTTATTACCCCTGATTCATACCCCCGCCGACCTCCCCCGCCCCCTACAGGATTTGACCGCTATCGATTTCACGGGTTCGGAAGAGGATCCCGTCCTGTTGGAGTTTCAGACTCTCCAGTTGATGGCTGTCCTCGATCCGACCATTCAACCCCCCACGAATCTGCAACGATTCCGCCTAGAAACCGGACGCAGCCAGCCCATCCAGGATGAAGAATTGCGCGGATTTCAAGCCTTTTTCCGTAGTCTGCAAATGGCTCTCTTCGGAGCCGCCACCAGCCAACGCAGCCCTACAGCCGAAGGGATGCAGCAGGTGGCCATTTTGCAATTTCTGCAACGGCTTTTTCAGTGGAATAGCGCGGATCTGCAATACGACAAAGCCGAAGACTGGCTACGGCGGGGCAATCTCAACGAGGCACTGGCGGCTTTTGACCGCGCCCTCAATATGGATCCCAACTTTGCCTTGGCCTGGAGTCGGCGGGGGGATGTTTTGGTGCAACTGGCTCGCTATCGGGAGGCCATCGATAGCTACAACGGATCCCTGACCATCAATCCTTACGATGAGACCACACGGATTCGACTGGCTCTGATCTTGGGACGGGTGGGCAAACCCAAGTCAGCGGTGGTTAACTATGACAAAGTTTTAGAAATCAACCCGGAAGAGGGCTTAGCTTGGCACAATCGCGGCATCCGTCTCCTGCAAATGAAGCGGACGAAATTGGCAGTTGTCAGCCTGAATAAAGCGCTACGGGTGGGGCAACAACACCCCAAAATCTGGGCAGCCCGTGGCATCGCCCTCAGGCGGGTCAAACGGCCTCGGGCGGCGGCAGAAAGTTTTGCGGAAGCCCTAAAACGGGATCCCAGCAATATCAAGCTTTGGCGGTGGCAAGGGAATGCTTGGGTCAAGGCCAACCGCTACAAAACCGCCTTGAATTGTTATCGACGGGCGTTGAGTGGGCGTCGCCGCGATCTTGTCACCCTCTACAACCTGGGGGTTTTGTTGCTGCGTATGGGGCGCTATCGACAGGCCAGTGATAGTTTTGACCGCGTGCTAAAACGGGATCCCGATCATTTTCGGGCTTGGCAGGCGCGGGGGATCGCCTTTCAACGGCTGGGCTTTCAAAAAGAAGCCTGCTTTCACTTTGAAGAGGCTCTTAAAATCAACCCCGCCTATTTCCCGGCACAATATGCGCTGGCGGTGGGTCGGCAAGCCCTCGGCCAAGTCAAACCAGCCCTCAACCAGTTCAATCAGATTTTGCAACAACGTCCTCAAAATTTTGCCTGTCTCTACGGGCGGATTACCTGTCTGCGCGCCCTCCGCCAATGGGATCTGGCTCAAACCACCGCCGAAAAAATGGTTGCCCTCAATGGGGAGGATCCCTGGGGATGGTTTGCCTTAGGGTTAATTGCCAGCGATCAACAGCACTTTGAGCAAGCTATTCAGCACTATAGTCAGGTTTTGCGCCTCACCCCCCAAGACAGTACCGCCCTCAACAATCGCGCCTGGAGTCTCTGTCAACAACAATGTTTTGAGGATGCCCTCCTCGATGCCCAGCAAGCGGTCACCCTCAACCCAGAAAGTTGGGCCAGTTGGCACACCTTGGCCTGCGCGCAGGAAGGGCTAGGGCTGATTTCAGAAGCTCAAACCAGTTATCAGCAGGCGCTCACCCTTAACCCCGATTTTGCTGAGGCGGCTCAAGCCTTAGCGCGCCTGCAACCCACCCCCATGCCAGACTTGGGATCCCTCACTCCCAATTCGGAAGTGGTGACTTAATGGCTGGTTAAGCCAAGCCACATTTCCTATACAGAAAAAGGCGTGTGACTTGGATCACCCGCCTACCGTTTCATTCACTACACACTAGATCGTGGACGGAGTGCGCGTGTCCCGCTTGATCCAGCCTGATCCCCTTCGGGCTGGATCTCACATTTTTTAGCGATACTACCTAAAGATACTGTGCTTTGCTTTCCTTTGTTCATACCGATTGGCGTAACTTCTTCTGACTTTTGGCGTGAACCCGCTAGAGATGTGGCGCTCCCTCAGGAGGGGAAGATTCAGGGGGTGGGGATCCCGTTAAAAGGGGCTGGTCTTGACGGATCAGGAAAAGGGCAATGTTGACCTGCTCTCCCATCAACAGGGATAAGGCACTCAACCACAACCACAGCAATAGAACAATCACCGCTCCCACCGTGCCGTAGGCTTTATTGTAGTTGCCGAGATGCCCCACATAGAGGCGAAATCCCCCAGAAACCAGCAGCCACAAACCACTGGCCGTCAGTGCCCCCGGCCAACGGGGGATCCCCAAGCGCCGTTGACTGGCTCCAAACTGATAGAGACCCATACAGGCCAGGGTCATCAACCCCAGAGCCATCGGCCAGGTTGACCATCCCCACAGTTGCAGAACCAGAAGGCGCACCGGATCTAGGCCAAGCACCGTGGCCTGTCTCCCCACAAACTCCAGGACAACATATCCAAAAACCAAGAGCAGACTGACCAATCCTGTCAGGGCGAGCAGCATAATCAGCAGAACAATCGAGATCAGTTTACGCTTCCAAAAGGGGCGTACCTGGCTAGGAGCCAGGGCATGGCTTTGATCCAGTGCCACCATCAGGGCGCTCACCGCACCCGAAGCCGCCCACAGTGTTCCCAAAAAACTGAGGGAGAGGAGACTGCGGCTTTGCCCAAAGCTGATATCTCGGACAAACCCATCTACCAGTTGCAAAACCTCTTCGGGAGCCACCCGACTGATCGTATCCATCAAGCTTTGAAAGGTGGACTGGGAAGAGGTGCTAAACAGCCCCACGCTGGTCAAGACCATCAAAACCAGAGGGAAAAAAGCCAGCATGGAGCTATAGGCCATCTCGGAGGCTAAGCCCGCCAAGCGATAACGACGGGTATTGACGATCACAATCCGCCCTACCCGCACCACTGGAGATTGCCCAACCCGACGAAAAAGAGAATACATAGCATCAGCCTACCCAATCCAACGGGATCCCATCTGGAGGAAGCTTCGTTATCGTGGGAGGAGCACCCTGCCCATCAGTGTGGCACCGCTTGTCCGCTTCACTTCTTAATGAATGTCTGGTTATGGCTGATGTGATGGATTCTCTAAACCCCTTCATGCCCCACGGTCAGTGTTACCTGTGGCAACCCACGCTGATCTGGCTGCATCTCACCTCCGATAGTTTAATTGGTCTGGCCTACTATTCCATTCCGATTTTGCTGATTTATTTTGTGCGGCGACGACAGGATTTGCCCTTTTCGAGGGTCTTTTTTCTGTTTAGTGCCTTCATCATTGCCTGTGGGACAGGGCATTTGGCGGAAGTATGGACCCTCTGGCATCCTGACTACTGGTTTTCGGGATCCCTGAAGGCGATGACGGCGGGTATCTCCGTCTACACGGCTCTCCAGATGGTGCCTCTTATCCCCCAAGCCTTAGCCCTTCCCAGCCCACAACAGCTTGAGACCGAAATTCGTGAACGGCGGCGCGTCGAACAGGAACTACGGCTGTTGAATAGCGAATTGGAGGATCGGGTAGCGGCACGGACGACGGAGTTACAACAACAAAATATCGCTCTCGCCGAAGCTCGACAGGCTGCCGAGGCGGCCAGTCGGGCCAAAGGGGAGTTCCTGGCCATGATCAGCCACGAGATTCGCACCCCTATGAATGGGGTGATTGGGATGACGGGTTTGCTCTTAGATAGCCCCCTCACCCCTCAACAACAGGAATATACCGAAACCATCCGGCGCAGTGGCAATGCGCTCCTGACGATCATCAACGATATTCTGGATTTTTCTAAGATTGAGTCCGGTCGCCTCGAAATCGAATCCTATCCCTTTGATCTGACCGCTTGTGTGGAAGCGTCGCTGGAGTTGTTAGCTCCCCAAGCTGCCGAAAAACAGCTTGAATTCACCTGTTGGATCGACCCGCTAGTGCCCCGCACGGTGCTGGGAGATGCCAGCCGCCTCCGGCAAATTTTGGTGAATCTGCTCAGTAATGCGGTCAAGTTTACCCAGAAGGGGGAAGTCGCCGTCAGGGTAATTGCCCAACGGGATCCCGATTCCCCCAGCCATGTCGAGATCGGTTTCCAGGTGCGCGATACCGGAATTGGGATCCCTGAGGAGCAGCAGGAACATCTGTTTCAGCCCTTTACCCAAGCGGATGCCTCGATCAGTCGAACCTATGGGGGCACAGGGCTGGGGTTGAGCATTAGCCGCCAACTCTGCCACCTGATGGGGGGAACCATTGGGGTGGAAAGCCAGGTGGGAGTGGGATCCATCTTTTCGGTCACCCTCAAGTTGCGGGTTTTGTCTGACCATGCCCTGCCTGCCATTCCGGCTGGTGGGTTGTTAGGACGCTCCCTCTTAGTCGTGGATGACAATGCCAGCAATCGGCAAATTTTGACACTACAAGCTCAATCCTGGGGGATGCGGGTGCAGGCGGTGGATTCAGGAGAAGCGGCACTGATCCTGTTACAGGAAGGGGCACTTTTTGATCTGGCGATTTTGGATGTGCAAATGCCCCAGATGGATGGACTGACTCTGGCCAGCCGGATGCGCCAGCAACCCCACTGCCAACAACTGCCCCTGATCTTCTTGACCTCCATCGGATCCGTGGGATCCTCCACCCTGGCGATGGCGGATCCCCAGGCCACTTTCCTCAACAAACCCATTAAGCAAAGCCAGCTTTATCAAGTCATTCAGGAGATTTTTTTGTCGGATCAGGATCTGACAGCAGCCCCCCCTGCCCCTGCCCTTTCCGAGCAACGGTTGGCCGAAAAACTCCCCTTGCGAATTTTGTTGGCGGAAGATAACCGCGTCAATCAACGGGTAGCTTTGTTAATGCTGGAGAGCTTTGGCTATCATGCCGATGTCGCCAACAACGGTCTGGAAGTATTGGCCGCTCTGGGTCGGCAAGCCTATGATCTCGTGTTGATGGATGTGCAAATGCCAGAGATGGACGGCCTGAGTGCTACCCGTCAGATTCGCCAAACCTGGGGATCCACTCCTCGCATTGTGGCCATGACCGCCCATGCCCTAGACGGATCCCGTGAGGACTGTTTGGCTGCCGGCATGGATGATTATTTGAGCAAGCCGATGCAGATGATAGAGTTACAGAAAGCTTTGATGCGCTGCCTGCCAATGGCTGCTTCTCCCCACGGTGGGAATACTCCCTCTCCCTTCCTCAATCTGACGGTTTTTGACCAACTGCGCCAGATGGCCGGTCAGGATGCCCAAACCGTGATTCGCTCCATCGTGAATGACTATTTGGAGAGCAGTCAGCAACTCCTCGCCACCCTAGAAACCGCCCTCGCCGCCCGCGATACCGTGACTTTTCGCCAAGCCGCTCATACCCTCAAATCCAGCAGTGCCACCTTAGGAGCGATCCCCCTCGCTAACACCTGCCGTGCCCTAGAACATGCCGCCCACCAGGGATCCCTACCCGATAGCCAGATGCTTGCCGATCTGATGCAAAGCTATCAGCAGGTTAAGACCGCCCTGCTAGCTCTGCTATGAAACCTAGCCCCAGCCCAGTCATCTTGGTGGTGGAGGATGATCCCGTTAGCCAACGCCTTGCCCGTGAACTGTTGATGCGGGATGGCTATCAAGTTGTTACCGCCAACAATGGGGAAGAAGGGATCCAACAATTTCAACAGCATCAGCCACAGGTCGTGTTATTGGATGCCGTCATGCCCACGATGGATGGACTGACCTGCTGTCGGCAGTTGCGCCAATTGCCTACGCAGATCCCGATTTTGATGGTGACGGGCGTGGAAGAGGAAACCTTTATCCAATCTGCCTTTGCCGCCGGAGCCACTGATTATATTAGCAAACCCATTCAATGGTCGGTGCTGCGGCAACGCCTCCGCCATTTGATTCAGGTTAGCCAAGCCATCACCCTCCTGCAACATCAGCATCATCAAGAGCAACAGCAGGCACGTCTTCTAGAACAACAGGTGGAGATCCGCACCCAAGCCCTCAATCGCGCCCTCACCCTCGAAGCCACCCTCAAGCGGATCACCGACAAAGTCCGCGACAGCCTAGATGAATCACAAATTCTGCAAACGGCTGTGCAAGAACTGGCTTTGAGCTTAAATTGCCTGAGCTGCGATGCCAGTTTTTTTGATTTGGAAAACGGACTATCCACCGTCATGTACGAATACATTCAACCAGGGATCCCTTCAGCCCTGGGCAAGGTGTTTCATTTTGTCAATTATTGGGAGATCTATCAGGTTATCCAACGGGGAGAGTCAGTGCCCTTTTGTTCCCTAGCCGATCCGCAAAAAATTCGTAGTGCCCACCAACCTTTTGCCGTACTTGCCTGTCCACTCCAAGATGAGCGCGGCCCTTTTGGGGATCTCTGGCTCTACAAAAATCCAGAAGAGGCATTTGAAGGGATGGAGCTGCGGTTGGTGCAGCAGGTTGCCAACCAGTGCGGCATTGCTATCCGTCAAGCTCGTCTTTATCAGGCGGCTCAACAGCAAATTATGGCTCTGCAAGATCTCAACCGCCTCAAGGATGAATTCCTCAGCACCGTTTCCCACGAACTGCGTACCCCCCTTACCACCTTGCAGCTAGCGCTCCACCTCATGGACAAAGCTCCCTCCGAAGCGAAGCGACAGCAGTATTATCGGATGGCCGTAGCTCACTGCGATCAAGAAATTGCCCTGATCAATGATTTGCTTGACCTGCAACGGCTGGGGGCGGCCAGTTATCCCCTTTATCAAGCGGCCATCGATCTGATCCCTTGGCTGATTGACTTGGCAGAACCCTATGTGTTGAGAGCGAGCCAACAAAACCAAGAGTTTTTGCTAGAGTTACCTGTCCATTTGACCAAACTACCCACCGATCCCGATTGTTTGGGGCGAATCCTGCGGGAATTACTGAATAATGCCTGCAAATATACCCCAGCCGGAGGCAGCATTTGTCTGCAAACCCAATCCCTCTCCATAGGCGTAGAGTTTGCCATTAGCAATACGGGTGGGATCCCACAGGCAGATCTACCCTACCTATTTGAACGCTTTTATCGGGGATCCCACACCAACCACGCTCAAGTGCATGGCACGGGCTTAGGTTTGGCTTTGGTGAAAGAGTTGGTGGAACTTTTGCAAGGCACGATTGCCGTCAGTAGTGCTGGGGAAGAAACCATCTTTCGGGTGTGGATCCCGCCTTTTCCTAGCCCACAACCTGCTGGTGAGATCAAATAAGCCTTTTCTCTCCGTCTAGCAAGAAGCTGTTGGGTGAAGTTGTGGGGAGGCAGATAACCTCGAATACTCACATTGCAATCTGGATTGCATCAAAATATAGTCATTCCAATTTAATTTGAGAATTGTAAAGCCCATCACAGCTTGATTAAAAGGAGTTGGCTAGTCGCATTCATATCTGGAATGACTATAACTTTGTGATGGCTAAAGACTGAACTCTGACTAATCAGACTAATCAATTTGAAGCATAGTCGTTCCAATTTAGTTTGAGAAGCCTAAAATCTTTCAGAGCTTGGATATCAAGATTTAGGCGGTCGCATTCTTATCTGGAATGACTATAGCAGAGAACTCAAAACGGAGCAGGAAGCATTGCGATCTGTCCCCTCCCTTTGAATGGTTGTATCGGTCTAGCTATTGCGGTTGACCATGCTTCAAGGAACCAATAATGCTCGACCTGTCAACTTACGCTCTTCCATAAGGGAATGAACATGAGCAGCCGCTTGCAAAGGAAACGTCTTGTAACTAGGAGCAGGAACTTGACAACTGGCCAGCCAATCACAGATTTGCTCCATATCAAGCCTTAAATCTTCTCCCGTCAAATTTTCTGAACTATACCCAGTTAAATGAAGGTCTTGGAGTAAATCCCATGCGACGAAACACAAATTCGCCCCTGACGCGGCACCAACTAGGCAGAGATGCCCCGCCTGTTTCAAAGCAGCAACGCTATCTGAAAACGTTTGCTGTCCAATTACCTCGAACACAGCATCTACACTTCGAGGGGAAACCGTATCGGTTAAACGGCGACCATTTCCCAGGTCAATGACTTCATCCGCACCAATTTCTCTCAAATAAGCCTCTTTAGATAAGTTAGATGTCGTTGCCAGCACTCTAGCTTTTAGTGCTTTAGCCATTGAGACGGCTACCGATCCGACACCCCCACTGGCTCCATGAATTACCACAGTTTGTTCAGGCTGAATGTGCAACCGTTTGATCCCATTGTAGGCAGTCACAGCAGCTAAACCTAACGCCGCAACATCTAATGGGTTCAGATCACCAGGGATGACTGCAACTGTTTCCGCTTCAACCGTTACAAACTCTTGGTAACTGCCAGCACGAAGACCATGGATCCCCCCTAGCTTCTGCATCATTGTAATAACGCGATCCCCCACTTTGACAGAGGCAACACCTTGACCTACTTCTACAACTTCCCCAACCGCTTCCAGTCCCAGAGTATAGGGAAAAGGATTTTCTGCCATGATTGGCCACTTGCCGCTACGAATCTCTATATCTGCCCGATTGACAGCAGCAGCTAACATTTGAAAACGAATTTCAGTAGGGAGTAAATTTCGTAGGGTTATGTCCAAGAACTTGAGAACACTTGGATCTCCGTATTCCCACATTTGAATCACTTTGGGCATGTGGAGCTATTCCAGAGACAACAAATATCATTATAAAGCAAGAAAAATCCCTCACAAAACCGTTAGAATCAAACCCCACTGAGTATCCTCGAACTACTACCACAACTCAATATGAAAGCGGTACAACGTTCCTGATCAGCGAACACAGATCACCTCTCGAAACCAACGAAAAAGGCTGATACGTTCTGCTGCACCAGAGTTGTTAGACAAGTTCACAACCTCCAATCTTCCTTCAAACAACACTTCTTGTACTTCTTCCCGCTTCCGCACAGACACTTTTCATTTCGCCCCATCTTCGTTCTTGTTTTCTTAGTTGCAGTAGCAAAATCAATCTTATTCTTTCTTTTAAGGTTCTGGAGTTTAGATAGATCTTCTACCGGTTTATCCATTTCATCCGACTGAACCTATACATACTCTTTATTCACTCCAAATCCTAATCTTGGAACTACTTACCCAATACAGATACCAAACCACAAGTTTGCTTTTTATGCATACATTCTTCGTTCGCAATGCTTTTCTAGGTGAAGACCCAATATAGATTCATGGTCTTCATTACAATGAATAGTTAAACCCAATCCATTGTCATCACTCATGGCAAGTGTTAAATCATGATGCCGACCATCTTTTTTCCCTAGCTTAATTAGTTGGGCAACTCCATCATTCATCAGCCCAGCAGTATCACCGCTGAGAGAAAGTAGCATAAAGCCTAAATCTATCGTCGCAGGATGTTCTAACCTTTCTATCCTTCGAGAACTGCTGAAGCATATCCTCTGAAGTTAATGTGTCAGCATATCTAATTACAGCTCTTTCGGTAATTATCTAGTCTGGCTTTGCTACTCTCTTTCACTAAGAGATGTTTTAGTAGTAGGTAGTGATTAGGATGATCCGTAACAGGTGATTCACGACAGGGCTGTATGTCGTTCTGATAGCAAAGGCAAGCAATTGCATGAATGCATCCTGCGAGAAGCACATATTTCAGCCAACTCCGAAAAAATCTTGACTTCTTTTCTGACTACTTCCTTCACAAATACTTACTCCAAATACTATGGTTTTGAACACATAATCGCTGAGATCACACACCGTCATCGACTTCGGATAATATGGATAGCTCAGCCTACGGTCGGGCGCAGTGATTTTTTATCTTTATTGCTCTAGGGAGTACAGCATTTTTCGTAATATTATAATTAGCGTTTCCTTTTCTTGATCCTCTAACATGTGCAGGATTTGATGCTCATTATCAATATGTGCCTCAACAACTTTTTCAATCAAACAAAAACCTTGCTCTGTAAGCATAATTAAACAGCCCCTCCGATCGCTGGGATCCGGAATTCGTTTAACTAATTCAGATTTTTCTAACCGATCGATCCGGTGAGTGATAGTTCCTGATGAAACCATTAGCTGGTTAAACAAATGAGTTGGTGTTAGTTGATAGGGTTGTCCAGAGCGGCGTAGCGTAGCCAAAACATCAAAGTCTGGGGCAGTCAAGCCAAAATCTGTGAATCTATCTTGAATAGCCCGTTCAAGAATTTTTGATAGCCTCGTGATCCTACCAACAATGCCCATTGGGGCAACATCTAAATCGGGACGCTCCCTCTGCCATTGAGCCAGTATTTGATCAACCGCATCTAAATCCATCAGCAATCACCAGAATCTTTACATCGAGTATCTTGACTTAGAGATAAATATCGTTTATGTTTATTCTTAAGTATCTTAACCTTAAAACAAAATGCAGGGTAGTACGTTTTTTATGATGGCAGCATTGACGGGTGGAGCTTTCATCCCAGTCCAAGTTGCACTCAACACATTGTTAAGGAGGTATGTGGGAGAACCCATGCAAGTAACTTTCATCTCTTATTCTGCGGGGACATTGACATCTCTATTGATTTGCATTTTGGCTCGCTATCCACTTCCGTCCGGAGCTGCCATCAATCAAACCTCGTGGTGGATGTGGGTTGGCGGTTGCTTGGGAACTCTCTATGTTTGGGCAACCATTTTTGCAACATTAAAAATTGGATCCACTTTGACTTTGGCGTTGACCTTTGCAGGTCAGATGCTTGCTTCCTTATTTCTAGATCACTTTGGATTTTTGGGACTAACAAAATATGAAGCAAATCCTCTTCGGTTGATAGGAGTTTTAGTAACTTTTATTGGGGTTTCCTTGATTGCTTATGCAAAACGTTGAGGTTTGCTAAGATAACATATGATTCAAAAGCTAAATGACTGACAATTGACTAGGATGCAGACTTTTCCGCTGATGGAGTAAATATCATCCCAATTTATTTGTATAGGCAACACTTTGTACAATAATCATCTGTGAAGGGTTTTTATCCGGCTTAATGAGAATAATACCCCTATCTCTAAACCCAAAAAGCTCTTGGAACAGATCAGTAATGCCCTTTTTGCCAAACACTGCTCCTACTAAACCGAGAAAACTTATGTTCTCTGGATCCATCACTTCATTCTATTCCTCAACAGGCGATACCCAAAGAAAATGGATGGCAAGAAAATCAATGCCTTTCTCCCCTACTTAGCAGTGGATGTGAGGGTGGTTGCTTCTACCAAAATCATGTTCTCAGTGCTCTTTTGTTTTTGTATCGAAAGGTCTTGCCTCTGGAATTGAGCTTTAATCTGGATACAGATCGAGCTAAGCGATCAGGCCATTTGCCCACGGTCATGTAGTTGATTTACTTAACGATGAGAAAAAGCTCTACAATGCTTTTCAAACATGGATTTCATCAGACTTGACTGTCTCATTTTTACCTGAATCAACCATAACTGCAAAGGATTCTCCCCCAAGCTGAGCAGTAGCCCCTCGGAATCCTCTTTCTCCATTGGTTCCGCATCGGCAGGTTCGCCCACACTCTGCCTGAGTATCCAGGGATCCCGGACATCAACTGGAAACCTCTGGATGAGAGACTTCCCCAGTATAATGTGGAGGCTACGAACAATGGCTATGTGTGGTTTCTAAATGGGCGGTTTTGGATATGTCCTTTGCGTTTTCCTATCCGATTTTTGGGGCTGCGATTCAGTGCCCCCATTGCCGTCAAACTATTGCCGCCTTGACATTAACTGATACTTATCTCTGCCATCGGCATGGAGCCTTTGAAGCGGAACCCTCCTCGCAAGATCTGGTTCATCTTCAATCGGGTCGGCGCTGGCGTTTGTGGCAAGGGCGCTGGTTTCGTCAGCATACCCATGCCGACGGGATCCGCTTTGAAATTCATGAGGAACTGGATCGCCTCCGCACCCAGGGTATGCGGGCGGTAGAAGTAGTGGTTGCCAAGCGCTACCAAGAATTGCTGACTCCCTATCTCGATCAGGGGCATAGTCGCCGTCTCCATACTACCCAGCCTCGTTTGTATGGCTTACCCGTCAAATTTAGTGGAGAAGTCAGTCATGCCCATACTGCCGAACCGAGCGAAGCGCGCTGGCAAGTGATCAACTTTGAACTTACCCATGAAAAAGATCCCACCCTCCAGCAACTCCCCCATTCTGAGCGAGGTTACTGATCAGCTTCTAACTAGAAGCACTGGTGTAAAAACGCAAGGCAAACCGCCAAAATCCAGAGGAAGCCCACAGCAAACCCAGCGCCAAACCAGCGGATCCTCCCAACCAAGTCAGTCCGGATCGCCCCAACACCACTTCGGCGGGAACGGTTGTTAAAAAACTAATAGGCACCACAAAGGTGAAAAAGAAACGATAGCCCACCGGATAAGCCGCCATCGGAAATCGTCCCGCTTCCACCAAACCCGTCAATACCTCCGTGACATTATAGATTTTGACAAACCAAATGCTGGTAGCAGCCAAAATGAACCAAAGGCTGTAGAGACTGATCAACCCTAACCCCAGCGGCAATATCCCCAGCCAATAGGCAGACCAGGGGATCCCCAATTGGGATCCTGCATAGAGAATCAACCCCACCCCCAGCGCCACATCAGGGATCCCCCAGGGAGATAGGACGCGGCTAGACAGCCAAAACTGACTGCTGATGGGTTTTAACAAAATAAAATCGAGAGTTCCCTGCTGCACATGCTGAACAATCCGATTGAGGTTGACATTCAAAACACTGCTAGAAAACCCCTGCAAAATCGTAAAAATTCCCAAGACAATCAGAGCCTCTAACCAGCTCCACCCCTCAAATTGATAACCGCCTCGATAAAACAAAAACAGGCCAAACCAACTCCCTGTCACCCCTCCTAAACTGCTCAACAGCGCCAGGAAAAAGTTAGCGCGATACTCTGTCTCTGCCGCTACTGAAGTTGTCCAAAATAGCCATAACACCTGATAGTAACGCCGGATCATGGTGGAGATAAAAGCTTTAAAAGATCCTGGGCATGGGTTTCTACTCTCCCCTTTTGAATAATCTGCTCGATCTTTCCTTCTGGATCAATCACAAACGTAGTGCGGGTAATGCCATGATAGGTTTTGCCAGCAAACTTTTTGAGGCCATACACCCCATAAGCCGTCGCAATTTTGGCTTCTTCATCCACCAAAAGGGGAAAAGGCAGTTGAAATTTGTCGCTAAATCGCTGGTGAGATTTGGCACTATCGGTACTCACCCCCAAAACCGGGATCCCTTGGGCTTGATAGTCAGCATAGTGATCCCGAAAGCTACAGGCTTGTTTGGTACAGCCAGGAGTATTATCACGGGGATAAAAATACAGAACAAAGCGGGTTCCCAGCCATTGACGGCGGGAAACGAGGGTACCTTGAGCATCACTCAACTCAAAATCAGGAGCCGGATCGCCTACGCTCAGATGGGTCATAATAACCTCAGAACAGGATTTGCTAAGGGATCCGACTTTTGGAAAATGGGATCGACACTAGGGACTCCATTCCAGCCCAATAGCTAGAAATGGCAAGACAGGCGATTAACCCGCCGTCAACTTTTTCGGGGAAAGAATCATGGTCATATTGCGGCCTTCCTTCTTGGGAGATTGCTGCAATTCCGCCACGCTCTCCAGATCTTTGGCTAGCCGCAACAATAAGTCTTCCGCCAGATCCGTATGTTGAATTTCACGGCCTCGCAGCATGACGGTAGCCTTGACTTTATCGCCATCCGCAATGAAGGATTGAGCACTACGCAGGCGAACTTGGTAATCATGATCGCCAATCTTATAGCCCATCTTCACTTCCTTAACTTCTGCGGTATGTTGCTTTTTACGGGCTTCCCGCTCTTTTTTCTCTTTCTCAAATTTGTATTTGCCGTAGTCCATAATTCGGCAAACAGGTGGATCGGCCTTGTCACTCAGCAGCACCAGATCCAACTCTTTTTCTTCGGCCAACCGCAGCGCATCCCGCGGACTCATGATGCCTAGTTGTTTTCCATCGGTATCAATCAAGCGAATTTTAGGGAAGCGAATCCGCTCATTGATATTCGGGAGATCTCCCCGTTGTTTGCGGATCGTGCGGTCAATTGGACGGTCTGGGATCAAATTTTCCTCACTGATTGAACGTAACGTTTTGTCATGTTTTTGCCGGCAATCCCACAAGAACGCCAGGTGCTTCCGGCAGGATGGGCAGGAAAGCAACAACTCAACATATCCTATATTACTCATCAACTGAGATTGGCATCTACTCAAACGTCTGAATGTCAAGCTTGCTTAACCCGGTCACTCCATTGGGGTAGGGTGGCGGATCCCCCCCTTGCGGGTGGGGTGTCTTTATTCGTTAACATAGAGGGGTGAGTCGTGCGATCAGGAAGATCCCCGTTGTGATTGCTCTCTCCCTGAAACCTACCACCTGCTCTTGGAGCACCATCAGTTTTCACTCTACCCTCTATACACGTCCTGTCTTGGACGTGCTGATCGCCAAAGTCCCCACCCTGTGGCAGGCGGAAGTCCGTTTAGGTTTGCAGGAGGCGATTGTGAATGCTGCCCTGCACGGCAATGAGCTGGATCCACGCAAAAAAGTGGTGATCGAATATGCCAGCTATGCCCCCATTTACCAATGGCTCATCAAGGATCAGGGATCCGGCTTCGCCAGCCAGAAAGAAGTGCAGCGGTGTCTGTGTGGGGGCATGTGTGAAACGGATGAATCTGGGCGTGGCACATGGCTGCTCACCCAGATTTTTGACCATGTGGAGTGGAATGAGCAGGGCAATCAACTCTATCTGGGCAAATATATTCATCACCTTCAGGCCAAAAGACCCCTGATCTGTTAATGGTTCTTAGCCGGGATCCGGACTGCTGATTATGGGGATGAAGGTTCAGAGAAGTGATGGAGTTGATAGACTCAGATGGATAGGAATGGGTGCGTATCTCAGGGAGTCATCGCCATGACAAGCATCCTGACAAGGTCGGGCTTCTAACAATAGCTGAGAAATTATCGTCGGATCTGAACCCCAAAGCCAAAATTTTTTGAGCACCTAGACTGACCCTAGCTAAGAAGCCACCACCACACAGTTTCTTCCCTGGGCTTTTGCCTCGTAGAGGGCGGTGTCGGCAGACTTGAGCAGAGCAGTCTGGGTTAGTCCATGTTGAGGAAAGACAGCTACCCCCAGAGAAGCAGTAATGGGATCCAAGAGCTGTTGCTGATGGTGCAGAGAAATTTGTTGGATACCCAGGCGAATCTGTTCGGCTCGCTGCTCTGCTAAGGGCAGATCCGCTTCGGGCAGCATGAGAATCATTTCCTCTCCCCCCAGTCGGCAGGCAATATCTCCCCCCCGCACCGATTCTTGCAAAAAACGCCCCAAAGCTTGTAACACCAGATCGCCGGCGTCATGTCCAAAGGTGTCGTTAAAGTGCTTGAAGTGATCCACATCCACCATGATCAGGGCTAGGGGCTTTTGGCTACGGGTAGCTCGGTTAATTTCCCGTTCTAGGGATTCTTCCAGATAGCGGCGGTTGAACAGCCCGGTCAAGGGATCCCGAATACTTTGGTTACGCAGGGTTTCCCGCAGTTGCAGATTGCCCAGGGCTAAACCAATCTGTTCGGCCAGGGTTTCTGCCAACAACTGACTGGTTTGGTTAAACTGTCCCTTTTGAGCAGGAGCGAAGTAAAGAACACCCAGGGTTTCTCCTTGAGCCAACAGGGGCAGGCAAAAACTATGGGCAGGCCAAGGTTCCTCTAGGTGGGAACAGCGTAAACCCGTACTGGGATCGGCTACCCAATGGGGTTCTCCCCGCCGCAATCCCCAACAATCGCTGGCCGCGAACACCGCTTGACTGGACAAAGGGGATCCCCAGGTCGCCACCGACTCCAGCAGGTTTTTCGAAGCATTGAGTTTGCAGAGCATTCCAGGGATATCGGGAAAGAGACTAGGGACGGTCTGGGCAATCACCTGATAGGCATCGCTGATGTGTAAGCAGGTCTGGAGCAAATTGCTCATTTCCCGCAGGCGGCTGAGGGCATTGTTGCGGGCTTCCAAATCGCCTACCCAATCACTGAGTTGAGTGCTGACCTCCTGTAACGCCGATTCGACCAGCTTGCGCTCGGTGATATCGGTCAGCATGACCAGCTTGCTGGTGGATCCCGTCTGGGTGGGATCCGGTGTATCAAGGCTATTCATGGACAACATCACCCAGCGTTCCTGCTGATCCTGACCATGCAGTTGCAGATCCCTGTGTTGGGTTAAATCCTGGGAATCGGCTTGCAAATAGTCTTTGATCAAGGGCTGGGCTTCCACCGCCACAAAATCTAGCAGGTGATGATCAAGCATCTGATCGGCAGGATACCCCAGCAAGTCAGACATTTTTTGATTGACCAAACGGATTTTTCCCTCGTTATCCAAAATACAAATGCCCTCGGAGGCGGTGTCGATCAGGCGGCGATAGCGTTCTTCACTCAGCACCAGGGATTGCTGGATTTGTTGGCGGATTTTTAGCTCCCGCTGTGTCACCCAACTGGCTATCGGTAAAAAAATACACGCTATCCCCCCAATCAACACCAAGATGCCCATGGAAAAATGGGTTTGATCGGCAATTTGCTTTTCCAGACGTTGTTCTTTCTGCTGAATGCCCTGGTTCATCTCGTGGATCCCTTGGCGGATGGCATCCATCATCTGTCTGCCCTGCTCGGTGAGGACGATCGCTATAGCTGCTTCTAACCCCGCCTGCTCCCGTTGTTGAATCGTTTCGGCCAATTCAGCCAGTTTGCTTTCGATGAGGGGATCCAATACCCTCAAGATGGCCTGTTCTTGGGGATGATCCCGCAGCAATTGCCGCAGGAGTTGCTGTTGTTGGGGGATTTGCGCTAGGGCCGTTTCGTAGGGTTCCAGATAGCGATCCGATCCGGTGAGCAGATAGCCCCGTTGCCCCGTTTCGGCATCTTGCAGTTGGCTGAGCAGCGATTGTAGGGATCCCAAAACCTGATCGATGGAGCGGGATTGTTCGACGCTTTTGATCAGACGAGTCATACTCCACAAAGACGTGGCTCCCACTAGCCCCAAAACTAACAAAGCCAATGCAAACCCACTGCTAATTTTGCGTTCTAGGAACCAATAAATGCCCATTCGATGCCATGGGGAGCCAAGCGGATCACCCCTAATTTATCAAAAATCCTCCCGTCATCTCCCTGTGATTCCTTGGCCACCTTGCCGCCGCTGAAGCAATGGCGAATCGTCCACCCATCCGAAGACAGGCGGACTGAAGGCAGTTCCTAGACAAACCGATGGATGAGTTGTCGTTTAGTTACGGCTATCTTTCTCTTTGAGTTGTTGCAGTTTGGAGGGAGGGGGGAGCGTCTCTTCGCTGGCCGTGGGATCCGTCGTTTGGGCGGCGGTATTGTCAATTTTGGCAGGAACGGGGCTGGAGACTTTGCTGGCTTCCGAACCCACTGGCGGAGCCTCTGGTGCTTCTAGGCGAGTGGGAGCCACCGCCTCAATCGAAGCCAGCAACATATCCAGATGCTTTTTGGTCTCAGGATTGGCTGTGGAAGCGGTCGCCAGAGCAGACAACTCGCTCTTAGCCACATCATAGTTACCCAACTGCATTTCGGCCACTCCCAGTTGGTAGCGCGCCTTAAAGCTGGTGGGATCCGCTTCTACCGCACGGGCAAAGGCATCCCTGGCGGGTAAGAGGGATCCCTGTTGCAGGTAGATCAAGCCTAAGTTGATGGGGACATCAGCATCCCATTGGCTGGGCAACAGTTGGGAGCGATCCTCTAGGGCAATCGCCCCCCGGTAGGATTCAATCGCTAACGTATAAAAGCCAAGTTGGGCATAGCGCACGCCAGATTCCTTCAATTGCGCCACAGTCTCCTGCCCCGTCGAGAGATTGAGGGGGGGCTTAGCGAGGGCGACGGGAGTGGCCACCAACCATAATCCCATCAGGAGGGATCCCATGCCCAGACAGCCCCGTTGCCAAACTGCGTTTGCCCATTCACTCTGCTTGTAGTTCATCACCATGATCCGTCTCCTCTAACCACGTCAACACCGCATCATTCCATCCGGCTGGCCCTGGCAACTCGGCCAGATGCCAATTTGCCCCTGCCTCAGACCAGAGCATGTCTGACTGAGCACTGGGCAAAACTACAGGGTAGCTAGCCACCCGCAAAAAGGCGGCATCGGCGGGTTCGCTACCAATAGCCAACGACATCACCGAGCCAGCATGGCGTCGATAGCTATCCAACAACAGGGAAACCGCCCGTGGCTGCATCTCAGACGGCTCAGCCGATTGAGCAGGCCACCCTGTCAAATAATACTGGCGGGCCTGGAGTAACGTCCGTAGGTGCAGGCGACATCCCCAGCGATCCGCCTGGTCGTGAAGGGCTGTCTCCAACCGTTCGGGATCCCCCCCATAGCTAAAAATTTCACTCCATTCCCGTGCCTGCATCCGCTCCGCCTGATCGGGGGTTATGCCCATCGCTAGGGCTAGCTCCCCTGTTTTCCAATCCCCAAATCCCACCAAATCTGCCTGTAACTGTTGGCGGATCTCCTGCACAATCTGGCGTAACTGAGCATAGGGCAAGCCCAAGCTTTGGGTGTAGTAGGGGGGCTGATGAACCCAGGTGGAGGACAAGATGCTGAGGGGAAAATAATCCTCTGGCAAATAAATCCCCTGGCCATCCTCACTCAGGAAGGGGTGCTCCAGATGAAGTTGTTGCCGTACTTCTTCGAGTTGGCGGCGGGTGCGGTAGCTAAACAGAATTAATGGGATCGAACGGCGTTCTAGAGCGGCTAGCCCTTGGCGTGCCGCCCCATAGCTGTTGGTTTGGGAATCCAACAGACTGCCGTCTAGACCAGTCACAACCACTCGCATAGGCTCAAGCCCATCTCACAACAGGGGGATCACTGATTCGCCTATTCATTCGCCTTGAACCTTACCCAGAGCCGTTTCACTATCCTCATCACCCTCTCCCGCTGGCCACCCTGAGAATATCCCTCTCTCCCCATCGTTCCGATTGATTTGAGAGGAGTCAATTCGGTTGGATCAAAAAGCAGATTGACTCAACAAACCCAACCCGGCCATGAGAACCATCACCACACTTGGTCGTAGTTTAGCGGTATTTGCCGATAAATGCACGTTATTAACACTACCTGTAGATTTTGTCTAACCTTCTGTGCCAAAAGCCCGATCCCCAGCATCTCCCAATCCCGGCACAATGAAGCCCTGCTCGTTTAGGGTTTCATCGATCATGGCCGCATAAATTTGCACCATCGGGTAAAGGGATCCCAACTTTTGCAGCGCTGGGGGGGCGGCCAAGGTGGTGACCACCCGCAGCAGACTGAGATCAGCTCCTCGCCCGGCTAAATCCTCCAAAACCTGACTGAGGGTGCCTCCGGTAGCGAGCATTGGTTCAGGGATGAGGATGCGGGTGTGGGCGGGGAGGGAGGGGGGCAGACGATTGAGATAACAACTAGAGTGGAGGGTTTCTTCATCCCGTTTCATGCCGATGTGATAGACCCGCGCTTGGGGGAGTAAGGCTACGCAGCCCTCCAGCATGGCCAATCCCGCCCGCAAAATTGGCACAATCGCCACGGGCACTTCCGGGTTGATGATCTCCGCCTCCGCTGTGGTGAGGGGGGTCTGCACCTGCAATGGTAAGGTCGGGATCCACTCCCGCATGGCTTCGTAGGTCAGCCAGCGCCCTAGTTCCTGCATGGCGGAACGAAAAAGGGGCATGGGGGTCTGCACATCACGGGCAATCGCCAGCCAGTGTTTGATCAGGGGGTGGGGGGGCACATAGATTTTTAGTTGCACAGCATCAACTTCCTAGGAAATGGGCAAACAGGAGTGGATAGGGATCCCTATGGGGAAACGGCTAAATCGCCGGACGCAGGATCGCAAACGCCGAGGTATAGCCATGCAGAAAGGTGGTGTCTCCAACAGGGCCAATTTCTCCATTGCAGAAGAAGCCCGATAAAGGCATGGATCCCAGCCAATGGCGGAAGGTTTTGCTGTCAAAGTTGGCCTGCTGATAGAGATGGTATCCCCGTCCTAAACAGGCAAACATCAGCGCTGCTAGCGGCTGGGGATGCTCAAGGTGAGCGTCCCGGTAACGGCTCAACACCCACTCCAAATCTTCGGCGGAAGTTTGGGCATCCCGCAGATGAAACTGAATGGTTTGACCAGGGCGAATCCGATCCCCAATCGCCATCGCCCCCGTTGTCGGATCAATCCCCATCAACACCCGAATCAGAAAATCCCCCGGTTCGGGATCCCCCTTAAATTCATTCATTAAAACGCCCATAAACAGCGAGTGACGCACCAGCTTTTGATCGGACGGACTGAGATCAGCCACCAACGCCTGCAAGACTTCTAAAGGAGGACGGTCGGCTAGCTTGAGAATAATATTGTTTTCTGAGTCGGTTACCTGCAAGGGATGACCAATCGGACGACACCCCTGTGCCACCACCGCATCCATCCGCAGGTTACCCGCCAGAGCCACACCCACCGTGCCCGTGCGAAACCGTTGATAGTCTCCCTTGTGCTTAAAGAAAAGGGCATTTTCTCCGGGAGCGCGCCCCCCACTCACCAATCCTCCCACCTTGACCGCCGCGGGATAGGCAAAATCTAGCCCCCGCAGTAAATCAGAAATGTTCGAGCTAAAGCCATCCGCCAACAAAATAAAGTTGGGTTGTGACGATAGCCCACCCCGGCCAAAAGGATCCAGGCCAATTCGCTCAATCCAGGCATCGGGGGGAGCATCCAGATCCGGCAGTTGCTCCGCCTCCAGATGAAAGGGCTGGATTCGCACGTGGGGAAGATAGGCCAAGGAGAGAGAAATAGCGGGGCTATCCTCTACCTCTTGTCCGGCTCCTATTACCCCGCCCCCCGATCCACCGATCAAGACCTCGACATCCAGCAGCTCCTGTAGGAGTGGCATCACACGAGAATATTCACTGGCAAAGGCTCCCGACACAAATAAAATGGCAAGATCCGGTCGGGTCGGGGTGGCGGGCAAACTGACCGCCGTGCCTGCGCCCGCCAACACCGGTTGCCGTTGTTCCGCCTGCATTTGTTTTTGAGCCTGCTCAACCACTTCCCGCAGAGCCGATTCGAGGGAGGGCTGGGTGGAAAGAACGTTAATCCACTGCATGAGGATGTTTGTTTTGACTGTTTTTATGGTGACAGTTTCCACCCGCAACAGCAAGCCATCCCCGTAGCCTCCCTCTGCTTCTGGTCAAGAATCCGACAAAGAATTCGGTTTGAGAGCCTAGAGAATCAGTTTTTCCAAAGCATCCAAGTGAGGGATACAGAGCATGTCACGGCTGCGATCCCGTTGGATGAGGTTGTCCTGTTCTAGCTTGGACAGAACACGGGTGACGGTTTCTCGTGCCAAACCACTTAAACTGCTCAGCTCGCGGTGGGGGAGGTTGGGGATCTCTATGCCGGCGCGACTCACTTTACCCCGATATTCCGCTAAAAACACCAGAATATCCGCCACCCGAGCCGTACTGCTAGCCTCCCGCAGTTGCAAGCGGCGGTTGATCTGGCGCAGGCGGCGGGACATGAGTTGACAGAGGCGGATCCCACAGAGGGGATCCCCTTCCAAAAACTTTAGAAAATGATTGGCGGACAAACAAGCCACTGAGGTGGGTGCCAAGGCAATCACATCGGTAGAACGGGGCACTTCATCGAGGGCAGCCATTTCTCCAAACACTTCCCCAGGGCCAAGAATAGTCAGGGTAATTTCCCGCCCTTCCAAGTCATAGCTGCGAATTTTGACCCAGCCATCCAAGACAAAATAGACGGCATTCCCCCAATCGTTTTGGAGCAAAATGGCCTGATTAATCGGATGGGTTCGCACCGACATTTGCTTGGCTAGTGGTTCCAATACATCCACACTAAACCCCTCAAATAAGGGCATGGATCTGAGATGGTTAGCCGTCAAATCAGCCACAGAATTGTTCTCCTCACGAAACCATCAGAGGTCAGAATAAATACTAAGAGCAAAGATAAGTTGATGCAGAGACAGGCTGGTTAATGCTGTCAATGGCTTATTTTACCTAGTTTTTTGTGAAATCTTTCTCAAGTGTAGTGTTTTCTAGAAAGGCTGTGCTGGCTGGGGATCCGTCAGCTATCTCTAGAGGAGTGAGACCCCTTGTGTATCCGCCACAATCCGCCCGTCCTGAAATTGGATAATCCGTTCGGCAGCTTCGGCGACTTCTTGGCTGTGGGTGACCATGACAATGGTGATCCCCTGGTTATGCAGATCAGCAAAGATCGCCAGAACATCGCGGCTGGTTTGACTATCCAAGGCTCCCGTTGGTTCATCGGCTAGCAACAAGGTTGGATTATTGACGATCGCGCGGGCAATCGCCACCCGCTGCTGTTGTCCCCCCGATAGTTGACTGGGACGCTGCCCGATTTTGCTGGCCAAACCCACTTGATAGAGAGCTTGAGCCGCTCGGTCTTTTTGCTCCGCCAGCGGGATCCCCCCATAGGCCAAGGGGAGCATGACGTTTTCCAAAGCCGTCAGGGCGGGGAGAAGATGAAATTGTTGAAAGACAAACCCTAATTTTTGGTTGCGGAGTTGAGCCAGTTGCCGATCCGTGAGTGTAGACACTTCCACTCCATCCAGCCAGTAAGCCCCTGAGGTGGCTCGATCCAGACAGCCGATAATATTCATGGTGGTGGATTTGCCGGATCCCGATGGTCCCATGATGGCGCAGTATTCCCCTTTCTCAATTCGCAGATGGATGTCGTAGAGAGCTTGAAAGGTCGTATCTGGCAACTGAAAAATCTTGCTGACATTTTGCAGCAAAATAGCCGGTATCTCAGACTGAGCCTGTGGGTTGGGGGATGCCAAGGGAGTAGATTTGACTAACATTTCTGCCATAAGAAACTACTGAGAAATTGACTAGCTAGAGATCGGATAAAAACTAAAAGAGGCTAAACACGTAGGGCTTCAATGGGATCCATTTGAGCAGCTTTACGAGCGGGGAAAATACCAAAAACTAAGCCAATACCTGTGGATAATGTAAAAGCAACGATGACAGTGATGGGATCAACGGTGGTGGCTAACGGAGTCAACACTTGAATGGTGACCAAAAGGCCACTGCTGAGGAGGATCCCCAGCGTTCCACCCGTGACGGCCAGCAAAATGGCTTCCGTAGCAAACTGTTGCAAAATCATCTGACTATCCGCCCCAATCGCCTTGCGTAAGCCAATTTCATGGGTACGCTCAGCAACTGAAATCAACATGACATTCATAATGCCTACCCCTCCCACTAAAAGAGAGAGGGCAGCCGTGCCCGTCAGCAAAATTTTCAGCAGACCCAACAAAGTATTGGCTATATCCAGCAACTGTTTTTGGTTGCGAATGATAAAGTCATCTTCCCCTTGCAGTTGATGGCGTTGCCGCAGGAGATTACGAATTTGAAACTCTGCCGCTGGCAAATCCTCCACCGAAGTCGCTGAAATAAAAATGGCAGTCAACTCTGTGCCATAGGGAGAAATCTTGCCCACAAACTGACTGGCAGCCACGTTCGCCGGAATAAATAATCCAGAATCACTGTTACCGAATACCGTGGGCTTAGCCTTGAGCAAACCCACCACCTCAAAGGGTAAATTGTTGAGAGTAATGGTTTCCCCGATCGCATTGGGTGCATTGGCTCCAAACAATTGAGCCGCCGCCTCGCTGCCCAAAACCACCACCGACTGCTGTTGCTCGATATCACTGCGATTGAGAAAGCGCCCCCGCTCTAGTTGTAGGCTTAACACCGATAGATAGTCAGGCCAAGTGCCCGTCACCTCATAACGTCGATCTACCCCCTCCCGTTGGGCGCGGGCATTGGTGCTAATCGTGGGAACCGCCGCGGCTACCGCCGGAACTTCGCTAGCAATCGCCTGCATATCCTCCAGGGTGATGGGACGGATCGTATTGGCGTCCGCCAACCCTAAGCTGGTGGAAAAGACAATCAGCAGGTTGGTTCCCAGGGAACGAAACTGATCCACAGCCATTTCTTGCGCCGCATTGCCAAATCCCGAAATCGCCACCACCGCCGCATTGCCAATCAGGATCCCCAGCATCGTCAGTCCTGTCCGCAAGCGATGCCGTTGCACCATCGTCCAAGCCATGCGGGTAGCAATCAACAGACTCATGTTAGGGATCCTCGGTGGGGGTAGGAAGGGTCTGGTTGGGGGATTGCTTGATCAAGTCATCCAGTTTGACCTGGGGGGGTAGAGAGGTGAAAACCCGATCCGTGAGGGTGAGTCCCGTCAGCACTTGGGTAACGCCCGTTTGGGTAATTCCGGTTTGAACAGGGCGATAGATGGGTCGGCGGCTTTGGGGATCCCAGAGAATCACCCCCTCTTGACCGTCTTGATAGATCAGGGCGACGGCGGGCACAGTCAGGGCGGCGGGTTGCGGCTCTCCCAAAAAATCCACCGAGACATTCATGCCTGCCCGCAGAAAGCGGGAAGCGTCCGAGGTTAGCTGTGGCTCAATCGTCACCCGAAAGATGGTGACTTCCTTGACCACCACAGTCGCAGGGGCAATCCGCTTGACTCGTCCCTGCACCGCCTGATCGGGAAAAGCCACCGTGCGGATCTCCACCTCCTGCCCGACCTGGACATTACCCACCTGAGCTTCTGGGACATCGGCACGCACCTCAATCCCTTCCGCCAAAGCCAGCAGCGAACTGGAGGTGGCTGCCGTGGAATCGGAGGCGGAAGTAGTGGGTGTCACAATCGCGCCCACATCGGCGTAGCGCTGGATGACAACTCCGGCAAAGGGAGCACGCACCTCCGTGTCTAGAATCCTGGCTCGTTGTTGTTGAAGTTGTCCCTGGGCTTGGCGAATTTGAGCCTCGGTTTGTTGGATGCTTTCCTGTCGGGTGCCCGTCTCTAAGCGCAACAGTTCCTGTCGATTAGCCTGCACATCCGCTTCGGCTTGCTCTAGGTTGGCCTGCTTACTATCCAGTTGTTCCTGAGCAATCGCTCCTTCCGCGACTAACAGGCGATAGCGCTCTAGTTCCGTGCGAGCCAGATCTCGCTTTGATTCAGCCGCCACTAGACGAGCCTGAGCCGCCGCCAGGGTTTCGGGTTGTTCGCCTGCTTTTTGTTCAGCCAGCCGAGCCTGCAATTCGGCAATCCGCCCCTCCGCCTGCACCAATCCCCCCTGCAAATCTCCATAATCCATACGTGCCAACAACTGTCCGGCCTGCACCCTATCCCCCTGCTCGACAAATAGCTCCACCAATCGCCCCGACTCACGGGGGCTAACATTCACCTGGCGGATGGGTTGCACCTGCCCACTCACCCGTAGTCGTTGGGTGAGATCCTGCTGTTGCACCGCTACGGTCAATCGGCTCAGTTGCTCGTCTGCCCGTTGTCGCAGTTGTTGATGACCCAGCCAAGCTAGGCTGGCCAGGGTAGTGAGAGCCAACAGCGTTAGGGATCCCTTCCACCACCAACTGGTGGCTGGCGGGGCGGCAGGGGGAGAAACAGGCAACCCCAGACCATCTTGGGCAGGACGAGCAGGTAAGGGGGTGCGGGTGGGCAGAGTCACGGCACTTGCCTTCTCACAGAGATGAGAAATTTCTAATCTTGATCCTAGAGACTTGTGCAACGAACTGTAAACACGGTTTACGACATCCAGAAAGGGGACTTCTCCCCCTCTGGGGATCCCTTTCCCGAACTTGGCCGCCCTTCTATGTTTGAAAAATGGCTGTATTTGAGAAAGGGTTGTGCAGACTCCCGATCAACCCATGGAATAAATTCTCTCTTTTGGGCGGGTACGATAGACAGACAAGCAGCTAGGATCGAAAATGAGGAATTCTGACGGGATCCCCGATTTTGCTGATAGTCATCGATAACTACGACAGCTTTACCTATAACCTCGTGCAATACCTAGGGGAGCTGGGGGCTGAGGTAGAGGTTTACCGCCACGACCACATCACACTGGGGCAACTGCGGGCAAAAGATCCGCTGGGGGTGGTGATCTCCCCTGGCCCCGGACGACCCGAAGATGCCGGTATCTCCCTAGGGCTGATTGAGGCTCTGGGAAGGGATCTGCCGATTTTGGGGGTGTGCTTGGGGCATCAGTGTATCGGCCAAGTGTTTGGCGGTAAGATTGTGCGAGCGCCCCGCCTCATGCACGGCAAAACCTCTTGGATTCAGCACCACGGACTGGGGGTTTTTGCAGGGATCCCGGATCCATTTCTGGCGACCCGCTACCACAGTCTTGTGATTGATCGAGCCAGTTGTCCGTCTGAACTGGAGATTACCGCCTGGGCCGAAGAGCCTGGTTCTGGAGATCCCGTCATTATGGGGGTACGCCATCGCTCCTTACCCCATATTCAGGGAGTCCAGTTTCATCCCGAGAGCATCCTGACGGGAGAGGGTAAAGGGCTATTGCAGAACTTTTTGCGGCAGGCGGCTCAGTTTCGCTCTGCTCAGCCGATGCGGTCATCCTTGGTTGTGGCGTCAGGGATCCCTAGCTTATGAAACGTCGCCACAGCCTGCGATGGGGAGCCGGACTCTTGGGTGGACTCCTGGCCGGTAGTCAGCCAGCGGTAAAGGGGCAAACGCTCCCACTACCCCCAGAGGAATCCGGCAACCCTAACCCCGCCCCGCCCGCCCCCCCGACGGATGGCCTGAGCTTGACTTGGCTGAACCACAGTTGTGTCCTGTTTGAGTCAGGCTCGTTTCGCATCCTGGTTAACCCCTTTCGCAGTGTCGGCTGCACGGCTGGCTATCCTCCACCTGCGGTTGCTGCTGATTTGGTCTTGCTGAGCAGTCGCCTTTTTGATGAGGGAGCACTGGAGGTCGTGCCCGGTAATCCACGGGTGTTGTTTAGCCCTGGTGATTATCAGGTGGGTGAGATCCGCCTACAGGGGGTGCGGATGGCTCATGATGCCACCACCAGCCGTGGGGATCGCTTTGGGGTGAATGTGGGTTGGCGCTGGCAACAGGCAGGGATAGATATTGTGCATCTGGGGGGAGCCGCCGCCCCCATTACCCGCGAACAGGAGATTCTCTTGGCAAAGCCAGACGTGCTGCTCATTCCTGTGGGGGGTGGCCCCAAAAACTATGATCCCGCCGGGGCACAAGCGGCTATCGCCACCCTTCAACCCAAGTTGGTCATTCCCACGATGTATCGCACCGGGGCTGCCAGCCCTGACTGTGAGTTGGTCAGCGTGGAGGAATTTTTGCAGCTTTATCCGGATGGTATGGTGCAACCAGCCCTCAGCAATCCCCTGCTGATCACGCCGGCTAGCGTGCCCGCTACGGGATCCCTGATTCTCACCTTCGGGGGCTAATGGGGGGATCCCCGCTTCACCACCCCACTGCTATCAGGGGAGGGTTGATGGCTATTGACCATGCCGCTTTTGATGCCAGTGCCAAGCGTGGCTAATGATCGTCGGCAAATCGGCATATTGCGGGATCCACCCCAACAGGTGGCGGGCTTTTGCGGCACTGCCCACCAAAGCCGGAGGATCCCCATCTCGCCTAGCCGCCATCACCGTCGGAATAGGGCGGGCGGTTACCTGCCGAGCCACTTGAATCACCTGATCCACAGAAAATCCTGAGCCATTGCCTAAATTAAAAATCGTTGACTCTCCTCCCTCAAGCAAATAATTCAAGCCCAAAACATGGGCGACCGCTAAGTCAGTTACATGAATATAATCTCGAATGCACGTTCCATCAGGAGTATCATAATCATTGCCAAAAATCGAAATACTGGCCTGCTTGCCCAAAGCCGTCATCAATACCAGAGGAATTAAATGGGTTTCAGGGCTGTGATCCTCTCCCAGTCTGCCTTGGGGATCTGCTCCTGCCGCATTAAAATAGCGAAAACTCACATACTTTAATCCATAGGCTTGAGCAAAATCCGCCAACATTTGCTCCACCATTAACTTGCTTTTTCCATAGGGATTAATGGGCTTTTGCGGGTGATCTTCAGGAATAGGCAATACCTCTGGGATCCCATAACTGGCGCAGGTGGATGAAAAGATAAACGACTTAACCCCAAACTCCCGCATCACCTCCAACAAACTCAACGTCCCTACCAGATTGTTGCGATAATATTTAGCCGGATCCCGAACCGACTCTCCCACGTAGGCAAAGGCGGCAAAGTGCATGACAGCGGTGAAGGAGTGCGCCCGAAAAACCTCCCTCAACAGAGATAGATCCTGCGTATCTCCCACGATCAATTGCACCCCAAGCACCGAGGCGACTAAATCCCGATGCCCATAAATCAAATTATCTAGGATCACCACCTCATATCCGGCGGCTTGTAGAGCCAGCACCGCATGGGATCCGATATACCCCGCCCCACCCGTCACCAAAACCTTGCCTGTTTGCATGGGTTGCATATGCTTGCCCGGTCTCCCCTAAACACCTCTGCACACAGCCTAAGTCAAAGTAGACAGAAAAATCCGTTGGTCAGTTGACTGGACGCTATCCCCCTGAGCATAGATACTCTAAAGGGATGTTTTCTGCGAAGTCGCGGTGGTTATGGGTAAGGCGCATCTGCAAAAATCTCGTCTGCTTGCCCCTCCCCCCAAACTGTCCGTGGGTGAACCTCGTCCCGCCGCCGTGGCTCCTCCCCAACAAAAGATGGTAGGGCAAGGCTACCGGGCGTTGCTGCTGCTTTCCCTGACCACCTTGGTTTTGTTGCTGGGTTTGGGATCCCGGCTGGCCTATCTGCAACTGGTGGAAACCTCCTACTATCAACAACTGGCTGATACCAACCGGATCCGTCTCATCCCGCGTCCCCCCGAACGGGGTCGCATCTTGGATCGCCAGGGGCGTTTGCTGGCGGGGAACCAACTCTCCCATTCCGTCTTTATCTGGCCGCTTGCCCAATCCATTCCAGAATGGCAGGTGACGCTCCCCCGCCTTAGCCGCTATTTGAATATTCCCCTCTCAGAAATGACTCAAAAATTGGAGCAGGCGGGCTATCGCTCCCCCTTCCCGGTGCGGATTATGCGGAATGCCAGCCCAGCGGTGATCATTCAACTGGAGGAGCTAAGCCAAGAACTGCCGGGGGTGTTGGTGGAAGCGGAGACCGTCCGCTATTACCCCAACGGCGACTTGGCGGCTCATGTCTTGGGATATACCGGAGAAATCCCTAGCGAAATGCTGCAAGCCAACCCAGAAGCCAACTATCGGCTGGGGGAAATTGTTGGCCTGATGGGATCCGAACAACGGTTTGAACCCCTGCTGCGGGGACAATGGGGCGGGCAACAGGTGGAGGTAGATGCCGCGGGCGAAGTCCTGCGGGTACTGGGTAATCAGCCCCCCCAGGCGGGGCAAACGGTGCAACTAACCCTCGACATCGAGCTACAAAAAGTGGCTGAAAAAGCCCTAGCGGGGCGGAAAGGAGCCGTGGTAGCGATGGATCCCCGCGATGGATCCATTCTGGCGATGGCGAGCTATCCCATATTTGATCCCAATATCTTTTCTAGCCACATCAGCTCTGTTCAGTGGGAGTCTCTGCAAAAACGGGAGTTTCCCTTCTTGAACCGCGCCCTGCGCGCCTATCCTCCCGCCAGCACCTTCAAGATCATCACCACCGCCGCTGGCATCGAATCGGGCTTGTTTCCCCCCACCACGGTTCTCTCAACAGCGCCCTACATTCAGGTGGCGGGACGACAATTTTGGGATTGGAATCGGGCTGGTTTTGGGGCGCTTAACTTTGAGCAGGCGATGGCCTACAGCAGTGACACCTTTTTCTATCAAATTGCTTTGGGAACAAAGGCGGGGCCGATTCAGGAGTGGTCCCGCCGCTTTGGACTGGGGGAACCCACCGGACTGGGTCTAACGGGGGAAGCAGCGGGACTGGTGCCAGATGAGGCCTGGAAACAAAAATACTGGGGAGAGCCTTGGTATGTGGGAGACACTGTCAACATGTCAATTGGACAAGGATTTATGACGGCTTCTCCCCTGCAAATGGCTGTAGTGACCGCTGCGGTGGCGAATGGAGGCTGGCGGGTTCGTCCTCGTTTATCCCCACAGGAAGCAGAACTGGAGCCACTCCCCGACCGTCGTTGGATTGGTCTATCACCTGCCACGGAGCGCATCTTAAAAAATGGCTTGCGGGGGGTAATCACTTATGGCACAGGAAGCGCACTGAAGCTAGCCCCCGGACTGCCCTCTCTCGCAGGCAAAAGCGGAACGGCAGAGGATCCCCCCCGCGACAATCACACCTGGTTTGTCAGCTACGCCCCTTTTGAGGAGCCGGAGATTGTCGTGGTGGCGTTTTTGGAAAATAGCGGCGGCGGTGGGGGGAGCCTAGCAGGACCGATCTGCCAAACGGTGTTGAATGCCTATTTCCGCCTGCCCAAGTAGGGTAGGGATCCCCTCATCCCAGGATTCTTGCGGGGAGAGATCCTGGATTTAGGTATAGAAAAACACGATTAACTACTTAAATCTGGCTAAATTGCCCAAAAAAATTGGATTTGATCGGCTTAAATCCCGTCTGCGAGGGCATTTCACGTCAACTAGCTGTAGAATATGTCAGTGATTTGGATAGTGTACTCGCCATTGAGGGGCTGCCCATCTCAACTGCTTATTGCCAACCGATGAGGAGATCAGGATGAATAAAGCCGAACTCGTTGATGCCGTGGCTCACCGTGCCAGTGTCACCAAAAAAGAAGCCGATGCCGTCCTATCTGCGGCACTTGACATTATTGTGGAAACGGTGGCTAGCCACCAAAAAGTCACTTTGGTTGGATTTGGCTCCTTTGAGTCACGCCAGCGCAAAGAGCGGGAAGGCCGCAACCCCAAGACCAACGAAAAAATGAAGATTCCCGCCAGTGTGGTGCCCGCCTTCACCGCTGGCAAGTCCTTTCGGGATGCCGTTGGCGAGTCGGCTGGGAAAGAGTAGATCGCTGACTTTAGCTCTTCGCCTCACCATCGGGATCCCCTCTTGCCCTCATTGTCAACCCATTGGGATAGCCAACGTGACCCAGAAAAAGCTCCTCTGCCCCCTCGCCACGGGGGGAATCGGGATTGGGCGGCTCAACTAGCCCATTGTTCTGCCAGCGCAATTCTTGATTTTTCGGCTAACCTCAATCCCTTTGGCCTTCCTGACTCGGTGCGGCAAGCCCTGCAAAAAGCTTTGGCAGATCCTCTAGCGGCGGCGGTTTCCCTTTATCCGGATCCCTCCTCCTGCCTGTTACGACAGGCACTATCCGACTTTTATGGGGTGGATCCCGACTGGCTGATCGTCGGCAATGGGGCGGCGGAACTTTTAACCTGGGCGGCTCGAGAAGCAGCTCAAACTCAGGCAACGGTTTTACCCGTACCCGCTTTCCCCGATTATCAGCGTGCCCTCTTGTCTGCTGGGGCTTCCGTGGTTCTCCTTCCCCTTAATTGGCTGGCGGGATCCCACCCAGTTGGTTCGTTGTCAGATCTCTTGGATCCCTGGCTGAAGTCTGCCCCCCTCAGCCGCACCCTTTGGCTGAATAATCCCCACAATCCTACCGGATACCTCTGGCGGCGAGAGGAGATCTTACCCCTGATCCCTCTGTTTGAACGGGTGGTAGTGGATGAAGCCTTTATGGATTTTTTGCCGCCTGCCCCAAGAGGCAACGCCAGGGGATCCAGCCAAAGTCTGCTGCAGGATGTACCCCATTTCCCTCAACTGATTGTGGTTCGTTCCCTAACCAAGTTTTATGCTCTAGCGGGTTTGCGAATTGGTTTTGCGGTCGGGCATCCGGCTATTTGGCAACGCTGGCAACAGTGGCGGGATCCCTGGAGTGTGAATGGGCTAGCTACGATTGCCGCCCAGGCTGCCCTGGCGGATCATGCCTATCAACAACAAACCTACGATTGGATCCCATCGGCGCGGCAACATCTTTATGCAGGACTAGCGCAGCTCCCTGGATGCCGACCTTTAGCCAGTTCGGCCAACTTTATTCTCACCCATACTTCGGCCAGCAGTTTGGAACTACAACGGTTTCTCCTGCAAACCCAGCAGATCTTGATCCGCGACTGTACCAGTTTTTCTGGGTTGGGATCCCATTACTTTCGGGTGGCAGTACGTACCATTGGGGATCATCAGCGATTGCTGGAGGGCTGTCAGCAGTTTTTGGCTCTTTGATTGAGGAGGGCTAAACCATCCCCCACTAAAAGCCCCCCACGGCATCCACAAAAGACGAGGATGCCGTGGGGAGATTGAGGATTCGACAGTTCCCGATTGGGCGGCGTCCATCAATAGTTGGGGATAGTGGGGTCGTAGGCGTTTCCCCAGGCGAGGATCCCGCCTTGCAGATTTTTGCCCTCGATACCTGCTTCCTTGAGAATGCCTAGAGCTTTGGCGGAGCGCATCCCGCTCTTACAGTGAACGATCAGTTCCGAGCCATTCATCAGTTGCCGTACCCGCGCCACACCATCGCCGTTTTCAATATCCGGCAAGGGGATGAGATGGGATCCAGGGATGCGAGCAATCTCAAACTCATTGGGGTTCCGCACATCCACCAAGACAAAATCTTTGCCCGCCTCCATCCGTTCTTTGAGCTGAGCCGGACTGATCTCCACCAAACCCGATTGGCTGGCGGAATCTGCCGCTGTGGCCTGAGGGATCCCACAAAACTGCTCATAGTCGATCAGCCCAGTGATGGGGGGAGTGGCCGGATTTTTGCGGAGTTTTAGCTCACGGAAACTCATTTTTAGGGCATCGTAGAGCAACAGCCGCCCGCTCAGGGTGGTTCCTTTCCCCAAGAGAATTTTCACCGTTTCGGTGGCTTGAATCACCCCGATAATCCCCGGTAGGATGCCCAAAACTCCCCCCTCGGCGCAGGAGGGAACTAAGCCAGGAGGGGGCGGTTCGGGATAGAGATCGCGGTAGTTGGGGCCATCTTCGTAGTTAAAGACGGTGGCCTGTCCTTCAAAACGAAAGATCGAGCCATAAACATTGGGCTTACCCGTCAAGACACAGGCATCATTGACCAGATAGCGGGTAGGAAAGTTATCGGTGCCATCCACCACGACGTCATAATCCCCGAAGATAGCGAGGGCGTTGCTGGCTTCCAGGCGAGTTTCGTAGAGATCCACCTGGCAGTAGGGATTGATGTCCAAAATCCGTTGTTTGGCGGACTCAATCTTCGGCTTATTCACCCAAGCAGTGCCGTGAATAATCTGCCGTTGCAGGTTGGAAACATCCACCACATCAAAATCCACCAGGCCAATTCGCCCCACCCCCGCCGCCGCCAAATAAAGCAACAACGGGGATCCCAATCCGCCAGAACCGATGCACAATACACGGCCTGCTTTCAGGCGTTTTTGCCCCTCGATCCCCACCTCCGGCAAGATCAGATGGCGAGAAAACCGCTCCATCTCATCCCGCGACAATTGCACATGGCTGGTATCAAGATTTAACATACTAGGCTAAGCCTCCGGCGATTGAAGGAACGATGCTAATCGTGGCTTTGTCAGGAACAGGGGTAGCTTCTCCCTGCTCTAGGTGACGAATGTCTTCATCCCCCAAATAGACATTGACAAAGTTGCGTAATTGGCCGGCTTCGCTGTAGAGATGGCGCTTCAGATCGCTATAGCGTTCAATCAGGTTCGTCATCACTTCACCGACGCTATGACCCTCAATTTCTACAGTCTCGGCATGATCGGTATAGGGACGCAAGGGGGCGGGGATCAGAACAGTCACAGACATAGGAAAACGGGGAGAAAGGACAAAAACATGGGTCAGAATCGAATCAAAGTCAGCAGGTCGCTAACCAGAAAGAGATTGAGCCTTATTGATTGTTATTGATCGTTGGAATGAAGGGTAGAGCAGAGGAACAGGTTAGAGGATGGCGGTGAGTTGGGGTTGCTCCATCGGTTGTTGAAGCGTGAGTGGCTCTATTTCTGGCTGATCAGCATCATTGAGAATCCAACTGTAAAGTTCAGTGGCTTCTCCGGCCATCACACTGACAATCACACAGGATAAGCCCCAAGGGAAGGCATGTTGCCGATCAAATTCGGAAGGATGGGCGGGATGATTGGGGTGAGAGTGATAGGTGCCGACCACTCCCCAACCCTTGGCATGAGCGTAGTCATGTCCCCGCTTAAAATCGAGGGGATCGATCAAAAAACGGCGTTGACTCGATTCTCCATCGGCCACGGGGTTCTCAGCTCCGTCCCAGGTATTCTCCACCTGCCATAATTCGTGAATGATTTTACCGTCTCGCCGCCATTCCCCCAGCAGCAACCCACAACACTCATAGGGAAACGCCCGCTCACCATGCCGCCGGATCGCAGACAGATGTTGGGAGGTGAATTGTATAGCCATGAATCTCGCCTATCCCGATGGAGATACCGTATATTTATTTTGACACTTGTTCGGGAGCAAGTCCAGCTTGATCCTTCCCGACCTTCTTGTTGGTCTTCATCTCCGTCTGGGTATGGGTGGGGATTAGGATGATGGGGGGATCCCCGGCGGGGGTGTTTTTTACCTACCCCAGTTGATTGTGAGGATTGGCTGATCATGGTGCGATTTTGGTTAAGTTGTTGGCTGAGTCTTTGTTTGCTCTTGTGCCTGTCACCGTCGGTTGTTGCTGCCGATGGGGGATCCCTTGGGTTTGACGCCTTAATTGATCAGGCGTTGGCGGCGACAGAGCAAGGAGATTTTGCCACCGCCGAAGGATATTGGACACAACTGCTGGAACAGGATCCTCAAAATCCAGCCATCTGGAGCAATCGTGGCAATGCGCGGGTCAGCCAGCATAAGTTAACGGAGGCACTCACCGACTATGCCGAGGCGATACGGTTGGCTCCCCAGGCTACGGATCCCTATCTAAATCGGGGAGCGGCCTGGGAAGGGTTGGGTCAATGGCAGCAGGCGATTGCCGATTATGACCATGTGCTGCAACTCAATCCTCAGGATGCGGCAGCTTTGAATAATCGTGGCAATGCCAAGGCGGGCTTGGCGGATTGGTCGGGATCCCTGGCTGACTATCAAGAGGCTATGCAACAGGATCCTCAGTTTGCTTTTGCGCAAGCTAATCATGCCCTGATGCTTTATCAACTGGGTCAATCCCCAGCCGCGGTGCGAGAGATGAAGCAGTTGCTCAGGAAGTATCCGAAATTTGCCGATGTGCGAGCCGCCCTGACGGCCATTCTCTGGGCGGAACATAAAGTCGGGGAAGCCGAAAGTCACTGGGTGGCGGTCATGGGATTGGATCCCCGCTATCAAGATCTGGAGTGGGTCAAAACCATTCGGCGCTGGCCGCCAGCTATCACCCATGATCTGGAGAGGTTCTTAAGCTTAGGCTAGGTAGCGTCCACTTGCTTGAGGGATCCCTATGCTGGATACGGTTTCCGTTTTGGTGTGTCAGGGTCGCTGTTGTCGGCAGCAGGGATCCCGGCAAGTGCTAGCTACGTTTAGAGAACTGGCTGACCATCGATTGCAGATTGAGGCATCGGGTTGTTTAGGGCAGTGTGGGCATGGGCCAATGGTCTTGATCGGCAGCGAACCGATCTGGTACGAACGAGTGCAGCCGGTGGAGATCCCGTTCTTAATTCGGCAGCAGGTGGAAGCGGGGATCCCCGCTTGCCCCATGATTTATCGCCGGATGCACCCCCAATTGTGTTAGGGAATCCCTAGATTTTTCAGAGCCAAGGCAGCGCAAAAAGCAATGTGATTTTTGATTTCAGGTGGGGTTGAGGTGGCGATGACAGCATGGCAAAAATGGCTGGGGGCAGAGGGATCCCTTGAGCAGGCAGAAGCCCTATCCGCCAGTTGGCGGGTTAGTGTCCTGGGCCGATTGGCGGGACGTTTGCAGCCATGGGCTGTAGCCAGTTGGTTGATGCCCGCTTTTGAACCCTTTTGTTTCCTGGTGGCTTGTCTTTATTTTGTTCTGGCTTCCCAAGCGGCTACTGCCCCTCTGGGGTTGGTGTTACTGGCTATGGCGGGGCTTTTGGGGGTGCAGTGGCTCACCCGTGGGTTGGATGTGACTCCCGTGCATCTGCCCCTGGCTGTCTACTGGGGAATTGCCACCCTGGCGACCCTCCTCTCCCCGGTTGCCTATGTTGCTCGTGATGGGTGGCTGAAGCTAACCCTCTATCTTTTGGGCTTTCTGCTGTTGCACCAAATCCTGCGCCGCCCCTCTGCCCGCTCCCCCCTGATCGGAGTCACTCTCCTGGTTAGTCTCTGGATGGCGGTCTACGGGATCCGCCAATACTTTTATGGAGCCGCCGACCTCGCCACCTGGGTGGATCCCGAATCGGGTGTGGCAGGGGTAACCCGTGTCTATAGCTTCCTGCAAAACCCAAACTTGTATGGTGGGTTTTTGGTTCCCCTTTTGCCGTGGGGGTTGGCGGCTATCATTTCCTGGCGAGGCTGGGGGTGCCAATTCTTGGCCTTGCTGATCACGGGGATGAACGCCTTTTGTCTGGTGCGGAGTCTGAGTCGGGGAGCCTGGTTGGGGGGATTAGCCGGCTTGGGTCTGATGGGCATCTTGATGGTGCAGTGGATTAACCCCTATCTGCCCGTGCGGTGGCGGCGCTGGACAATTCCTGCTCTGTTGACGGGATCCCTGCTGGTTTTGGCGGTGGGGATATGGACAGTTGAGCCGCTTCGCCTCCGCTTTCTCAGCATTTTTGCCGGAGCTAATGATACCAGCAACAATTTTCGTCTGAATGTCTGGATGGCCTGTTTACGCATGATTGGCGACTTTCCCCTCTTGGGGATTGGCCCCGGCAATGATGCCTTTAACCGTGTTTACCCCCTCTATCAACAGGGCAACTACAGCGCCCTGGGAGCCTATTCGGTACCTTTGGAGATCACCCTAGAGTCCGGTCTTTTGGGGATCTTGAGTTTTTCCTGGTTTGTGATCACGTTAGGGGTACAGGGTTGGCAGACGTGGGTAGGGTTATGGCAACAACGTCATCCACAAGCCTGGTGGGTGGCTGCCGGACTAGCGGCAAGCCTGGGGATGGCCGTACATGGATTCGTAGACACGGTTTGGTATCGCCCCCAGGTGCAAATGCTGTGGTGGTTGGGGGTGGCACTGATCACTGCCCCTTGGCCTGTGGTTCCTTCAGCCATTACCCAGGGATCCCTCAACCTGGCTAGCACGGGAGAAGGCCACGAAACGTCCGCTCGTCCGCTGGATGAGAATGATTAGCCTAGCAAACGAGCCGATCAAGTGTTGATCAACTCCTGATCAATACCTTCAATGTACCGTTCTTCCACAGAATCAATAGCCCCAATCCAATGAGAAGAAATGGCACAACGGAATGACCATATCGAGTTAAGACACACGCAATATTGGGATTTTGGATCAATCGATAGGCGGCATAACACCAGGCACCTTTCAACAGAAAAAAGACAATCAGAAGCACTCCCAGGGTGGCCGCATCGCTTGCAGCAAACAATGGAATATAAACCCCTATATTGTCACCGCCATTGGCAACGGTGACGGTGGCGACCTGATAGGTTTGGGGATGAAGCCATTGGAGTGCCCCTGCTATCAATGGAGGGGAATTGGATCGGCTAGAAATGTCATTGATGATCTCTTGAGGTTGTGTGTTTTCTGGTTCTGGCTGGATAAGTTTTTTGATACCCAAAATGATTGGCAAAAGCCCCAACAAACCAAGCCAAGCTGAAGACACGACTAACCCGCCCCAAAAACCGACTAAGCTGAAGGTAACTAGGACAGCAAATCCCCAATAAGAACCTATAACGACATGACATGAGCGAAAGGCCGCGTTGGTTTGAGCAAAAAATAGCAGCAAAATCATCAGGTCATCTATATTAGTTGCCGCAAACGCACTGGTTCCCTCCGCCATTGCCAGAAAAAGTTTGTTCATGAACTAACACAATGCCCACTCCCCTATCGTAATCGCTCATTCTCTACTCTCCGTGGATTCAAGACGATTTAGGCTCAGAGTATAAAAGTGCTGTTAGTTGGCGGCATAGGCAGCATCTGTTTCTTCGGCTACGGCTACCAAACCTTGCATGGCCTGTAATGTTTCATCGGCAAGCAGAATAGCGGTGCTGATCAAAATCTGCCGTTGCTCGGGATCCGCAAATTGCGCCGGACTCACCTGGGGGTTGGACAAAATCGCTTGCAGGGTGAGTGCCACAAAAAATTCTCGTTTTGCTAGCCCTTGGCTAACCACAGTCGGGTTGTGCAAAGAAGCTTTCTGCTGCTGTTCAAAGGGAAAGGTAAAGTCAGGCGTGATGGGCATAGCACTGATCCTTGGCGGGCTTTATTCTGTGAGTGTATCAGCCCTCTCCCCATCCGCGGATCCTGATCCAGGGATGCCATTTTTTGATCAAGGGATTAGGCCATCCGGTAAGGGTTGCATTCGTAAGGAGGACCCCATTCCCGCACAACTTCTCCATCCAGCAAGGCATGGATCAGTTGGTCAGCCGCCTGCATATCGGACTCATCTGCTTGGCATTTTTCAAACAACTGGTAGAGTTCTCCCTCTTGGGTATGGTTCAGTCGTCCTGTTTGAAAAACTTGCTCAGCAATCTCTCGAATGCTCATGACTCAACATCCTGCCAACTCTTCTACACTTTTGATTGTCCCCAGGGATCCCCTCCCCCAGCGTCAGAGAAATGGCGCATCCTCTCTCCGCATAAACGCAGGTTTCCCTAAAGCTTTATGGGGATTGGCCGCCAGAGCGCGTAGAAACCCTCCGACAAATGGCTGAATATTCAGGGAATCCAGCAGCATCCTCGGTCTTTTGCTGGTCAGTGATTTGGGGATCCCTGCTTTGGCAAGAATTGGGATCAACCATGCCCGATAGCCCCCCGCTCATCTCCTATGCCCATCGGTCTATAATGATGTCTGACCATAAAGTCCAGCCTTGCTAGCTCAATGGATAGAGCACCGACCTTCTAAGTCGATGGTTGCTGGTTCGAGTCCGGCGCAAGGCGTTTATGAAAAATTCTCCTCCAAGACAATGTTCAGAGAGATTGGGTAACCCCCTCAACGGGCACTAAGGCAGTTGAGCCAGTTGGCTAACTCCTGCTGACGAAATTGTGACGAACTCGCATGAAATAAAGTAGCCAAGAAAACATTTCAGTCATTTGGAAATAGACCTGAGTTGTAACCCTCTCCACGACAAATTTGAATGGAGTTGCTCCTATTCAAAGAGATGTCTATCATGTTGGCGATAGGAATGGCAAAGTTCCTGTGCAAGTCCGTATTCTAGATAACTTTCGAGTCCGTAATGGAAGTCAGTAACCTACGGCATGAACGCTCTGTTTAGATAAGTTGTCGAGTGGGGGAAGCATGGGACAAGCACTTCAGATTTTATTAGTAGAGGGCAATCCCCATCTGCGTTCCCTCCTCTCCTGGCATCTACAACAGGTGGGGCACCGAGTACAGGTGTCAGACACCCTACGAGACGCAAAAAACGTTTTGCAACAGGAATTGATCGACCTGCTGATTTTGGATGCGGATCTCTCCAATCGATCGGGATTGCAGTTATGTAATTGGGCACATCGTCGTTCCGATCTGTTAATTATGTTGCTCTCTAGCCGTAATGGAGAATCTGATTTGGTAGCCGGATTGCAGGCGGGGGCGGATGATTATTTGGCTAAACCCTTGAGTGTGCAAGTCTTGCAAGCCCGCATCGAAGCCTTGTCCCGCCGCCGTCTGCGCTCGGTGCCTCCCCATTACCTGCAATATGGCGATCTCAAAATTGATCTGGTGCAGCGGCGAGTCACGAAGGCTCAGCAGGGCATTGATCTCACCCCCCAAGAGTTTAGTTTGCTCTACGTTTTGGTTCAGGCGGGGGGGATGGCGCTATCGCGACAAGAGTTGTTACAACGGGCGTGGCCCGAACAGATCGACAACCCCCGCACCGTAGATACCCACATCCTCTCCCTGCGTAAAAAGCTAGAGGTGGATCCCAGGCAACCGGATCTGATTCAGACGGTTCGCAATGTCGGCTATTGTTTTGCGAGTCTGGCGACCCCCTCCCCCCCTCCGTCCGGTTTGGCTAGTCCTTCCCCCGCCAAATGGCGAAGCCCCGACCCCCATCCCTTGGCTTCCAACCCAGTGGTTCGTCCTTGAGAGCCGCTTATCCATCACCCGCTGGATTCATCACCCAGAAGATAGAGAGTTGATCCCAGATATGACGGACATGGTTTGGTCTGGCTGAGAGGGATCCCAGTCAACCCTAGGGATCCACAAATGTGAATTTAATCTATAACTCTGAAAAACCATCAGGCAATTTTCAACTTGCCTGCTTAGCATGAGGGGAGAGGGTTGCCCTGGTTTCTTGCCGCAGCAGCCTTCCTCACCCAGTCTTTACTGGAGGTTACGTTGTGGTTACTGCTCCCTTAACAGCTCCGATTTCGGCGGCTGAACTGGAAATGTCACGGGATGTCTTGACCCTTTCCCGGCATGTCTTGCAACAATTTGAAGGGTTTACGACAGAAGCCCAAGACTTTAGTGCCCTGATGACCCGCATAGCTCTGGCGGGCAAGATGATCGCCCGTCGCTTGAGCCAATCGGGCTTGGTGGAGGATGCGCTGGGGGTGACCGGATCCATCAATGTGCAGGGGGAGGTGCAGCAACAGATGGATGATTACGCCAACCGTGCTTTCATTCGCGTTTTAGAACAAACGGGTTTGGTGTGTCGGATTGTCTCGGAGGAGATGACGGCTCCCGCCCGCCTCCCCGAAAACTGTTCCCTCAGTCGCTACGCATTGGTTTTTGATCCGTTGGATGGTTCCTCCAATATCGATGCCAATTTAGCGGTGGGATCCATTTTTTCGGTCCTGCGGGCGATGGGATCCGATGAAACCCACAACAAGGATCTACTGCAACCGGGACACCAACAAATTGCGGCGGGCTATATCATGTATGGCCCCAGCACTCAACTGGTTTATACCTTGGGCAAGGGGGTACACAGCTTTACCTTGGATCCCAGCCTGGGAGAGTTTATTTTGTCCAAAAGTCATATTCGCACCCCGCAACGGGGATCCGTTTATAGTCTGAACGAAGGATATTTTTGTCAGTGGCAAACCGGCATTCAAGATTATGTGAAATTTGTGCATCGCCATGATGGATATACCTCCCGCTATAGCGGGGCTTTGGTAGCAGATTTTCACCGGATTTTGCTGCAAGGAGGGGTTTATCTTTATCCCGGTACACAACACAAACCCGAAGGCAAATTGCGCTTGATGTATGAAGCTTCTCCCTTAGCTTTTTTGATGGAGCAGGCGGGGGGCGTGGCTACCGACGGAGAGCAGCGCATTCTCGATATTCACCCCCATGCGTTGCATCAGCGGGTGCCTTTGATTATCGGTAGCTCTGACAATGTGGCGGAAGTCGAACGGTGTTTGCGGCAGGTTAGTTCTAGTTAACGGGCAGGGGATCCCTAGGCTCTCGGATGGGACAAGGATGGGGATCCCTCTGTTTAATTTTTGCTCTGACCGATTCCCTGATTTATCTCTCCATTCATCCTCTTTTCGAGATTGCCATCCCTATGCTGAGCCTGACAGAAAACCCCCTACGGATTGGACTCAATCAAGAACGCACCCCCGATCCTTCGATCTTGGTGCAATTTGGTGCTTCCGGAGATTTAGCGGGTCGCAAGCTGATCCCCGCCTATTACCGTCTGTTTGTGCAGCGACGCTTGCCAACAGAGTTTACGCTGGTGGGAGTGGCTCGCAAAGATTGGACCCATGAATCCTATCGTGCCAAAATGCGGGCGGCCATGCAGGAATTTGCCCCCAAAGATTTAGGCCCAGAAGCCGTCTGGGAAGACTTTGCTAGCCGCTTGTTTTATTGTCAACTGGATATCAATAAACCCGAAAGCTACGAACAATTAAATGCCCTCTTGAGTGAGTTGGATCAGCAGCGCGGCACCCGTGGCAATCGCATTTATTATTTAGCAGTTTCTCCTGATTTCTATGCAGAGGCGGTGCAGCAGTTGGGAGCCGCAGGCATGTTAGCCAATCCCCGCAAAACGCGGGTGGTAATCGAGAAACCGTTTGGACATGATCTCACCTCAGCCCAAGAGCTAAATCGGATTGTCCAAAAAGTTTGTCACGAAGAACAAATCTATCGGATTGACCACTATTTAGGCAAAGAAACCGTTCAAAATTTGTTGGTCTTTCGCTTTGCCAATGCGATTTTTGAACCCCTCTGGAACCGCAACTATATTGACCACATCCAAATCTCGGTGGCAGAAACCGTCGGGGTTGAAGATCGAGCAGGCTACTATGACACCTCCGGTGCCCTGCGGGATATGGTGCAGAATCACTTGATGCAGGTCTATTGTTTGACGGCGATGGAGCCACCGGTCTCGCTGGCGAGTGATGGGGTTCGCAACGAAAAAACCAAGGTGTTGCAGGCTACTCGTGTCGCGGATCCCCGACACATCGCTGAGTGTGCGATTCGCTCCCAATATGGCGCAGGTTGGATGGCGGGGAAACAGGTGCCCGGATATCTGGATGAAGCGAATGTCAACCCGGCCTCCACCACTCCCACCTACGTTGCCCTCAAGCTGGTCTGTGATACTTGGCGCTGGCAGGGGGTGCCATTTTATCTGCGGACGGGCAAACGGTTGCCCAAAAAAGTCTCAGAGGTAGCGATTCACTTTCGGCAAGTGCCCCTCTTGCTGTTTCAGTCGGCGGCACAGGAGGTTAGCCCAAATGTCTTGGTGCTGCGAATTCAGCCCAATGAAGGAATCTCGTTGCGCTTTGAGGCCAAGATGCCAGGGCCAGAGATCCGTACCCGCTCGGTAGATATGGATTTTCGCTATGGGGCAGCTTTTGGGGGCAGCACCACCGACGCTTATGATCGGTTGCTCTTGGAATGTCTGTTGGGCGATCAAACCCTCTTTACGCGCTCGGATGAGGTGGAGGCTGCTTGGCGAGTGGTCACGCCCGTTTTGTCGGCTTGGGAGTCTAGCAACGGCAGCGCCCCTCAGCCCGTCTATACCTACGAAGCCGGAACCTGGGGGCCAAAGGCGGCGGAAGATCTGCTCACCAAAGATGGGCGGCGGTGGCGCCGATTATAGAATTCCAAACCGGATCCAGTTCTCCTAAGCTTCTCTAACCAGCCTTCCACTTTCACTGCCTATTTTTCCCGCGGCAAGGGGAATGGGGCTTTCTGTTTTTACCCGAATATCCGAAAATGGCTGAACCACAGCCACGGGATCCCTGGTATGTCTGACCCCTCTGTTTCCCCTTCCTTACAAGTGCAGTTACATCCACTGATTAACCGCTTAGCTGAACAGATTCTCCACATTTGGCAAGAGGAATTGGAATTGTCCGCCTATGTTTTACCCGATGATTTGGGTTATGTTGAGGGTCGCTTGGAGGGGGAAAGACTGATTATCGAGAATCGCTGCTTTCAAAGCCAGGAATTTCGCAAGATGCATCTGGAACTGGCGCGAGCCGGATCCAATCTGGATATTTTGCATTGTGTCATGTTTCCCCATCTAACCTATCCATTGCCGATGTTTGGCTGTGATATTGTGGCGGGACGAGGGCAAATTAGTGCGGCGATTGTCGATCTTTCACCGGTAGAAAGTCAACTCCCCCAAGGCCATCAACAGGCGCTAGAATCACTTCGGAGCTTGACTCAATCTTTTAGCGAAAAGCGAGAGTTACCGGAATGGGGATCCATTTTCTCCCCTTATTGTCTGTTTATCCGTCCGGCTGATGACGCTGAGGCCGATCAGTTTTTGCGGCTAGCCAGCCACTATTTACGCATTCATTGCCAACAGGCTCGCCAGATGGATGGGAGCGGGGATCCCAAGCTGAGCTATGCAGGGCAACATCGCTATTGCACCCAACAGCAACAAAATGATCGCACCCGCCGTGTTTTGGAAAAAGCCTTTGGGCCAGCCTGGGCGGAACGCTATATGACAACTGTCTTGTTTGATTTGCCCCCCTCCCCGCTATGAAAGGAGAGCTAGATTCAGGAAAAAATCTCTCGATTTTGGGAAGGGATCCGTCCCTCATTCCAGGCACATCCATCTAGGGCTAGCCGCTCAATTTCGGAAGCCAGTTTGAGGGCTTTCAACGCCTGTTCTCCCCCCACCGACGGTTGGTTGCCCCCGCGCACACAGTTGATGAAATGTTCCAATTCGGCGTGCAGTTTGTCGATGTTATCGGTGTGAACTTTTTCAATCAGACAATCCCGCTGATAGAGAACTTGCCCAAAATCATTGATGGGGCTGGCCGTATTTTGCCGACAAATGGAGATATCGTTATTGAGAAAATCAGCCTCTACCAAAGAGTTTTTGCAATGGGCACTAATGCGACGGACTTTGCGGTGGGTAACTTTGCTAGCTGTCAGGGAAGCAATCAGACCATTGGCAAACGTAAATGTTGCTGTGACATAGTCCAAATATCCCAATTTAGAAGCTCGGTTGCCGCTGGCGCTCAATTTTGTCACCGGATAAGGCACTAACTCCAGCAATAAATCAATATCGTGAATCATTAAATCAAACACCACCGAGACATCACTGGCTCGATTGGAATAAGGACTCATGCGCTGGGCTTCGATGGCTAGGGGTTCTTCCCCCTGCAAAACCCGACATAACTGCTGAAAAGCAGGGTTAAACCGTTCGATGTGACCGACTTGCAGAATACAGTTACAATCGGCGGCTCGGTTGACCAGCGATTCGGCTTCAGCAATATTGGCGGCAATCGGCTTTTCCAATAAAACATGCACCCCCGCTTCCATACAGGTGATGCCTACCTCATGATGCAACACCGTCGGCACCGCAATCGCTACCGCTGCCACATGGGGCAGCAAGTCTCGATAGTCGTCATAAAAATGAATGCGGTAACGGCTAGCAATATCCAGACCACGCTCCACATTGATATCCGCAACCCCCACCACTTCTACATCCTTCATGCGGCTAAAGACGCGGGTGTGGTGCTGACCCATATTTCCCACCCCGATCACCCCGACGGGCACAGGCTGGGGCAAATTGCTGGTGGAAGGTTGGGGGAAAACAGCGGGATTAGGGCGGGGTCTAGCCATATGCAGCCTGAGCCTTCGTGAGCTAAGACCTAGCGATTCTACCATGTCCTCTGGGTTGTGCCCTTCGCCCGCCAGCAGAAGGTTGTTATCCTATCCGGGATCCCGTTTCAGCAAGGGGCAGCAATTGGCAATGGCGATGCGGCAGGCTTTGGCAAGCTATTTAGAAGATATTGAGACCCCAATCGGCAAACGAGTCAATTTGGGGATTGCTCTGTTGGTGGTGATTTCCTCAGGAATTTTTGTGGCAGAAACCTATCCGATTCAGGAGATTTGGCGAACCAGGCTGGACATTCTTGATCGAGGGATCCTGATTGTTTTTGGTCTCGAGTATCTTTTGCGATTTTGGTGTGCCGAGAAAAAACTAGCCTATTTTTTTAGTTTTTATTCATTGATTGATCTGGTCGCTATTTTGCCATTTATCATTGGCTTAAGCGATATTCGATTTATTCGTATCTTTCGCTGGTTTCGTATTTTGCGTCTGATTCGATTTGTGGAGCGAAAAACTTTTTTTGGATTGATCAGTTCGCAAGATGGACAAATTTTTAGCCGAATTTTATTTACGCTATTTGCCATTATTTTTGTTTATTCTGGCTTGATCTATCAGGTAGAGCATCCTGTGAATGGGCAAATTTTCCAGACTTTTCTCGATGCGGTCTATTTCTCCGTTGTCACCATGACCACCGTGGGCTTTGGTGACATCACCCCGGTTTCGGAGGGGGGGCGACTGTTGACGGTGCTGATGATCTTGACGGGCATTGCCCTCATTCCCTGGCAGGTGGGGGATCTGATCAAGCGCCTTGTCAAATCGGGAGAGCAGGTGCGGATCCCTTGTGGCTCTTGCGGGCAACCACTCCATGATCCCGATGCCCTCTATTGCAAGGTCTGTGGATCCCGTCTACCGGAGACTTCTCCACCCCCTGCTGCTCAAGGGGGAGTCATATAAACACAGTTGCGACCGGATTGTTTGGCTTGGTAAAGAGCCTGGTCAGCTTGATTGATAGCGGTGAGAGCTTCCACAGACTGGAGATCAGTCACCACGGTTCCTCCCACGCTGATGGTAATAGGGATGGCTCGTTTGGGAGAAATGGCAATCGGATCATTGGCAATCACACTCCGCAGATATTCTGCGTAGCGATAGCTGCGCTGATGGTTTAGCCCCGGCGTAATGCAGATAAATTCTTCTCCGCCATAGCGATAAAGCAGGCTAGAAGGGCGTAAGCGAGCCTGCAAGCGTTGCGCCACTGCCTGCAAAACACAGTCCCCGGCATAATGGCCGTAGGTGTCGTTGACCTGCTTGAAATGATCCACATCTAAAATCATCAAGCAGAGATAGCGATAACGAGCCTCCGAAAAACGAGGGCCAACCTGTTCGAGCAGGTGAGGCAGGGCTTGGTCGAGGGCACGTCGATTGAGAACCCCAGTCAGTTGATCGGTGAGGGACAATGACTCTAGTAACTCGTTGCGGGCTTGTAGTTGTCGATTAGCCTGAGCCAGAGCTTGTGTCAATTGTTGCAGCCGTAAGCCAGCTCGCACCCGCGCCCGTAACTCGTCGGGATCCACGGGCTTCGTGATAAACTCATCCGCTCCGGCATCCAGACCCTTGACCCGATCCTGAATCTCAGTGCGGGCAGTCAGCAAAATAAAATAGACATACTGAAATTCAGGGGTTGCTTTTAAGCGACGGCAGATATCGACCCCCGTTAACTCTGGCATCGTCCAATCACAAATAATCATATTGGGCAGATGATGGGGAGCCATGCGGGTGAGTTGCTCCCAAACCGATTTCCCCCCTTCAATCGTCTCGACCAAATATTTTGAGGCTTCTAATACTTCAGCCACGTAGGTGAGGGTGGCTCGGTCATCATCAATCACCAATAAGCGAGGCACCTGAACTCTTGTCTCTAGCTCAGCATTATCTAGCTCAGCCTCGTCTGGGATGGGCAGGTTGAGGACAGGTGGATTCTGCATGATTGCTCGCAGAAAGGAAGGGCTAGCCGGAACTAGAAATTGCTAACACCCAACCATACCGTATTCGGCAGTGGCTAAGTAAGCTGCCTTGATTTTAATCTGCTCAACCCAAGAAAAAACAAGCCTGATCGTGATGGAGTTAGCTAAATTCTTCACCACCTTCTCCGCCATCAACAAGAAAGCCGGTTAGTTCGAGGCCAAAACAGGCGGCGGTAGGGGTCGGGCTTGAGAGTGACGATGCATAGAGTCTACAAAGTGTCGCACTCGAATCGGATCAATCACCTGAAACGATTCTCCGCCAGATATCAGATTGCGGCTGGGGCGCTTGAGGGAAGATGCCACGATCACTCCGTCCGCCCACTGCATCAGAGTCCCGATATTTTCCTGGGTAGCGCCCGAACCAATCAGCAGGGGAGTGTGGGGGGAAGCAGAGCGGGCAATTTCGAGATCTTCTAACAAAGGAGGTTGTCCTGTCGCCCAACCGGAGAGAATAATGGCATCGGCCAGACTGCGTTCAATGGTATCAGCCACAATATCCCGCAAGTGAGGGGATCCCAGAGGACGGGCGTGCTTGACCAAAACATCGGCAAAGATTTTGACATCTACCCCCAAAGCACGGCGATAGCGCAAGAGGTGGTAGGCATCGCCCTCAATCGTGCCTTGATCCGTCACCATACTGCCGGATAAGACATTCACGCGGATAAACTGGGCACCTACACAGGCGGCAATCGCCAGGGCACTATGTCCATCATTGCGTAAAACGTTGATGCCAATGGGCAAGGCCACCAGATTTTTGAGGCGCTGCACCACAACACTCATGGCACTCACCACGGCGGGATCCACCTGCTGCTTACTGAAGGGGGCATCGTGATAATTCTCCACAATCATGCCATGCACCCCACCTGCTGCCAGAGCCGTAGCCTCCTGTTCCGCTTGAGCAATCACAGGCTCCAGACTGCCTCCCCAACGCGGAGAACCCGGTAGGGGCAATAAATGCACTACGCCAATGATGGGATGGGGGGTATTGAAAATGCTTTTCAGCACATCCACTGTCGCCGCGTCTCCTAGTTTTCCCCACTGTAGCGCTTAGCCTGTGCCATTAAGAAGGGGATCCCATGATTGTCGGTTCCAGAAGCGTTGAATGACAGTAGCAAAACTTTACATTCCTGAGGGGATTCATCCGTCTGTAGATCGCATTTCTTGAGAATAGTGTCAACGAACAGGAGGGTTGGCATGAGCAGAAATAGCGGACAATCTAGCAGCATCGTAAATTTAAGGGGATCCCGATTTGGAGCATCTGATTATTGACTCGACAACAGTTCGTGCTCATTCCTGTGCAGCAGGAAAAAACGGGAAGAAGCCGAGGGGGTTAGGGAATCTGCTAGTTTTTAGAATCACCGATGGGGGAAAGCATGATATTAACCAAGCAGAGGAATGCATGATGGGTGACAAGAGGAATCCACAAAAGTGATCGGAGATAAAGGGTATAATTCCAATAGATTAATTGAGCAAGTGGGGGAAACTCAGGTCGTTATTCCCTCTAATAAAGAATAAAAGGGTAGAGGGAGATAATGACAAGCACTTATGCAAGGGGAGGCATCTGATAGAATGCCTTTTCCATAAGCTGAGGCAGTATCAACATCTATGTTCTGGCTTTGACAAGTTGGCGAGGAGATTCTTAAGTTTTCTCTATTTTGCGGGTACTTTCTTCTGGCTCAGATGCAAAGATCAACAGAACCCAGTCAGAAGCTATCCCAACGTCAATACCTGCATGGCAGATCCCCCACTGACTTTGGGTTAGCCAGGGATCCCTTTGCCTAATTTTCTGCTCCCTCAATCGGAGCAAATCCCTGCCGTTGAATATTTTCGGTGATGACACGCGGCTCTAAAAATTGCAGCAGATAATCGGGGCCACCGGCTTTGGATCCCACCCCTGACATTTTGAAGCCACCAAAGGGTTGACGAGCCACAATTGCACCCGTAATACCCCGGTTGATGTAGAGATTGCCCACTTCAAATTCCGTTTGGGCTTGGGCGATGTGGGAGGGGGTGCGGGAATATAGCCCGCCAGTTAGGGCAAAACGGGTATCGTTGGCGATGTGCAGAGCCTCGCTGAAGGTTTTGGCACGCAGGACAGCTAAAACCGGGCCAAAAATTTCTTCCTGGGCGAGCAGCGATTGGGGAGAAACCTCGGTGAAAATGGTTGGTCCCACAAAAAATCCTGGGGCAGGGGCAGGCATAGCTAGAGCCACCTCAGCCTCCTGCTTAGCTTTTTCGATCAGGTCGAGGATGCGGGCCTGGGCATGGGCGTCGATCACCGGTCCCACTTGCGTGCTGGGCAGATCGGCGGCTCCCACATTCAAGGAGCGGGTTGCCTCCACCAAGCGCTCAACAAATCCGTCATAAATGCTGTCTAGGACGATCACCCTAGAGCAAGCGGAGCACTTTTGACCGCTATAGCCAAAGGCGGAATACACGACCCCCGCCACCGCTTGATCGAGGTCAGCGGATTCATCCACAATGATGGCGTTTTTGCCCCCCATCTCCGCGATTACCCGCTTCAGATGGGTTTGTCCCGGCTGCACCCCAGCCGCCGCCGCATAGATACGACAGCCCACCTCCTGGGATCCCGTAAAGGCAATCAGGTGAACATCGGGATGGTTGACCATAAAAGCGCCAACGCTGGATCCCTGACAGGGCAGATATTGGAATACCCCCGCCGGAAAGCCTGCCTCCATCAAAATAGCAGCCAGTTGAGCTGCCACCACTGAGGAGACTTCGGCAGGTTTGAGGATGGTGCAATTGCCCGCCACCAAAGCAGCCACCGTCATCCCCGTCGGAATGGCCAAAGAAAAATTCCAGGGAGAGATGACCAGAGCCAGACCACGCGGCTGATAGCGATAGCGGTCGGTTTCGCCCGCCACATCATAGCGATAGCCGCGATCCAATCGCTCCATTTCATCGGCGTAGTAGAAACAAAAATCAATAGCCTCGGAAACTTCGGCATCCGCCTCACGGAGTGGTTTGCCGGTTTCCACCACCATCCAAGCCGATAGCATAGCTCGCCGTTGTTGCATCAGCTCCCCAGCGCGGCGGAGAATGGCTACCCGTTGTGGGGCAGGGGTGCGTTTCCAGGCGGGAAAGGCGGTTTTGGCTGCCGCTAGGGCTTGTTGGGCTTGTTCCAGGCTGGCTAGGCCAACGTTGCCCACCACCTCCTGCGGTCGAGAGGGGTTGACGGAGGCAAACAGGGTTGGGGTTGGGCTGGCTTGTCCGGCAATGATTGGCCAATAAGTGCGTCCCAACTGGGATCCTACAGTTTGCAGCGCCTGCTGAAAGGGATCCCGCTGTTGCGCTGCACTAAAGTCAGTATCCGGCACCCCCACAAAGCCTGAGGGAGGGGCGGGGGATCCCTCCGCCATTAGGGTGGGAGGAGCAAGCAGTTGCTCAGTCGGCAGATCTCCAAGGCTTTGCCGCAAAAAGGAACTATTGGCTGTATTTTCCAAAAGACGGCGGATCAGATAAGCCATGCCAGGGATGAGATCCCCATAGGGACAATAAACTCTGACCCGATAGCCCTTTTGTGCCAGAGCTTTGGCTAGTTTGTCCGCCATACCGTAGAGAACCTGCATTTCAAAAGCCCGCTTGGGCACCTGCAAGCTTTCGGCGAGGGCAATGGCTTTGGCCTGGGAGCGAACGTTGTGACTGCCAATCGCGGCATAAAGATAGGCATGGTTCTCCAGTAGCAACTGAGTCATGGCCTCAAAGTTGAGGTCGGTGGCGGCTTTCTGGTGATAGACCGGTGATGGCCAGTGTTTTTGGCGGGACTTGATGGTTTCTTGATCCCAATAGGCTCCTTTCACTAACCGCACCGTCACCGGTTGCCCCCGCTCTTTCGCCCAGGCAACTAGATCCGTCAGATCAGAATAGCTATCCCGCAGATAGGCTTGCAGGGTGATGCCCACATCGGTACGGTGGCAAAATTCTGGCTCCCGCAAAATGGCTTTCAAAATAGTCAGGGTGAGGGTTTTGTAAACATATTGCTCCATGTCAAAATGCACCCCCACTCCCAACTCACCCGCCTGCCGCAACAGTAGGCGGATGCGCTCGCTCACCTTGGCTTGACTGCCCACCGGATCGAGGGGATCAAATTGGGAATAAAAAGCGGTCAGTTTCACCGAGACTTGGGCAGGCGGATCCCCCTCGCTTGAGCCAGTCTGAGGGGATCCCCAGCTTTTAGTGGTGGCGGAAAGTTTTTCCATCAATTCCAGGTAACGATGGAGGTAGGAGGTTGCCTCCTGCTCACTGATCACGGCTTCTCCCAAAAGATCAACAGTGAAGGTCATTTTGTCTTTCCGCAGGGTTTCCAGCGTTTTCACCATCTGTTGGAAGGTTTCCCCAGCAATGTAGCGGTGGGCTAAGCTTTCGACGGCGGTGGCGAGGGTGGTGGCGGCTAACTGCCCCGGCAGAGAGTCCGGTTGGCTAAAGTTGAGCAGGTTTTTCAGCAGGGTGGGTAACTCTACTGAGGCATCCCCCAAATACTCTTGCAGATGACGGGCTATCTCCGCTTTGCTGCGGAGGGCGGGCAGGCAGTCAATCAGACGAAACATCTGTACCCGCAGGTGGGGATTATCCATCGCCCAGGCCAGCAACTTGTCATCCCAACGCATGTGATCCCGCATCTGAGCCAAAAACGAACGCGGTTCACTACAGGCCGCCAATAATTGACGGGCAATCGTTTGGGTTTGGGTTTCTAGGGGGGCGGGCGAAAGGTGGGCAACCATAGCAATCACAATTCGTTAAGGAGAGCAAAAGGACGGGGACAAAAATTTCAAACGGCAACAGGTCTGCCCATTTTAGGGTGGATGCGGTTCGTTTCGCTAACCTCAACGGGATCCCTCTCCGTCCATTGTGGCTTGTGCCGTTCCTATCTGGCCTCAAGGTTTTGGGGAAGCAGGGAGAATGGTAAGTATAGGTAACCGTAAGGCGTCAACAGGACGGAACACTTGCTTATGGGCAGGGATCCCTTGCCTAAAATAGGATGAAGGAGGAGTTTGGTCAGGGTTGTCCATCATGGAGTCACGCTATCTGGTTACGGTTCCCCAACGCTCCGTCGGCATGGCTTACGCCCTCTGGTGTTTGGGCTTTTTCGGGTTTAGTGGCATCCACCGCCTTTATGCCGGAAAAACCGGAAGCGGCCTTCTGTGGTTTTTCACCCTAGGCTGGCTATTTATCGGGCAACTGCTGGATCTGTTCTTTATCCCTGGCATGGTAGAGGAATTTAACCTCAAACAACGCCTCCTCTACGGATCCCCGCCCCCCACCCCTGCCAACCCGCCCCTGCCCAACCCGCCCCGCCCCCTCAAAGGGCAAGCCCTGATGCGAGAGATCATGCGGCTGGCTCAAGACAACCAAGGGATCCTGACGGTTTCGCAAGCGATTATTCAGGTGAATGCCGATTTTGATGATATCGAAAACGCCTTTCGGGAATTGGTACGACGGGGCTTAACCTCCCCCGAAAACAACCTGGAAAATGGCTCGGTCGAATATCACTTCAGCCATCTGCAAGCCCGCCGCCTGGGCTGAACCACTTTCACTCCAGCCGATCCAGTTGAATCCGCGGATCCACCACTTGCAGCATCAGATCCGCCAGCAAATTGCCCAGCATCAGCATCAGGGATCCCAACAACAGACTCGCCATCACCACATTGATGTCATAGCTTTGCACGGCTTCCAGAATCAGCTTGCCCAACCCAGGCCAGTTAAAGAAAAACTCAGCAATAAACGATCCACTCAACAGACTGGCAAATTCAAAGCCCAAGATGGTGATCAGCGGGTTGATAGCGTTGCGGAGGGCATGGATCCAAATCACCCGTCCCTCTGACAAGCCGCGCGCCCTAGCCGCCGTAATATAATCCTGGCGAATCACATCCAAAAAACTGCCTCGGATAATTCGTTGCAATCCAGCAAAGCTCGTGATGCTGAGGGCTAGGGCAGGCAAGAGCAAATGGCGACCCAGATCCACCACCTGTTGCCAGGGGGGCAGATCAGCAAAGTTAATACTGGTCATTCCCCCGACCGGCAAGCTAGCCACCTGCTGCGCCACAAACAGCAAAAGAATCGCTAGCACAAAACTGGGCATGGATTGGCCGATATAGCTGAACAGTTGCAGCAACCGATCCACCCAGCTATGCTGACGAGTCGCGCTCAAAATTCCCAACGGAATCGCGATCATCCAGGTGAGCAAGAGAGAAGCCAGCGACAGCAACAACGTTGCCCCTGCACGGGATCCAATCAGCCCTAAAACAGGAATCCGATAAGTATAACTACTGCCCAGATCCCCCACCATCAGATGGGACAACCAGATCAGATACTGCTGCCACCAGGGTTTGTCTAACCCCAAGCGCGCCTCCTCTTGGGCAATAAACTCCTGACTGACGGAAGGATCCGCACGCAACGCATCCAAAAAGTCACCGGGAGCTAACTTAATCAGCAAAAAACTCAGCAAAGAGATGAGCAGCAAGACCGGAATCGTCTGCAACAAACGGCGCACCACCAACCCCAGCCAGGGAGCCGACCGCCATGAACCCATCCAAGAACCAGAGGAATCAGCCGTCACAACCAAAAAAAATGGAGGGGGGACAAAGAAGTATTTCCCAGAATAACCACAAACGAACCCGAATATCGGCCAGAGTGAGCACTATTCGCACCCGAATCAACGCTCGCTTGACTTTAGCGAAAGCAAGCAAGGCGGTACACTAATCAAATCATGTGTTCACTGGATAACCGTAGCCCTTGCAGAGTATTTTTATCACTGGAGCTAGCGGCTGTGTCGGTCACTACGTTTTGGAGCGGCTGGCGCGTTCCACTGACCCCACCGATCCCTCTCAGCCAGCCTATCACCTGTATGTTTTGGTCAGGGATCCCCGCAAACTGCGCTGGCCAATTCCCGCCACAGCAGCCATCACCATACTAGAGGGGGATCTCCTCCAGATTGATGATCATGCCGATCTCCTGAGCCAAATGCAGGGAGTGATTCACCTAGCCGCCGCTTGGGGGGATGCAGCGATGGCAGAAGCTATCAATGTCCGACAAACCCTCCGCCTTTTTCAACGATTGGATCCCTCCGTTTGCCAAAAAATTCTCTATTTTTCGACTGCTAGCCTGCTCAACCCCTATAATCAACCCCTTGCCATAGCCGGACGCTCGGGGACTGCCTATATCCAAAGCAAGTATGAAATGTTGATGCGCCGCTCTGAGGTGGCTCTTGTTGATCGCATGATCACCCTCTATCCCACCCTGCTTTTTGGTGGCAGCGCCCTTCATCCCTACTCCCATATCACCGCCGGACTCAAAGATGTGATTCGTTGGCTAGATCTGCTGCGATTTTTACAACTATCCGCCAGTTTTCACTTTATTCATGCCGAAGATATCGCCAACATGGTGGCCTATTTGCTAGAGCAGCCGATAGCTCAGTCCGATTTGGTCTTGGGTAATCCTCCCCTCACCCTCAATCAATCAATTGAACAGGTTTGTGCCTTTTTCAAAAAGCGTATTTATTTTCGGATCCCGTTACCTATTGATTGGTTAACTTCAATTGCCTGGTTGTTACGGGTTGAGCTATCTGAATGGGATCGCTATTGCATTCAACATCGCCATTTTGTATATCAAACTGTTGATGCCAACTCCTTTGGGTTATCGTCACGCTTTCAGTCCCTTCATCAAATTTTAGATGCCTATCTTTAGAAACAGCTTCTTACTTTGCTTTACCTGCAAATCCAAAAGTGTCGAACCATAATGGTAAACCTTTACCTTTCCTGGAGCAAAGCTGAGAATCCAAGTCAATTTATTGAGAATAGCATCAATAGCAAGATGGATTCTGTATCGCTGAACCCAACGCATAACTTGCCAGCAATCCTCAAAATCTTAAAATTCAACACTTGTGCAATGCATCAAGGAACCTGTGTTGATTTGCTGGGAAAAACCAGAATCGATGCCAGCACATCCACTGCTTTTGCTGGACTACGGTTTGTCACATTATTATTAGGCAGTCTGTAGCGTGTATTTTACCTGCTGAACAACGGGATCAACTCCGCAGGGTGACTTGAAACTGCTTTTCCAGAGCGGCTCGCACCTGTTTTTGGGCTGATTCCACCTCCGCATCCGTCAAGGTGCGATCAGGGGCGCGATAAATCAAACGGAAAGCTAGACTACGCTGCTGATCCGGTACGCCTGTGCCACGGTATTCATCAAATAAATGTACCGACTCCAAGAGGTGACCAGCGGCCTCTCGAATCGCCTCCTCCAGACGAGCTACCGGGATCCCCTGAGGCGCGAAAAAGGCGATATCTCGATCTGAGGAAGGGAAAGTGGAAAAAGCCTGAAACTGCGGGATCCCCTTGGTTTCTAAAACCGTCAGCAGGGGATCTAGGTTGAACTCAAAGGCAAAGACAGAATCCGGTAAGCCGTGAGCTTGCCGCACCTGGGGGTGGAGCTGCCCTAGACGACCACAGGCGGTTCCTGCCAACAAAAGTTGGGCGGTGCGACCGGGATGAAACTGGGGATCGGTGGCATCGGCAGCAAAGGTAAACGCTAAACCTAAGCGTTGCAGAGCCGCTACCAAAAGTCCCTTGGCCGCATACCAATCGTAGGGATGTTGCTGATGTTGCCAATCGAAGGCATAGGGATCCCCGCCCAAGATGCCCGCCAGATGATCCGCCTCTTGATAGCCCTGCTCGGTCTTAGCAAAAACCCGCCCAATTTCAAACCCCAGCAAAGCGCCGTTGCCTTGATCCCAGTTGTAGCGAAAGGCTTCGAGCAATCCGGGTAAAAGTTGACTCCGCACCGCCGAAAATTCTGGGGACAGGGGGTTGCTAATCAGCACCTCTGCTCCGCTCTCTGCCGGACAGAGGGAGACGCTCAACAGTTCTGTCAAACCCACGCTGCGAAAGGCTTCGCGGATCAGGCGGAGGCTGCGCTCCCGTGGCGATAGGGATCCCACCTGGGTTTCGGGGGGGAGGGTTTCGGAGAAGTGATCATAGCCGTAGAGACGGGCAAATTCCTCGATCAGATCGATTTCCCGCTCAATATCCCGCAGCCGATAGGCAGGCACCCTAACATCCCAAACGCATTGAGCGGTCGTCCTACTTTCCTGTCCAGCCATCGCTTTTTTGGCAGGAGTTTCCACTTTGTGGCAAGGGGACATAACAAACCCTAAAGCGGGCAGAATCGTTTCCACATCCTCAGCCCTGACATCATCGCCCAAGATATCGATCAAACGGGACAGCCGCAGTTGGATTTGCCGTTCTGGGGAGGGGCGCTGGTCAACGGTGGTTTGTCCGACCAAGGATCCCCCCGCCAGTTGCTGAATCATCTGAACAGCTCGATCCCGCGCTCTATCTAAGGCGGAAAAATCTACCCCCCGCTCATAACGAGCCGAAGCCTCGGTGCGTAACCCTTGGGCACGAGCTGAACGGCGGATCACCACGGGATCGAACAAAGCGGCTTCCAGAAAAATATCCTGAGTTTGTTCGTTCACTTCCGTATCTTCACCCCCCATCACGCCTGCCAGGGCGACGGGCTGATCAGCGGCGGTGATCAAGAGGTTTTCCGGCTGTAAAGGGCGCTCCTTACCATCGAGAGTTTTTAGGCTTTCCCCCACCCGAGCTAGACGCACCCCCACCTCTTGGTGGGATCCCATGACGGCTTGCAGCTTTTGCCAATCAAAGGCATGCAGCGGTTGTCCCCACTCCAACAAAATCAAGTTGGTGATATCCACCACATTATTGATGGAACGGGTTCCCGCCGCCTCCAGACGTTGCCTCAACCAGTCGGGGGAAGCACCAATCGTGACGCCACGGATCAAAACACCGCTGTAGGCAGGACAAGCCTGGGCATCGGCAATGGCTAGCTTGCATGTCGGGATCCCTTTGCTGCTGAGGGGACTAACGTTGGGCAACCGCACAGGATTACGGGTGAGTGCCGCCACTTCACGGGCAATCCCCACCATGCTGAGGGCATCGGCGCGGTTAGCAGTAGAGGTTAAATCCAGCACCACGTCATCCAGTCCTAAAAGGGGTCTGACATCACTGCCCAGGCGATAGGCTTCGGCAAACTCATGGATCCCTTCCGAAGATTTGGCTAATCCCAACTCCGCCAACGAACAGATCATCCCCGCCGACGTGACGCCTCGCTTGTCCGCCTGCGTGATGGTTACCCCCAAAGCGGGCAAGTGAGTTCCGGGCACCGCCACCGCCACCGTCAATCCGGCACGGGCATTAGCGGCTCCACAGACAATCGTGAGGGGATCCCCCTGCCCTACATCCACCTGACAAACCTGCAAGCGATCGGCGTTCGGGTGAGGCTGAGTTTGTAGGATCTGGCCGACGATCACCCCATCCGCCCAGGTGCGCCGATCCTCAATATCCTCCACTTCAAAACCAGCCAGCGTCAGTGCTTCTGCTAACTCGACCGGAGAGAGGTCAAAATCCACCAATTCCTGCAACCATTTCAAAGAAATCCGCATAACCAAGTCTTGAGGGAGGATGATTCGAGCTTAATGATTGTTAAAACCCCGATAAGAATTAACCAGCCTTTGATAGTCTACCAGACTGAATTTCTCGAACCTTCTCGGTACAGACCATTTTTATCCAATCTTGACGACTCATTTTTTGTAATTGGCACTCGGTATCAATACTTTTTAGCAGCTCTAGGGGAAGAGCAATATTGATCTGCTGCTTTGCTTGAAAATAACCTGTGAAATGCTCAGAAATATCTGCTCCTGAGTCAGCTTGCTGAGCAATTTCCTCGATATCTTTCATTTCAGTAAATCCGCTGCTCATAGCTTCTACATTCCTGTCTCGTTGATTTCCAGGCTGTAACAACCCAAATATACTCTCCCACTTTATCGGCTCGATACTCAACAATGAATGTTGTCAATTGTCCATCGGCAAAACCGATAATTCGATACTGCTCTGGTATCTGAGAGCGTTGGTCTTCGAGATAGGGAGTGTAGAGTAGATCATTCAACTGACCAAAATCAATACCACCCTCTGCCAAAACTTGCTGTTGTTTTGCTTCACCCCACCGAACACGCATTAAATAGACATCAACATAGGTGAACAGGTGAAAGTAGACATGAGGGACTACTGCTTTCCTTCTTATGCTATCTCATACTCCCGTCAACCTGAACGGTTGTTTGGATATCTTGCCGCAAGACTCAGCTATTTAGGGATCACAACTCACGGCCAGCGTCTCGCTGCATCCCAAAAGAAGGATGAGCGTTCTTACACCCAGGATCGAGACCAGACTATCGGCGATTCAAGACTGCTTGATCGGCAAGATCCGGTTGACCACCGCCAAGCTTTCCTCAAAGAGACGGTCTTGACCTGCCAGTTGCAGTTGTTGCGCCAGCAATAGCTCGATCGTGTTGTGCTCGATGGGAGAGACTTGATGGATCCAGGAGGACGCCTGAGCACCCCCCCCCGATTCCATCCGCATACAGCCGGTGGTTTCCGAACACAAAACCGTAGTATCTCCCTGAGTTTGGCTGGAGGTCAACTTCAGACCAATCAGATCCCCGACATGGGCAGAATCGGTAGCAATCGGTACGGCAGCCAGTTCCGCCTCAATGGTGCGCTGATCCGAACTGACGAAGGTAATCCGATCAATCAGGTAGTCATGTTCCTGCTTTTGCACCCAAGCGGTGGGATCCCATTGCAGGCGGCTAGCCAGCCAGCCCAAGAACAGATAAGCCTGACAGGGATTCCCCGCCTTATAGTCAATCGTGACGCGGTCAATGGTCAGTAACGCCTGCCGACGGTCAGGGGGATCGTAGGCTTGAGCCGTTAGCTCCTGCCAGGAACTCAGCCGCTTCCAGTTGAGATCCCCAAACTGGCGACCCTCCTGGGTGAGCATATGCACTTCCCCCAGATCCTCTTCGGGATAGAGGAAGGTGCGAGAATCCACAATCACGCGGTTGCTCAGATTGACCAGTTGTTGAAACAGGAGACTGTTGAGATCGAGATCCCCCTGCCACCAAAGAAACGTGGGCAGATCAGGAATCAGCAGGGAAGTCACCGTGCTGTGGATACGGACAAAAGCCGATTCGGGGGCTTGCAGAGTGATATATTCGCAACAAACGAGGGCGCTTTTTTGTTGACGATTCACGGGACAGTAGGCGGCTACCTGCGCTTCCACTGCCTGATCAGCCGAACCAACCTTAGCCCGCAGATCAATGACTCGACAGGGATTTTGCGTGGCAATCGCCTCCACCGCATTGGAGGGGGAGAGCAAGGAACTATCCAGCGATTCATAAACAATCAGCGTAAAAGTAGCGGCTCTTGCCGCCGCATTCTCGCCGTGAGCCATCCAAACTTTGTTAAGTTCTTGCTCAATTTCGGAGACCGAAACATCCTTGGGGGATTGCAGGGGTAAGACGGCGGCTGAGCGATCCATATCAGTGGGTTCTCCGGCGGTTCAGTCGGTAGATGTACGCATGGTCTAGCTTAATCTTACTAACCTGCCTTTTCAGTGAGACACACCTTAAGGTGAGATACAGATTGCCTGAAAACCTGAGCTAGGTCTGAAGATAGACTCTATTCGCCCTTAATCTTTGTCCTCTCAGTGTTTTCCAACCACTAGCCCCAGCGAACAAGGGATCCCTTAACGACCCCGCACCCAGCGCCGGGTAACTTCCCCAATTCGTTGACCAAATTTCTCCGCTGTCTCGAGATCAACAGCAGGTGGCGAGGGAGCTTGATAATCCGTCTGGGTAGCCAATCCCAACCAGCTACTGAGACGATTCTGATCCGCCTGCGCCATCAATCCTTGGCTAATCCAAATCATCGAGTGTTGAGCCGCAAAAACCGACAAAGTAGTTAGGGTATGGACTTTATCGCCACTTAACCCCAGTGAGTTCGTAAATCCAGCCGCCAGCTTATCTTTCCAACTTTGGGAGAACCAAATTCCTCCGGTGGCCTCCATAAAAACCTTGATGGGAACAGCCACGTCTCCCATATAAGTAGGAGTACCTAAAACAATCGTATCCACATCATTCAACCTATCCAGGTTTTGAGTGGCTTCATCTGCCTTGAGGTACAGCGTGTCAATGCCTTCTACCTTCTGCAAACCCGCTAAAACTCGCTCAGCCACCAGCGCTGTTCTACCGCTACCACTATGATAAACAATTGCAACTTTTGCCATAGATTGACACCCAAAGGAAAACAAATGAATAGAGACTATCGCTATCAGCTGAAAAGCATCAAGCCAAAAGAAAATCACTCTCAAAAACCTAATAGAAAATCTAATTTTAAGCAAGAGTCAAGATGACTAGCCGAAAGAGCCTACTTACCCAAAACGAAAAATAGATTCATTTCAAAAAAGTTTGATTTTTGATTCGCTTTATCTCTGGATTGTTGCTAAGTTAAGAAAACTATCCTTGTAAAAAGTGAATCAATTGGCTAAGACGTTGCCAAGCCGACCCACTGCCTAAAATCTCCTTGGCTTTGGCGACTCCCTCCGCCCATGTCGGGGCTATTCCTCCCACCTGCAAAGCCAAAGCCGCATTCACTACCACCGCATCGCGCTGAGCTGGCGTCCCTCTACCCTGTAAAACCTGGCTGAGGATCTCGACATTTTCCGCCAGTTCTCCCCCTTTGAGGGCTGCCAAGGGAGCGGTTGTCAATCCCAGTTCTTGGGGAACTAATAGTCCAGTGGTTACTGCCCCTGCTTCCAGAATGCCCAGGTCGGTAGGCAAATCCAGACCCGCTTCATCCAACCCTTCCCGACTGTGCAGCACGATTGCCCGTTCACAACCCAACAGCCGCAATGCCTCCGCCACCGTCACCACCAAAGCGGAATCATAAACCCCCACCACCTGTCGCGTGGGATGAAGGGGATTGACCAATGGCCCCAAAAGATTAAAAATGGTGCGAACCTTCAGGGTACGTCGATAGGGAACTACCACTTTCATCGCGGGATGCCAATTGGGAGCAAACAAAAAGGTAATTCCTACCGCATTCACCGCTTCTCGAATCCGTTCTGGAGCCGCCCCCAGATTGACACCCAAGGCTTCTAAGACGTCCGCCGACCCCACCTTGCTCGAGGCCGAGCGATTGCCGTGTTTCGCCACCGGGATCCCAGCGGCACTCACCACAAAAGCCACCGCCGTAGAAATATTAAAGGTGCCTGCCCCATCTCCCCCCGTCCCACAGGTATCCACCAAAATTGGCAAATGTAAGGGATCCCCGACAGCCGCCCGCTGTAACACCCGCGCCATGCCCGCCAATTCACTAGCGGTCACCCCCTTGGCTTGGATCGCCGCCAACAAAGCCCCCGATAGGACATCGGGAACTTCGCTATCCAGCCAACCATTCATCAACAGTTCCGCTTGTGCCTCCGAGAGGGATTCTCGATCTAAAAGCTGCTGTAACAACTGAGGCCAGAGACTTGAGGGATCCGAAGCAGTCATGGGAATTGAGAATGGGTTCATAACCATCCTTGAGATAGCGGGCAACCCTGTCAAGGGATCCCTGCCAAATGGTTCTAGGCAGCAAGCCGCTCATGCTAGGGTTAGCTCTCTTCCCAACCTCGACGAATTATTTATTCACCCGTTTCCGCAAGAGATTTTTTTCCCTGCAAAATCCCAATCAAAATATCCATCAATGGGGCAAGATCATCAGGAACTCGGTAAAGGGTTATATCCTGGGTTATGGATCTGGCTTGACGATCCAACGTGCCAAATTGCCAGACATCACCCAGTGTGACTGCCCCATAAAAGATATCTTGAGATTCCACTTCCGCTAAGGCAATAAGTTCTACAGCCAATTGGGTAAAACCACGAGTTAGATCATCATTTTTGGCCTCCACCACGAAGAAAGTGGCATGACCTCGCAAAAAATAGTCAAGATTTCCCTTGAGCCACTGATTGACATATAAGCTATATTCAAAGCGAATCCGGCAATGGCAAAAACGAGCAACAGCAGATAGAATAAGCCCCACCAAGGTTTCCCGACGGGCAATCTCACTGGTTAGCAATGTCAGATGTAAGTTTTCTTCCAGCTCTTTTTGCAGTCTATCCAGTTGATCATAAAGATTGAGAGGTATGAGGTAACGATAATCGTTTGGTTAAAATCTGATAGCCAAATTCAGCTAGAATCTGATCCGGCTCTTGATCCATCTCTTGATCCATCTCAAAATAAGAAGGGTAACTATAGGATTGATCGGGATGCAAAATCTTTAATCGATCCATACAGCCCCAAGCAAATTGATAGATTGGATTCAGATTATCTTTCCGAAGCCTATTTAGCTAGAAATCTATAGCTATAATAACAGTCCGTCTCCAGCAATCCATCAAATTTTATGCTTGGGTGATTGGGTTAAACAATCTTTTTTTAGCTCTTTGGGCTGGTGATACATGATGATAAAAATTCTTTCTTAGAGAGCTGCCTCTAGGCAAAGCTAAGCCGCACTGGTTTCGTTGCGAAGGGTATAGTCATTGGCTCGTACTTCTTTGCGGAGGATCGCCTCAATCAAGCGATCGAGGGCATCAATGTCCTGCTCAGAAAATCGATGATCCCAGAGAATAGTATTGATCGCGTCCTCTTGGGCTTCCGTTAAGTGAGCAGAGGCAAACACTTCTTGAATGATTTGCTGAATACTCATCGCCTTTCTCCACCCTACAATTCCAGAATGATTCAAAATCTACGGATGGTCTATGCGAAAGATCACGGAACTTGTTGATATGGATCACAATTTTTGTATCCTCTTTTCTGCCACCGTCTCGCCAACATGCTACTCTTGCTCCCTTTCCTGGCTCTTTCCAGCAGAGATAATGGATTAAGCAGTAGCGTGCCAAACTTCCTATGCACACCTCATTTGGCCGGGATCCCATCCCTCTATCACGGCGAGAATTTTTGCAGTTGGGTTGGGGGGGATTGGCCTTCGGGTTACGACCAGCCTCTTCTCCATCCCCAGAGGCTGGGTTAGAACGGCTGACTTTTGCCACCAACTGGTATGCCCAAGCGGAACATGGGGGATTTTATCAGGCGTTAGCACTGGGTTTTTATCGAGAGGTGGGCTTAGAGGTGAGCATTCAGATGGGGGGAACGGGCATCAACATCCTGCAACTGTTGGCGGGAGGGGCGGTGGATCTGGCAATGGGATCCAGTTTGGATGTGCTGGCAGCCCTCGATTCTGGGATCCCGGTGGTGACAGTGGCGGCCATCTTCCAGAAGGATCCGCAATGTTTGTTGGCTCATCCCCAAACAGGTGGCGGACGTTTGGAAAATCTGCGGGGCAAACCCACCTATGTTTCTCCAGGGGCAAACCTCACCTATTGGCCTTTTCTGCGGAAGCGGTTTGGTTTTTTGGATGAGCAACGCCGTCCCTATTACTTTAGCCTGGGGCCATTTTTACAGGATCCCGAAGCGGTGCAGCAGGGCTATCTGACAGCAGAACCCTGGCGGGTCAAGCGGGAGGCTGGCTTTGAACCGGAGGTTTATCTACTGGCGGACTACGGCTATAACCCCTATGCCACCACGATTGAAACCACCTGGAGCCTGGTGAACCGGCATCCGGATCGCGTGCAGCGATTTGTCGATGCTTCGATTCGAGGGTGGCAGAGCTATTTAGAGGATCCCCATCCCGGTAATCAGTTGATTCGACAGGCCAACCCAGAGATGCCGGAGGAATTGCTAATCTACGGGCTGGACAGTCTGCTCAGCCATCAGATCATCACAGGCGGTGAGGCGGCAAGCTTAGGAATTGGTGCCATGACCGATCAGCGCTGGCAAGCCATCGTCGCCACTATGTCAGACATTGGATTGTTTCGACCCACGATCCCCTACCAGCAAGCCTATACCCTACAGTTTTTGGAGAAGGGATCCCGACTAGCCTAGCTTCTCCTTCAAAGAAAAGCTTCAGGGAGAGGATTTCTCCCAGAAAACTCCCATCTGGCGAAACTTTTGATAACGGATCTCCCGCAACTGCCGCCCACTCATCCCCGCCAGTATTTGCAAATGCCGTTGCAGGGATTGCTTGAGGGTTTCGGCAGCCTCTAGGGGAGAACGATGAGCACCCCCTACGGGTTCGGGCAAAATCTCATCGACTACCCCCAGTTGCTTGAGATCAGAAGCAGTGATGCGGAGGGAAGCCGCCGCTTGCGGGGCTTTTTTAGCGTCTTTCCAGAGAATAGCCGCGCAGCCCTCCGGCGAGATCACCGAATACACCGCATGTTCAAACATGAGGAGGCGATCTCCTACACCAATCGCCAAGGCTCCCCCGGATCCCCCTTCCCCAATCACCGTGCAGAGAATGGGTACTTCTAGGCGAAACATCGCTTGCAAATTCGCCGCAATCGCTTCTCCCTGACCTTCTTCCTCCGCTTTAATACCGGGATAGGCTCCTGGGGTGTCGATAAAGGTGAGAATCGGTAGGCCAAAACGATGGGCATGTTCCATGAGACGGAGCGCCTTGCGATAGCCTGCCGGATTGGGCATCCCAAAGTTGCGAGCTACGTTATCTTTCGTATCCCGTCCCTTTTGATGACCGAGTACAACAACGGGCTGATCTCCCAAACGAGCCAACCCCCCCACTAGGGCAGAATCATCTTGACCATGGCGATCCCCATGCAGCTCAAACCAGCCGTCACAAATGGTTTGGATGTAGTCCAGGGTGCTGGGGCGACGGGGATGGCGCGCTACCTGTAATCGTTGCAGAGGGGTGAGTTGTTGGAAGATCTCCATCCGCAATTCGTGGGCTTTGGCTTCGAGCTGGCGAATCTGATCGCTAGCATCAATCTGATTATCTTCGGCTAGGGCACGAATTTCTTCGATACGCTGTTCTAGGGCAGCAACAGGTTTTTCAAAATCAAGTAGGAGACGGTTGGTGGATGGGGTCATAGGTCGGTCGCAGGTAAACCCTAAAATGCCATAGCGATCAGTCGTGCAAAGGTGAGAGTGCCAAAAGACTTCGCTATAACAGTGTGCCATGAAAGCTCTCGCCACAACTCAGAGTGCCATCACTGACAACCTAGGGATCCATCCCTTAAACTAGGTTGCCCAGCAATGATCCCCAGATTTGGGGATACTGAGGGGATACTTACCTGAGCTGGCAACATGACTTGGCAACGCCCCGATGGTCGCTCCCTAACTGCGATTCGTCCAGTTACTTTTGAACGTTTTTTCACAAAATTTAGCCCTGGTTCTGTATTGGTGAAATGTGGAGATACCCAAATTCTCTGTACGGTATCCTTTGAGGATGAGGTGCCGACTTTTGTGGGATCCCAGCAGGGCTGGCTGAAGGCGGAGTATCGGTTTCTGCCGGGAGCAACCCCCCGCCGCCAAGAACGGGAAAGGGAGAAAATTTCAGGGCGGACTGCCGAAATTCAACGCTTAATTGGGCGGAGTCTGCGCTCGGTGGTGGATTTTGAGCAACTGGGATCCCGAACCATTCGCATTGATGCCGATGTTTTGCAAGCGGATGGGGGAACTCGCACCGCCGCCATTACTGGAGGATATGTGGCTCTTCAGGATGCAGTGGATTGGCTCCAAGCAAAGGGCTTGATCGAGGGATCCCCCCTGATCGCCCAGGTGGCTGCTATCTCAGTAGGGATTGTGCAGGGATCCGTTGTCGCCGATTTATGCTATCTGGAAGACAGTCAAGCAGATGTGGATTTGAACGTGGTGATGACGGCAACGGGGCAGTTTGTGGAAGTGCAGGGTACAGCGGAAAAACAAACCTTCTCACCTGAGCAACTTCAGGACATGTTAAATGTGGCGCATCAGGGCATTCAGCAACTGATCACCCTGCAACAGCAAGCTCGCTTGGATTGATATCCCAGTCAATTTCCGTTTCTAGGGGGTTGAAAATGCTCTAAACAAAACCATAGGGAGGGATTGGGATCCCCTTGGGCGGTTATGGTCAGAGAGCGCTCCTCCTCGGAGAGAACGGCAAACTCAAATTTATACCCTTGATCAGGAAGATTGACCAGCCGCTCCGGCCATTCAATCACCGTTATTCCCTGACCTTGCCACAACTCAGGCAAACCCAAATCCTCAGCCACCACCTGCGATAAACGATAGAGATCACAGTGAAATAAGGGGATCCGTCCCTCCCAGTATTCTTGAATCAGGACAAACGTTGGACTGTTGATCACCCCCGGAATGCCTAAGCCCGCCGCTATGCCTTGTACCAATGTAGTTTTGCCGGAACCCAAATTTCCCTCTAGCAGGAAAAGAGATCCCGGTTGTGCCCAGCTCCCCACTAGCCGTCCCAGAGCTTGGGTAGCCTGCGGAGAAGCCAGCAGGAAGTGTAAGGTGCTACTCATGGAAAATGTTGACAATGGATGCACCGACATAGGGCGACGTTTAGAAACGAATCACGATTGCAATCCGTCAAGACGGCGGATCAGATAACGGATTTCTTGCAATAGCACCTCAAAGCGTTGATCCGATTCCGCCTGCCGTCGCTCGATCCGTTCTATTGTTTCCTGTTGTCGTTGTTGGATTTCCATTAAAGTCACCTGAGTCGAAGTCAGGGTTTCTGCCCACTCCGTAAAGTGAGCAACATCACTACGAGTTTCCGATAATACCCTTTGAAACTCGGCTTGACTTTCTTCCAAACGACCTTGTCGAGCATCCAGGCGTGCCGTTATCTGAGCAAACTCTGCATGGCTATTTGCCATCGCTCTTTGAAACTCAGCTTGACTTTCTTCCAAACGACTTTGTCGAGCATCCAGGCGTGCCGTTATCTGAGCAAACTCTGCATGGCTATTTGCCATCGCTCTTTGAAACTCAGCTTGATGTTGTTGCATCCCAGCCCGAGTCTCGGCCACCACTCTTTCCAGATGGGTGTGGCTGTCTTCCAAACGATCCTGCTTAGTCTCTAGCCTTAACACAGCCTGGACAAGTAACGCTTCTTGTTCTGGAGTCATAATCGGGGACTTTTGCTGATAGTTAACGATCTCAACGAGCAAAGGTCTTCGTGATCCGTTGCATGGCTTCCTCTACATTGGCACGGCTATTGAAAGCCGACAAACGGAAATAGCCTTCTCCTGCTTTGCCAAAGCCTGCCCCTGGCGTTCCTACCACATGGCAACTGTGCAGCAACTTGTCAAAAAACTCCCAACTCGACCAGTGATCCGGGGTTTTGACCCAAACATAGGGAGCATTGATCCCTCCATAAACGTCGATACCAGCCTGGGTTAGGCTCTCCCGAATCAGTTGGGCATTGGCTAAATAAAAGGAGATTAGAGAACGCACCTGGGCTTGTCCTGCTTCTGAATAGACGGCAGCAGCCCCCCGTTGCACGATGTAGGAAACCCCATTAAATTTGGTGGATTGGCGACGGTTCCATAATGACCAAATATCTACTAACGATCCATCGGCGGCGGATCCCTTCAACTCCTTCGGTACAACCGTAAAGGCACAGCGAGTTCCCGTAAATCCAGCCGTTTTAGAAAAGGAACGAAACTCGATGGCACAGGCACGGGATCCCTCGATTTCATAAATGGAATGGGGAATATCGGGATCCGTAATATAGGCTTCGTAGGCGGCATCAAAGAAAATAATGGATTGATTGGCTCTCGCATAATCTACCCAAGCTTGCAGATGATCTCGACTGGCGACGGCTCCCGTCGGGTTGTTGGGAAAGCAAAGATAAATCAAATCAACCTTGTGCTGAGGAATTTCAGCCGTAAAGTGATTGGCGGCAGTAATCGGCAAATAGGTCAAGCCGGCAAATTCTCCTTGATCATTAGCCTCTCCCGTATGACCTGCCATAACATTGGTATCTACATAAACGGGATAGACCGGATCGGTGACGGCAATGCGATTGTCATGTCCAAAAATATCTAAGATATTGCCACAATCACACTTCGATCCATCGGAAATAAAAATTTCAGAAGCATCAATTTCACAACCGCGGGCTTGAAAATCATGCTGAGCAATCGCCTCTCTGAGCCACTCATATCCCTGTTCCGGTCCGTAGCCGCGAAAGGTGGCTGCTTCCCCCATTTCTTCTACGGCGGCGATCATGGCATGGCGGCAAGCCTCCGGTAGGGGTTCCGTCACATCCCCAATGCCCATGCGAATGATCGTAGCCTGCGGATGATCAGCAGCAAATGCCTTGACGCGGCGGGCAATCTCAGGAAACAAATAGCCTGCTTTTAACTTGCGATAGTGGTCGTTAATGCTAGCCATAATACGGAGGAGGAAAAGGTCTAGGGAAACATCCTACCCGCACTGACCATCTCAGCGTCAATTCTCTAGGCAGAACGGATCTGCACAGGCATGACTAGATAACGCAGTTGCATGGCTCCCACCGGTTGCCAAATGGCAGGTTGAGTGGCTCCATTTAAGAGCAACTTTACCTCTTGGGTCTGAATCACTTTTAGGGCATCGAGCAAATACTTGACATTAAAAGCAATCTCAAGGTCAGTGCCGGAAAACTGGATGGATAAAGATTCTTCTCCACTGCCGACATCAGGAGCTTCGGTGCTAATGGTGAGAGCCTGACTATCCACCGCTAGGCTAAATTTTACAATGTCGTTCTTTTGAGCAGCAAACACAGCAATCCGTTCCAGGCACTCGATCAAGCGCTTGCGTTCTGCTGTCACCGAGCGTTCAAAGGTGGTAGGAATCAGGCGATCATAGTCGGGATATTGTCCATCCAACAGGCGGCTGGTGATCAGGTGGTGATCCAGACCAAACTGCACTTGGCTGCGGTCAAATTGCAGGGTAAGGGTGGTAGCCGATTGTTGATTGAGAATCCGCTCAACTTCTCGCAGGGTTCGGGCGGGAATGGTAAAGGCCACATTTTGGGAGGGGAGGGATGGGCTTGTAGCCGCCTCCGGATCCGTGAGAAGCGGGGTCTTCATGGTAGCCAGCCGATGCCCATCGGTAGCAGCAAACTCCAACATGGGGACATCTTCCATTTTGACCTTGACATGCACTCCCGTTAAAACCTGCTTGGTGTCGTCACCGGAGGCCGCAAACAGGGTTTGACTGATTCCCTGCAAGAGGCTCTCAATCTGGAGCAGCAAGGTTTCAGCCGCCGCAATTTCTGGCAGGCTGGGATAATCTTCCGCATTCAAGCCCCGCACCTGATATTGCCCCATCCCCGACGTGATCAGCATGGGACTATCGGGATCCCCTTGCTCTAGGGTGAGATCGCCATTGGGCAAACGGCTGACAATATCGTTAAGCAGACGAGCGGGTAGGGTAGTACGCCCCCCCTCTTCCACCGCCGCCGCAAACTCACTGCGGATTCCCAGGCTGAGATCAAAGGCCGTCAGAGCCACCATACCGCGCTCAGCATCGGCTTCTAGCAAAACATTGCCTAGCACCGGCATGGCGGGTCGGCTTGCTACTGCTCGACTGACCGAAGCCAAGTGCTGATGCAAATTGCTTTGGCTACACACCAACTTGAGAGAACCCTCGGCCATGTCATCCGACCTGTCTGGCAAACCTGTCAACGGACTGGGCAATGAACTAATCACCACGTGCTTCCCCTTTCCACCCCCTCGAACAAGCAGATCCTACATCGGCTGTTCGAGAATCGATCCCCCTTGAGCCGGGATCCCCAAAAAAATTTTTCGTTTTCCCACGCGCTTGTTTTTTACGGCTGTTACTACTAAGTCAATTTCTAATTAGTAGTAGTAGGGGCTGTGGAAACTGTGGAAAAAGATCGGAAATCCCCTCCCTGACAGTGGTTGATCCGGTTAGGGGGTTGTGGAAAAACTGTGGATAACTCAAGGGTTTTTCCACAGGGTATAAATACCTGTTAATAACTTAGGGGGTTTTTCCACAGGTTTTCCACAGAAAAATGGCGTTTTCCACAGGTTTTCCACAGGTTAAATGTCACTAAATATTGACAAAGATACGATTCTTAACACACTCCCAGTGTGGGATCCCCTATCTTGGTAAGTCCACCCCCCAAACCTAGCTCTTCATCCGCAGGCTCTCAGGATCCTTTTTTGTGGATTCCTGTGGGTTTTCCACAGTTTGCTGGTTTTTGGTATCTGAGTATACGTTTCAGAATGTAGTCACCTAAAAATCCGCTGACAACATCAATCATGAGAGGGGATCCCCCCTCCGCTCCACAATTTTGTTTGCGAGTTGTTGATTGAGAGGTCAACTATTGAAGCAAGTTTGCTTAGGCAAGGCGAGGGATCCCGGAATGACAGGCAGACAGACTGGTTTCTAGTTTTTGAAACTGGGGAAATAAATAGTGACCCACACAGGTTTCATTATTCAGAGAAAAATTGGTTGACGAAACCCGAACTGGCTCCACCGATTCAACCGGAACTTTATCGTAGGAATAGATGGAAACAGCCACATCACGATTTTGTAATTTTTCTAGCAAGCGGGATAAATCTTCACTGGCTCCCAGGGCCACTGCACAAAAAGTGGAGTGACACTGATGGAGGGTGCGAGTGAGATAGGCAACGTAAACTTTGTTCATGATTTCACTCACCTCTGCCCAAGCAGACGCAACGATCACAATGGCCTAAACGGAAAGCCTGACAGAAGAACCTGAACAGGTATGCACTCAAGCAATAATTGATTTCTATAGAAATTATTAAAAAGCAAACCTAACGAACTTTCTACGTTTGTTCACAACTCTTAGTCTCCTCTGATACATTTTGACGCACATTATCTACCGATTGCTTGAACGATAATCGCCGTTATCCGATCCCTCTTAATCCACAAGGGGATGCTGTTTCTCAGTAAAACTCATAAATCTTGACTTAAATCCTTTAGATATTCACTTGAGGGTTCTCGCGTAACCTGAGGTTATGTGGTGGTAGGAAGCTAGCCGCGATCAGGAGGAGAGGGAGCAAGCTATGGAAGCATCGCTGGTGCATCTGCTGGATTTAGTGAGCTATCCCTTCATGCAACGAGCTTTGTTGGGGGGACTATTGCTGGGTCTATTGGGGGGATGGCTGGGAAGTTTTGCCATTCTCCGTCAGCTTTCCTTTTTCAGTCACACAGTTGGACATGCTGCGCTGCTAGGGATTGTTTTGGGGATTGTGCTGAATTTGGAGCCAACCCTGACCCTCTTGCCTTTTACGGTGCTGTTTGGTTTGGGGGTAATTTATCTAATTGGGCAAACCAACTTGTGGAGTGAAACCGTTCTTAACATCGTCTTTTCGGCTTCGCTAGCGATGGCGGTGTTGACCTTGAGCTTGCTGCCAGGCTATCGGGGCAACCTGATGAATTTGTTGTTTGGGGATATTTTGGCCATAGGGTGGCGGGATGTGGGTCTGATTGGCCTGGTGTTGGTGGCGGCGCTCCTGGGAATGGGCTTAACCTTGCGTTCCCAAATGATCCTGACATTGCACCCCGATTTGGCTCACACGCGGGGGGTGGCGGTGGATTCCCATCGATTGGGGTTTGTTGTGCTGCTCTCTTTGGCGGTGGCGGTGGCAATCAAAGCGGTAGGGGTGTTGCTAGTCAATGCCTTTTTGGTGATTCCAGCGGCCACGGCCAAGCTGCTCAGCCAAGAGTTTCACAGATTTTTGCTCTTGGCGACCGGGTTGGGATCCCTGAGTGCGCTACTGGGAATGTTGCTATCAGCGGTAGCCAATCTGGCGGCAGGACCAAGTATTGTTGTGGCTCAGTTTGCTTTGTTTGTGATGGCGATGTTGTGGTTTCGTCTGCGGCGCCGCGCATGATTGAGGTGATGTAGAGGCTGCTGGCTCCCGCTGAAGCAGAACGTTATCAAGGTTCATAGGGAGAGATTGGCAGGGATCCCCGCCAATGTAAAAATAGTAGTGTAACAATAGAAAGCTCCCTAGCTATTTTAAGCTGGGATCCTTTACCCTTCGTATTCATTCCGCCATTGCTGATTGCCTCGACTTTTATGAAACATACGCTTACCGCCCTTGTCCAAGATCAACCGGGAGTATTGACCCGAATTGCGGGCATGTTTGCTCGCCGAGGCTTTAACATCGATAGTTTGACAGTTGGAGAAACAGAGCGTCCCGGTATTTCCCGCATCACGATGGTTATGGCGGGCAATGAGTATGATGTAGAGCAAATCATCAAACAGCTTTACAAACTGATCGATGTTTTGAAGGTGACCGATATTACCCATACCCCCTGTGTAGAGCGGGAGCTGATGCTGATCAAAATCAACGCTAGCCCAGAAACCCGTTCTGACATTATGGATGTTGCTCAGATGTTTCGAGCCCGGATTGTGGATGTGGCGGAGGAATCACTAACCCTGGAGGTAACAGGGGATCCGGGAAAAATGGTGGCTATTATCAAGATGCTCTCAGGATTTGGCATTCGTGAAATTGCTCGTACTGGGTTGGTGGCTTTGGTGCGAGAATCAGGGGTGAATACGGAGTTTCTCAAACAACATCCGGCGGCGGCTGTGGTCTAGGTTTGGGGTTGTTGATTCAGTGTGGTTGACTAACTCCTGGCTGGGCAGCAGGAAGGAGAATAATCGATGACCTATGCTTCCCAACAGGCGCAGCCCCCCCTCAAGTTTATTCCCCCTGCCCTTAATCCCTGGGTGTTGACCTCTGTGCAGTGGTTATTACCCTGGTGGCTGCGCTGGCGCATGGGCATTACCGCCGTTAGTGTCGAGGGAGGCGAGCAGTTGGTGGAGCTGTATCGCCGTTTTCAGGCCAAACAGGTTCGCTTTTTGATTGCCTTTCGCCATCCCAGCACTGATGATCCCCTCTGTCTGGCTCATTTGTTAGGGCACTATCTGCCACGAGCGGCCACTCAGCTATCGGTGCCCCTGCGATGGCCGACTCATGCCCATGTTCTCTACGACCGGGGGATCCCGATTTGGGCGGGAGCTAAGGTGGGTTGGTTGTTTTCTCAACTGGGGGGGACACCCATTCAACGAGGCAAATTAGACCGCGTAGGTCTACGCTCGGCTCGTGACTTGTTTATGAATGGTGAGTTTCCCATGGCGGTCGCTCCCGAAGGGGGAACCAACGGACATAATGAGCTGATCAGTCCCCTCGAACCAGGGGTAGCGCAGATGGGCTTTTGGTGTCAGGAGGATCTGCTCAAGGTCGGACGCCATGAAGAGGTGATGATTTTGCCCTTGGGTATTCAGTATCATTTTCAGACGGATCCCTGGCTGGCCTTGGAACAATGGCTGACCCACTATGAGCAGGATTGTGGTTTGCTGGATCCTGCACAACCCTTACCCGCTCCCTCCCCATCAGCACCCCCACCTCATCCCGCGACCGCTCAGACCGCCAACGCCTCCATTAGTCAGCTCTATCAACGATTAACCCGCCTGGGCGGTCATTTATTACAAATGCTGGAGAATTTTTACCAGCAGTTTTATCATCTGACCCTGCCCGACCTACCTATGCAAGAGTCAACCACCCCCAACCTGCACTTAAGCCATCGCTTGCAGCGGTTATTGGATATGGTGCTGAAGGTGGCAGAAGACTATTTTGACTTGCAAGCCAATGGGACGGTGATCGATCGCTGCCGTCGCATTGAACAAGCCGGATGGGAGCGTATCTATCGTGAGGATATTGCGGATTTGGAGGCGTTATCCCCCCTGGAACGCAGTCTAGCGGATCGCATTGCTCAAGAAGCCCAACTCCGCATGTGGCATATGCGCTTAGTAGAATCCTTTGTGGCGGTTACCGGTGTGTATGTGCAAGAAAAGCCCTCCGCCGAACGGTTTGCGGATACCCTACTGCTGATTGGGGATCTCATGCAACGCATTCAAGGATCCCCTTCGGTGCGTCGTCCCTATCTGGGGGCGCGGCGGGTAGAGTTCCGCGTCGGGGATCCCTTATCGGTGACGGAGCGATGGGAAAGCTACTCCACTAATCGCCGCGCTGCTAAAGAGGCGGTCGCCCTCCTAACCCGTGATTTGCAAACCGCCCTGCAATCGTTGATCCACGCCTAAGTGTATGCCGTCGCCCTCGAAAGCTTTCACCCTAGAGCAAACCCTGGAGCATATTGAGCAACTGGAGCAGGCTCACCCCGATCAGCCTGTTTGCTATTTGTCGGTGCCGGAGGGAAAAGTAGCCTACCGCGATTGGGGGGATGGGATCCCGATTGTCATGCTACATGGCTTTATGGCTACTCATGCCCACTGGTGGTATCTGGTTGAGCAACTGGCGGATCACTATCGCTGTCTTGCCCCTGATTTATTGGGATTTGGTCGCTCCAGTCAACCGAATATCCCCTACAGTATTGCTGTGCAGGTGGAGTTTATCCGGCATTTTGTGGAGGGGTTGGGCTTATCCTCTTTTTATTTACTGGGTCATTCCTTTGGGGGATGGGTGGCAGCAGCCTATGCCCTGCGCTTTCCTCAAGATCTAGCGGGGTTGATCCTGCTGGCTCCAGCCGGCATCCGCGATGATAGCTTTGCCGGACGCTATCGCTATCTGCAACCGTTGCTATGGTCATCTCCTTGGGTGGATCGTAGCCTCAGCGCCCTACAACCACTAGCAACCCTGCTGGGTAAAGGAGCGGATTGGCAACAGATCCGCTGGCTGCGCCGCTCCCTCTTGGCTCAACCCGTAGCTCGGCAATTTTTGAGCAGTCGCCGCCGCCCCCAGGATGCTGTTGATACGGTAGAAGCCGATATCCATACCCTGCGGCTACCGACCCTGGTGATCGCCGCCGCCCAGGATGAAACCATTCCCCTCTGGCATTGCCAAACCTACGCCCAGCGGATCCCGCAGGCACGACTGGTCATTTTGCCGGAAGCGGATCACCGTCTGCCTCTCCACTATGCGGAGGAGGTGGCTGAGTGGGTGGATCTCTTCCTGACCTAAGTTTGATGTCTCAGCATCTGCCAACAGCCCCACCCACAAAAGAATTTTGGATAATCCGTTGGTCAATCGGTTTTGTCAAACTGGCTAAACAGACTCTCCATTCTCTCGTGATTGAGAAATAATATGAATATCAATTCCCTGTAGGCATTGGGTGAGTTGCCGGATCATGGAGGGTTTGAAGAAAGAGTACCAAGACTTCTTTTTAGGACTCTCCCCAATCACCACCTGCGTAATCTTGAGTTGTTTGGCTGTGTCGGCTATGGATTGAGCGATATTCAAGCTAGAGATCCGCAAAAATTCTCCCCCAAATTCGCGGCATAGCCGTTCACAAGTTTCCACATGAAGGCTTTCTTCTTTGGTCAAAAATCGTTCGGGATCCGAGACAAAAAGGCCATAAAGTTTTGCGTTGAGATAGCTGGCTATTCTGGCTCCTCGCCGCAGCAAGTGTAAAGAATTGGGATAAGTAGAAATACAAACCAACAGTCGTTCTTGGATCCCTTGGGAAATCGATTGATCAGAAGTTTCATCTTCCTCGATACTATCCGCTACTTCTCGCAGGGCTAGTTCTCGCAGGGCGATCAAATTCCGCCGTTGAAAAAAGTTATTGAGAGCCTGATCTACTTTATTAAGGGCATAAATTTTGCCATCTTGTAACCGCTCCTCCAATGTCTCAGGGGTAACATCCACTACTACCACATCATCAGCATCTTCAAAGACCTTATCGGGGATGCGTTCCCGCACCACAACTCCCGTAATCCGAGCCACTAAATCATTGAGACTTTCTAGGTGCTGAACATTAACGGTGGAGTGAACATCAATTCCCGCGTCCAGAATTTTTTCGACATCTTGATAGCGTTTTTCATGAAAGGATCCAGGGGCATTCGTATGAGCTAGCTCATCCACTAAAACCAATTGAGGTTGACGGGCAATAATCGCATCCGTATCCATCTCACTGAGGCTGACCCCATGCCAAATTACCTGCTGACGAGGAACTATTTCTAGCCCTTCCGCTTGGGCAGCGGTTTCGGCTCGTCCGTGGGTTTCTAAAAGACCAATCACCACATCAATTCCATCCGCCTTGAGTTGCTGGGCTTCACTCAACATGCGGTAGGTTTTGCCCACACCGGGAGCCATACCAATAAAGATTTTGTGTTTGCCGCGGCGGTGAGATTGAATAGAAAGATGATGACCAGAACTGAGGGAAGATTGAGGCTCTGCCTCTGAATTTTCGCATTGAAGAATATGACCGGGATCGTACATATGGCCATTGGTGTTGAGTGATGGGAATAATTGCTATTATCCCTAGTAACCCACCGGATAAAATGTATTTTCAATAGTCGGCTGATTGGCTGTAGCAACTTTTGGTTCAACGGGCAAGGGTGATGCAATTGGGACTTCCAGCATTCGTTCTGGAACCAGTGGCACCATGTTGCTCCGGCTAGCAGCATCTCGCAGCGAGTTAGAGATGGATTCTTGCGTAAGTAAAAACTGCCGTTCATTAACCCGCATTTGCTCGAGGGTTTGATATTGCTTGCTCCAGCGCTGTTGAGTATAAACCGTCCAACTATAGAGACCGAGAACAGTCAAGCAAGCAAGAATCGCTGATACGGTTGTTATTTGTTTGAGCCAAAGTAAACGCTGTAACCAGGCGGGCAGTTCGGTCAACGCTCTATCCCCCCCTAGAGGATCTGCCGTCCGCCATTGTTGATGTAGTGCCGCAGAGGGCAGCTTTTGAGCCGCCAGCATGGGTGAAGCAGGACGACGATGACGTGCCAGAGACGGCTTGGGGAGTGGCATTGACCTAAACCTCCTGAGGTGAAATTGCTGGCGAATCGAGCAGATCTGAGGGATCCCGACGCTGGGCAATCCGCAGCTTGGCTGAACGAGCACGGGGATTGTTTGCCAGCTCGCCGGGGCTAGCTTGAATGGGTTTGGCGGTGATAATCTGCCAACGGGGATCCCGGCGAAACTGCCACTTAACCAAGCGATCTTCCAGGCTGTGAAAACTAATGACCGCTATCCTGCCCCCTGGCTTGAGCCAATCCACCGCTTCTGCCAAAAAACTCTGCAACACCTCAAGCTCTTGGTTGACAACCATACGCAGAGCCTGAAAGACGCGGGTGGCGGGATGAATGCGTCCGTGACGAGCCGCCGGCGGGATAGCCTGCACAATCGCATCGGCTAGCTGGGTGGTGGTTTGCCAGGGTCGTTTGGCCACTAGTTGGCGGGCAATCCGCTTCGAGTAGCGTTCTTCTCCGTAGCGGGAGAACCAATCAACAAGGGTGGCTTCATCGGCATGATTCAGCAGATCAGCCGCCGTCAGTGGTTGACCCTCAGGGTTCATCCGCATGTCCAGGGGACCCGTCTGCCGAAAGCTAAACCCCCGTTCCCCTCGATCGAGCTGGGGAGAGCTGACCCCTAAATCCGCTAGGATCCCGTCCAATAGGGGCGAATCTCCCTCCCTCTCTATCCAACCGTGCTGAGCAAGGCAAAACTGACTGAAGTTAAGGTGGTGAAAGCGCACCTGCGGGTGGGGAGGGGGCTGAGTTGTTAGCCACCCTTGGATCGATGCTTGAGCCGCCGCTAGTGCCTCCCGATCGTGATCAAGGGCAATCAACCGACCAATGCCCGCCCTCAAAAGAGCTAGGCTATGCCCTCCTCCCCCAACGGTGGCGTCGAGATAGGATCCGTGAGTTTTAATCGCTAATCCTGCCACCACGTCCTCACACAAAACTGGCAGATGCTCAAACAATAACGCTGACCCCTGAAGAAGGTTACTGCTAATTACAAAACCTTACGGCTTGTCTCAAGGATATCTTAACTTTCTGTCAAAAACAGGCCGGGATCCCAGAGGTGATGAAGAAAAAACTCCAGGTTTAGTGTCGAGATTATTCTCAAACACTGCTGACAGTGGATGCCCAAATCGTTTACGGTAAATTCTATCCACAAAAATCCATTAAGGGGCAGGGGCAGAATATGAAATTTCTCTGGTCCAGTCAGATGCTCGTGCTGTGGCTGAGTCTTTCGCTTGGTTGGAGTGTTGAGGTATCAGCTCAAACGTTACCGCCTGTCCCGGTTGTCCCTGCTATTGAGGCTCCGCTAGCATCTCCGGTACTGCCCACCGATCCGACCTTGCCTCAAACGGGTTCACCTCCGACGGAATCTCCTGCCCTACCCCCTCTGACCAGCCGGGATCCCAACTATAAGCCGGGAGCGGATCTGCAACATCTTGTCAAACTATTTATCAATGATTCTTTGAAAGCGGGCAATGAGGCGGGGGCGGTTAACTATCAAGATCTCTATACCCAACTGCTGGCTAAAGGATACGGCAACCAACAGGATCCGCAGCAGATTGAATATGAGGTGTTGCAAGCCACCCTTCAGCAGTATGGGGATGCGGCGGATCGGTTTTTGGATCCCACTCAGTTTAAGGCGCTCCTCAATCGCCAGCGTCCGCCCCTGCAAGCCCAAACCATTGCCCCGAATGTGGTTTATCTAGCGGTTCCTGATCTGACCCCTGCTACCGCTCAGCAAATTCGCCAGACCCTATTTACCCAGAACTATTCCCGTGGGGTTGTTTTGGATCTGCGCGGCTCCGTTGGTTATGACCCGCAGGTGATTGCGGATGTGGCTCGCCTGTTTTTGCCCCGCTCGATTCGTCCGCTGTTGGTCACCCAAGATCGCTTTGGCGAGCCTACCGAATGGGATAGTCAGCAAGTCCCGATTGCGGCTGGGTTCCCGTTGGCGGTGTTGGTGGATGGCAATACTCAGCAGGGATCCGTCTTATTGGCGGCACAATTGGGGGTGAGTGGCAACACCGTTATTCTGGGGCAACCCACCCAGGGCACCGATCGGCAAACCAAGTTTTTCGCCCTTCCCTCAGGAGCGGCGGTAGAATTGGCGGTTTCAACATGGCAAACCGGAGATCAGCGTTCTCTTGCGGCGGGGTTGGTGCCCTTGCAGCCGATTACGGGAGATAGCAATACCTGGTTAAGCGCAGGGATAGCGGCGTTAAGCCTGCCCCCTCGCCCGATGGCTACCGATGCCCGTCCTAACGTTTTTGCTCAAGAAGGACGGATTGGCCGCTTTCAAGTGGGGTTAGATACTCGCAATATTGACTCTTCCCTTTTAGGCAATATCGATGCTGTATCGGGGGAATCGGGCAAAAATGTATTTCAGCCCAACAGCGATCTAAAAATCTTTTATCTGCAAGATTATATTCTCTTTACCTATCGCCATTTGGGTGTAGTGGATAGTTTTTTTGCTAACCGCATCTATACAACGGATCCCAGTGCTCAAACGGCGGAAGGGATCCGTATGGGGTCTACCTACAATGAGGTGGTAAAAGTCTACGGTCAGTTAGGAGAAAATGGGTATAACGAAGTGATGCCCTATCCGGAAGGCAGCCGTGAATATGCGCGGGATGATCGATATTATGTGAATTATGATGCGATTGGTTTAGCGTTTGCTTTTGAAGTGGGATCCAATCAAGTCAAAGCTATCGGACTTTTTCGTCCAGGCAGTTAGCCCTGTTAAGCCTGGATGGATGTCCACATAATTAAGATTTTAGGTAGAATTTTACGGCCTTTTCTCTCAGCCAGCTGGTTGTAAAGCAGCTTGTAAGCCTGTGATGACAGACGAGGCAGAACTAACCCAACCCACCACTCCCCCCTGGGAGGAAACCATTTCTAAGGTGGCTTGTTTGAAAGCAGGAAAATAGCTGGCTGTGGCATCTTCGATCAGTAAACATTCATACCCCCGATCATTAGCTTCCCGCATAGAAGTCTGGACACACACCTCCGTCGTGACTCCAGTAAATAAGAGATGGGTGATGCCTCGCTCCGCCAACAGGGATCCCAATTCAGTGTGATAAAAAGCTCCCTTACCTGGCTTAGGAATGACGATTTCACCAGAGATCGGAGATAGTTCAGGAATAATCCCATTACCGGGTTCCCCCATAATTAAAATGCGACCCATCGGACCAACATCGCCAATCTTGAGGGATCCCTTGCCCCTAGAAAGCTTGGCGGGAGGACAGTCGGCAAGATCGGGTTGATGACATTCCAATGTGTGTACAACCGTCAGTTTCAAAGCACGAAATGTTTCTAATAGGGTTTGTAAAGTAGGAACAATCGAGCGAACCTGACTAATATCATTTCCCAGGCTCTCCCCAAACCCCCCTGGCTCCAAAAAATCCCGTTGCATGTCAATAATGACCAAGGCTACTTGACTGGGGTGGGGAACAACATAGTCGTAGGGTTGAGCAGAAATGGTGATCATAGGGAGTTCCGACAACAATATAAGGGATGGATAAGGCTAGTCTGACTACCAACAGGAATAAGAAAACTGACAAAAGGATGGATGGGTTGAGTGATAGCTAAAAGCTAAGCCGATAAGCTCACAAACGATAGATTAGTGACCAGCCATCTTTTGACCGATTGTGGCAAACTCTACCCTTTCAATGGGGCTTTCATAAACAAAGTGACCTTCACTAATGACAACAATTCTATCTACTAAAGCCAGCAGTTCGTCTAAGTCTTCGCTGACCAAAAGAACCGCAACACCTCGATTTCTAGCTTCAACAATTTGTCCATGAATATAGTCCACGGCTGCAAAATCGAGACCAAAACAAGGGTTGGCGGCAATGAGCAGTTTAATATTTTCGGAGGATAACTCTCTGGCTAAGACGGCACGCTGGACATTTCCACCTGATAAGTTGCCAATCGGGGTCTCCGCTGAGGGAGTTTTTACCTTAAATTGGGTAATTAACCCTTGAGCCATTTGCCGGATAGCTGACAAAATGAGGAGGATTCCTGCCTGTGCTTGCGGGGGACGATCAAAGGTTCGCAAGGCCATATTTTCTGCCACACTCATGTAGGGAACACAGGCATTTCGTAGGGGTTCTTCCGGCAGAACAAAGATTTGATGTTCATACATTTCTGCCCGAGTTGCTGTATACGGTTTTCCGTTGACAAGAATTTCACCCTGTGTGGCGGGGCGCTGTCCAGCTAAGACTTCCACTAATTCACGCTGACCGTTGCCACTGACTCCAGCGATACCAACAATTTCTCCGCTGTTGATAGCCAGATTTACTCCCCCCACGGCCTCTAATCCGTTATCTTTGTTGGCATGAATATTCTTGATTTCTAGAATAGGTTTCTTCTCTGCGGTCTGAGTTTTTTGAACTGATTTGGCCTCTCGCTGCTCTCCTAACATCATGGCGGCCATATCCGCTACCGTTAAATCTTTCACCAATCCATGCCCAGCAAATTTCCCTTTGCGTAAAACAGTTACTTCATCCACAAAGGCTGTAATTTCTCGAAATTTATGACTGATCATCAACACACTCAGTCGTTCTGCATTAACTTCTGCTCGCAGCAACCCCAAAATTTCATCAGCTTCCCCCGGAGTTAGAACAGAAGTTGGTTCATCCAAGATCAAAATGCGATTTTTGAGATAAAGCTGCTTGAGAATTTCTAGTTTCTGCTTTTGTCCCGCCGCTAATTGAGCAATGGGGGTATTAAGGGGAAGTTGGAAAGGGGCAGTTTGCATAAAAGCATCCAACGACTCCAGTTCTTTCTTCCAGTTAATGATGCTAGGACTTTCAAAACTAGAGAGGATTAAGTTTTCGGCAACCGTCATGGCTGGCACTGAGGTAAAGTGCTGATAGACCATGCCAATACCAAACTTATGGGCATCTCGTGGGCTGTGAATAGTACTTGGTTCGTGGTTGATCAAAACCTCTCCCGATGTTGGCGTATAAAAACCCATCACGCACTTAACAAGGGTACTTTTGCCGGCTCCATTTTCTCCCAAAAGAGCATGAAAACTGCCAGGTTTGAGGTGGAGGGAGACATGATCGAGTGCGACTAGTGAGCCAAACTGCTTCGTCATATTGACCACCTGTAGTTCGGGTGGCTTAACCAGTTCAGTTTGGCGCTCTGCAATTACGGATGTCATGATGGAGGCTCCCTAAAAAGTAGTTTCTGGTGGATCGAGATTTGATGTTGAGAAAATTGCGAGAGTATAGAATGTACTGTGATGAAATGGGGGGATAATCTATGTCAATACAGTTATGTGAAACTATGCGAAACAATGATGTGAATGAAACGTTTCGATTATTATTCACATTGAATCAATTACTTCTAGTAAAGCATCCGATGATCCCACAGTACCAAAAACTCCCCCCTGCATTTTGATCATACTGAGAGCGGCTAGATAATTGTTGTAATCGGTTGCCCCCGTACAATCGGAGAGCAATAGACATTCATAACCCCGATCATTGGCTTCTCGCATAGTCGTATGCACACAAACATCGGTAGTAATACCTGTCAAAATTAGGTTCTGGATGCGATTGCGGAGCAAAATCAAGTCTAAATCGGTGGCATAAAAGGATCCCTTACCAGGCTTATCAATAATAATTTCTCCTGGCAAAGGAGCCAGTTCAGGAATAATTTCCCAACCGGGTTCTCCGCGCACTAGGATCTTGCCACAGGGGCCAGGATCTCCGATGCCCGCCCCAATTTGTTGACTGCGCCAGCGTTTATTGGCAGGTAAATCCGATAGATCAGGCCGATGCCCTTCACGGGTATGAATGATCCAAAATCCTTTGGAGCGAAAGACAGATAGAACTTTTTGAATGGGTTGGATGGGAGCACGAGTTAAGGATAGGTCGTAACCCATTTTGTCTACATACCCACCCTCCCCACAAAAATCTGTCTGCATATCAATAATCACCAGGGCCGAATTATCAGGCCGCAGATCCCCATTGTAGGGATAGGGATAAGGGGTAGAGTCAACGGTTCGGGATCCCATAATGGCTGAGTGATGAAGGGCTAATAGGGAGATGGGGGCTAGGAGGAGAGAGAAACTCTTTCGGGCATGGCTGGACTATAGGTACGGGTAGGAGCGGGAAACCCGCAAGCCGTGCCATCTTTGTGAATCACTTGCTCATCCCAGGGCAGATGGTAGGTGCCATTCACGAGATCCTGCATATAGGTATAGGGGCAATCCTGTGCCCCTCCCTGAACGGCAACATAGCCCCGATGTCCCAGTTGATAAATGTTATTTTCTACTCCCCAGTGAATGCGAGCCTCCCGTACCAAATCGGGTCGCACTTCCCCCGTAATGATTTCATCCGGGCGATGGGATCCCATTACCAGGGGAGTGCCGTCAAAATGGCAGATCATGGCCTCGCCCATTGAGTCAAACGTGCCATCGCTGCCACACATACAGACGGAAGCTGTCACCATGAGATTACAAAACGCATTGGCTTGGTTGGTAATCCGCCAGGCATGGCGAATGGGAGCCGTATAGCCGGCTGTGCGAATCATAATTTCTGCCCCTTTGTAGGCGCATTCCCTAGCCATTTCGGGAAACATGCCATCGTGACAAATAATCAGAGCCAGCGTGGATCCATTGGGACCCTCACAGACAGGGATCCCGATGTTGCCGGGTTCCCACGGTTCAACCGGAACCCAGGGGTGTAGCTTGCGGTAATAAAGTTTGAGTTCTCCCTGCTCATCCAAGATAATGCCACTGTTGTAGGGATTACCGTGGGGGTTAAACTCCATCAGGCTAAAGCATCCCCAAATCTGGTGTTCTCGACAGGCTTGGCTAAAGGCTGCCACCTCTGGTCCATCCAGGCGACACATTATCTCAGGGTTGGTATCCATCGATAGCCCATGCAAAGCGTATTCGGGAAACACCACTAAATCTAGGGAGGGCATGTTGCGGCGTGCTTTCCCCACCATCTGACAGATCCGCTCGGTTTGTTGGTTCAACTCGTCGGGGGTTGCCACTTGGGGTAGTTGCAACTGCACCATGCCGAGAACGACACCGTTGGGAGATTTATTCAGTCCACCCAGTCCACTCATCAGTCAGCCTCCATCGCTATTGCCTGCTTTTAGTCCTTTCCGTGCTTGCATGACTGTTCCGTAGCAGACGATTGTCAAAAAACTTTGTACAAAATCAAAAAAACATAGAGAATCTGCCATGCTACGAGGGAATTTATTTGCCTGTGCCCAAGGCTCCCGGCATCCCCGCCAAGGTGCGGACAGGGGAACTGGTGATGATCATGATCGCCAGCGTCAAGACATAGGGAGCCGCGTTCCAGAGATAGTAGTTGGACTGTACCCCCACCGATTGCAAAGCAGGGCCAATTGCCTGAGCGCCCCCAAACAAGAGGGCGGCATACAGACATTGAATGGGATCCCATTTGGCAAAAATCACTAGGGCTACCGCCATCAATCCCTGTCCACTGGAGATGCGCTCCGTCCAACTGCCGGGATAGTAGAGGGAAAGGTAAGCGCCACCAATGCCCGCCAAAAAACTGCCCGCCATAATGGCACAGGTTCTCACCCAGGGCACAGAGATCCCCATCGCACGGGCGGCTTCTGGACTATCTCCCACCGCTCGTACATAAAGCCCCCAGCGAAAGCTTTTGAAAAACCGATTCATGGCAAAGGCCAGAAGGATCCCCAAAACAAAAAGCGGGCTGACCTTGAGTGCTGCCTGCAAAACAGGGTTATCACTCCAGTTGCCAAACTCAAAAGCAGGCAATTGAGCGGCCACAGGTTGAATGAAGGGTTTGCCAAAATAAAAAGCCAGACCACTCCCAAAAATGATCATGGCGATCCCCACCGCCACATCATTGACTTTGGGTTGTTGGGAGAGAAAAGCATGGATCGCCCCCAAAATCATGCCCGCCACCCCCGCCGCCACCACACCCAGCCAGGGGGCAATCAAGGATCCCACCGTGTCTTGGGTCAGATAGGAAGTGGCATAGGCTGTCATGGCTCCCAGCAGAAGCGTGCCCTCCAATCCCAGGTTGATCTTGCCGCTTTTTTCCGTTAGACATTCCCCTAGACTGACAAACAAAAAGGGGGCGCTGCCGCGCAAAGTCCCCGCCACAACTGCCAAGGGAACTCCCCACCAACCCAATCCTTCTGTAGCCATATCAACCCCTTTTAATCTCTACAAAATAGACAAAAACTAACAATGCTTAGATGTATGAAAACTAAAACAGCCAAGTCAGTGAAGAATGGATATATCCTGGATGTTTTTTGCCCATCGTGCGTACCGATCAACCAGAATTTATCAATCAACTAGCACTGGCTCCATCTCGATCTCGAAAGAACTCAAAACGTCCATATAGGGACTCACTAAATAGAATCACCAAAAAGACAATACCCTGAAAGACTAAGACAGTAGCATCCGGTAAATCGTGCCGTCGTTGCAGAATACCTCCACTGGCTAAAATACCGCCTAAGAGAATTGACATGAGAATAGCAGCGGCTGGATTTTGTCGAGCAATAAAAGCTACCAAAATACTGCTGTAGCCATAGTTGGCGTTTAAGGATTCATTGGCTCGTCCGTGAACAGCCGCTACCTCCACCATGCCGGCTAAACCAGCACAGGAACCGGCCAAAAAACAAATGATTAAGCTCAATTTGGCAACAGCGATTCCGGCAATTCTGGCCACCCGTGGATTGCCACCAATCGTGCGGACAGAGAACCCAAAGGTTGTGCGTTGAATCAAGAAATAGCCAATTAGGCAAGCAATAATTCCGTAGAGCAGACCAAAATGCACACGGGTATCTGGCAGTGTCCCTAGCATATTGGCTTCCGCAATCGGGAAGGTAGAAGGCTTATTGAGGCTGGAGGGATCCCGCATGGGACCACCCACCAAATGATTAAGCAAGGCAATGGCAATGTAGTTCATCAGCAGACTACTGATCGTTTCATTCACGCCTCGATAATGACGCAGAGCGCCCACAATCATAATCCAGACTCCCCCGCCTATCATGCCAGCCAAGGCCATCAACAAGACCACAACCGGAGGGGGAGCAGAATCAAAGGCCAACCCGATCGCAATAGCAGCTAATCCACCAATCACAATGGCACCTTCATTCCCAATAACAATCAAGCCCAAACGAGCAGGCAAGATCGTACAAAGGGAGGCCAACATGAGGGGAGCTGCCCGAACTAGAGTATTTTGTAGAGAACTCCAACTACCAAAGGCAGCTTGATAAATCGACCCATAAACCTCAAAAGGATTAGCTCCTGCTGCCCCACAAAAAACCCCAAAAATAATCAGGGAAATAATCAGGGATCCCAGAGGCAGAAGAATGGGTTCCAGGGTAGAACGCCATCGGATTCCAGGCGGGCTAAAGGTGGCGGATAGCGTCATGAATTTCCCTATAAAAGACTACTGAGAAGGAGAGAGGAAGGGGCGAACCTGGTTTCCCTATGGTTGCCTATCTAGAGCAGGCTGCCCCTATAGATGAATGGTCAAATTGGGTAGGGGATCCCTAGCTTTGGGTACTGCCCAAAACGCCGGCCACCAACCAACCCATCGACTCCAATTCAGGAGCTTTTTGAGGCAATTCTGTTCCCGCCGGAATCACCACTTTTCCAGTGTTATCCTTCAATTCACCTTTATAAATGATCATGGTGTCATCCATAAATTTGGCCTTAGCCGCATCGGCAGCTTTCTTGCCCTCTTCTCCTACAGCCGGCCCATAGGCAGAAAGTTTACAGAAGCCATCCTTTAATCCACCCCGCACCAAATGGGGGATCCCACCATTCATCAGGGTTTTGCCTGCTTGGATCTCTTTGGTGTAGTTGGTATAAACACTTGTCCAGTCCCATTCGGCTCCGGTTAAGTAGCCCTTAGGAGCCAATTTCACCTGATCTGCGTGGTAGCCACTACAGAAAATCCCGCGTTTTTCGGCGGTTTCCATAACAATTTTTGGACTATCCACATGGCAGGTGATCACATCAATCCCTTGATCCGCCATACTATTGGCAGCTTCTGCTTCTTTGACAGGTAGTGCCCAATCTCCCGTAAAAATGAGTTGAGTGGTAATATCTGGCTTTACACTTTGAGCGCCCAAAGTAAAGCTATTGATATTGCGAACAACCTGTGGAATCGGTTTGGCTCCAATAAAGCCTAATTTGCCTGTTTTGCTGGTGGAAGCAGCTACGATTCCAGCAATATACTGAGCCTCGTCAATATAACCATAATAACTGCCTACATTTTTGGGATGCGTTCCTTCTTGATAGAGTCCACCACAGTGAAAGAATTGAACTTCGGGATATTCTTCCGCCAGTTTGAGGATGTGGGGGTCAAAATATCCGAAGGAAGTTGGGAATAAAACCGTTGCTCCATCCTGCTCAATCATGGCTCGCATGGATTCTTCAACCGCCGTAGTTTCTGGCACATTGGCTTCATCAACCGTCTCTACCCCTTCGAGTTTAGAAATACCTTCTTTCCCCTCAAAATGAGCCTGATTGTAGCCAAAGTCATCTTTAGGACCGACATAGATAAATCCAATCACCAACTTATCTTGAGCTTGAGCCGTATTAAATTTCCAAACCTGAGAAGTTAGGGTCAAGGTAGTAGCAGCGGCAGCGCTTTGGATCCATTGACGGCGAGTTAACTTCAGAAAAGGACGTTGAGACATAGTGGGTAACCATCCTTATGAAAAAAGAAACAAGTGGATTAAGACAGATACAAAGGGGGGAAGGTAGAAACACTAACCTTAGTAAGAATTGACGATTTCCTCAGAAGTTTGTTGCCGGAATCTGATCATAATCTCAAAGTCTTTTCGTAGGCATTTCTCCCTCGGCGGAAGCTCTCAACAGATGATTTTTGCCTAGATTTTACATAACCTTAGGCCATTTGCAGAGAGTGAGATTCCGTATAGGCTCGCCATCCTCCCCATTCTGTGATGTCCTGCTGGCCATCACACAAAATAGGCTCACCCAAAACACCCAAAACCTGCTTCCCATCAGATAGAAAAACTTTGCCAATACAGAGACCAGGTGGCTCTTTTAGCAGAATTTTTCCTAAACCAATCAGAGGGACATCCCATACTTCTACTGCAATCGCTGCCCCCCCTTGCTTAACACGCAGCATAGCAGGATGAACATCATCAATTGACCAAATTCGATACATTGATGCTGTTACCGACTCATGCAAAAAAGTTGCTCCAACAGAATGCAAATTTTCGTTGAGAGCCAATCCCCGCATCAGTGTACCATTAACCGCAAACTGTACAGATTCCATAGGGATAAACCTACTTACCGCTCCAATGAACAAATCGCTTTTCGGCCACCAAAAAGACAACATTAAGGACATAGCCTAAAATACCTGTGATTAGTATTGAGGCATACATATCTTTGACATTCAAAACTTGCTGAGCATCAATGATACGCTTTCCTAGGCCGTACTCAGTGCCAATAAACATTTCCGCCACAATCACAATCACCAAGGCTATACTAATACCACTTCTCAAACCAATAAAGGTTTGTGGCAAACTTTCCCACAGAAGGACATCTTTGAAAACCTGAAACTTGTTAGCTCCCATCACTTTTGCTGCTAAAATTCGTGATCGCTTGGCATTGATCACTCCATAAGCACTATTAAACAGGATCAACAGTAAGGCACTAAATGCCGCAATAGCAATCTTGTTGAGATCACTGATTCCAAAGAACAAAATGAACATTGGGATCAGCGCACTAGCGGGAGTAGATCGAAAAAAATCAATCAGAAACTCAAAGCTGCGATAAACTCGCTCCGAGCTACCCATGGCCACCCCCAGGGGGACTCCAATAATAGCCGCAATCAAGAACGCTTGAAAGGTTCTCATCACAGTAGCAGAAAAGTCAGAAAAAAGGGATCCCTGTACGGCTATTTTGATCAATTCTTGAATAGTGGCCAAAGGGGTGGGCAATAAGACCGGATTTACCCAGCCAGACTGTGAAGCTATCCACCACAAAATAAATAGGAGTGCCACTCCAATCAGTGGTAACAACCGATCAATCCATTGGTTTAGTTTAGCAATACGCAGGGCGCGACTTTGCATCGGCAACGAAGGGCTGATCATTTACGCATCTCCTGGCGAAAAACATCTAAACAATGACTACTCACGCGAATAAATTCGGAAGAAGATAAGGTGTCAGGGGTACGGGGGCGGGCAACCGTAAAAGGAACAGCCTCCACCAGATGGGTAGGTCGTTTGCTCAGCAATAAAATGCGATCAGCCAGATAAACAGCTTCTTCTAAGTTATGCACCACCATCACCATAGTCAGGGCAGATTCTTGGAAGATTTGTTGTAGTTTTTCCCGCACATAGAGAGTTGTCTCAAAGTCGAGAGCTGAGAAGGGTTCATCCAAGAATAGAACTTCGGGATCCGCAACTAAAGCTCGCAGTATCGATACTAACTGCTGTTGTCCTCCTGAAAATGTATAGGGATATCGCTTCAGATCTAACTTGATATCAAAGGCTTGAATTAACCGTTCGACTCGTTCCGTACATTCTTGCTGAGAAACTCCCTTTACCTTGAGAGGATAGGCAATGTTATCTAACGCACTTTGCCACGGAAATAGAGAATCGCGGTAGTTTTGAAAAACATAACCGATCCGAGCTTGTTTGATAGGTTTTCCACCAATTAAGATCCGCCCATAGTCAATTGGGATCAAGCCGCTCATCATATTGATCAGCGTAGATTTTCCACAACCATTTGGACCAAAGATCGAGATAAATTCTCCTTTGGGTAAATCCAGGTTGAAATTGTCATAGAGAGGTTGTCCAGCAAATGACTTGCATAATCCCTCAACCCGAATCAGAGGTTCAGTTTGTGAATTAACCAAAACAGAGGTACTGTTCATCATCAGGGATCTCCCCCTTGGTGAGATAAAAAAGGCTAATGATCTGAGAATTTATAATTTGCTTATCCTGTATTTATCCAGCTTCTTGATAGAGCAACGGTTCAATGGGAACGTTTTTGGAGAAAATTCCCTCTGAGGTCATAAAGTCAAAGAATTTTTGGAAGTATTGCTTATCTCGATCGGTGAATTCGTCGTAGATCAGGTAAGCAGGTAGAGGCACCGTTTTCGTTAGATCTCCTGTGATCGCGGTATAGCCTTCTAAAAAGGGGCGAGCGGCATCGGGATCCTTGCGAATTTCTTCGATAGACTGGCGATAAGCGGCAATATAAGTCTTAGAGACTTCAGGATATTGTTTCAAAAACTCATTGGTAAGGGTTGCTGATCCGCCTGACCAAGGGGCTTTTGGATCTCCCAGAATATATTTCGCCACTACCCCAGCTTCCAAAATGCGGGTAATGCCAGCCAATCCCCCCACGGTACCCGTTGGTTCTAGGGTGTAGACAGCATCAATTTGACCGGATTGAATAGCGGGCACATGCTGTTTGATATCAAGGGCTTGCACATTCGGATCCACAATACCATTGGCTTTAAGAATTCCTTTAGCAATTGCAATATTTTGAGCGCCGGGACCACAGGCCACTTTTTTGTCTTTCAGCTCAGCAATGCTTTGGATGGGGCTATCTTTAGCCACCAAAAACTGATCCAACACATGATCAACATTGCTGGGATTCGTAGCAATAATCTTAAACAACCCTGGCGAGGCAATCTCCGCTAGTCCCAAAGCTCCAGAGGCTGTGCCGTTGGCGGATCCCTGCAATCGTCCAGCAATAATTCCTTCAGCAACCTGCTGGGCAGAGGCGAATTTCACCGCTTCTACGTTCAGCCCAGCATCCTTAAAAATGCCTTTTTCTACCCCCATGTAGAGGGGCAAGCCAGCCGCAATCGGCCAAAAGCCAATTTTAATTGTGGGATTCGCATCCGATTGGGCATGAGAAGCCTGTCTTGATAAAATCGCCGAGCCGCCTACGGTTAAAGCTCCCCATTGCAGAAAACGCCGCCGATTCATCTCGCCAAATCGTATCATTTGCTACTCCTTTTCCCTGGTTGCGGTTATGATCGCTATGGCGAATGACTCTAACATCCCCCCGAAAATATTTCGGGAGATCCCTGTGTATATCTCAGGCAGATATCGGGTAAATTTCGGGTAACTTCTCTCCGTGGCTTTACGGGATCTCCCTTTGATCTTGCTCAAATGACAGGCCGTACTGGCTGAGAAGCTTTAGCGATCCAAAGATGGACTCTTCAAAATAACTGACAGGACTGTTGGAGCGGATCAAAAGTAAACCGCTGGTTAAAGTCCGTTTTGCCATAGACATTGACAGTAAACGTGGGTTGCGGATCTAGGCGATTGGCCTCGATAGCCCGTACCTGATGAATAGCGGTGGGAGTAAAGCCAATCAGATCCCCAGGATGAAGCGTCACCTGGGAAACCTCTTGCAGGGTGGCTTTTCCATCCATCGTGTCATCGTCGGTTCGTTGCCAAAAGTGGTTTTCCTCCCGTCCGGCCGTAGCGGGATCCCCCAGCAGCATGACCAGTCCCCAGGCGGCGTGATTGTGAATGGGAGAACGTTGCTGAGGTAACCAGGAAACCAGTTGAACAGTGAAAGGATAGCCCGGTTCATCGTAGAGAAAATGCACCGCCCAGCCCAAGCTGGGATCCGGAGTGGGGCAGGCATCCGTGAGCCAGTCACAGGCTTCTACCAGCCGACGCAACAGAACCGCCCCGATCCGTAGGCGATCTCGGTCATGAGAAATGTTGTCTACCAAATCCTCCAGATCGGAGAGAAAGCGATAGAGGCGGTAGGAGCGCCGCTGGGGGAAGCGCCGTAACAAACTGCTTGCTGGGGCAGCTAGAGTGCGCCATTGTCCATCTGCACCCACCTCATAATTTTTGCCGGAGCGGGCAGGAGAGGCTGGCGTCGTCGGAGCAGTCTGAACCATAAAAGGAGTGCATTGCTATAAGGATTTATGGGGAAGGATTTATGGGCGAAAGGTCATCCCATCCACCAGAGAAGATTAGCCTACAAATTCTGATAACTTTTTGATCTGAGAATCCCCTGAGAAAACTCTCACCCCTCCCTTCAACTAGATTCAGTTGTATCTCTCAGGATATAGACGTGGGGCAGCTCAGATAACTTTGCTTGTGGCTGCTGGCTACCTTCCTATTCTTCCAGGAGATGTATTGTGAAAGTTCAACATCTAGCTCTGATTGGATTTCTGTCGATCCTCAGTCTGAGTGCAGGTATCGTCCCAACTTCCCCTACGGTCGTGTTTGCCAACCCTTGTGCTGGGAATCCTTGCGCGGGTAAGGCTGCTAACCCTTGCGCCGGAGCTAATCCCTGTGCTGGAGCCAATCCCTGTGCCGGACAAACCAAGAATGCGCCGATCTTCTCGGATAAGGGTGCTGCGGTCAGAGGAACCGATGTTGTTGCTTACTTCACCGCAGGCAAGCCCGTTCCAGGCAGTACAGAATTTACTTACGAGTACAAAGGAGCCGTGTGGCAGTTCTCCAGTGCCGCTAATCGTGATTTATTTGCTGCTAACCCTGAGCAATATGCCCCTCAATACGGTGGCTATTGTGCCTGGGCGGTTAGCCAAAACAAAATTGCTCCGGTTAGTCCCGATGCCTGGAAAATTGTTGATGGCAAACTCTATCTCAACTATGACCAGAAAGTTCAGGAAACCTGGCAAAAAGATATTCCTGGGTTCATTGCTAAAGCCAACGTAAACTGGCCGAGTGTCTTGAATAAATAGATCCAGAAACCCAACTTCCGATTTACCGAGTGGATCCCCCCAAATCTCTGACGATAAGGGGGGTTTTTGGGGTTTATTGATGCTAGGCTTCCCGTATTCCATTTCCTACCCCTGGCAGCTATGCCGATTTCTCGCCCAACCCTCCAGTTATCGAACCTCAATCTGCTAGGCTAAGTGTGTTTTTCTCCATCCTTGCCGAAGCGAAGTAGCACCATGTCTACCATTTCCGCTGCCTCTCTCACCTCGGTCATACCTGCCCCCCATTTCACCTCTCGTTTGGTGAGTAGTCTTCTGGGGGTAAAGCCGTTGTTTCAATTTGCCAAAAACAAAGCCCGCGCCATGATGATTGAACGGGCGGCTCTCATCGGTGTGGATTGGCAGCAAGAGGCGGTAGCGTTGCGCTCTCGGGGGGAGGCGGAGGTGTTTTCCCCGCTCTGGGAGCAAGCTTTGGCTCATATTCAAAATCCGAATCTGGTCTATCCGGCCTATTATGTGCAGCCCTTCCATGCCTATGAACAGGGAAATTTAGGCTGGGATCCGGCGATGGAGGTGGAAGTAGCGGCGCTGGCGGTTCACTCCCGAGTTTGGGGGCAGCAGGCGGATCCTCAGGGGGATGCTCGCTTGCGGCACAGTTATCACCAGCTCTTATGCGGATCCCTGCCAACCCCGCCGGAACGGATCCTAGATATAGGGTGCAGTGTAGGCATGAGCACCTTCGCTCTCCAAGATTGTTATCCCAGAGCCGAGCTGATCGGCCTTGATCTCTCTCCCTATTTCTTGGCAGTCGCTCAGTACCGTGCTCAGCAACAAGGGCGAGCCGTGAGATGGATTCATGCTGCTGCCGAGACGACGGGGCTACCGGATCAATCGGTGGATTTGGTGTCGGCTTTCCTGATCTTTCATGAGTTGCCCCAGTCCGCCACCCTAGCGATTCTGCAAGAGGCTCGCCGTATCCTCAAACCGGCGGGATCCCTGGCTTTGATGGATATGGATCCCTCCTCAGCCGTCTATGCTAGGATGCCTCCTTATCTACTGACTTTGTTGAAAAGCACCGAGCCTTACTTGGATCACTACTTCACCCTTGATCTTGAGGCAACACTCATCCAAGCGGGGTTTCAAACTCCGGTGGTAACCGCCAACAGCCCCCGCCACCGGACAGTCATTGCCCAAAGGGATTGATGGTCATCAGGCAAAAAGTAATGATCTAATAAAGTCAAAGATTTCCTATTTCCGGTTCTCTCCCCTTTTGAAAAATGACAATCCTCAAAACATCTTGAAGATCTAGAAGCTCCATATCTAGGGAAATTGAGCAGAAGGCAAATACTCGAAGAATTCGGTAGAGAATAATTGGCCATCCTATTATCCTTATCTCAACCAAGTTACTAATGCACGGAGTGAATCATCCAACCTTTGGATTGTGGCACCATCCTAATTTCCTGCGCTTGTGGGTGGGTGAGTCCATTTCGTTGCTGGGATCCGCCGTTACCCATTTTGCTCTACCGCTGACGGCAGCTTTGTTACTTGAAGCTACCCCTATGCAGATGGGTTGGCTGGGCACGGCTGAATTTAGCCCCTTTTTATTATTGGGTTTATTGGCTGGGGTGTGGGTGGATCGCGGCTCCCGCCGTTGGATCATGGTGGGCTGTAACGTGGGACGGGCAGTGCTGCTTATGGGGATCCCTTGGTTGGCGTGGCGGGATCACCTAACGATGCCAATCCTCTATGCCATTGCTTTTGGTGTGGGGAGCCTGACGGTTTTTTTTGATGTTGCTTACCAAGCTCTTTTACCCGCCTTGGTGGAACGCGATCAAATTTTGGAAGGAAACACCAAGTTACACATGAGTTGGTCATTGGCAGAGATTTTAGGCCCAAGCGTAGCGGGTTGGCTAGCAACCCTATTTTCAGCTCCTTATGTCATTGCCTTGGATGCACTTTCTTTTTTGATCTCTGCGGTGTTGTTGCTAACTATTCAGGTTCGTGAAACGGGCAACTCCCAATCACTATCCCAGTCGATAACCCAAGCTATTCAAGAGGGGTTGACCGTGGTTTTGAGTAATCCTTTTCTGCGTTCTCTGGCGGGATGTACGGGATCCATGAATCTTTTTGACAAAATTATTTTGAGCGTTTTTGTGCTTTTTGCCACCCGCGATTTGCAGATGAACTCCGCTTGGTTGGGGTTAGTTATGGCGATGGCGGCCTTGGGATCCCTGCTGGGTTCCTTCCTGACGGCAAGGATCACGCGGCGCGTGGGGCTGGGCAAAACCATCACAATCAGTGCTTTCGTGTCGGGCTTGGGTTATCTGGTGCTACCGCTGGCCCACGGATGGTACGGGATCCCTGTGCTGATGCTGGGTTGGGGGATCAGCGGGTTTGCAGGAACGGTTTATGACATGAATCAACTCAGCCTGCGGCAAACCTTGATCCCCGATCGCTTGCAGGGGCGGATGAATGCCACGGTTCGGTTCTTGATTTGGGGAACGATGCCGATTGGCTTTGCCTTGGGGGGCTGGCTAGGGGAAACAATTGGCCTGCGCTCAACCCTCTGGGTGGGCGGAATCGGCATGGTTACCACTTTCCTCTGGCCCTATTTTTCTCCCGTCTTGGCTTTGCAACGACAGCCGGATCCAATCCGCGAGGCGGAGGGGCAACTCCCATCCCTCTAAGCAACCGTCAGGGCGCGAAAGTTGATGATTCGCCCAAACTCCTCGGCGTCTAGGCTGGCTCCCCCCACCAACACCCCATCGATTTGAGGTTGCGCCATAATCTCATCAATGTTGTTGCCCTTCACAGATCCGCCATATTGGATCACTAGGTGGGGATTGTCCAGTTGTTGGCGAATCAAGCCGATCACGCGGTTGGCTTCGCTGGCCTCACAAGTATCCCCCGTGCCAATCGCCCAAATCGGCTCATAGGCAATGATTAGGCGTTGCTGATCCACCCCCACTAGCCCCTGTTGCAGTTGTTGTAAAATCCAAGACTCGGTTTGCCCCTGCTGGCGGAGCTGCTTCGTTTCTCCCACACACAAAATCGGGGTCAGCCCATGCCGCTGTGCCGCCAATAACCGCTGATTGACGGTAGCATCGGTTTCACCAAAATGCTGGCGACGCTCACTGTGACCAACAACCACGTAGCTGACCCCCAGTTCCACCAACATCGGCGGCGAAATCTCTCCCGTAAACGCCCCTTGATCCTCCCAGTGGATGTTTTGCGCTCCCAGCCCCACATCCCTAGACACAACCCAGTTACCCACCACCCCCAAATCCGTAAAGGGGACGCACAAGATAACCTGGCGAGGGCGTAAGGGATCCCGATTTGGCAAATGGGGGGTCAAGTTAGCCAAAAACTCCTGAGCCTGAGCTTGAGTTTTGTACATCTTCCAGTTTCCGGCGATCACAGTGGGGCGCAAGAGAATCTCCTCTGCCAGTTCACAGGCCAATAGGTCAGCAACTTATATTTCCATATATTTTCGATAGGAGGTAGCTGTTTCTCTCCCCTTTCCCATCTTGCTTGCTTAAAGATGAAGTCATCCTTAAGAAATTGCGTATGGATTAGTGTATCAGGATTTGCGGGATCCTCTGCCTCTGGCAACAAAACCTCTTAGCTGACGCGCCAAGCCGGAAGCACACCAGTTCTATCTGAGGAACGGCGGATCAGCGCACTTTGCGGCAAGACTCGGCGCACCTCTTCTAGGGTGGTGATACCGGTTACAACCTTGCCGATGGCGGAGACACGGAAGGAGTCAAATTGAATCTGATCCAGATAGCGTTGCAGTTGCGTGATACTCCCTTCGTAAATAATTTGTCGAACCGTCTCGTCCACATTCAGCAGTTCCACAATCGCCTCCCGTCCCAGATAGCCAGACTGAAAACACTTGCTGCACCCCCGCCCTTTTCGCCAATTTCCCGGTTGAGTTGCCGCTGTTTCCAGCCCCAAAAGCTGCCAATCTTGGTCGGAGGGGGTATAGGGTTCGGCACAGTAGGGACAAACGCGGCGAACCAGCCGTTGGGCGGTAATTCCTAGCAAGGCATCACTCAATAGCCCCGGATCAGGCCCTAAGTCTTTAAGACGAGGAATGGCGGTGATCGTGTCGTTGGTGTGCATGGTGGTCAAGACCAGGTGGCCGGTTAAGGCGGCTCGAATCACGGTTTCGGCGGTCTCTTGATCCCGAATCTCCCCCACCATGATGATGTCGGGATCCTGGCGGAGGATGGAGCGCAATCCAGAGGCAAAGGTCATGCCCGCCCGCTCATGCACCTGTGTTTGGGTGATGTTGGTTAACACATACTCCACCGGATCTTCGACGGTGACCACATTGACAAACTCGGTTGCCACCTTATGCAGACTGGTGTAAAGGGTGCTGGTTTTGCCGGATCCCGTGGGACCGGTGATGATGATCAGTCCCTGGGGTTGCTCTAACCAGGTTTGATAAAGCCTGAGGGTGTTGGCGGTAAATCCTAGGGTAGACAGATCCGAAAAGGCGTTTTCCTGGCGGTGCAACAGTCGGATCACCACTTTTTCTCCGCCGACGCAGGGCAAGGTGCTCACCCGCAAGTCCAGATCCATCAACACATCTTGCCCAGAGACATAGTTGCGCCCAATCCGTCCGTCCTGTGGGGCACGGCTTTCGGCAATGTTCATATCCGACATGACTTTGATGGCCACCACCACAGAGCGACTGATCTCCTGGGGCAAGACGGCAATCTCCCGCAAGATGCCATCAATGCGATAGCGCACCCGCAAACCGTTGAGGGTGGGTTCCAGGTGAATGTCACTGGCTCGGCTTTGCAGCGCTCCGGAAATGAGGGCGTTGATCCGGTGGGACTGGCTGGCAGCCTGTGCCAAATAATCGGCTACATCTCCAATATTCTGTTCTTCCACCACCCCGGTCAGGGGATTGAGGTATTGACCGGTGGCATGAATCGCTTCGTGCCCCGGCATATTTTGCAGGCGGAACCAACTGCGGTAGCTTTGGGGATCGATGGGTACGATGCGAATGGCGGTATGGGTGCGCTCCGCCAAAAACTTCAACTCGTCAGCTGTCAATTCACGGGCACAGGCCAGATAATAGCTGGCTCGCCACAACAACAGCGGAATTACGGGGGGAAGCAATGAGGCATCCGGAAATTCTTGAAAGAAGCGCGCCACCAATCCCTGATCCAAAAGATCTAGCCGGAGCCGCCCTTCCCCATCCACCAGGAGATCCAGAGCCTCTTCGGGGGTAATTTCACGGTTTTTGAGTTGCCTCCAGGCAGAAATGGTGGCGGAGGAGGTGGTGGAAGCGCTATCCATAAAGCAGGTGGAGAGGAAGGGGGAGTGGGGGATGGATAATAGCCACAATATCTAACAAACTCCCAGAAAACACGCCGAGAATTTTTAGAAAACAGCTAAACCAATCCTTTTATGGCAACCTCCTGGACGATTCGCCCCGCTCAACCCGCTGACCGCCCCACTCTCGTGCAATTTATGGCGGGATTGCAGGATGCCGAGCGACAGCTCCACCCCAACCGACCCGCTGGAGCCGAAATAGCTGATGCCCACTTTCGCTATCTAGAAACCCTGGTGCAGGAACAGCAGGGCGGAATTTATGTGGCCGAGGTGGCGGGATCCCTGGTGGGATTTGTCTTGGGATATATTGACCGGCTGGATGAGCGCAGTCTGTATGTGATCAAATCCGAACAAACCTATGGCTATATTTCCGAGCTGTATGTTGTGCCAGAAATGCGCCAGCAGGGAGTGGGAGTCGCCTTGCTCGCTAGAGCGGAGCAGCATTTCCTGGATCGGGGTCTAGCCCTAATTCGAGTGGGATCCCTCTGCAATAACCAGGTAGCCAATCAGCTCTATCAAAAAGTAGGATATCAACCCTATGAGATGCTCTTTGAGAAGCGGGTGGACAAGGGATCCCTGAGCCAACTGTGAAAGGGACTGTTTCCCCAACCCGTTAGGAAGAGGGAGGGTTGCCGTTGGTCTCCTGCCACCCTGCATTGGCCTCGCTGCGGCTGGCCAACCATTGTTGCAAAAGGGGCAATACACTGTCAGCCAATTGGCTCCACTGTCCGGTTTTGCTCTCCTTTTGGGGATGCGGCTGGAGGGTGAGCAACTCCACTTTCTCCCCTCGCACCACCAAAAAACCCATCGGTTCGATTCTGACCCCCCCCCCTGCTCCGCCCCAGAGGGTATGGCTAGGTCGTTTGGCCTCGCGGCTCTCCGCCAGGTTCCCCCCGCCCCCACCCCCCAACCCAAAATAGAGGGACATGTAGGGAACAATAATCGTGTCGCCGATGGTGATGGGTTGCCCGAAGGTTTGTCCCGTCTCGGTCAAGGCACGCAGCTTGCTCAAGACGGCCTCCATCACCGTATCGACATTGAATGATTCAGCCATGAGTCGTTCCTCGCAACAATCAGGTTGGGAAAAATCGCTGGGCAGGGAAGTGAGACGAGGGGATCCCTCCCCCCTAGAATAAGAGATGGTTGGAGGAGAAATCGGATCGAGCCAAGCGGATTGGCAAAGTTTCTGGCTCCCACTGGTTGTGTTGTCGCTGAGGATGCCCTAGCCGCCTATGTCCTTTTCTCAAGATCAGTTGAAACAAATGGCCGCCCGTGCCGCCGCCGATCAAGTTCAGTCGGGTATGGTAGTGGGGCTAGGAACCGGATCGACGGCTGCTTTTGCGGTCAGCGCGATTGCCGAACGAATACAGCAGGAGGGGATAACCGTGATGGGCGTGCCCACCTCCATCCGCACCGCCGAGCAAGCCCAGTCGCTAGGGATCCCCTTAGCCACCCTAGAGGAACAACCCCACCTGGATCTGGCGATTGATGGAGCCGACGAAATTGAATTGGGATCCCTGAACCTGATCAAGGGGGCAGGGGGGGCGTTGCTGCGGGAAAAATTGGTGGAAGCCAGCGCCGACCGCCTGATCATTATTGCCGATGCCTCCAAAAAAGTGGAGCAATTGGGCACCCGCTTTGCCCTGCCTGTCGAGATCGTTCGCTTTGGTTGGAAAAGTACCTACAACCGAGTGGCGGCTTTGGGATGTCAGCCCACCTTACGCCTCACCGCCGCAGGGGATCCCTTCATTACTGATGAACAGCACTACATCTTAGATTGTCAGTTTGGGGCGATGGCTCATCCTGCCCAGATTGCTGATGCCCTCAAAGGTACGGTGGGGGTAATTGAACATGGCCTGTTTATTGGCATGGCGCACCAAGCTATTATTGCCACCTCCGATGGCATTGAAATTCTTTTGCCCACTTCTTAATTGAATGGCCTCAGCCATCGAGTAATGATGGGATCCTGGAGCCGGAGATGTTGAGACGGGAGGAAAGGCAAAACTTACCATCCAAGCCAGAGGATCCGAGAAATTGGCAGGCGGATCGTAGCGACCTGACCAAAATTCCTGTTGACGAAGTTGCTGTCATGCCTGAGGAATATCCGCTTGATAGGGTGTGAAGTAAAAATAAGGATAGGATCCCATCTTTTTTTCTCTGCTTGATTCCCCCATCTCACCGACATTTACACTCTTGCTACCACAACCTGCTGAGGCTGATCTTGATATTTACCTACTCGATCGGCATAGGTGACATCGCAGGGCTCCCCTTCCAAAAACAACAGTTGCACGACTCCCTCTCCCGCATAGACCCGACAATCGGCACTGGAAGCATTGGAAAATTCTAGGGTCAAATAGCCTCGCCAGCCAGCTTCAGCAGGCGTTAGATTAGCAATCAAACCTACCCGTGCATAGGAACTTTTGCCAATACAAATTACTGTGATGTTGGCAGGAATTTGTAGCCGTTCTAGGGCGACGCCTAATCCATAGGAATGAGCCGGAATAATAAAATAATCTCCATCCTCATCGTGGTGCAGTGCCACCGCCTCTAAATTATTAGGGTTAAACCGTTTGGGATTGACAATCGTGCCGGGGATATGACGAAAAATTTTGAACTCAGTGGGGGCTAGCCGAATATCGTAGCCGTAGGAGGATAGACCGAAGCTCAAAACAGGTCGCTGGGATCCCCCCTCCAGAGGCGTGACGGCGCGGATCAAACGAGGCTCAAAGGGGTCAATCATACCCTGGCGAGCTTGCTCGATAATCCATCGGTCGTTTTTCAGCATGATTGACGAGATGAGTGAGAAACAGCGATTAACAGCCTAGAGAGACAAGCTTGGAGAAAGGGCTAGCGTTGCTTAAGTTGGGTAATCAAATCGGCTCGTTCTAACAACGAGACGGGCATCTCTGGACCTGTGATCACCATATCCATCGAGATGGGCCGATTATCGACTAAATCGAGGACTTCATTTTCTGGGATCAGCCCCAGTTTAAGGGCTAAACTCAGCTCGTCTAACACCACCAACCCATAATGACCGGAGGCAACCGCATCACGGGTAAACTGCCAAAGTTCTGCGAGCGCCTGAGCCTCTTCTGGAGCAAGGTGGGGCGTGTCTACACAGCGCTGCAACCCACAACGAACCCAGCGCAGATCATTACCCAGTTGCAATCCCTGTTGGGGTCCCTGCTCGATGCCCCCTTTGAGGATCTGCACGATCAGCACGGGTGTACCTTGTCCGGCTACCCGAAAAGCCTGAGCCATAACCGAGGTGAATGACCCTCGGCTGGGGTTGGTATAAAGCTGCAAAACCCCCTGAATGACTAAGCTCTGGGTTCTGGGTGCGACGGGAACTTCAAGCTGAGGAGACATGGAACGATGGCCTACAAGTGGTGGACTAGTACAACTATGGACTCTATCAAACACCACCTATGTTTATCCGTCAATCAAGTTTTTGCCCATTTGGGAATGCATAATCTGGTTTCAACAAATGGAGCTTCTGGATACATTTTTGGGAAGAAAGCCTCTGACCCCAGTCTAGGCTTAGATCTGGCAGATCGCCAATAAGATATCAAGATTATTAATGATTTGTTTTCAATGCTTCTGGTCTCAAGCTGATCTCAAACAAAGGTATTCAAGAGTCCTCAGAGTAGATTTTCATTTTTGTTTTCAAAAAAATGAACCCGAAATTATCTTATCCATTTATTTTGCAGGCAAAGCAAATCAAAACTTTAGAAATAAATAATTTTAAGAAGTTTGTTTTTATTAATTAATCTAATGTAAGAAATACTCTAAAATCTTTTCCCAAAAAGACTTCAGGCCGAGTAGACTGAGTATTTTTTGTTTTTAGATCTTCTATAATTCTGAATTTGTACTATCCAAAATTAGTCTAGTTTTCATTGGTTAATCTTCATATTTATTTCTTGAATGGATAAATAAAAATAAACAAATCAGTAATATAAATTATGAAGCCATTTAATTCTATAAGCAATGAGTAAGTATCTTTCTGGTTAATTGTTAAATTAGGTCAAAGCACTTAATCTAGATAAAGACTGAAAGTCTAATCAAATAATATTATTGTTGACCAGAGAAAGCTATAGATTGTAGATAACTAACTGATTTATTCTTATATTGAAGAACTCTATGGCTTCTGCTTTTAGCCAACCACAAACTTTATGACGGGATCCCATTTTCTGATGGTTCTATTCGGTTTAGGTTGCTTGTTTGACGAATCTCCGCCACACTAAAATCACCCTCTCTGGCAGGGATCTGTGGTGAAAGAACTTGTCCGCCCAACCTCGGATCGCCCCTACTGGCTGGCTTGGCACCAGATTAAAGGTATTGGCCCCCATCGCTTAAAACGCTTGTTTCAGGAGTTTGGTTCTTTGGAGCGGGCATGGCTTGCTGATGGTGCTGCCTTAATGACCGTAGAAGGAATTGGATTGCAGTTAAGCATTACCATTCAAGAGGAGCGACAACAGCTAGACCCAGATCAAATTTTGGGGCAAGTGATGCGTCCAGGGATCCCATTTTTGACCCCTGCGGATGCGGACTATCCCGATCTGTTGTGGGAGCTTCCGGATCCCCCTCCAATTATTTATGTCTGGGGAGAAACCCCCCGTTGGCAACCATCGGTGGCGATTGTCGGTACCCGTTCCCCGACCCCTTATGGCCGTCGCTGGACGGAAAAAATTGCTTCGGTATTGGGGGAAGCGGGTTTTGTGGTGGTGTCAGGATTAGCCGCTGGTATCGATGGTATTGCCCACCAAGCCTGTCTACAGGCGGGGGGAACCACTTTAGCTGTCGTAGGCACAGGCGTGGATGTTGTCTACCCTGCTCAGCATCGCCAACTTTATCAGCAGATTCAAAAGCAAGGGGCGATCCTCAGTGAATTTCCTCCCGGCACCCAGCCCGCCAAAGAAAACTTTCCTCGCCGTAATCGCATTATTGCCGGACTTTGCCAAACCACCCTGGTGATGGAGGCTCCCGCTAAATCGGGTGCTTTGATTACGGCTTACCTTGCCAATGATTATGGCCGAGATGTCATGGTGCTACCCGGCAATATTGATGTTCCCGAAGCCCGTGGCTGCTTGAATTTAATTCAAACAGGAGCCAGTATGATTCTCGGTATTGAAGAACTCCTCCACCAACTGGGATCCCCTCTCCAGGTTTCCTCCCCAACCACCATGCCCTCCTTTAGCCCTCACCAAGCGATGATCTGGCAAGCCCTCACCAGAGATCCGATTCCCCTAGATACTCTGGCTCAGACAACCCAACTGGATATCAGCACCCTCGCTAGCGAGTTGTTGATGATGGAATTAGAGGGTTGGATTGAGCAATTAGCAGGGATGCGCTACCAACGGGCTGCTGGCTATCGCTAAGGGCAACTGCTGAGGATTTTTGCGGCTAATTTCTGTAGGTCAGACAAAAACCCTTAAGATGAGAAGCAGCCAAACATTATTTCGCCCCCTGTGGGATCCATGCTGTATCTCGCCAAAGTGCAAAGAAAAGGTCTGTTTGGTCAGGCTGAGTTACAACTTTTGGCTCATCGCACCCATGATCAAGTATGGATCCCGTCCAAAACCCAGGAGTCCGTCAGTTCCAGTGAAGCCAGTGGCTATAACGTAGGGGTTTTATTGCTGCTGGAGCTGAGTGATGATCGCCATATCCTGCATATCGAAGAAGCCTCGCAAAAATTGGTGGAAATCCTGCATACCCTCTCCCAAGCCAGCGAACGAATGTTGGATATGTCGGAGATCGAGCGATGGCGGCAGTCCCTAACCCGCCAAAGCCAAGAATTAAGCCGCCGTGAAGCCGAGGTAGAAGCCCGTCAAGAACAGTTGCAGGAATGGGAAAGTAATCTCCGTAAGCGCCAGTCCATTTGAGGGGATCCCTTAGCTTGCCGCCTGAGCCAGAAGTTGGGTGTCTAAAGCAACACCCACATCAACCTACTCTATTTTTGAGAGATGGATTGAGGATATGGCTGGCTTTCTCCATAAAGTCTTCTTAGCAGGGAATACCCAGATAACTGCTTGATAGTTTGGCTCTCAAGGGTTATATCTAGGAAGGTTCGATAATCAATATAATGTTACTGTAGTTATGGTTGATTCAGGTAAGAATGAGACGTCTAAATCTAGTAAAACCCCATGTTTGAAGAGCTTTGTAGAGCCTTTGCTATTCTTATCGTTAAGTAAGTCAACTATAGCAAGCTTAGGTAATTTGTGAAAACCGATCCCCCCAAGCCCCCCTTACCAAGGGGGGTGCTGATAGGCCAGGGGGATTCCTGGAAGATCTTTTCTCTCACGACTTTCATAAGATTGCTATATATCTTCATGCTTTCTGTATAATGCCTAGCTATGTATTTATTACAGACCAAATCTCTCCACTCAAACCGTCGATCTACATTCATGTGAAATCAAGAGGAATTAGTGCATGTCCTGGAATGAACATACTCGGGAGTTGCTAGAGACAAGAGTCTTCAAAGGTAAGATCGTTGACCGTCGAAAAGGAAGAGGCGGATTGGTCTACATCATCGAACAGGACGCTCACCCCAAGTATATTGCATACAAGACGATCCAGGAACTCGAAAGCAACCTTTCCATTGACACTGAACGGATTGACCGTGAGGCTAGAAACTGGTTTAGCTTTGCAGGGCACCCACTTGTTATCAATCCATACTTCACCGAAACTTGGGATGGTATTCCACTTATCTGCATGCCATATTGTGATGGTGATCTCAGGAAGTTAATAAGCAGTGAGTTGGAAAGTAAGAAGCTAAGCCTGACAAGTGTAGTCTGCCTATCGTTGCAGATAGTGAAGGGAATGATAGTTGCGAACAGGCGCGGTATGGTTCACCATCAGGATATAAAACCCGAGAACCTACTGTACATAGATTTGAGTAAGAAATTCTGCGATTTTCCACCTTCTCACGTTGATCTTTCGTTGAGGTATTCAGTTCGGATCGCAGACTTTGGAGTGGCAAATGCATGGAGCGATAACCATCTGGGTGGCACTAATGCTTACAAGGCTCCTGAACAGTATGATCCCAGCCCCTATAAAACATTCGCACCTGATGTGTTTGCAGTAGGTGTTGTGATTGCAGAGCTATTTCAGGGCTACCATCCCGCAACAAAAAACTCGGCAACGAAAGTGTGGAAGTGGAGGGGATCCAAGCTGAAGAAATGGTCGATTGACGGGGAACGGCATTTTTCTCCCTCGCAGAATCCTCAAGCTCAAGAACTGGTGCTACTGGCGAAAGCAATGCTTGCTGCTGACCCAGATAAGCGACCCTCATTCCAGCAATGCTACGACCGACTCGCGAGTATTCTTAATGTTTTGAGTTCCAACAGCCTTAAACAACTCGAGCTTCTTTTTGATTACTTTGACTACATCTCTAATTACTGTGAGCTGCCAACTGAAATCGACAGGTATCTGAAACTTGCAGAAATACCTAGTCAACGAGATTTTGTGAAAGAAAGGATTAAAGCACGCCTCAGAAACACACTAGATGGGGATATGACCTCCCTCGAAAGTGTTATTCGTGTGCACCACCTAGCTAAGGCTTTTTATCAAATGTGCGGTGAAGAATGCATTCATCAGGACAGAGAGTTGCTAGTTGAAGCCTCTAGTAAAGTTGTTAAGTTTGTCCTTAGGTACCATGCAAACATCACTGCGGATCACCTATGGCCCCGCTTCTCTTTTGGTGAACCAAACCCAAAGAAGCACGTAACTGATATTGAAGCGAAGGCGGAGATTCTGAACACCAGTATTGAACGATTACAGATAGTGGGTCTTTATGACGAGCAATTGAAAGAACAGGTTGAAGAAGGGGGGAATGTGATCCGTGCATGCAGGATCCTGAATGTTGCAAGCAAACTGTGGTTGGAAGGGCGTAGAGCTGAAGCCTGCGACCTGTTACATCAAGTGAGGCAATTAGCTCCCCAGGAACCCGAGCTAGAAAATCTATATAAATTTTGGACTACTGTGAGGGATTTGACAAAGCAAATCCACCAGCGATAACCGTATAAATTTTACACAGCTAAATACCCAAAATCTAACGCCATCGGTGTTGTTTTGTTTGGGATCCTGAAGCAGCCTATCGTCAACCAGAGCGAGCAGCGTTGGGATCCTGTCCACATCCAGTAGCGGCGGCAGCCAACACCATCCCCAAATTCCTGGAATCAGACAAATCAGCAACAACAGCACGCCAGCTATCCCAACAACAGGATCAGGGAAGTGGATCCCTGGCGTTGGATGGCATGCATCAGATTCACTGCATTACTGACAGCACAGGGCAGCCAGAATAGTCCAAAAGACCGCCCCCAATGGGTCAGGAGGGTGATCATGGGGCTTGGCTCCTTCTGTTTTCAAGGTTGAGTCAGCCATGCTCGCAATAAATATTCAATTAGCTCAGCAAATTCCAGGTCAGAGCCTTCCTGCAACAGTTTTATCTTCACCAGTTGATAGGTAACGCGGCGGACTGAGGTGGTGACTCGCTCATCCATGTCGCCATCCCAAACTTGATCTTCTGGATAAGCGGTGCGGTGCAGGCTGGTGACGAGGGACTCAACCGGATCCCGATCCGCTTCGCCGCCGATTTTCTTGGTAACTTTGTAAGCTTGGGCGCTGACTTTTTTGGGAGGGATCCCTTTGGGGTTGGGGGGGACGGGATCCTTGGCTTTTCTGACAGGAGGGAGGGGGGGCGGAGGTTGTTGGATAGGGTTAGGCAGTGGTGGAGGCTCTGCATCTGGAGGATCGGCAGAGGCGCGAAACAGTTTGGCAAATTTGCTCATAGCCCTAACTCCTGACCAATCGAGAGGTAGTCACTCCAAGCGACTTTGGCTTTCGGATCCGGCACTGCATACACAGGCAAGCCTAGCAGAGCCGCCTTTTGATAGACCGAAAACCGTCGAACCATCCCCCGAAAGGTCGGGATCCCGGCTTGCTTGAGAAAGGTACGGGCTTCCGCTCCATCGCCACTCGGCCAAGGGGGAACAATCGACAACAACACCCGATAGCGACCGGATCCCCAAGGCTTAAGAGCCTCGACCGTGAGCAGGAGCGCATCCAAAGCGAGGGCATCGGGGGTGCAGGGCAAAACTAAAAGATCACAGTGGGTGGATAAATCTTCTAACTCATCCGGGCTGGGGCGGGCTTGCGTATCAATCACCGTATGACGATGGGTAGCAATCTTGCCAACCGCCGCTTCTTCATCCAAAACCAGAAAGGGCAATCCTTCTCCCCGTTGACTCCAACTGAGGGCGGAACGATTGGGATCCGCATCAATCAACAGCGTAGAACCCCTCTGGCTGAGATAACAAGCCAGATGGATGGCGGTGGTGGTTTTCGCCACTCCTCCCTTAAAACCGGCAACCGTGATTAGCATACCTGTATGGTATAGCTCAACATTCCAGGAATGAAAAACCTTGTACTATCTGATGATTTTCTGCCTTTCTCTACTCAACGGCTCACTTTACGGCGATTTGCTGATTCTGATCTAGAAGTATTCTTGGCTTATCGTCAGGATCCCGAAATAGGACGTTACCAAAGTTGGTTTCCGCTTGCTAGGGAAGAAGGACAGGCATTCATTCGTGAAATGCAGACCGGCAGCATCGCTAAGTTAGGGGAATGGTTTCAAATCGCTATAGCTGACCGATTCTCCAACCTATTGCTGGGGGATATCGGTATTCACTTCTGGGCAGAACAACCCAACCGAGTAGAGGTAGGCTTTACTTTAGCTAGACAAGCTCAGGGTCACGGTTATGCCAGAGAAGCTCTAGGAAGCTTAATGACCCATCTGTTTGCTTCCGGCGGGGTTCAAACCATCCTAGGGATCACCGACAGCCGCCATCATCGATCGATTCGTCTACTGGAGGCCGTGGGTATGACCCTCCTCAGGGAAGAAACCGTCCTGTTTCGAGGAGAAGTGTGTAGGGAGCAAACCTTTGTCTTCACAAAAAGTCATCCGTGAAAAGTCCCCTCTAGTCGGAGGGCTGGCAGGGATGAGTGCCGCTGGGATCCCCCCTAAGCATTTTTGGGCTTGAGGGATTGTAGGGTGGGGGTGAGGTGAACAGGCCAGGGGTTGGGATCCCGTAATTGGCGGATTGAGAGGGGCAGTTGGTGCAGGGAGGTGCGAGTCTGCTGAGCGATCGCTTCCAGGGAGGGTAGGGGATTGAGCAAGACTCCCTGTTGCAAGATCGGTTGCAGGAGGGGGCTGGTGTGCGGGGGGGGATCCTCGTTGGCGCTGCCCAGATAGTCGTGATCGGATCCGCGAAAAATCTGTTTGCGTCCAGGAATAGTAGCTTTGGCAATCGAACCCTTGGCCACGGGAATGCCGTTAATTTCCACCAATTTATAGACACCGTTAATGCAGCCACCGGTGACCAGTCGTGTGCCCACGCCATATCCGGCAATCGGGGCTTGCGATTGCTGCAATCGTTGAATTTCGTATTCATCCAGATCGCCACTCACAAAAATCGGGGATCCCTGGGGCAAAATTTCCTGAACCTGTCGTGAAAGTTGTTCCAGATTGCCGGAATCAATCCGTACCCCCCCCATTTCCCCATCGCTGCTGGACTCATGCAGATCGCGGTGCATCAGTTGGGCTGCGGTGCGTGCCCCTTGAATGGGATCATAGGTGTCGATCAGGAGGGCGGACTGAGGGAAATAACGTCGGAAGGATTGAAAGGCGCTTTCTTCATCGCCGGAAAGAGCCGCTAGTGCCATTACCAAAGAATGAGCCATCGTCCCGGCAGGTTTGCGCCCCAACTTTAAGGCTGCTAAGACATTGGAGGTGGCATCAAACCCCGCTGCCAGAGCGGCACGCGCCGCCCACATGCCGGCATGTGGGCCAAAGGCTCGCCGTGTGCCAAATTCCAGTAAAACGGCTGATTCGCCAGCAGCATCACGCATCCGAGCCGACTTAGTGGCGATCAGGGTTTGGTAGTTGAGGGTAGAGAGCAGGTAGGTTTCTACCAGTTGTGCCTGCCAGAGCGGGGCTTCGATCCGCAACAGTGGCTCGTTGGCAAATATGGCTGTCCCCTCCGCCACCGCCCAGAGATCTCCCGTGAAACGGCAGTTTTCCAAGAGTGACCAAAACCGTTCGGGAGCATCCACAAACACACCACTGGCTTGCAGCGCCTTCACCTGCTCAGCAGTAAAGGAGAGATTTTGCAGGTATTCCACCGCCTGAGTCAATCCCATCGCCATCAGATAGCCGTAATCAGCAGGCAATCGCCGGACAAACAGCTCAAAGGCAGCGGGCTGTTGCTCCACTTGCTCCCCGACATAACAAGCCGCCATCGTCAACTGATAGAGATCCGTTAGCAATCCATAGTCTTGAGGGGCTAACGATAATTCGGGCGTCAACATACAACCACATCCTTATCCAGAAGGTAATCCCAGCTTATAGTTAAAACTACTATAAAGTAAAGGCATTTCTCAAAAAAATGAGACGGAATTAGCATCTCAGCCTCATCGGTGCGACAGTCAGACATCTCCTCCGCTTGCAGCTAGAGATCCCATAATTCCGCCTTTCTGGAAAAAGCTCGGGAAGATTTTGCCTCCCCTCCTAGACAGCCTTCATTCGGCATGTTATGGTAAATTTAACCAAAAATAAATCCTCTCCCTTCCCCATACTATGACTGGATTTGACTGTTCCCCCCTGCCCAACCCGCACGATTCAGCCGCAAGTTCTTTTGATTCTAAAGCGGTGGCGGAGGGTCGTCCGATCTGGGATCCTCTGGAATGGGCTTGTGGTTCGGTGGTAGGAACTGAGCATCGTCGTCTGGGGCGCAACAACCAAGACAGCTATCAGGTGCTCAAAACCGAGGATTTTTTGATTGCTCTGGTTTGTGACGGATGTGGCAGCAGCAAACATAGCGAAATCGGAGCCAAAGTGGGATCCCGGCTGTTGCTGCAAACGATTGCAATGGCACTGCAATGGGGGGAGCTGGATTGGGAATGGGTGCAAAGCGAAGTCTTGAGACAAATCGCTAGTTTGGCTGATTTAATGGGTCAAAATCGCGGACAAATGGTACAGGATTATTTCTTATTTACCCTCGTGGGTTGTGTGATTACCCCCAGTCACAGTGTGTTATTTGCTTTAGGTGATGGGGTGTTTATCCTAAATCATGAAGTGCTGACCTTAGAGGCAGATAATAGCCCTCCCTATTTAGGCTATGGATTATTGGGGTTGCACTATCCGATACAAGTGGTGAGGGTGATCCCTACCCAAGCTCTGCACTCATTGTTAATTGGCACAGATGGTGTCAATGATCTCCTCAGCAAAGCTGATCATCCTTTGCCAGGTCGTCATGATCGGGTCGGATTCATCAGCCAGTTTTGGCAGGAAGATCGCTATTTTCAAAACCCCCAAATGCTGCAACGTCACCTCAATCTGATTAACCGTGATGTGACGGTTCCTGACTGGGCAGCTCGCCAGTTAATCAGGCACTCAGGATTACTTCCCGACGATACAACGTTGATTGTTTTGCGACAAAAGAAACCTGGATAAACGGGAGCAAACCATGAACACGAAACAAAAGAATCTCTCAACTATAGGGCAACCGCTTTATCTAAATGGCAAAAAAATTTCCTTAAAACCCAGCCAGTTAATTGGACAGGGAGGGGAAGCCGAGGTTTATCGGTTGGGGCAAGGACAAGTCCTCAAATTATTTAAACAACCGGATCATCCTGATTATCAAGCTTCTGTCATTGAGCAAAAGAGTGCTGAGTATCGCCTGCAAGAGCATCAGCAAAAACTACGACGATTTCCTACTCATTTGCCGACTCAGGTCATTACTCCCAACGCATTCGTAACTGATTCCTCCGGACAAACCATCTTGGGCTATGTCATGCCCCTTCTCCACCCCACGGAAGGACTATTTCGTTATGCCGAACGGAGCTTTCGCCATCAAATGGGGATCCCTCATTCCCTGATGTTGGAAATTCTCCAAGACTTACATCAAACCGTTCATCAATTGCACGCTGCCCATGTAGTGATTGGTGATTTTAATGATATGAATGTTTTGGTTAAGGGCAAACAAGCCTATTTGATCGATGCCGACTCCTTTCAGTTTGATTCATTTGTTTGTGGCCTCTATACCCATAAATTTGTGGATCCTTTGTTGTGTGATCCGCAAGCTACAAGTCTGATTTTACAACAGCAACATTCTCAGTTATCTGACTGGTATGCTTTCACCATTATGGTCATGCAAAGCTTGTTGTATGTGGATCCCTATGGAGGCGTCTATAAACCCGCAACCGGTAGTCCTGCTATTCCACACCAACAGCGACCTTTACATCGCATCACCATATTTCATCCACAGGTGAAATATCCCAAACCTGCGCTCCCCTATGAGCGCCTGCCGGATGAGTTACTGAACTATTTTCATCAGGTTTTTCAGAAAGATTATCGCGGTCTCTTTCCACTAGCATTACTGCAAAACCTGAAGTGGCAAACCTGCCCAACTTGTCAGACAGAACATGCTCGCCATTGTTGTCCTCACTGTGTTTTACCAGGATCGATCGCTCAAGTCATTCGGGTAAAAGGTCGAGTGATTGCCACGCAAGTTACCCAAACAACAGGATTGATTGTGGCAGCAGCCGTTCATCAGGATCAACTGCAATGGCTCAGTTACCAATCGGGAAAATTTCAACGGGAAGATGGATCGGTGGTCTTGTTATCTGAGCAACGCATTCCTGCCCACTTTTACCTGCAACCCAAACAAACCTGGATTGTTCAAGATCAGCTCGCCATTGGATTATCTCTGCAACGGGATCCCTTACGGCTCTCCATTGATAGCGCGACTTTTCAGCCAGGATTGGCAGTCAATACCCATCACCATTATTGGATCGATCAAGGAAAATTATGGCGGGATGAGCCATTATTGCATGGGCAGTTTGGATCCTTTTACATCGGTGATGTCTTGGCTCAACAAACCCAGATTTGGGTGGGATCCCATTTTGGTTTTGGATTTTATCAGGCGGCTGATTTACAGTGTGCATTCCTATTTGATGTGGAGCGGCGTGGAATTAATGATCAGATAAAAATTCCACGAATAGTGGGGAAACTGCTAGAAATGGGTTGTTATTTTAGCCCCACTCATTGTTGGTTTTTAGTAGCCCATGCCACGCAAGGAAAAGTGCTTCATCAAGCTTTTCTGATCAATCAGAAAGGATCCCTTCTGGCGATGGCTGAAGCGGAAAAAGGAGATGGCAGTTGGCTGGGATCGTTGGGAGGCAAAGTGGCCAATGGTGCTATGCTTTTCGTTGCCATTGACGAAGGAATTGTTCGTGTCGAACCGGATCAAACTTACTTACGAGTGACCCAGACATTTTCTGATACGGAGCCATTTGTTCAGCAGGACTGCTCACTATTGGCCTGTTCTCAGGGATTATACGTTGTGCAAGCCCAACATATTCAGTTGCTAAAAATGGATAGCTCCTAATTTCATCTATCCACACTTCAGTTTTGATTGCCCATCAACAATTCACCGATCTTTTCTTTACCCCACTTTTAACCATGAATACAACACTTCTCCAACCACTTCCCATTCCCAGCCATTTTCAACCTAATCTGGTTAATCAGGTGTGGCGAGTACCCTATCAGCAGCGGGCCAGCGAAGCGGAAGCTTGGGCAAAACGCATGGGGATCTCGCCAGCAGCGAAAGATAAAACCCGCATTTGCCTGATGGTGATTGATGCTCAAAACACCTTCTGTCTCCCCGATTTTGAATTGTACGTGGGGGGGCGTTCTGGCACCGGAGCTATCGACGATAACCGCCGTTTGTGCGAGTTTATCTACAAGAATCTGGCCTCTATTAGCGAAATTGCCCCGACGATGGATACCCATACAACCATGCAGATTTTTCACCCTATTTTTTGGGTGAATGATGCGGGTGAACATCCTATTCCGGCAGCCACTATGATCACCCTAGAGGATGTGCAAAAGGGCGTATGGAAAGTCAATCCAGCTGTTGCCTATAGTTTGGCAAGAGGAAACTATATGGCCTTACAAAATCATGCTATCCACTATGCCAAAAAACTGAGTGATGAAGGAAAATATCCCCTGACAGTTTGGCCTTATCACTCTATGTTAGGTGGTATTGGTCATGCTCTTGTTTCTGCTGTGGAAGAAGCTATCTTCTTTCATGCCATTGCCCGCCATAGCCAGACCAACTTTGAGATCAAGGGAGGAAATCCGTTAACCGAAAACTATTCGGTTCTACGCCCCGAAGTCTTGGATGGATCGGATGGTCGTCCAATTGCTCAAAAAAATACCCGTTTCATTCAGCGATTATTGGAGTTTGATGCGGTGATTATTGCTGGACAGGCCAAAAGTCACTGTGTAGCTTGGACGATTGATGATCTATTGACAGAGATTTTGGCACAAGATCCCCAGTTAGCTCGTAAAGTTTATCTTTTGGAGGATTGTACCTCTCCGGTTGTAGTACCTGGAGTGATTGATTTTACCGATCAAGCGGATGCTGCTTTCCAACGATTTGCCGATGCGGGTATGTATATCGTGAAATCGACGGATCCCATCGCTAGTTGGCCTGGTTTTCCTGGCTAAACCATCAACAAAGTTTGTCAAAAATATAACTTAAGGCTGCTGCTTGCCCTTTTTTAGACTGGATCATGAAGGATTCTGTCTATGGGATCCCTTACCCACGGCAGCCTCTAGGGATCCCTTTTCACCAATTATTTCTCTCTACCCTTAAGGAGCTAACTCATGAGTTTATCGACCCCCAATATTCAGGATCTTTTTCAAAATGCCCAGAATGAAGGGATCCTCTCATCGGCTTCTCTGCAAGCTTTGAATGTGATCGATATTGGTGCTCAAATTCAAGCGGGTTTGGGTATTTCTGTTGATCAGGTAACGGCTAGTGATGTGGTTTTGGTCACGATGATGCCGGATGATTCGGGATCCATTCGGTTTAGCGGCAATGTCCAAGCCGTGCGAGGTGGCCATAATTCCGTTTTGGATGCCCTGACAGCCTCCAAACAACAGGATCACATGCTGGTTCATACCCGCTATCTGAATGGTTTTGTCCTCTTTCCTTATTGTCCTTTGGGTCAAGCGGTTCGCATGAATACGCAAAACTATGATCCCAATTTGGGCACACCGCTCTACGATCAAACCGTCATTTTGTTGGGCACAGTTCTCGCCAAATCTCAAGAATTTAGCGATAATGGCGTGCCGGTGCGAACCGTGACCCTAATTATTACGGATGGCGGGGATGCCGGATCCTACCACTCTACCGCTCAGGATGTGGCCGCTATTGTACAGGATATGCTGCGGGCGGAAAACCACATCATTGCCGCGATGGGTATTGACGACGGCGCTACTGATTTTCGCCAGGTTTTTCGAGAGATGGGGATCCGCGATGAGTGGATTTTGACCCCAGGACACAGTGAGCAGGAAATTCGCCGCGCCTTTCAGATGTTTTCTCAATCGGCTAGCCATCTCAGCCAGGGATCTCCATTAGGCGGCTTTGCCAATCCCTAAATCATGGGATGGTAGGGGAGGGGTTCGCTAGCGATTGGTCAGCTATGCGCTTGACAGGGAAGCCTAGCATCAGTCATGCTCATAGATCGCTAAAGAACGCGGAACTGGCGGAATGGTAGACGCGCTAGATTCAGGTTCTAGTGGCAGCAATGCCTTCGGGGTTCAAGTCCCCGGTTCCGCATCTTCCCTGTCTAAGCCAGTCCATCTCCCTGGTTAATCTACCTTCACGGAGTCCAGTGAGGTAGTGTATTTTTACTCGTCAGGGGTGGCATAGTCAATCAAGCTGGTGATAGGGATCCCTGCCGGCAACTGTTGGCGACCTTGCAAAAAGCTTAATTCAATCACAAAGCCAAACCCCCGCAGATGTGCTCCGGCTTGTTCCACCAGTAGCGCGGTGGCGGCGGCGGTTCCTCCCGTAGCCATCAGATCATCCACAATGATCACCTGCTGACCAGGGGCTAGGCTGTCGGTACGTAACTCCAACTGATCGGTTCCATATTCCAGGCTATAGCGTTGACTGAAGACGGGTGGGGGCAGCTTCCCCGGCTTGCGTACCGGAATAAACCCCACCCCCAGGTGGTAGGCCAAGCTAGCTCCCAAAATAAATCCCCGCGATTCGATACCTACCACCGCGTCCAAAGTCACATCGGCATAGGAATCAGCCAACTGTTCCACCGTTACCCGCAGGCTGACGGGATCCCCTAGCAGGGGGGTGATATCCCGAAAGACAATCCCCGGTTTGGGAAAATCGGGGATCCGACCAATACGGGTTTTCAGATCGAGGGGTTGCCGCTCCACCGATGACACTCCTGAGAATGATGAGCCGTTCCACCCCACCATTTAACCTTTATTTGGATCGTTCGACATCGACCAGCCCTGCTGATCGAAAAACTGCTCAACTCGTGCCGTCATCTGCTCCTCCAGATGGGGATCTTGGCAGTCGAACCAGTGGATCGCTGGCACTCGCCGAAACCAGGTGAGTTGCCGTTTAGCCAATTGACGGGTGTGCTGCCCAATCAGAGGCTCCAGATCCCGCTGGGGGATCCCGCCTGCTAAATACTGCCCAATTTCCCCATAGCCCAGGGTTTGCAGCAACGGCAGATCCCGACCGTAGCGTGCTTGCAACTCCATCACCTCTTCGATCCAGCCCTGCTCCATCATCGCAGCCACCCGTTGCCGAATGCGCTTGTCCAGATCCGGCTTGGCAGAGGTCAACCCCAGCCAGAGGATCGGATAGTCCGGTGGTTGCCAACCTTGCAGACGGGAGAGGGGTTGCCCAGTTGTGTAATACACCTCTAGGGAGCGCAGGGTACGCACGCCATCGTGGGGGTGAATCCTGTTGGCGGCCTGTGGATCCACCTGTTGTAGATAGGCATAACAAAGAGACTGGGGCAGGCTTTGTAACTGCGCCCGCAGATCCGGCTGGGGAGGGACGGCGGGAATTTGTAGGCCGGCGGTAATCGATTGGATATACAACCCCGTCCCCCCCACCACAATCGGGATCCTTCCTTGGGCTTGGGTGGCTTGGATGATCCGACTAGCCTCCCGTTGATACTCCGCCAGCGTAACCGTCTCTCGCGGATCCACCCAATCAATCAAATAATGAGGCCAAGCGGCCAACTGCTGGGGAGAAGGTTTGGCAGTGCCAATATTAAAGTCTCGATAAATTTGTCGGGAGTCGGCTCCGATGATCGGGGATGCCAATTTTTGGGCAAGCCGCAGCGCCTGATCCGATTTGCCCGTAGCCGTCGGGCCACACACCACAATTAATCCTGTCATCGGCCATCCGCTCCCAGCCCCCTAACGCTAAGATTTGGGGGTAATTTTTGTCCACTGGTCATTGCTTGCTATGCCCCATCCCCTCCCTCCCTTTGCCCATCCCCTCGATCCCCTCTCCCCCGCTGAAGTAGCTTTGGCAGTTCAGATTCTAAGAGAACAACGCGCCGTTGGATCCCAGTTCCGCTTTGCCACGGTGGTGCTGCAGGAACCCCCCAAATCCCTGGTGCAAGCCTTTCAAGCGGGGCAGGCCAGCGAGCGGCAGGCTTTTCTGATCCTTTTGGATAACGCCACTGGCTCAACCTATGAAGCTGTGGTTTCCCTCACCCAACAGGCGGTCACTTCCTGGCAGAACATTCCTGGGGTACAGCCCAACATCATGGCCGATGAATTGGCGGAATGTGAACAGGCAGTCAAGGCAGACGCCCACTTTCGGGAGAAATTGCAGGAGCGGGGCATCCACGACCTTGATCTGGTGATGGTGGATCCCTGGGCGGTGGGGAACTTTGGGTTGGCTGAGGAGGTGGGGATCCGGCTGGCGCGTGCCCTGTGCTGGCTACGCCATAGTCCCGGCAGCAATGGCTATGCCCGTCCGATTGAGGGTCTGATTCCCGTTGTCGATTTGAATCGAATGCAGGTGATTCGCATTGAGGACTATGGGGTCGTACCGATTCCCCCCGAAGCGGGCAACTATGCGGCGGCTTTTATGCCTCAGTTTCGGGAGGATCTCAAACCCTTACACATTGTGCAGCCGCAAGGCCCCAGTTTTCGGGTGGAGGGCTATCAGGTTTCCTGGCAGCGCTGGCAGTTTCGCGTCGGCTTTACCCCACGGGAGGGCTTAGTCCTACACACCATCAGCTATCAAGATCAGGGGCGGCAACGTCCGATTATCTATCGCGCCTCCATTGCTGAAATGGTTGTGCCCTACGGGGATCCCCGACCCCAACATTTCCGCAAAAATGCCTTTGATGTGGGGGAGCATGGCATTGGAGCCTTAGCCAATAGTCTGAAATTGGGCTGCGATTGTCTGGGGGACATTACTTATTTTGATGCCGTGATGACCGATAGCCGCGGCGACCTATCCATCATTCCCCAGGCTATCTGCCTGCACGAAGAAGACGCCGGACTACTCTGGAAACACACCGACTGGCGGAATCACCACACGGAAGTTCGCCGTTCGCGGCGGCTAGTCATTTCTTTCATCACCACAGTCGATAACTATGAATATGGTTTCTACTGGTATTTTTATCAGGATGGCAGCCTGCAACTGGAGGTGAAGCTGACGGGAATTTTGCTGCCCGCCGCCGCTTTGCCCGCAGAGGATCCTCTCTACGGCAGCTTGGTGGCACCCCAACTGAATGCCCTTGTTCATCAACATTTCTTTTGTGCCCGCCTGGATATGCAGGTGGATGGCAACGAAAATTCCCTCTACGAAGTGAACACCGTTGCTGCCCCCGCCGGGGCGGCCAATCCCTATGGCAATGCCTTCCTGGCTCAATCAACCCTGCTGCCCAGCGAACAGTCTGCCCAACGCTTGGTGGATCCCTTGAGTTGCCGCTATTGGAAGGTGGTCAACCCCCATGTTCACAACCGCTTGGGGCAAGCAGTGGCCTACAAACTGGTTCCCGGCGAAAATGCCCTACCCTTTGCCCAACCGGATGCCCCCATCCTGAAGCGGGCTGCCTTCATGACCCGCCACCTCTGGGCTACCCCCTATCATCCCGATCAGCGCTACCCATCCGGCGATTATCCCAATCAGCACCCTGGTGGTGCCGGGATCCCCGAATGGAGCGCAGCCAACCGCTCTCTGGAATCAACCAATCTTGTCCTTTGGTATAGCTTTGGGCATCATCATATTCCCCGCCCCGAAGACTGGCCGATCATGCCCGTGGCCAGCCTCGGCTTTATGCTCAAGCCCGTCGGCTTTTTCGATGCTAATCCCAGCTTGGATGTCCCCCCCTCCGCTTGCCAGCCTGGGTCGTGATCGAGCAACCCTTCACCTCCGCTAGTAATCGGCCACCACTTCCCGTTGCACCCGCAACACGGAAGCAATCGACAGGATCAACTCCTGCTGACGAATTTGCTCAATTGCCTGCTGAAAGTTAGCTTCCGAAACGGTGTGGGTGAGGATGACAATCTCAGCGGTCGCCTCATGGGATGCCTTTTGCATGATGCACTCCAGGCTGACCCCCCAGCGGCCAAAGGCACTGCCAATCACCCCAATCACCCCCGGCTGATCCTGGGCAATCAAGCGCACATAAAACTCAGAACGCCAGTCCTCCCGTTTCTGCAAGACCACCGCTTGTGGGACAGGAAAACGCAAGAGAGGGTTGGAAAGGGATGGGGTGGTTGGTAGCTGAGCTAGCAGCAGCAGCAGATCCGAGACAACCGCACTCGCCGTTGCTCCCCGCCCCGCTCCTGGCCCCACCAGCATCACCTGCCCAAGCGGATCCCCCTGCACCAAAATGGCGTTATCCACTTGATGCACGCTGGCTAAGGGATGAGAGAGGGGCAACAGCGCCGGATGAACTCGCACATCCAGAATGGCGGAGGAGTCTCCCCCCGCTCCGGCTGTCGGCTGATACCGTTGGGCTATCCCTAACAACTTAATGACAAACCCCCACTCACGGGCATAGCGAATATCGGCATCCGTCACCGACCGGATCCCCTCACATAGAATGGCGTCGCGGTCAATCTGGGCACTGAATCCCAAACTCGCCAAAATGGCAATTTTATCCACGGCATCCCAGCCGTCCACATCCGCCGTGGGATCCGCTTCCGCATAGCCGCGTTGCTGGGCTATCTGCAATGCCTCCTCGTAGGAGGTCTGAGACTGGCTCATCTGGCTCAAGATAAAATTGGTGGTGCCGTTGATGATGCCTTGAATCGATTGCAGGCGATTGGCGGCTAAAGACTGGCTCAAGGATTGAATAATCGGGATCCCTCCCCCGACTGCTCCCTCTAGCAACACATAAACCCCCCTCGCTTCCGCCGCTCGAAAAATCTCGGCTCCGTAGCGAGCGATCACAGCTTTATTGGCAGTCACCACATGCTTGCCTGCCTGGATCGCTTGCAAAATCAGACTGCGGGCGGGTTCCAGACCCCCCATCAACTCCACAACGATATCGATCTCCGGATCCGTGACCACTTTTTCGGGATGGATCGTCAACAGGGAGGCTGGGATCCCGACGTCTCTGGGTTTATCTAACGAGCGTACCGCCACCCGACTGATCTGCATGGAGGCAATCAAGCGGTGACGCTGCTGAGGTGTCTGGAGGATCTGCACCACCCCGGATCCCACGGTTCCCAATCCCAGCAGTCCAATGTTATAAACCACAATTCCCCTAACCTAGTGCCTAGCCATGCCACTCCACGATAAACCTGATTGGGGGAAATTCCTACCGCTCTGCCCATGAAGGGAGGCAACGATCCAGCCCTCCCTGTGCGAAGGGAGGAAGCAAAGCTGGCGCATCCGCCTGTTCCTGGAATCCAGAGAAAGTGTTATGACAGGATGAGCCAGATGAGGCCAAGCAGCCAAGATCTTTTGATTGATCGAGTGTTTATTGAGAGTTAAAGTCAAATAGCTGAACCATTGTGGTTGGAGGGTGAAGAAAACCAATGGATGTACTCCGTGAGCAATTTATAACAGGCTGGTACTACGCAGTGCCCCTCCTGCTACTGTCCATCTTTTCAGTGGCCTGTAGTATTGAACGTGCCCTATTTTGGCAAAAAATCACTCGGCGGCAGGAGCAGGTGGTGCGGGAGTGTTTGGCGATCTATCACCGCAATCCACGGGCGGCTTTGTTTAAGTTGGAGCAAAACGCTGATCTGCCGATTGCACGAATTTTTATGGCGGGTTTGGAAATTAACGATGCCCCTCCCGAAGATTTTCGCCTGTCCCTCGAAACAGCCCTAGCCGCAGAAATTCCTTTGCTCAAGCGTTTCAATACCGTATTTGATACGGTGATCACCCTGGCCCCGCTACTGGGTTTGTTTGGCACCGTGACGGGTATTATCACCACGTTAGGATCCATTGAATTGGGGGACATCGGCAGTACCGACACCCAAGGGGTGGGGAGTGGGATTGCAGAAGCGCTCTACTCCACAGCGGGAGGGCTGATCGTGGCCTTGCCCACGGTGTTTATTGCCAATATTTTTCGCTCGCTTTATGTGCGGCAACTGTCCAAGATTCAAGAATATGGCGGACAACTGGAACTGTTCCATCGTCAATACTTTGAGCGGCGTTCCCAGGGCTATGTGCCTCCCCCCACCGGATCCCAACCCTACCCATCCTCCCTAGAATCCCCCAAGAAGGAACCCTATGCGAATCCCGGAAGAGAATTCTAGACCTGCCGAGATCAACATCGTTCCCCTGATCGATGTGATTTTTTCCATTCTGGTGTTTTTTATCATTGCCAGTTTGGTCTTAACCCGCTCCGAAGCGCTTGATGTCAATCTGCCGGATGCTTCGACAGCCCAGAGCAAGTTGCAACCGGATGCCACCATTAGTGTGACCAAAGACGGGGTGATCGCGGTCAATCGTCAGGAGGTCTCTATTGATGGGCTAAAAGCAGCCGTAGAAAAAGTGTTAGCCGAAACCAAGCCGGAAAATCCGGCTAAAAAATCTCGCCTAGTGGTGATCAACGCTGACTCCGAAAAACTTTATGGGGATGTGGTGCGGGTGATGGATACGCTGCAACAAATTCCTGATGTGGAGTTGGCAATTGCGGCGCAACGCTCCGCTCCCTAAGGGGATCCCCCGGCTCATTCGGGTCAGCTTCCCAGATCAATAGTTTTGCCGATGGGCTCGGTTACAGAGGAGTCCTTTTTTAAGTGGGCGGATCGTCTAGACTATATGGGTTTGCCCAGCTTGGGATCCCCGACTGGCGGCGACCCTGTCTGTGAGACGCTACCCCTTTTTTGGAGCTTATGAGCTATACCCTTCAGAATGTGCTGATCCCTGTGGAAGCAGGCTATCAGACGGTGGATGTGCAAATTGTGGATGAGCGGATCGCCGCGATTGGCTCCGACCTAGCGGTGGTTGGGCAAGCGATTCCTGCCCACGACCATCTTTTACTGCCGGGGTTTGTTAATGCTCACACCCATTCTTCAGAAATGTGGCAACGGGGTTTGGTGCCTCCCTATCCGCTAGAGCTGTGGATTGCTCAACTGCACGAATTTAGCCCCCTGGATCCCGAAAAAATTTATTTGAGTGCTCTGGGCACCGCCGTAGAAACCCTGCTCTCCGGTGGAACCACCGTTGTGGATCATTTAGTGCTGATCCCTGGACAGGAACTGGAAACGATTGCTGCTGCTGCCCGTGCCTATCGGGAAGTGGGGATCCGTGCCTTTATTGGCCCCTTGATTCAGGATCAAGCTGTGCCCAGCAGTATTCCGACGGGGGGAGCAGCGGTGACAGGGGATCCCTACTATCTCTCTACCCCAGCCGTATTGCAGATGCTCCAAGAAGCGGTGCAGCGCTTTCATCAACCGGAGCAAGGGATCCAGATCATGACGGCTCCCACGGGCTTGCAGTTGTGCAGTGATGCCTTGTTTGAGGGGTGTGTTGCCCTGAGTGATCAGCATCAGTTGTGCCGCCATGCTCATCTGCTGGAAACCAAAGCCCAAAAAATGCTGGCGGAGGAAAAGTATGGCCATAGTGGCGTGGAGCACCTCAAGCATCTGGGCTATCTGGGATCCCGTACTTCCTTGGCTCACTGTGTCTGGCTGACGGATGCTGATATCGCCATCTTGGCGGAAACCCAATCGACGGTGGTGCATAACCCCCTCAGTAACCTGCGCCTGGGCAGTGGCATTGCCCCCTTGCTGAAATATCGGCAGGCGGGGGTGAATGTCACCTTTGGCTGTGATGGATCGGCGAGCAACGATGGTCAGGATTTGTTAGAAGCCATCAAAATTGGCTCGATGCTGCACAACATCACTGACTTTGACTATCGCCACTGGATCACCCCCCGCCAAAGTGTGGAGATGGCGGCTCTGGGGGGAGCCAAAGGCTTGAATATGGCGGATCAACTGGGATCCTTGACGGTGGGCAAACTGGCGGATCTGGTGCTTTATGATTTGCGGCAGCTTTCGCTCTTGCCCCGCACCGATCCGATTGGGCTACTGATCTGGGGGCGTCCGGTACAGGCGGTCAGTCACGTTTGGGTGGGGGGGCGGCTGCGGGTGGAGCAGGGGCAGGTGACCACGCTGAATGTGGAGGATCTGCGGCAGCAATTCTTTGAACAGAGCCAATGGGATCCCCATCGTCACTCACAGATGGTTGGGGAGGTAGAAGCCCGTTACCGCTCCGTGATGGGTTTACCGGCATAGCCAATCCACTTGGAAATAAGGCCATTTCAATTGAGTTCGATTGAGTTTGATTGAGATGAAAAACCCCCTCTCCACTTTTGGGAGGGGGGAGATAGACAAAGCCTTCAGCCATTAATCTTGGGGACGATTGTCCGGTAACTCAGGATGAGCCGGAGCTTGCCCCATCGCTTGCTCCAGATGCAGGCGTTGCTCCATCACTCGCAAAAAGTAGCCACCCATCATCGCTCCCGACAGCATCTTGGCTAAGCTTTCTCGATTGGTGACGATTTGCACCCCAAACTGTTCAGGGGGTAAAGCACCCACCAGACTACGAATGTTGTGACCGAGAATTTCTAATACTTCGGGAGAAGAGGATTGAGCAATATCTTGAAATACTTGTGGATCCTGGGCTTGCAGATATTCCCAGAGAGTATTTTCTGTACTGGGAGCCTGTAGTCCTTCAAAACCTGGCAAAAAGTTGATTGGGTTCGCCATGAGTGATACTCCAGTAACGAGAGCCAAAATGCGGCATGAACATCAATGAAACATTAATGAACGATAAGTGAGTCGAGGCAATGAACAGGTTCATTAACTAAATGTTAACACCCCTCTTTTGCCGGCGAAATACGGGATCCCACCCCTAGCGAAGGAGCTGAAGCGGCGGATCCCGTACCTACATCCGACCATAGGGAGCTAGGCAGACAGGCTCTCAAACCTCAAGTTTGGGGATCCGCGGAGGGATCCGATAGGGGCTGAGCGCGATGGATAAAATCTTTGGGACTGACATCGGCTAGAAAGCTGCGAAAGGCTTCCCGCTCGGCATCATCGGCGTCCTGGTTCATGGGAATAGACGCTTCAGCAATCACTTCTTCCACCGTCCAGATCGGCACATTGGCGCGCAGAGCGATCGCAATTGCATCGCTGGGACGACAATCAATCTCTTGCTTTTTATCGCCATTTACGGTAGTGAGCACGGCATAAAAGGTGTTGTCGAGCAGGGCATGGATGACAATCCGCTCGACGGTGATCCCCCAGGTTTGCCAAGAATTGAGCAGCAGATCATGGGTCATGGGGCGGGGGGGCTTTTGATCGTCGAGCGCCTGCAAAATCGCGTTGGCTTCAGCTCGACCCACCCAAATCGGCAGGGCACGCCGTTCACTCGGATCCCGCAAGATCACGATTGGACTTTGGTTGGAAGCATCGACGGCAATCCCCGCAACCTGCATCTCAATCATGGTACTCGTCTCCAAACCGTAACCCTGATCCTATCCATCGCTATCCTGCTTTGACAAGCGCAATCTCTGGGCAGGGGATCCGGTTCACTGGCTTAAAAATCCATCTTTTAGGCCATCGTGACCGGCAGGGATCCGACGGTGGTGCCAATCGGTTCTCCGCAAATCACACGATAGATATTGCCGGCGGTGGTCAGATCAAACACGACAATGGGAATGTTGTTTTCTTTGCACAGAGCAATGGCCGTGGTGTCCATCACCCGCAGGTCTTGGGTTAAGACATCTTGATAGCTAAGGGTTTCGTAGCGTTTGGCTTGGGGATGCAGTTTTGGATCTGCGTCATACACCCCATCCACTTTGGTGGCCTTAAAAATCACCTGAGCATCAATCTCGGCAGCTCGTAGGGCGGCGGTCGTATCGGTAGTAAAGAACGGATTGCCGGATCCGGCCCCAAAGATCACCACCCGTCCTTTTTCCAGGTGGCGGATGGCGCGACGGCGGATATAGGGTTCGGCGACTTCTTGCATGGCAATTGCTGTTTGCACGCGGGTGGGAATACCGTTCCGTTCCAGGGCATCTTGTAGGGTGAGGGCATTGATCACCGTGGCTAACATCCCCACATAATCGGCGGAGGCTTGATCCATGCCCTGGGCGGCTCCTTCTTTGCGGCCTCGCCAGATGTTTCCTCCCCCTACCACAATCGCCACCTGCACCCCTGCCCGCACCACGGAGGCGACCTCATTGGCAATCGACTGGAGGACTTCCGAGTCAATCCCGAAGGCTTGCTCCCCCATCAGGGCTTCCCCACTGAGCTTTAATAAGATGCGTTGATATTTCATAGGTTGTGGCTTGCCCGCTGGCCTGAGAGGGGGAGGGGGTGAACCCGTACTGCCAGATTCCCCTTCCACCTAAACACCTGCAATACGATAGCAGGTCTTGGTCACAGATTGGTTTGTGGATCCCTTTGAGAACCGCGAGAATCTGGAGGAGTAGCGATGGCGGAAGCTGGCTGAATTCATCTGGGTGGCGGCTGGAAGAATTTGTGCAATGGGGCATCGGACTGGCAGGATAAGGTGGGTAAGCACTCCTTAGCTCTGTCTTGAGGATGGGATCCGACAGAAGAATGGGGGGTATTCTGTTGTTGTTTCGTAAGGTGATGGTGAGGGATGCTCTCCAATTTTGTGTCTGTCGGCGGATTGGTTTTGCGCTCACCCGGCGAGTTTGTCTTTCAGTTTCCTGCCGATACCCCTCTGGTGGGGGGGCTGGGGCTGCGTTGGTATGGTCTCTTGATGGCGACTGCCGTCTTGGTTGGCCTATTGCTGGCTAAATTTCTGGCAGAACAGCGGCGTCTGGAACGGGATCCCGGACAGGCGGGAGAGCGGGTGGAGCAGTTGGCGCTGCTGCTGATTGTGACGGGCTTTGCGGGAGCAAGAGCCTATTATGTCGCTACCCATTGGGATGATTTTCGAGCGAGTCCGTGGTCAGCTTTGGCTATCTGGCAGGGGGGGATCATCATCCACGGTGGCATTTTGGCCGCGGGTCTGGCTCTCTATTTCTATGCCCGCTTCACCGGCATCAACGGCTGGAAATATGCCGATATTTTGATGCCCAGTTTGATTTTGGGACAAGCCATCGGACGGTGGGGCAACTTCTTTAACTCTGAGGCCTATGGATCCCCCATCGCCGCAGACAGTGCCTGGCCGATTGCCCAGTTTATTCCACCGGAGATGCGGGTGGTGGATCGCTCCCGTGATATTGATTTTCGGGATATGGAACTTTTCCATCCCATCTTTCTCTACGAGAGCCTGCTTAACCTGCTCCTGTTTGCATTGTTGATGGGCATGTTTTGGAAAAAGCCCAAGCTCAAGGATGGCACCTGGTTGTGGAGCTATCTGATTGGCTACAGCCTGATTCGGATCCCTTATGAAGTCTTGCGGGTTTCTGCCGTTGCTTATCTGGGCAACACTCCCATCAAGGTGGCTTATCTAGCTAGCGCTATCGGCATCATCTTAGGGGTGGGTATGTTGGTTTATATGTATCGCTTCCGGTTTGATCCCGATCTGGAAGCGCTGACCCATTGGCTGGTCAACCAGTCAGGGTTAGAATTGAGCGCCGCCGAAAATATGGTCAAGCGAGCCTGGGGGATCCAACAAAAGCAAGGGGGGAGCGAGTTGATTGAGCGCGTCACCCTGGCTCTCCCTAACTTCCCGATTTCGTCGCCCCTCTCCCCCGCTCAACGTCAAGAGCTAATGGAGCAACTCTTTGGCTACTTAGGAGGGGATCCTCTGCCCCCCTCTACCCCTGCTGATTTAGCCTCACCGCAACCTTCCGAGGGTAACACCTAAGAAAGTCAGAGAAGCCCCCTATGGATGGGATTCCCCATAGTAGAGGATCGACAAAAGGGATCCCTTTTCTCCTCAGCCCATTAAAGGGACAGTGGTGGGGATCCCTATCCATCAACTATTATGACTAGCTGATATGACTAGCTGAATAGAGTTGCCTAGAAATTGTTGCGGGGACGATAGCCACCGCCGCCACCACGGCTTTCCCGTCCACCACCACCGCCATCCATTTGGCGAGGTTGGGCTTTGTTGACCCGCAGATCTCGCCCCATCCAATTGGCTCCATCCAATTCATCGATGGCCTTTTGCTCGTCGGCTTCGTTTTCTAACTCAACGAAGGCAAAGCCCCGCTTGCGACCCGTCTCACGGTCTACCGGTAACTTGATCTGCTTGACACCGCCATACTCGGCAAAGACATCCCGCAAATCTTCTTCACTTGCCTTAAAGGAGAGGTTTCCCACAAAAATAGTCATGGCCTAAAAACTCCGAACTGTGTGAGTAGCTTCCAGTTCGGAAAACCCATTTGGACAGTAAACACGTCTACCTGCTGACCCGAACTTGATCGCCAGAAATATCTTAGTGCCACCTTATGACTTTTGAAAATAGATTTGTTGAGGAGAGTGAGAACAATGTTTGCAAGCGTTAAAATAAGCCAGGTTTAGTCCATTTGTCATGAGTCCTTGGGGGGATATCTCACTGAATTTTTGTATTGGCGAAGACAACTGCTCAAGCAACCAGTCTCCCCTCTGGCTGGTCAACTCTCTGGTTAACCCTAGCTGTCAACGAGTGAACTTCTAAATGTATAGTCTGGAGTATGCCAAAACACTCCTATCTGAGGCGGATCTGGCGCAGCGATCACGGCCTTGCCTACTGATCATTCGAGAAAATATCGGTCTGCCCGGAGAGGAAAATTCCCCTCGCCAGATTATTTATTTGAATCAACCGATGTTTGTGATTGGCCGGGATCCCACCTGCACCTTGCATCTGGCGGATCGCTATGTTTCTCGGTTTCACGGGATTTTGACGGTGGCCGAGGATCAGCCGGGGGAAAGTTATGAACTGCGGGATGGGGATGGTCACGATAAGCCCAGCGCCAATGGGGTCTTTGTGCGTGGACAACGGCTCAAGGGATCCCACTTTTTGCAGGATGGGGATCCGATCCGCTTTGGCACGAGGGTCTATGCCAATTTTCATGAAATTCGTATTCCCACCCCTGTTGATCACCAGCGTCATCAGATCCTCAAGACGTTGTTAGTAGAGATGGGGTTGGTCTCGCCGGAGCAAATGGAGCAAGCCTGTAGTTTGCAACAACGCACCGGTATGTTGCTAGGAGAGGCAGTGATTGCTCAGGGATGGGTCAGGCTGGAGACCATCGAATTTTTGCTACAAGATCAAAACAAGCCAGATCTGCCGATGGGGGTGAAACACCCGATTGGTGAATATATGCGGGCGGCAGGATTGGTGACCGAAACCCAGATTGTGGAAGCCCTCCGCCTGCAAAAACGGCAAAAGATCTATTTTGGCCGTGCCCTGGTTGAGCAAGGGTTTATTCGGGAACAAACCCTAGAATTTTTCTTGAGCCGCTTTGGGGATATGCAGGACTCCACCAGCAAAACCCTCTTGGGCTAATTTTTCACTCCCATAGCTACCAACAAAGGGATCCCGACATCCTCACCATCTGAGATGAAGAATCCCCAAAAAGGCAGCCGGCTAGCCACATCGGTGCGGTAGCCTAATAATCGGTTGTTATCGGCCACGTTTTGTCTGAGGGTTATCGGTTATGTCCAGCCATCCTGCCAACTTGAGAAGTCGCACTGTCACCCAGGGGGTGCAGCGTTCTCCCAATCGCGCCATGCTGCGGGCGGTGGGCTTTCAGGATGAGGATTTTGACAAACCGATTGTCGGGTTAGCCAATGGCTACAGTACGATTACTCCCTGCAATATGGGGATTCAAACCCTGGCGGTACGAGCGGAAGCGGCTTTACAGGCGGCGGGCACCATGCCCCAAATGTTTGGCACCATTACCGTCAGTGATGGCATTTCCATGGGCACGGAGGGGATGAAATATTCCTTGGTATCGCGGGAGGTGATCGCCGACTCGATTGAAACAGCGGTGAATGCCCAAAGTATGGATGGGTTGTTGGCAATTGGTGGCTGTGACAAAAATATGCCGGGAGCGATGATTGCGATGGCTCGTCTCAACATCCCAGCCATCTTTGTCTATGGGGGCACGATTAAGCCGGGACACTATGCAGGTCAAGATCTGACGATTGTCAGTGCCTTTGAAGCCGTCGGACGATACAGCGCGGGCAAAATGGGGGAGAGCGAGCTGTTGGCTGTAGAGCGCCACGCCTGCCCAGGGGCGGGATCCTGTGGGGGGATGTATACCGCCAATACGATGTCGTCAGCCTTTGAAGCGATGGGCATGAGTTTGATGTATTCCTCGACAATGGCAGCGGAGGATCCTGAAAAAGCTGAGAGCACGGCTCAATCCGCCCAAGTGCTAGCCCAAGCCATTCAGAAACAACTCTTGCCTCGCCACATTATCACCCGTCAGTCGATAGAAAATGCTCTGGCGGTCATTATGGCGGTGGGGGGATCCACCAATGCGGTGCTGCACTTTCTGGCGATTGCTCATGCAGCGGGTGTGGATCTGAAGCTGGATGATTTTGAGGCGATCCGCGCCCGTACCCCAGTGCTTTGCGATCTCAAGCCCTCGGGTCGCTATGTTGCCACCGATTTGCACAGAGCAGGCGGGATCCCGCAGGTGATGAAAATGCTGCTGGTGCATGACTTGTTGCACCCTGAGGCGCTCACCATCACCGGACAAACCATAGCCGAATTGTTGGATCCCATTCCTGCCGAGCCAGCCGCCGATCAAGACGTGATCCGCCCTTGGCACAACCCCATTTATCCGCAGGGACATTTGGCGATTTTGCGGGGCAACCTGGCGGAAGAAGGAGCGGTGGCTAAGATTACGGGGGTGAAAAATCCCCAGATTACCGGACCAGCCCGTGTTTTTGAGTCGGAAGAAGACTGTCTGCAAGCGATCTTGGCGGGCAATATCCAAGCGGGGGATGTGATCATTGTGCGCTACGAAGGTCCGAAGGGTGGCCCTGGTATGCGGGAGATGCTCTCACCCACTTCGGCGATTATCGGAGCTGGACTAGGGGATAGCGTGGGCTTAATTACGGATGGACGCTTCTCTGGGGGAACCTATGGCATGGTGGTGGGGCATGTGGCTCCTGAGGCCGCCGTGGGAGGTACGATTGCCCTGGTTAGGGAGGGAGATTCGATTACGATTGATGCCCCTGCTCGATTGTTGCAACTCAACATCAGCGATCAAGAGCTGGCCGAACGGCGCGCTCAGTGGCAACCTCCGGCTCCCCGCTATCAAAAAGGGGTGCTAGCCAAGTATGCTCGCTTGGTCTCTAGCAGCAGTTTGGGGGCGGTGACGGATCTGAATCTGTTTGCCTAAGGTCTGTCATCAATTCAATACCGCCCCCATTCACCCGTCGCTAATAACCTTGCGGACTCACTTAGCCAACGGGATCCGATCGGTGGGCAAACGGGACTGTTAGACCGTGTGTAAGGCCGTCATCCATAGTAGTACTGATTCAACACCCTTGTAATATCGCCCCGTTTCAATCTAGATACCTGCATCGAATAACCTAACTCCGGATCCCACACCTTTATCTTGCTTCCGTGCCTGGAAGTCATCCCTCATCCGCAGGGGATCCCAACGCTTCAATCATCCAGTGGACTTCTCACTCCACGACCGCCTTTATTCAATACATGAGTGTAGATCATGGTTGTCTTGACATCTTTGTGTCCCAGAAGCTCTTGTACCGTGCGAATGTCATACCCGTTTTGCAGCAAATGGGTGGCAAAACTATGCCGAAAAGTATGGCACCCTACCCTTTTTTGAATACCTGCGACCTTCACGGCTTGTTTGATCGCCTTTTGCAAGCCACTTTCATGGAGATGATAACGGAGCATTGCCTCACCACGAGGATCCTGAGAGATCCGATCTGATGGAAAAACATACTGCCAAATCCATTCTTTAGCCGCATTGGGATACTGTCGGGCTAGAGCAAACGGCAAATGAACTACCCCGTAACCTCGTTCCAAATCTTGCTGATGTAAGCCCTTTACAGCCTGCAAATGCTCAGCTAATTTTTGAACAATACTTGAGGGTAACATTGTAGTGTGACTTTCCATCCCCTTGGCATCTCGTACGATAATCTGGTGCTGGGCAAAGTCTATATCTTTGACACGCAACTGAAGTGCTTCATTTAGACGCAAACCACAACCGTAGAGCAATCTCGTCAATAGTGAGTAAACACCCGACATATGTTGTAAGACCAAGAAAATTTCCTGAGTAGTCAAGACCGTGGGTAGATATCGAGAACGCTTAGCTCGAACAGCATCCCAATTCAGAGCAAGTTCAGTGTGGACTACCTCTCGATAAAGGAACAGAATGGCCGAGAGTGCCTGATTTTGAGTGGAAGCTGCAACATTCTCAGAGACAGCAAGATGAGTCAAAAATGAGTTAACCTCAGCACCGCGCATCTCTGTCGGATGTCGTATGTTATGAAACGAAATGAAACGCCGAATCCATTGTATATAAGTTTTCTCAGTCTGATAGGAGTAGTGCTTGAGTCTAATCACATCACGGACTCTATCAAGCAATTTTCTAGGTGGCTGGATCTCTCCACCCAAAGGCATAAGTATTTCTACTTGCTTCTTTTTGGCCTTAAGTATCAGTCTTGCCACAAAACCATGCATATTTCGGCATAACACGCTTTTAGGGGATATTACCCAGAATAAATCGGCATATTAGACCCAATGGTTGTGTTAACCAGAAAGTTTCAGTATAGTAAACCTAAAATGGGAGGTTATACGGAAAATTTCCGTATACTAACTAGTTAGCCCCCTTCACCTTGTCTGTTGTGACGTAGTTGAGAGATGATTGGCAGAATCAACATAAATTGAGTGCAGAGCGCATAGTATGTCTGTTTTATACACTTGCGGAAACACAAACCTTAACACAGTTAGGCTTGTAGCAATTACTATAAAAAGTTTGATAAAGAAAAATAGAAGTACTCCAATATTAAAAGTTGTCCTTTTCTCTTCGTCTGAAGCTCTTAAGGACAATCTTTTTACTGAGCAGGTCAATTTATATGAAGCATTTTTAGGCAATCAAATAAGAATAGAAAAAGTGCCCTTAAGCACTGATGGAATTGGAAAGGCAGAAGATTTTACTGCTGTTTTCAAGGAAGATTCTCTTAAATACGTAGACTTAACCAATGGACAAAAATCTGTTACTGCCCAACTCTATCTCACTGCAAGTTTGCTAAAGATAGAAAATATTTACTACATCTCTCTATTGTTTCCTCCAAGAGAAATACCGGATGAACCTGTTTGGGGAGAACATTATGAATATGTTCAACTACCCCCATTTACAGGAATTGCCGATCTGTCACGGCTAAGCTATTTTGACTTAATCTTTTACCTTGAAGAAATTGACAAAATATTTTCTGGGGTTTCTGAAAGTTCATTTCTTCAGAGAATAAGTAATGATTTGAGAAAAAGTATATTCTCTTTTTTTCAAGGCGACAATTTTCGCAGCGCAGTAGTGGATGCAACAACTTCAAGCGAGGTTTTTATAAATGATCTTTTAGATTTTTTAACGCACTATCCGCCAGCACAGAGATTTTCCAATGATTTCGATATTGATTTGAAGAAACAAAAAGACCCTCTGGGAGCAGTCACTTTCTTCTTCAGGAAATACTCTGAGATAAGCAGCAGAAACCGAGATTACGTTGATAAGAATTTAGATTCTGTGTTGACGGTTCCTGGCTTATTAACACCTTTGAGAATGTTCAGAAATATTTCGGCTCATGCAGGTATCTCATCTCACAAGTTTGAAGCTAATGAGGTTCGAGTTTGTATTAATCTCGCTTTGGAAAGCTTCCGGTGTGCAAGAGCTAGTCAAGAATTTTGGAGTAAGCTTTCAGGACGATGACTATAGAATCTTTTTTCGTTGCTATTGATGGAGATCTGGTAGGTCGCAAGATAGAAAAACTGATCATATCTAATAAACTGGATGAATTAATAGAATATAGTCATTCCGTTAATAAGTCGGTCGATAGTATCCGCTTAGCCGCTGATAGTGTTGGAGGGAAAACATATTTACAAGGAGGTGACAGTCTTCTAGTTGAAGTGAAAAGTTACCAATCTTTTATCGAAAAGCTTATTAAAATCCATTCAGGATTAGTCGCCACATTTTCTGTAGGTATTGGTAAAAATGTTGTAGAAGCTTACTTGGCTCTCAAATTTGCTAAATCAGTAGGGCGTGGATTAATCATCTTAGTTGAGGTTGTAAATGGAGAATTTGAGTTTAGGCATATTGCTTAAAGATCTGCTCAGCAAAGCCCAGTCAAGGGGCTAACAACCCGGCTGGAGCGGACTGTTGAAAGATACTGGTTATGTTGCAAAGGTTACTTGCAGCCGCTCAGCCGGAACGTTAGACATCATTGCCAACACCAAATCAAAGAGCACACATTTTAATTTTGTAAAGTTTTCATAAGATTTCGGGAGGTTTAGGTATTGTAAGAGTGGAACTGTATGGTTGTGGGCGACGGGTCGAAGAATGAAGGGAGAGGTGCTAAAACGTTTATTCCGTGCTGTTGCCAGTGACGACTCACGGGCGATACAGAGTATGCTGGCCATCGTAGTAGAGGAAGAACGCAAGCTAGGGCATATCAATCTTGCTAGCCAACTCGAAGGCATTCTGCGGAAAAACACCAATCTTGCCAAATCTGAAAAATCATCATCAGGTTCTGTACGAGCAAATCCTTCAGCGTCCTTAGAGAAAGCTGCAAAAGCGTCTGACACACGCTCTCTCACCCTCTTATCGAGCAAGCATAGATTCAATCATCCGTTTATTGTTACGATTCCCCGTGAGAATTTGCGGCATCATATGATCCTTTCTGATGCTGTGGAAGTACGGTTCCGCCGTATTGAACGGGAATATGCTGCTCGTGATCGGCTTGCTCATCATGGTTTACGGTATCGCCAAAAGATTTTACTTTATGGTTCTCCAGGGTGCGGCAAAACGATGGGAGCCGAACGGATTGCTTGGAACACAGGTTTAACCTTGATCAAGGTTCGCTTTGATGCAATGGTATCCTCATACTTAGGAGAAACTGCGACCAACCTGCGTGAAGTATTTGAAACAGCTGCTGCATCGCCTTGTTTGCTTTTTATTGATGAATGTGACGCGCTTGCTAAGTCCCGTGAAGATAGCCAGGAAGTTGGTGAAATCAAACGTGTAGTCAACACGTTCCTTCAACTACTTGACGAGTACGAGGTTTCAAATGGTTTGCTTGTTGCTGCAACTAATCTAACTAAATTTCTAGACGAAGCTGTATGGCGAAGATTTGATGATGCTATTGAAGTGCCAAAACCGACAGAGCGAGAAATTGAGGTTATCCTGAAGCAGACACTCTCTTCGGTTGAAGTTGGCTCAATCGATTGGAACTCGATTATTCAGAAGATGATCAATTTCTCTGCTGCACAGGTTGTCAGGGTTGCCCAAGATGCTGCGAAACGAGCCATTCTGGATCGAGAAGAGTTAGTCATCCAAGAGCATCTAGAAGAATCAATTCAAGACGTTTTAGCTTCTCATGCCTGAGCGATCGGAACAATTCAAGCACATTCCACTAAGACTCACAAAAACAGATTTTGCACGTCCTGGAAGGCCACCCCGGCGATCTGATCGCTCTAATGCCAATCGAGGAGATGCAGGTGGACATGGTGGGAGGCTTAAGTCTTCTGTATCATCAATTATTTCTGATTGGAAGGCTACCTTGGAGAAACGTCAGCAAGAAGGAATGCCAGACATTCCAAATCTTCCTTCGTTTCTGCTTCAAGTAGATCCAAAATCATTTGATGCAGACACCCTCAAGAGCTTTGGTATCGAAGTTATTCTTGAGCTTGAGGATGGCTATATCCTTGGTGCTTCGGCTGATGCTGAGTTGACTAAACTTCAGGAAAAAATCGAGAAGTTTATTGCTGAAGAACATGGCGGAGGGAAGGTCGCTGAGATCTGGGAAATTCTAGAAGGTAAGTTTGAGCGTCTAGAATATATTCTTTCACCAGATTTACTTTCTAAGTGGGATCAGATTCTAGATGGTCAAACTTACACGGTTGATGTCAGTATTGCCTGTGTCGGCCTAAATTCTAGGTTTTCGGACTACCCTCGTCAAGATGAGAATGAAGATCCTGAGAGGTATGCTCATAGGATTGCTAGATGGACTGATAGGCGTGACCAAACCTTACAGGAATGGGAAAGGCTGCAACTTGATAGAGAAAATGATTTTGAACATTTTGTAAGAGATCTTGGTGGAAATTTTCTTCTGCTTGGTGATCATGATGATCGTTCGCATCTTGCACTGCTGCCTGACAGCTTCTCTAGCCGGATCGAAATTTCTGGCAAGGGTTTGAAAGATTTAGTTACGAACTATCCCTATGTTTTTGAGGTCATAGAGCGAGAACAGGCCGCTGAGCCATTAATCGAGCGCACCTTAGAAACACCTGACCAATCCTCTTTTAACCTTGATCCACCATCTCCATTGGCTCCAAAAATCTGCATCGTTGACAGTGGTATTCAAGAAAGTCACCGCTTATTGCATGTTGCTATAGATAGTATTAACTCGCGATCTTGGATTCCTTATGAGACTGACCAAACAATAGACCGTGTATCAGACGGTGGTCATGGCACCCGAGTCGCTGGAGCAGTTTTATATCCTCAAGGAGTTCCACGTACTGGACGACAGAGGGCAATTTGTTGGCTTCAGAACGCTAGAGTTTTAGGGCAGAATTGCCTGCTTCCGGACAAACTATACATGCCAGATGTCTTAAAGTACATTGTGGATTTCTATCATGGTCAAACAGGCACTCGCATCTTTAATCATTCAATTAATAGTTCTGCACCTTGTCGAAGAACTTACATGAGTGCTTGGGCGGCTGAAATAGATTACCTTACATGGCTAAACGATATTCTATTTATTGTTTCAGCAGGAAACCTTCCTAGAGGGCGAGGTGTAGGGCTTAGTATCACTCGTGGAACGCTCACAGAATATTTCCAAAAAGGATGTACATATCCAAACTTTCTGTTGCAGGATTCGTCTCGTATCGCGAATCCTGCTCAAAGTTTTCAAGCTTTAACAGTGGGATCAATTGCTCACTGCACCTACAATAATCCACCTCTCACTTCTGTAGCATCACAAGATTATCCTTCAGCATTTTCTTGCACAGGCTACGGCATTTGGGATTCGATAAAACCTGAAGTCGTTGAATATGGAGGTGATTGGGTTAAGGATGAAGGAAATCCACCCAGCTTTTCTACACCTAAAGATGTTTGCCCTGAGTTAGTACGGACAACGATGGGGGGAGCACCAGCGATCGCAGCAGATAGCATAGGGACTTCCTTCGCAGCACCTAAAGTTACTCATATTGCAGCAGCATTAGCATCTAATTTTCCTCAGGAAAGCTGTTTGCTCTATAAAGCTTTGATTGTGCAGTCAGCACGATTACCTTCATGGACAAATAATGAACTCGATCTTTCACCAGCCATTCGTATGATGGGATATGGTTTGCCCAATCTTGAACGTGCACTTGGTAATGCACCTAACCGTGTGACATTGATTACTAATGGGGACAGTCTCATCCGAGCGCGGCAAGCACATATCTACCAAGTAATTATTCCAGAGGAGCTACAGTCTCCGGCAGAAGCTTTTGATATTCTTGTTGAGATTACGCTTTCTTACAAAGCTGAACCACGTCGAACACGACGCAACAAACGTAAATATTTATCTACTTGGTTACATTGGGAATGTAGCCAAAAAGAAGAATCACCAGATAAGTTTCTAGCTAGGGTTCTTGAAAAATACGAAGCCTCTGAAGATCAAGAAGATGGATCGGGGTTATTCGATTGGACGCTTGGGCAGCAAAAAAATCATAGTAGACGAGTTAAGGATACCTCCAGAGGAGTTGGAACAATTCAAAAAGATTGGGCAGTAGTCAAATCTTTCGACTTGCGAGATACCTTCTGTATAGCGATTGTAGCGCATAAAGGCTGGAATAATGATTTAACTGCTCAAGTACCTTACGCCTTAACTATTAGTTTTGAGATTGTCAACTCGGAAATTGCTATTTACAACTCATTTGTCCAAGCTCAAGCATCTTTACAGGTGCAGCAGCAAGTGCAAGTATGATGTTTGACGAGAGTTGTTATTCAAACCCTTGTAAAGATACTACAGGTTAAACGATGTCTAACAATTCAAATGCAGCGGACGGTTGAAAGCCCCTGGTAGAGTCGTAAAGGTTGTCTGCTGCCGCTGATTTGAGCCGTTATGCTGTCTCAATCAGTACTGATACGTTTTAGATGCTCTTGCCCCCACTCGCACAAGGGCTTAAAGATGGGTATGAGCGTTATGCCATAGGCTGTGAAAGCGTATTCGACTTTTGGTGGCATATCTGAAAGCATTCTACGGCTAATAATTCCATCTTGTTCTAGTTCGCGAAGTTGCTGGATCATCATTTTTTCAGTGATTTCAGGAATTAAGCGCTTCAGTTCGCTATACCGCTTTGCTGAATCTTTTAGATGCCACAAAATTAAAAGCTTCCACTTTCCACCCAGAACTTTTAGTGTCGCCTGTACAAATAGTGTGCCGTCGTTTTGCTCTGGCTGCATGATTTTATACCTGATGAGCAATAGGGACTTACAAAAAAGTAAGTACTTCCCAAAAAATCAGTAAAAGCATACCTTGTTATTGGTCAATTTCAGTGTTTCAGAATAAGGAAACAAAGTGATGTCTTCATTGCAAGGGAAAGTAGCGTTGGTTACGGGCGCATCGCGGGGGATTGGGCGAGCAATCGCCGAACGATTGGGGCGTGAGCGTGCAAAAGTTGCAATCACCTATGCAGGCAACCGAGAAAAAGCAGAAGCAGTAGTTGCTGGCATTCAGAGCAATGGAGTGCAAGCGATCGCGATTCAATCAGACACCAGTCGTATTGAAGATACCCGAAATCTATTTGCTCAGATTCTCGACATATTTGGTCAAGTTGATATCGTAGTCAACAATGTCGGCGTATCTGTTTACAAACCGACAATTGACATGACTGAATCTGATTTCGATCGGGTCTTCAACACCAATGCTAAGGGAACATTTTTTGCCTTGCAAGAAGCGGCAAAGCATCTTAGTGATGGTGGACGCATCATTAGCCTGTCTAGTGGTGCAACCAAGCAAAGTATTCCGATGGGAGGAGTCTACGCTGCTAGTAAAGCTGCGATCGAACAATTTAGTTTTGCCCTGTCTAAAGAGTTAGGGCATCGGGGTATCACTGTGAATTTGGTATCACCAGGCGTTACTGAAACGGATGGATTAATTATGCCTGCTGATGCCTTAAACCAGTTGATCCAATCAACTCCACTAGGACGGCTTGGACAGCCTACTGATATCGCAGATGTGGTTGCATTTCTGGCATCTGATGATGCTCGTTGGGTCAATGGTCAAACAATTCAAGTCAATGGCGGAATTCTATAAGCTAGTATCGCAGGAGTAGATTTATGGACATACAGTTAGAAAATGGATTTCCGGTTAACCTTATTCACGTCGGCAATGGCATTGTACTGATCAATATATTTACACTTAATCCTGATAAGACGGAACAATTTGTCGCTACACAGGTTAGTGAGTATAAGCGATTAAAGGGTCAATTCCCAGGTGGTTACACAGCTAATTTACACGTTAGTCTGGATCGCACACGGGCAGCTAACTATGCTCACTTCACCTCTGTGGAAGATTATGTTGCGATGCGAAATAGCCCTGGTTTTGCTGATCATTTGCAGCGTCTTCAAGGGCTTGTGGTTAAGTCAGAACCCCAACTCTATCAAGTGATTTACACACAGCATCTTGATATGCCAACTTCTGAAGAACCTTTACCTGCTTTGCCCAATCCAGAAGTTGCACCAAGTCTTGCACCACCTGCTCTCAGTTAGCAACGTCTAATTAGATCCACTTACGAACGGCATAACAATCCTGTGAGCGTGATAGATGACTCACGGCGGGTGAGCGCGACCGTTCGGTGGCTTTCCGTTGATCTGTGGCGGACTGATAATAGAGCACGGAAGCTCAGGTAGATTTATGCTGAAGCTTAACCGAATTATGGATTCAGATCGCTGAACTGAACCCAGTTGAGAGCGAAGAACTTACCTTCGCTCTCTCGTAGCAGATGCTCCCATTCCATCCGTTCATGTTCAGATGGCTTCCGCAGCACCACGCCCAAGAGCACCCCTCGATCGTTGCGACTCCAAGCGTCTGTGGTGGGGCGGCTCGCTTTATCCGCACGCAAATCCCGGTGTGGACGGTTGAGCGAATGCGGCAACTTGGAGCCTCTGAGATCGACATCCTTCGCAGCTACCCCACTCTGCGAGCTGTTGACCTTGTCCAAGCATGGTCGTATGCTGCCAGGCACCGGATTGAGATCGAGAAGGAGATCCGCGAGAACGAAGAGGAGTAGTCTTGGCTCGCATGTACTCTAATGAGAACTTTCCGATCCCGGTTGTTGAGGGGCTGCGGTCTCTGGAACACGACGTGGTCACGATCCAAGAACGAGGGAGAGCGAGCGAGGCAGTTGCTGATCCTGAAGTGCTTAAACTCGCGATCTCGGGAGATCGAGCAGTACTGACCCTCAACCGGAGAGACTTCATCCGCCTGCATAACCAGGATTCGAGGCATGCGGGCGCGTTATTGTCTGCACCGTTGATCCCGACTTCACAGGGCAGGCGAGACGGATTCACAACACAATCCAGCCAATACCTGATCTTCATGGACAATTGATTCCCGTCAATCGCCCAAGCAGTTAGAGTTGTAGTGGGCATGCCGAACCAGGCGCTGCACCTGATCTGGCGGGCGTGGGGAGCTAGGTCGTTAGGCAGCAGAATTTATGATAGAGAAGTATCATGCTTTGTAAAAATCTTAGCCACTCCCCCAGTTGTAAAGTCCAAACAGAGGAATCTAATATTTTATGGGGAACCTGCTTTTTCACTTAGGCTTTGCGACGCTCATCACTCACGAACTTGATGCCATGACGCAATCAGAATGGAGATTGCTGTTTATACTACGAAGCTTGCCTGAACATATTGCATCATTTACTTTTGTGGTTATTCACATACCATTGATTGCAGCACTCCTGTGGTTAACAAATAACGAATCTCTAAGTATTCGGCACTGGTCACGGATTGCATTTACTACATTTCTTATAGTTCATGCTGGGCTACACAAGTTATTGGAACATCACCCAGACTATACATTTAACTCGGTGCTATCTTTAGGTCTTATTTATGGCGGCGGTCTGGTTGGCTTTTTGTATTGGGTTTTGACTTTTATATCTTGGCGGCGAAGCGTGCCTGCCAGCCCGGTTGGAGCGGACTGAATAAAGTTGATTAGTAAGGTGGCAAAGGTTATCGGCAGCCGCTCAACCGGAACGTTATGCAGCTCGTCCAATGGATGACTGAGCCAGGGAATCGGCCATAATCTATTAAAGTGAGGGGAATCTACATAGAAGATACTATGGCGATCACAATCAAAATTCTCAACCACAGCGATGTGGATATTCTCAAAAACGTCGATCCGGATGTATTCGATCACCCAATCAATATCCCACGAGCTATTGAGTTTCTCGGCGATCCTCGCCACCATTTAGGTGTCGCAACTGATGGCAATCTTGTCATCGGGTTTGTATCAGCTGTTCATTATGTTCATCCTGACAAGCCTTGTCCAGAACTGTGGATTAATGAAATTGGTGTTGCAGAAAACTATCGGCGGCAAGGTATCGGGAAGCAATTGATGAATGCAATACTTATGGTAGGACGGGAGTTAAATTGTGAATTCGCTTGGGTGTTGACCGATCGCGATAATACGGCAGCGATGAGCCTTTATGCAACTATTGGCAGTCCAGAACCACCAAGCGACCATGTGATGTTCTTATTCGATCTAGGGCGATCCAATTCATGAGCATTGAGAATGGGATCCCATTGTTGTAGTAGCCGTCCGTAGGCGATCGGTGCATAACCATACCCATGCATGCCGACTGCTGAAAATTGGTCAGTTATCAGACAGAGGTTCTCTGCGGCGGGTAATGGGCAACGCTGTTAATACATATCTTATCCGGCTTAAATCAACGGTTGGGGCGGTAGCTAAAAGGTTATCTGTTAGCTCCAAATATCTCAGGAATTTCTTATTGAGGCAATGGAGGATTTTAATGTTGGTGCTTGAATAATGAAAGCAAAAGTATAAGCCTTGACTAGAACTCATTATGATTCGACTGGCTACGCCCGATGACACGAATGCATTACTTGCTTTGGCAGAGGCGACTGGACTTTTCGAGTCAAATCAAATTGAAGAACTGGCTCAAATGCTAAACCAGCATTTCAGTGATGAAACAGACAGCCAAGGTATGTGGTTTAGCGACTACGATAATGAGCTAGTGGGTGTTGCCTACGTTGCACCAGAACGTATGACAGAGGGAACGTGGACTCTCCATTTAATCGCTATTCATCCCAACTACCAAAGACAGGGACGTGGAGCGGCTTTGTTGAACCATGTTGAGCAAATGCTGACTAAGTACGGTGAGCGTGTGCTATTGGTAGAAACGTCCGGACTGGAGGAATTTGAGTACGTTCGTGGGTTTTACCGCAAAAGTGGCTATGACGAGGAAGCGAGAATTCGAGAATTTTACAAGGCTGGAGACGACAAAATCATTTTCCGGAAAGCACTGGGAAATTCCTCCCCATAACAATCCCAATGCACCAGAACAAAGTCAAGCGATTAAGCGACATAGCCTAACCATTCAAAGGCAGCGGACGGTTGAGAGCATCTGGTGCTGAGTTCGAGCCTATCTACGTGCTAGCTATCCCGTTTAGATCCAACGCAACCATCCCAGGTAAATAGGAGAAGCCTCCCGAAGAATCAGGGAATATGAGAGTAGTTTCTGACGGATTCGGCTCATGCCCATAGCCTATCTCTCTCGCCATGTCCTTGCTCCTCAGCGACTCTTGCTGCGTACCATGCCCTTCAGCCACCGCCAACTCTTGCTACGGCTAGGAGGGGCATTGCTGTTGCTTTGGGTGGGGTGGGAGTGGGGAGGGCGCTCTTGGCTGTTGGGGGGATTTTGCCTGATCATCGCTCTACCGCTAGGGATCCCTTGGAATTGGGGGGAGAGCTTGATCTTAGATCGCCAGCGAGATCAGGTGATTTTTTGGCAGCACCGACTAGGGATCCCACGCCGTCGCTTTCGCCGTCCCCTCTCCCAGATTAGGGAGGTACGGCTACGGCGTGAGGCTCGTGAAGTCATTGATAAATATGCCGAGGATGCTTTTTTGTACCGTTGCCAGGTGTATCTGCACTTCCAGTCGGGGGAGGAGTTACCTGTGTTTGATCTGACCAGCCCCCGCAAACCCTATGCTCAGGATGGGGATCCCCGCCCGATTGCCCAAAAGCTAAAAAACTGGATTGATGACTTTTTGCCGTTGTCCCGTTGATGGCTACTGGGGTTGGAGACTTGGTTTGGATAGTTAGCGCTGTTGACGCTAGGGATTTGGTTGACAGTACTGACCTTCCAAACCAAAGGAAGCCAATGCTATAAAATTCACGCTCTCCTCGTAACGGTTGGCAGCACCCTTAGTCAGGCGAGGCGCGCAGGGATCCCTGCCGACCCAAGATGGTGTCCAAGATTGTGTATGATAATGAGGCATTTCGACCCCTCCAACGTGCCTTTTGGTCGCAACTATCGCCGTCTGATTCCTTATATTCAGGGACATCTCAACACCTTCCTTGCTGGATTGGGATGTACGGTTGGGTTTGTTCTAACCATGCCGACATTGGCTTACTTGATCGAGCAAGTGGCTCGCTCGGTTGGGCAAGGTAATCTCCGGCAAATCGGTCAGCTTGCCCTGGTCGGCATCATCTTTTTTATTATTCGGGGCGCTTTTCAATACGGGCAAGACGCCCTCATGGCGAAGGCAACCCTACAAATGGTCTTGGAACTTCGGCAGGCGGTTTACGCCCACCTGCAATTGCTGGATTTGGATTATTTTTCGGCCACCCGCACGGGGGATCTCGTCTATCGCCTGACGGAAGATTTAGATCGACTGGGGGAAGTCGTCCAAAATTTCTTCCATCGCTTTATTCCGAGCGTACTAACGATTGTCTCGGTTTTGGCCTACATGCTCTATCTGAATGTCACGCTCACCGTAGCCACCCTAGTTGTTGCTCCGTTGATGGGAGTTTTGATCAGTTGGTTTGGGGAAAAGTTACTGAGTCAATCCCGCCTCAGTCAAGAGCGTGTCTCCGATTTAGCGGCTTTGCTTACGGAAGTATTTAGTGGTATTAGCCTGATTCGTGCCTTTGCGGCGGAAGACTATGAAATCAGGCGATTTAGTTCGATTGCTGAATATAATCGAGCGGCTCGTTTTCAAACCGAACAACTCAAATCGGTGCAAGATCCAGTGATTGGCTTTTTGTATGCCATGAGTGTGTTGTTAGTATTTTGGTTGGGGGGCTGGCAAATCAGTCAAGGAAACTTGACGGGCAACCAGTTTTTAGGATTTGTTGCTGGTATTGCTCTGTTGATTGATCCGATTGTTCACATTACTCATAACTACAGTGAATTGAAGCAAGGAGAGGCGTCGGTTGATCGGATCTTTGAATTGTTAGATGCTAAATCACAGGTACAAGATGCTCCCGATGCACCTGATCTGCCTCCTGTCAAAGGCTATGTAACCTTTCAACAGGTAACCTTTGCCTATAAGCCAGACTATTCCGTACTCAAGCAGATTGATTTTCAGGTTCAGCCTGGGGAAATTGTGGCTCTAGTGGGATCCTCTGGGGCTGGAAAATCCACTCTGGTCAGCTTAATTCCTCGTTTTTATGACCCACAACAGGGACGGATTTTGATTGATGATCGGGATGTCAAAACGGTCAACTTGAAGAGTTTGCGCCGCCAAATTGGCATTGTTCCCCAGGAAATCACTTTATTTTCTGGCACCATCGCCAGCAATATTGCCTATGGACAAGAAACTTTTGATCTAGAGGAAGTCATACGAGCTGCTCAAATTGCTAACGCCCATGACTTTATTTCCGCCTTTCCCGATCAATATGCCACGGTGGTGGGGGAGCGGGGCACCAATCTCTCCGGTGGGCAACGACAACGTTTAGCCATTGCCAGAGCTGTCCTGCTTAACCCCAAGATTTTAATCCTGGATGAGGCCACCTCTGCCCTCGACAATGAGTCGGAAGCGCTTGTTCAAGAGGCTCTCCAGCGTTTGATGCAGAAATGCACGGTGTTTGTGATCGCCCACCGCCTCTCCACAGTTCGCAATGCTCACCGCATCTTTGTCATTGAGGAAGGGCGGATCGTCGAAATCGGCAATCATGACCAGCTCATCGCCAGCAAGGGACGCTACGCCCAGTTTCACCTGCGGCAATTCCAGTAGAGGTAAGAGGGATCCCTTTATTTCCCGAAATATTTGTATTCCCACTGCCTGACCTGAAATAAGCCAAAGGGCTTGAGGGATTTTCAGGCTAATGCCAAATCCATCGCAAGGTTGGCTGTAGCTGAGAATATTCAGAATTGAGAGCCAGTCACGCTCAGATCGGCTTAGAACATGATGTCATCCTCAGAGCGTCCCCAGATGCTCCAAATCAGTGCCCCAAAGATAGCCACATAAACCCAGGTCATCGACCCTAATTGAAGGATTTCCATCGATACATTCCTAAAAGCTTTGTTTATATAGTCCAATTATTGTCATGTTTCGTTACAGTGTCAATGCCGTTTCTTAAGGAAAACTTCTTAACTAGATAACATTCCGTTGGGTATCTTCCCCTATCCCCCCAGGCTAGTGGTTTGAGGGATGGACAGAGATGCAACGAGGCCACGGGACGTGCCAGGATAAAAGCCCACTTACCAAGGGGGATCCCTTGATGGGTTGCGTTGTTGGTTTCGTTTTGAGGATGTTCTTGCCATGTTTGCTGCTGATCTGCGACCTGCGGTGCAATTATTACAACCAGACTTGGTGACTTGGCGGCGGCGTATCCATCAATATCCAGAGTTAGGGTTTGGGGAGCGGCAGACGGCAGCCTATATTTGCAAGTTGCTGGATCATTGGGGGGTTAGTTATCGAGCGGGGATTGCTCAAACTGGCATTGTGGCTCTGATCGAGGGCGGTTCACCTGGGCGCACCCTGGCACTGCGGGCGGACATGGATGCTTTACCCATTCAAGAAATGAACGAGGTGTCTTATCGCTCCCAACATGAGCATGTGATGCACGCCTGTGGTCATGACGGACATACCGCGATTGCGCTGGGAACTGTCAAGCTTTTGCAGGAACAACGAATGCAGTTAAGCGGATCTGTCAAGGTGATCTTTCAGCCCGCCGAAGAAAAGCCAGGGGGGGCAAAGCCGATGATTGCGGCAGGGGTGTTACGGGATCCCGATGTGGAGGCGATGATTGGGCTGCATCTTTGGAATAACTTGCCCCTAGGAAGCGTAGGGGTAAAAAGTGGTCCTTCCATGGCCTTTGCCGATCACTTTACTCTCACCCTCTACGGTCGCGGGGGACATGGTGCGATGCCCCACCAGACCATCGACACGATTGTCCTGGGATCCCAAGTGGTGATGGCGCTACAAACGATTGTTTCCCGCAATGTCAATCCCCTCTTGCCTGCTGTCCTATCGGTGGGCAGTTTTAAGGCGGGAGATGTGTTTAATGTGATTGCCCCCACCGCTGAGTTGAAGGGAACTGTTCGCACGTTTGATGCCGAGGTGGCGGAGTTAATGCCTCGCCGGATTGAGGAGGTAGTAGCTGGCCTTTGTCAAGCTCATGCCGCTACTTTTGAATTGGATTATCAACGGCACTATCCAGCCGTAGTCAACGATCCAACCATCGCCGCTTTGGTGAAAACGGTGGCTGAGCAGGTACTGGGATCCCCTTCTGTGATCCATCCAGAAATGACCATGGGTGGAGAAGACATATCTTTCTTTTTGGAAAAAGTCCCAGGCTGCTACTTCTTTTTGGGATCCGCCAATGCCGCCAAAGGCTTGGATTTTCCCCACCACCATCCCCGCTTTGACTTTGATGAAACCGCGCTGGGGCTGGGGGTGGAAATCTTTTTGCGCTGCGTGGAAACCTACTTGGGGCAAGGTAGGGAGAGATCGACTCACCCTGCCAACGCAAGCTAGGCTAAAGAAGCCCATCTGCCGGAGCGTTTTCCTTGCCTCAGCCCATTATTGTCGGGGTTGCCGGAGCCTCCGGTATGCTCTACGCGGTGCGTACCCTCTCCGCCCTACTTTCTCAAGGATACGCCGTCGAGCTGGTGGCCTCCAGGGCTTCTTTTCAGGTGTGGCAGGCAGAACATCAAACCCACGTTCCCATCGATCCGCAAGCCCAAGCCGCTTTTTGGCGAGAGCAAGCGGCGGTTCCCCCAGGCGCGGGATCCCTCACCTGTCATCGCTGGGGGGATGTCGCCGCTACTATTGCCAGTGGTTCCTTTCGCACCCTGGGGATGATGGTCATTCCCTGTAGCATGAGCACGGTTGCCAAACTCGCCACCGGACTCAGTTCGGATCTGCTGGAACGAGCCGCCGATGTCCAGATCAAAGAGGGGCGACCGCTGGTTGTCGTACCACGGGAAACCCCCTTCAGTCTGATTCACCTGCGGAATTTGACAGCGCTGGCGGAAGCCGGAGTCAAAATTGTGCCTGCTATTCCGGCTTGGTATCATCAGCCTCAGACGATTTTGGATTTAGTTGATTTTGTGGTGGTAAAAGCCCTGGATCAATTGGGGATTGATACGGATCTTATTCAACGTTGGCAGGGGGGAAGCAGAATTTAGGCCGATTGTTGTTGTTTCAGGGCGGCTAACACCTCGCTGCTGTGCTGAGCCGGATAGACAATCGGAAAGATCGCTTGCAGGATCCCTTCGGGATCAATCAAGAAGGTATTGCGGAGGGCGACATCCCCCATCCAGGAGCCATAAACCTGACTGACATAGCCTTCCGAGTCGGATAAGAGGGGAAACTGAAGTCTTTCGGCGGAACAAAATTCACGGTGGGAATCCACCGAGTCGGCGCTAATGCCCACCACTTGAGCGTGCAAAGCCCGATATTGCTTGAGATCCTGCTGAAAGCGACGCGCCTCGATGGTGCAGCCGGAGGTAAAGTCTTTCGGATAAAAATACAGCACCACCCACTCCCCACGAAAATCCTCCAGATGCCGGAGATGTCCCTCTTGATCCGGTAGGGCAAAAACAGGCGCTAAGGATCCCACCTCCGGTAGCAAGGTTGTCCCCCACTGGGCAAAAGCCGCCACAGGAGTGATGGTCAAGCTGAGCAGCAGCAACAGGGGCCAGATCCACCCTCTTGCCCACATCCCTAGTCTCTCCATAGCGGCTTACTCCAGTGGCAAAACATAATCACCTGCCATTCTAGGCGGGTCGGCTAGGCAGGCAAAAAGAAGAATGCTGTCCCTAAAATGACATAGGTAGCCAGCAATAACAGTCCCTCCAGCCAATTCGAGCGTCCATCACTGCTTACCGAGTTGACCAACAAGACCGAAACCGCAATCGCCACCAACTCGACAATACTGAAATTAAAATCCATCGGCTGTCCAATCAGATCTCCCACCAACACCAGCACCGGAGCCACAAATAGGGCAATCTGCATGGTGGATCCCAGGGACACCGAGAAGGACAAGTCCATTTTGTTTTTCATGGCTACGGTGACGGCGGTGGCATGTTCGGCGGCATTGCCAATGATCGGCAAAAAAATCACCCCCAAAAACAAGGGAGTAACAGCAAATTGTTCAAGGGCAGCATCCAGAGTATCCACCAGCAGTTCAGACTCGATTGCCACCAACACCGTCAACCCCAACAACCCCAACACCCACACCCACAGCCCCACCCGTTCGGGAGCCTTTAATACCTGGGGAATGGATCCCTCCGCCTGGAGGACGGGATTCGGTGCTGCCAATTCGGCTGCCTCTACTGCTTCCACTTCCGCCTCATGAATATCGTAAAGATAGCTGTGGGTCTTGAGGGAGAAGAGGAGGGTCAGGCCATAGACCGCAATCAAAACAATCGCTACCACACTGGACAATTCTTGGATGGAAAGTTCTCCCAAATCTTGGGCACTCAGTTTCACCACACTGGGCAAGAGCAACGCCACCACCGCCAGATTCATCACGGAGGCATTCACCCGCGCCACCACCGGTTGAAAGCTTTGCTCCTTAAACTTGATGCCCCCCAAAAACATAGAAAACCCTGCCACCAGCAGCAGGTTGCTGATAATCGAACCCGTTAGGGAGGCTTTCACCACATCCACCAAGCCCGCTTTCAGGGCAATCAAGCCAATGATCAATTCGGTGGTGTTGCCAAAGGTGGCATTCATCAAACCCCCGATGGTGGGTCCGGTCACGGCGGCAATCTCTTCGGTCAACTGCCCCATAAATTTGGCCAGGGGAATCAAGGAGAGGGCTGAGGACAAAAAGATCAGGGTGGGATCCCAATGCAGAAAGAACCCCAGAAAGGAGATAGGGATGCCGGCCAATAAAGCGAGGATCGAGCCGTTGAGAAGATCTTGAAACCGATCCGCCGCTGTGTTGTTTTCCAGTGCTACCGATGATGATTCTGCCACACTCATGCCATCCCCCTTGTGATGCAATGGTCGTTGTTCATGAACGATGAAAGTTAGGTTGAGCGAAGAGAAGTTGGAAGCGAGAACCCAATCGAGCCTCAATTTTTCCAGATCTTATCCAGACTTTATTTTTATCAAAGATCCCCATCTTTACAGATCCCCCCAGTTCGAGAATCCCAAGGGATCCCCTACCCAACAGGCAGACAAACCCCTAGCTAGGAGATGAGCTTAGCTCGTTGCAGTTGGCGCAGCACCGTAGTAGTGAGCTGTTCCTGCAACTGTTTGGCATCCTTGAGACTGAGATAGCTACTGCCTTCTACCTCAAAGGGAAATCGCCCCTGATAGCCCTGCCGCTCCAGTTGCACCAGGAGGATCTGATCTGGTCGTTTGCTTTGCAGGGCGTAGCCAACCGCCACACAAACGTGGGGACTGGGCAGGAGCCGTTGATCCGGTAGTGCAGCGATGGGGGTCACATCTGCTACCACCAACAGCGCATGTTTGAGTTTGCGAACCAAAGCCGCATCAAGGGTTAAGCCACCATCTTCGATGACCACCTCTAGCTGCAACGGTAACAAAGGGGATTGCTTGCGATTCACGGTTTCCACCAAAGTGGTCAGTACTCTGCTGATCGCTTGGCTCGACTCGTCATCAACCGCCTGACCACAATAGACAATCATCGGTTCAATCGTGGTGAGGGTGTTACGCTTGTTGAAATACATCTCTCGGCTGATCAGGTCAAGGTTAGAGATGCTATAGGCTCCACTCCCTTCAATATAAAACTCCACCAACTCCCCTTCCAGATATCGCTGAAACCAGAGAGACTGTTTAACCTGCTCTACATCGTCCAAAAAATCAGCTCGCATGGCCGTCTTGAGCAAGCCCGTTCGGCTTAGCCGCAAGTCAGGGTTGGTATGTTGTACCTGAGCAACGGATAAGACAGAATCCAAATACCAGGCTCTCAGCACAATAATAGCCACTAGGATCCCTCCTGGAATCAGGCATATCGTTAACGGTAGCTGATTTTCGCTAAAAAGAAAGATGCTGGTGGAATCTACGGGGTTGACGGGGCTCGAACCCGCAACTTCCGCCGTGACAGGGCGGTGCTCTAACCAATTGAACTACAACCCCAGCAGGAAAATCATTATGGCTTTAAGCAAGGAAGTTTGTCAATGGTGCGCGATTTGACGGAGCAAGCTCAGACCCTCTTGCAGTCGGCTCATGAGCAGGAGTTACCGATGGCGGTCATGGAACAGGTAGTGATGGTATTGCAGGAGGTGGCGGGATCCCTGAACTATCAGGAATATTTTTTGCTGCGATATCCCGATGAAAGTTGGCTAACCCTGCGGAGCCAAGAAGGGCAGCGCTGGCTGTTGGCCTATGGTCATGAGTCGGATGCCCAGACTACTCAGCAGGAGTTATCCCTGCAAAATCTCCCTTTACAGGTTGTGCCCCTGGAGGTTTTGTCCATTCTCTTTTTGGGATTGGGGCTTCAGCAGGCGGAGGGGTTGTTGTTTTATGACCAAGCGGGAGAGCGGCAGGTGGGAAAAAGCGTGATGCAGGCGGATCTGCAAGCCCAGGTTAACCGCTACCTGCAAGGGATCCCGCTTCCCCCGGAGGATATGAGCTTAGCTTAGTCAAGGATAGCTCCCTGATGGCGGGCAAATTGTCGGAGTTTATCTTCCATTTGAGCACCCCGCAAATCAGTCTTGCGGAGGGAGGTATGGCGTTTGCTATGTTCCTCGTTATAGCGGGTGAGGCTGACTCGTCCCGTCAGCGACCAGATGGCTGACCAGGCCATCACCGCCCCCATCACCGCCGCCGCGATGGCTACCCAAAAGTACCCTACCAACTTAAACACCACTAAAAAGGCCACAATCCCCGCCCCCATGAGGGCGGCTAACCCAGCAGCAATGCCCGTTAGGGTCTTGGCTTGCCCAAAAATCCAACTGAGGGTACGTAGCCAAGGGGGCTGGGGCTTGTTAAAGATAATGCCCCGCAGATCCGAGCGTTGTAGGTTGGCACCGGAGAAATCCGTACCGCGGATGTCCGCCCGCCGCATATCTCGACCAGAAAGGTTTTGGTTGGTAAAAGATTTCCCCCGCAGATCGGCTCCCGCCATGGAGACAACCCTGGGTGTGGTGGGCTGGGTACGACTAAACCCTGTGGTGCTGGTGCGCCCTCCGCTCATCGAGAGGCCACTCCCGCCGCTGGTAAAGCCGCCACTACTGCCCGTTATGGGAGGGCGCACAGTAGGGACAGGCTGAAAGCCTTCGGATCGACGGGATCCCCAGTGACCGGAAATCAGCGGTGAAGGAGGAGCCGCCGTTGGTGCTGGCCCATAGCTTTTGGGCAGGATAATCGGTTGAGAGATAGCCTCTTCTCCCATGCCCTGCAGTGCCCGTAATACCTCTGTGGCCGAGGCGTAGCGCAGATTGATGGCGGGTTGCAACATCTTGTAGAGAATGGCATCAAACTCAGGACTCAGTTGCAGACGGCTAGACCAATCCCAGCGGTTTTGGTTCTGATCAATAAACTTGGCGGGTGACTCCATTGTGAGCAAGTTGATGCAAGTGGCGGCTAGGGCATAGAGATCGCTGGGGGGACCTACCGGTTGCCCATTGATTTGTTCGGGGGGAGAAAAGCCCAGGGAACGAATCGCTGTGACTTCTACAGCCTGCTCTTTGCCGGGTGGACCCAACTCTTTAACCGCTCCGAAATCAATGAGCACCAAGCGCTGATCCGCTTTGCGGCGAATTAAGTTAGCAGGCTTAATATCGCGGTGAACCGTATTGTGACTGTGAACATAACTCAATATCAATAACATTTCCTGCATGATTTGGCGGACTTGCTCCTCGTTCATCGGGCCGCCATTGCGGTGCAGTTCTTGGGAGAGGGTAATGCCTTGGATATACTCTTGCACCAGATAAAACTTGCTATTTTCTTCAAAATAGGCAAACAGCTTAGGGATTTGTGAGTGTTCCCCCAGTTTTTCTAAAACCTGTGCTTCGCGGTTAAATAGCTCTAGGGATAGTTGGGCAATTTGTGGGGAATTTTCAGCGGGTCGCAGTTGCTTGATCACCCGCCATGGCTTGGAGGGCAGATCGCCATCCTGGGCTAGGAAGGTTGCGCCGAACCCCCCTTGACCAATTTTTTTGAAGGCTCGGTAACGGTTGCGAATCTGGAGCCGGGATCCGCAGGAGCTGCAAATCTCAGCATCCGGTAAGTTCTCCGGTTGCAGACATGCAGGGTTGAGACAGAAACAATTGGGCGTTTGCATGACTCAGTCCGAAAAGCTACCACTACCCGAAATTTACCCGAATGACAGTAGGTTGATCCATGGGAGAAGGTTGAGGAACGTGGCCTGACCCTTAGCCCATCATTGGGTGACTAGGCGGATACCTTGCCAGCAGGGGAAAAGTTGTTAACCCCTATCTTAAGTACCTATCGTAACCCTGAAGCGGTGGGAGTTAAATCGTACAAATGGCGTAGTTTTGCCTGAAAAATCCTCCTTAGCTCCGGAGCCAGTCATCTTAATCTATACCTATGCTTTTGCTTATGGTACGGACGATTTCCTTCTATTTTGCAATTCTCGGTCACAATCGTCACCCTACTTTTTTCGGAATTTTGCTTGCCCGTAAGCCTCTCCCCGCCACCAGTCTTAAAATCGCGTGGTAGGATGAGCGCCAGCTAAGGTGTGAGTGGGGAAGTTCATGCTGTGGAGAACCCGAAGGATAGGGCTGTGGCTTTTGGGAGTCCTGGTAGCCTGGTTTTTAGCGATTTCTCCGCCGCTCCAGGCTCAGAGTGTCGATACCCTAAAGCAGCAACAGCAGCAAATCCAACGGCAAATCCAGGATAACTCCACCCGTCTCGATCAGGTGCGCCAGCAGGAAAACGCGGCTCGTCAGCGCATGGGATCCCTGCAAAATAATATCCGCGTTACCAACACGCAGCTCCAGGATCAACAATTTCGTCTGCAACAGGCTCAGAAAGCCCTGGAAAAAGCCCAGAAGGAACTGGATATTCTGGAGGTCAAGCTAAAACGGCAGCAGGCGGGGACGGCGGCACGACTGCGTTATCTGCAACGACAAGGCTCGGAACACTGGTGGGCGTTGCTGTTGAATAGCAAGGATCTCAACCAATTTTTTGATCGACGGCATCAACTGCAATTGTTGATCGAATCGGATCGGCAACTGATTAGCCAATTGCAAACCACGTCTCAAGCCGTTCAGCAACAACGCATCGCCCTGGAAAGCCAAAAAAATGAGATTGCCCTGATCTTGCAGGAGTTGGCTCAGCAAAAAGATCAACTGGAAGATCAGGCGGCTCAACAGCAGCAATTGATCGGGCGCTTATCCACTGAGCGCTCCGCCTTTGAAGCGGCTCAAGGACGGCTGGAGGCGGATTCTCGCCAACTGAGTGGGTTGATTCAGCAGTTGATTGCACAGCAAACCGCCAAGGGGGATCCCGTGCAAGGAACGGGTCGCTTGCAGGCTCCCGTCGGGGGACCGGTCACCAGCAATTTTGGTTGGCGGGTTCATCCGGTTTATCGCACGCAGCGTTTTCATGCCGGCATTGATTTTGGCGTCGCTACGGGCACTACTGTGCGAGCCGCCGATCGTGGCACCGTTATTTATGCTGGCTGGTATGGAGGCTATGGCAACACCGTCATTCTCAACCACGGCGGTGGGCTGACCACGCTCTATGCCCACAACAGTCGGCTGGTGGTTGGTAAGGGGCAGGTCGTGCAACGGGGACAGGCGATTGCGGCCTCCGGTTCGACCGGGCTATCCACAGGACCACATGTGCATTTTGAGGTACGGGTCAAGGGGCAACCGGTGAATCCGCGACGCTATTTTTAGTCAGGGCTTTCATCGGGTATTGCCTACAGATCCCCATCAAATAGCCCTGCTCATGCGAACAGGGCTGGCATCAACGATTAGAAGGAATGGGTTGGGATCCCCAGGATTAAGGGATCTTGGGTGACTGAGCTAACAGTGGATATTAGGACTCAGGGGGCAGAATCACCTTATCGATGACATGAATGACGCCATTGGAAGCTTTCACATCCGCTTGCACCACTTTGGCATCGTTCACCATCACTTCTTTGGCTTCCGCGTTGATTTTCACTTCCACAGCCGCACCCTCGACGGTTTCTACTTCACCATCCTTGAGGGAGGTAGAGAGGGCTTCCCCTGCCACCACATGATAGGTCAGAATTTCCACCAGTTTTTCTTTGTTTTCCGGCTTGAGCAACTCCTCCAAGGTGCCTTCGGGCAAAGCGGCAAAGGCTTCATCGGTAGGGGCAAAAACAGTGAAGGGGCCTTCTCCTTTCAGGGTTTCCACCAGATCAGCCGCTTCCAGAGCCGCTGCTAATGTTTTGAAGGATCCCGCTTCGCTAGCCACGGTCACGATATCCCCAGGCTTCGCCATGGCATCTCCCGCTTGAGCAGGGGCAGGCTGGGTCGTGGCGGTCTGGGCTAACACGGGGGAAACTGCTAAGGCAGAGAGGAGGGTCAGAGACAAAGCTAACAATTGACGAGTCATTGTAAACCTATGTAAGTTGCAATGTTTACAAAATCTTAAGACACATCTCGAAGTGTCTTTGTTCCCGAACGATTCCCCCAAATGGGGTTTTTGGCTGTCTAGATAAAAACCCTTGTGGGAAGGGGGATCTCACTTTTGCTGTCTTTCTGAGCAAACCCCATCCGCTCTTGGGACTGGCTGATTTTGTAACGAATTATGGCTAACGGTCTAAGGCTCCAGGAGCCAACACAAATCCTACCGGTTGAGAAGCGGCGTTGAGATCCACCGACGGGGATTGCAAAGCCGTGGGAGCCGTGGAGGGGGAGTCAAGGGAAACCAACCCGCTCAATCCCTTCACCAAATTCCGCAAGCTCTCCCGAAATTGGGGATCCCCGGTCAGTTCATCCAGATCGGCAGTAATTTTTTGAGCATTTTCAAAGGTAATGCGGGCGGAGTCGAGGGTTTGCCGGAGGGTTGCCAGGGTGCCCGGATCATTGAGGCTAGCCGAAAGTTCCTCCAAATTGGCTGTGGCGCGCGCCGCATTTTCCGCCGCCAGTTTGGCTTCAGCTAGGGTTTGCTTGAGGGTGGCGGGCAATTCGGGATCCGTCAGCACAGGTTCCAAGCCGCTAGAAATTCTCTTCAGGCTTTCACTGACTGCCGCTACATTCGTCAGGGAAGTTGTCAGGATGGCTTGGTTGTCGCGGATGACTCCAGACAGATCAGCAGCGGTAGTTTGGATCGATTGAGCTGCTGCGGTGAATTGCGCCAGATCGAGATCTTCGAGGGGGAGGGCGGCGATTTTTTCGTCCACCGTTGTGGACAGCTTCGCCACACTCTGGCTCACCTCCGTTACCCCAGTCAGGGTTTTGTTGAGATTCTCAAAAAACTCATCGTTGTTGATCCGATCCGCCAGTTGATCTAACTGAGTAATCAATTGGGCATAGTCGACGCCGGCAATGCCCGCTAAGGTGGAGCCAGCACAGACCATCACCTGCGGGTCACAGTTGGCTGTGGTCGGATCCATCTTCGCACCCACTGGCAGTGTGGCGGAGGCTTTGGGAAAAATATCAATCACCGTCTGTCCTACCAACCCCGTTTGACTGGTGTAAAAATCGGCATTACGGGGAATCGGCTGCAAGTTATCCACAAAAATATCGACATAGACCGCCTCCAGACGGGGATCCACTCGTTCTACCCGTCCGATGCTCACCCCCCGCAGCCGCACGGCAGCACCCTCGGCAAGACCCGATACATTCTCATAGGTCAAGGTAAAGCGATAGCCAGCCGTTTGTAGGCGTAGGTTATAAATCCAGATAAACAGTCCCGCAAAGGTGACTGCTCCTCCTAAAATCAACAGCCCCACGGCTCCTTCTCGCACTGCTCGTGAACGCATCATATCTGTCCCGCCATCTGAATTGGGCCATCCACACTGCCGCTAAAAAACTGTCGGACATAGGGATTAGTCTCTTGATCTACTGCCGCAACCTCTCCCTCCCACTGCACTTTCCCGTGAGCTAACAGAATCACCCGATCGGTGGTGCGGCGAATGGTGGTGTCTTGATGGGTGACCACCACGTAGCTGTTGCAGACTCGCTTGATTTGCTGTAGCTCGCGGATCAGATCTTCGATGACCGTGGAGGCAATCGGATCCAGTCCGGCGGTAGGTTCATCGTAGAGCAATACCTGCGGATCCGTTTGCGGGCTAGAGGGATCCTCCATGATGGCGCGGGCAAAGCTGACCCGCTTCCGCATCCCCCCCGATAGCTGTTCCGGCAAGCGGTCTTGAATGCCTGCCAAGCCCACCGCCTCTAACTTGTGGGATACCAATTCTCGAATGCGGGGACGAGGTAAGCGGGAGTGCTGATAGAGCAAAAAACCAACATTTTCATCCACCGTCAGAGAATCAAAAAGAGCCGCCTGTTGAAACACCATGCCGATCCGTAGGGGACTGGCTTTTTGGTGATTGAGGATATCCGTCAGCGGGATCCCTTGCCAGAGGATCCTGCCGGTATCTGGCTCGGTTAACCCCGCGATCATCCGCAGCAGCGTGGATTTGCCAGTACCGGAAGGCCCGACAATGCCCAAAGCTTCTCCCTGATAAACCTGGATGTTGACCTGATCGAGCACCACCGTCGAGCCAAACCGCTTCGAGACGTTTTGCAACTCAATGATGGGCTGCGATTTATCAATCAAGTGATGGGGCAGAACAGCCATACGGGATCCCAAAAAGGACGTGAGCAACACCCTTGCTGGCACGATCATACAAACTTCATTTCCGCCTGACCTTCCCAGATCCTCAGTCGATCGTGATGGGAGAGAAACCTAGCTGTGTTGGTTGACAGTAAAATAGAAGACAACTAATCATCTAATAAATTCAAGGCAGTATATTCTTTCAAAAAATAAGTGCGTCCTAGCTTAAATATCCTAAATTCGTTTTGTTAAAGTAACCCAGACCAGATAAAAACGAAAAGGTTAAATGAGCTATGGGAGGAGTGCTTTGGGTATTTTACTTAAAATAAAGAAGATACAAAAATTTTCTTGTTTTTTTGTGATTGCTAGATTGCTGAACGAGAATAATCCTAATCAAAAGTAAAGTATCTGATATTTTTTATTGCCTACTTTGATTAGAGGATTTTATTTTCCCTCTGAAGAGTTGACCCCATACTTATCCATTCGCTTTCTCAGAGAAATTATTCTATAAAACTGGGGAATAGCCGTGCTCACCCAGCATAGCTGGAGAGCTGAGTATTTGAGTCTTTTTGATAGCTTAATCAACCTTTTCGAGGTCAATCCTTATCTAAGCTTGGGGCTAGCTATTCAGGCTAATAGAATAAAACACCAATCGGGCGCACCAACTCAGCATTGGCAGGCACAAAAATGGCACCGCCGTTGCCCTGAGAGGGAAAAGGGGATCCAGTTGCGCTGTCATAGCGGAGGATAGTACCGATTGGGTTGTTGTCATCCTCATTGTCAAAACCCACCACAAACAGAGTGCCTTCACTGCCAAAAGCCAGACTTCCTATAAAATTGCTGCTAGGGGATGTGCCTGTGTAATTGGTGGAATAGGTGTCGATCAACACTCCGGTGTTGGAATCATAAACCCGAATATCATTGGCAAAATCACTCACATACAGTAGCCCATCCGGGCCAAAAGCCAAGCCCAATAGACTAACAAACCCAAAACTTTCTGGAGAAGGATCCGGACTCGCCAAAACCTCGGAAGTTGCGGTAACAATATCAAATTTCAGTAGTTGACTGGGCAGACCCAGCGAAAAATCGGCTTCTCCATCCACTGCCACACTGCCCTGGGTGGTGACATATAAATTATCCTCACTATCAAATAGCAGTCCATTCGGGCCATTCAAACCTCCAGGCTGTTGATTTCCCACCGCAAACACATCAATAAACTGCCCTGTCAGGCTGTCATAGCGCAAAATTTCATCACTCAAAAAGCTACTGACATAGAGCAAGCCATCCGGACCAAAGGCCATGCCATAGGGTCGGATCAATCCCCCTGTCTCGTCCACTGCTGTTGTCGGATCATCCCCCACAAAAGTATCGATAAAGGCTCCTGTCTCCCCATCAAAACGCAACACTGCCGAAGCTCCTAGGGTGGCTGTGGTGCCCGGTAAGTTACCACTGGCAATGTAAAGATCTGCAATATTGTCCCCGTTGCCATCAGGTCCTAGCAGGAGGGTGTCAGGAGAAAATAGGCCAGCCGTTTCAGGCGCAATCCATTCCCCTAGGTAAACTCCCGTCGTAGGGTCAAACTGCACCACGTTATTGCCACGGGTATTACCCACCAACAGGCGGCTGATGGGAGGGGCGTCCAGGGGAGGAGCCGAACTAGAGCTTTCTCCACAACTGACCAACAGAGAGGATAACCCCCCTGCCACCCCAACCGCCAACACCCCTCGCAATCCTTTCATAAGCAGCTCCTCAAGAACCCATCCACGTGGCTCATCCAGACTAGGAGAGATCTCACAGGTCAAATGTATTCTGGGCAACAATGGAAGACGATAAGTAACTAGCCCTTTTCCGCCTCAGCCCAATTGTCCCTAGCTCCCTGGTGAGGGAGAATAAACCCATGGACTTCAGATGACGGTTGGATCTACGGTTTTTAGGGATCCCAATGGCTGCTTCTTGTCCCCAACATGGCCACAGGCAGCATTACCGGATAAGGAGCCACGGGTGGAAAAAGGCACACTGGTCGAGTTTCGTCACCATAATGAACGCCAGCTAGCCGTTGTGCAGGGCATGGAAGGCAAGAAAAATTTGCTGCTCACGGTGGCTTCGGGACAAACCCATAGTGTTCATCCGCGGCAGATTTCCTTCAGCTTGCCCAGCCGCGATATGTTTCGCCCCCAAGATCTCGCAGAATTTTGGCAGGAAGTGGAAAAGCGCTTAGATCCGGAAGCCCTAGGCATTGCCTGGGAACTGCTGCAGGAGAGCCATCGCACGGTGGAATTAGCCGATATTGCTCAGATTTTGTTCTCCGACACCTCCACCATTTCCATCTATGCCACCTACCGGCTGCTGGCGGATGATCGCGTTTATTTCAAACAAAAAGCGGAGAGTTTTGAACCTCGTCCCCCGCAGCAGGTGAGGGAAATTCAACACCAGTTGCTGTTGGCTCAACAAAAAGCCCAGGAACAGACGGAATTTGAGCAGCGCCTGCGCCAAGCCTTGACCCATCCTCAGCAAGCGCTGGCTTGGACTGCCGCACAACGGCAACGGCTAGAGTGCTTAGAACGGTTTGCCCTGCATGGCGAGGCATCCTCAGATCGGGAACAAGCCCACAAGCTCCTGAGTTTTCTACAACGTTCCGCTACCCCCGAAGCTGCTTTTGCGACTCTGGTCGATCTGCAAATTTGGAGCAAGCATGAAAACATCGCCCTAAAAATGACGGGCATTCCCACCCGCTTTAGCCCCCAACTGGAGCAGTGGGTGAGCGAGTTGCTAGCAGATCCACCTGTCGACAGAACCCAACGGCGGGATTTGACCCATCTGCACACCTATACCATCGACGATGCCAGCACTCGTGATATCGATGATGCCTTAAGTGTGGAATGGTTGGCGGATCAGGGCTGTCGAGTTTGGGTGCATATCGCGGATCCCAGCCGTTGGCTGGTGGTGGGGGATCCTCTGGATCTGGAGGCACGCCGACGGGGAACCAGCGTTTATCTGCCGGAACAGGTGATCCCGATGTTTCCTGAGCGCCTCTCGACGGGGCCAATGAGTTTGGTGCAGGGGGAGGTGCGGGAAGCCCTCAGTTTTGGCGTGGTTTTGGACGAGAACGGGGGGTTAGGGGAGTGCCAGATTGTGCCCAGTTGGGTGAAGGTCACCTACCGCCTCACCTATGAAGATGCCGATGAGATGTTGGAACTGGGGGCTGAGAAAGAATTGACCGCTCTTGCCACTGCCGCCCACCTGCGCTTTCGCTGGCGCACCGCCCAAGGATCTATTACCATCGGCCTACCGGAACAAGACATCAAAATAGTGGACGGGATCCCCCAGATGCGGGTGATCGAAGATACCCCGGCACGTCAGATGGTGGCGGAAATGATGATTTTGACGGGAGAAGCCGCCGCTCAGTTTGCTGGACAACAGGGGATCCCGCTGCCCTATCGCCATCAAGCCCCCCCCGATTTGCCTCCCCCTGAAGAACTGGCGCAACTGCCCCCTGGACCTGTTTATTCCTTTGCCCTGATGCGCTGCATGTCTAAGGCCGAAATGGGTATCGCCGCCGCTCCCCATGCCGGATTGGGGTTGAGTGCCTACTCACAAGTCACCTCCCCGATTCGCCGCTATGCCGACTTGATCGCTCACTTTCAGATCAAGGCGTTTTTGGCCGGGGATCCCTTGCCCTTTTCGGCTGAACAGGTGCAGCAGTTGATTCTGGCTCTTGAACCCAGCAGCAGTGAAGCTGTGCAGGTGGAGCGCAAATCCAAGCGGTATTGGAGCATTGAGTATTTTCGCCAACATCCTCCCCATATCTGGCGGGCACTCATTTTGGGACACTTGCGAGAATACGAAAACTTAGCTTTAGTGATGATTGATGAAGTGGCCTTTCGCGTGCCCGTTCGGTTTCATCGACATGTGCAGCCAGGAGAATGGATCAATCTAGAAGTGGATCACGCCGATGCACGGGCGGATGTTTTAGAGTTTCGGGAAGTGCCTGGCGATAGCAACACCCCCGACTAAGCCAGGAGACCCCGGTTGGGGGCATCCCCAATGATCTGCCGCCAATCCACAGCAAACCGGAGAAAATTCGTTAGAATCAAACCCAAACAAAAGCTTAATTTGTTCTGACTCGATGGGATCCCTTTGGTCATCTCCTATGAACCCTCTCCCCTCCTGGACTCCTGAAGCCGAAGCTCGTTTGAAAGAGATTCCGTTTTTTGTGCGGCCTGCCGCTCGCAAAAAGATTGAAAAGTTTGCCCAAGAAGCAGGGTTTGAAGAAATTACCGAAGCGGTTTATGAACAGGCCAAACAGAAATTTGGTTCCTAATGGTGCGGCAACCTTAGCGAAATAATTTGCGAAAAATTTGTCGATAACTCAACCCCGTCAACAGTGCCATTAAACCAATCAGCCAGAATAATTGCAGCGGCCAGGTGGCATCCAATCCCAGCGGCCAGCGCAAACAATCCACCAGTCCAGATAGAGGCAGGCAGGCGGTGAGTCCTTTTAACCAAAGGGGCAGGTTATCGCGGGGAAAATAAGTGCCACACAAGACAAACATCGGCACTACCAACGTAAAAATCGGCACATTCACCTGATCGATGGTTTCCACTAATCCTGTGGTGAGCAGACCCATCGCCGCAAACAATAAACTGCCCAGCAACAAGAAGGGCAGGGATCCCAAAAGTCCTGTCCAGGGATAGAGACCCAGCAGCACCGTCACCATGGCTGTGATCAGCCCTGAAATCAGACCTCGTGTGGTTGCCCACAGCCAATCCCCCACAAACACCTGAGCATAACCCATGGGAGCCGTCAATAAAGCGTGCCAGGTGCGTTGATAATGCAGGCGGATAAAACTGCCGTAGGCTCCTTCAAAAAAAGCTTGAAACAAAACCGCCACCGCAATCATGCCGGGAGCCATGAAGGAGAGATAGGAAACCTCTTGTCCCAAATAGGTGAGGGATCCCACCATCGGGGTCAGACCATAGCCAAAGGCCAACAAGTAGACAAGCGGCTCGGTGACGGGCGGCAAAAAGTTGACCAGCCAGGTTTTTTGATAAACTTTCGCATGGCGTCGCCACACCGAATAAACTCCCCACATATCCCAGGACTGCCCAGCACCCATAACCATTTCAATTAGCCAATCTGCTCTCTAGAAATAGCTCACTCCCTCTTCCTCAGGATCACGCAAGACCACAGAGTTAGCTGACCCTACAGCCAATGCTTCAGCCATTCTGAGTTGCCATCCTTGATCCCCAGCGCTCGAAGGTGAGGACGACGATCAACCCCTCCGGTTGGCTCCAGTGTCAGCCCTAATCATGCTCTTCGATAGTTGGGAAAGGGCAGACGCATCTCCATTCCATCAAGTGCTCAAAGCGGGCAAGAGGATCGCAGTTGTACAGAGCTTTGGGGGCAAGACTGCCCATGGAGAGGAATGGATTCGGAAAGGATCCGTTATTTACAGCCTTTTCGTGAATTACCCGTTACGGATCTCACTACTTACTGCTAAGCCGTCTTTAAGGTTCTTGAGCAAGTAGATGTCGTAGCAGAAGGTCGAAGTTGTGTAGCAGCAGATAACCTTGAACTCCCACAGATAGCCTTTCTACCGTCCGTACCAACCCAGTGTTAGGTGGCTGGCAGCTAGCAACTCATTCAATGATCGCCAGTGTCATAAATTTAAGCTCTATTAAGCTCCCTCACCGAGCATTGCAGGTAAATCAATCTCTTTAATACAAGTAGCCCGTGACAAAGAGAGAACACAATCAACGATGGAAAGAAGATCGCTGAGAGGAATAGCTTCACCGCCCGTCAGATGGGCGGCTGCGAGGTCTGACAAAACTTCGGGTGTGCCAACATTACCAGGGTTAATCACCGTTACACCAATCTGCTGCGATCGCAATTCTTCCCGTAAGGAATGCACTACTCCCCGCAGTCCAAACTTCGAGGCACTATTGGCAACTTCCCGTGCTGGAAAATTATCTCGACCAGAAAGCGCCCCCATAAAAATGATTTTGGGATTATCTGACCGTCGTAGGGCCGGTAGTAATGCTTTCACCAATCGAATAGGAGCAACCAGGTTGACAGCAATCACGCGCATTATGTCCTCATCAGAACAGGTTTCAAAACGATACTGAGGGGTAAAGGCGTGGGTTTCCCAGGTTCCACCCATATATAGCAACGCATCTAAGGCATCCGCCCCGATCGCGTTGACTACCGTTTCTATCCCTGTCAGGTTAGACAAATCGGCCTGTACCCATTCCCCTACCGGAGCCACGGTTCGAGATACCGCTAATAGGCGATCGCACTGGCCTATCAAATGGTCTGCAACCGCAAGTCCAATGCCACGACTCGCACCTGCCACCAGAATGGTTTTAAAGGACATGGCTATTCTCCTGTTCATTAAGCCGCAGACCAAACTTCGTCACTCCCGGAAACTCGATATTGAATTGTTCTGAAAAGTAATCGGCGTGGAAGGTTTGATAGGGCTTAAACCCAATGGACTCATAGGTATGGCGAGCAACATCGTTGCCATTGATCACCATAATTCCGGCGAAGTCATGCTGCTGCGCTCGTCCCTCCTCCAGCAACGCTTTGAGTAACGCTTTGCCAAAGCCTCGCCCCCGCGCTTCTGGCAACACCGCAACATTTTCAATAATCCAGGGTGCCTGGGGTGTGAGGAAAAAAGGTCGCACATCCCCTCCCCAAAGTGCCAGATAGCGATCGCGAAAGACGGTTAAGGTTGCCGTAGACCAACTCAAAGCCTGGGCGATCGCCTCCAGACGAGAAAGGCGCAACGGGCAATAGTCTTCTGGATTGGGCACATAGCCTGCGGCGGCAGCAACGGGTTTCCCTTCAGTCTCTAAGATCAGGAAATCTTCAACGCTGCCCCAATTAGACGCATCTGTCTTTAGTTCTGCCTCGATAAATTGCAAGGCGGTCGTTCCAGTCCCCTCTAACAGATCTTCCCAAAAGCAGTGATCGAATGGCGGTAAAGAAGCTTCATACTCAATTTGGGCGAGGAATGGAATATCAGCAGTTGTGGCTTGGCGAGTGCGGAAGGTAGCTACCATAAAACCCCTTGGAGGAAATCCCTATATAAAGATACAATCTGTATGTATCCTAAGATAGCGAGAGGATCCCCCTCTTGTCAAGATACATACTGCCTGAATGTTAAAGCTAAGCGATTCACCATGCCTGCCAAGTTGACCAAAGCGGAACAAACTCGTCGTACGCGCCGCGCCATTCTGGATCGAGCGCGTCACTTATTTGCCACCAAGGGGTATGCCGCTACGCGGACCGAAGAGATCATCAGCGAATTAGGGATTACACGAGGAGCTTTGTATCACCAGTTCAACGACAAGCTGGGCGTATTTAAGGCGGTCATTGTTGAAGCCTATGGTGAGATCACAGCCTACATCCAAGCTAAAATTCAGCCCTTAGATACCAATTGGCAGCAGCTTATCGTTGGCTGTCAGGCGTTTTTGGAAGTTGCTCATCAAGACGACCTTCGGCGTTTAGTGTTTGTTGAAGCTCCTGCCGTTTTGGCAGCAGATGAACTGGCTGAGATGGATCAGTATGGCTTTGCGTTGCTTCATGAGTCCATCCAGATCGCAGTTATAGAGGGTGAGTTAAATACGATCGATTCAGAGGGTTTTGCTCACCTGGTTAATGGTTCGCTGAATGATTTAGCGGCTTGGGTTGCACAGTCGAATGATCCTAATCAACTGAAAATAGCACAATCTTTAGTGGAGACATTACTAGAGCGACACCGCAGTTAAACTTAATTATCGAATTTCAGATACTGGGTTTGGCGATCGCAGTCATCCCATTCACAGGTTGCTTGCTTCTTGATACAGATGGGTAGAAGTTGGCTCAAAACCTGATCAATAGCTCAAGCGGCCTAACATCGTTGCTCACCAGAGTTGCTGGTTAGCTTGTCAAGTGACATGTGTTGAAGTAGCATCATCCCTCAAATAAAGTAGAGCTGGGAAACTGACGGATCCCCTCCTCCACGGAGGCAAAATGGGGCAAAGCCTTGTGCATCGAGGTCAACTCCAAAAGCATCCGTAAGCTTTCGGGTAACTGACAGAGACCAATGGATCCCCCTTGAATACGGCAGCGATGTAAAGCCGAGACTAAAACCCCTAAGCCTGAGCTATCCACCATACCCACTCCTTTCACCTCCAGCAAGAGATTGGGATAGCCCCGTTGAATGATTTCATAGAGCTTTCTGCGTACCTCAGCGGTGGTGGTAATATTGAGATTTCCTCGCAAACTGAGGACAGCTAGTTTTTGCCCCTGGGGAGTTGTTGCTTCCTGAACGAAGGTAAGGTCACTCATCTGTTTGCCGTCTCAATCGGGTTGGTGTAGGTTGCTTACAGTGTTTCACAAGAAAGGAAAAGAGAGGGGAACGTTAACGCCCAACCCTGGGTTCGTCACGGTGCATAGAACCCCCACCCAGGCAGTCTGCTAGGAGTCAACTGATTTCTGTCTATCTGCTGTTTGGAAAGCTGCTGGGGTCTGACCAAAACCCGATAGGATGAGACCTTGGAAATATGACCGGTCAATAACCTTATGGCTGATGCCACAACGATGTCCTCCCGCTTGACCTTACAAGACGTAATTCGCACCATCCCACGAGATTGCTTTCAACCCCACCCTGGACGTGCCTTGGGTCTGGTTACCTTGAGTTTATCTACGACAGCCCTGGCCTATGCCTGGTTAATTTGGAATCCGATAGGCTGGCTACTTCCATTGGCCTGGGTTTTCGCGGGAACCTCGTTAACAGGCTGGTTTGTGATTGCCCATGACTGTGGACATCGTTCGTTTAGCAAATCCACCCGCCTCAACAACTGGCTGGGATCCCTGCTTATGCTACCCCTGCTTTATCCGTTTCATGCTTGGCGGTTGGGGCATGATCACCATCACCGTTTTACCAACCAGATGCAGGAGGACAATGCCTGGAGACCTTTTCGTCCGTCGGAATATACCTGTGCGTCTAGGGGAATGCAAGTCTTTTATCGAGGATTACGAAGCTACTTTTGGTGGGTAGCTTCCATCGCCCACTGGGCTGTTGTCCATTTTGGTTTGTCTCCAGTGCCGTCTCACTTGTCCGCTCATGAACGGCAGGCTTGGCGATTTTCGGTGGGGCTTGTCTTGGGGTTTGGGCTAATTGCCTTACCCAGTCTGACTTATTTTTTGGGGATATGGGGCTTGGTCAAGTTTTGGGTGATGCCTTGGTTGGTTTATCACTTTTGGATGAGTACCTTTACCCTTTTTCACCACACCCATCCGCATATTCCCTTCCATGAGGCAGAAGCCTGGGATCCCGTGCAGGCTCAATTATCGGGTACGGTACATTGTCAATATCCCTTTTGGGTGGAGTGGCTGTGCCATGACATCAATGTGCATATCCCCCACCATCTTTCCACCGCCATCCCCAGTTATCATCTGCGGCGTGCCGACCGTGCGTTGCAAGCGCGCTTTGCTGACCGCATGACGCGAACCCACTTTAATTGGACCCTGATCCGCTCAGTTGTGCAAACTTGCCATCTCTACGACACGGTGCGCCCCTACCTTTCCTTCCGGCAATACCATCGCCACTCCTCATAGGGATTCTGGGAGTGTTCTGGGTAAAGTCCTCCAACCCGAAAGCTAAAATACACCTGTTGTGGTTGCTCTAACCCATGACCCTTGCTCAACCGCCGCTCACGTTTTCTCTCCCCGACCATACGCAATTGCCGGAGTCGGATGGAACGTTTGTGAAGAATTTTCAGGAACATCCCCAGAGTCTTCTCCTCACCAGCTCCATCCATCCGGTTCTGGATCGGTTGCATCCCGATGGGCAATACGCCATTGGACAAGATTCGGGAATTTATTGGCGATTGACGGATCCCCCCGAACGCGGGGCGGAAGCTCTTGATTGGTTTTATGTGCCGAATGTACCTCCGCTTTTGAATGGCAAACGGCGACGTTCCTATGTGATGTGGCAGGAGATCATTGCTCCCTTGCTTGCCCTCGAATTTGTCTCAGGTAACGGAGCGGAAGAACGGGATACAACTCCCATTAGCACGGAATCCAAAGCGGGAAAGTTTTGGGTCTATGAACAGGCCATTCACATCCCTTTTTATGGGATCTACGAAGTGGAAAAAGCGTCCGTGGAGGTTTACGAGTTAATAGGAGGACGCTACGTTGGGTGTATGGCAAACGAGCGTGGACATTATCCGATCCCGCCGTTGGGAGTCGAACTAGGGATTTGGGAAGGGGAATACATGAACCAACGCCTGCCCTGGTTGCGCTGGTGGGACGATGCCGGCAATCTCTTGCTGACTGGAGAAGAGCGAGCCGAACAGGAGAAACAACGGGCTGAGCGACTGGCGGCTAGGCTGCGGGAGCTTGGGGTTGATCCCGAAGAGGTATAGACTTTAACCCGTCAGTCTTCAAGAAGCCCCATTTTTGATAGCCCAACCGATCGGGATCCCGATTCGTTGAAGCCGCATCAAACCGGGGAATCGGCACCCTTCCCCCACCTGAGCTGCCGCATGAGTCAACTAAATATCTCCTCAACTTCACTCATTTAGGGATCCCTATGGAATCCTCAGGATCTAAAGCTAGAGGGGTTAAAGTGGGCTGAAGGTAGGGCGAAAGTATGGTTTGGGATGTGATCGTTGTGGGTTGTGGAGTGGTGGGAGCCGCTATTAGCTATCAGTTGGCGGCTAGTGGATTATCGGTTGTCTGTCTGGATGCCGCTGCCCCCGCCTCCGCCAGCACAGGAGCCGCCTTGGGGGTGTTGATGGGTGTGTCGAGTCAGCAGGTCAGCGGGGAAGTGGTACAACTCCGTTTGAAAAGTTGGCAAGCTTTTGAACCCCTGATTGCTCAATTGGAGGCGGATTGTCGGCAGGTGATTCCGGTCAATCGCCACGGATTGCTGCATCTCCTCCCACCGGGATCCCTCTCGGACTGGCAAGCCACGCTGGAAGCCCGCCAAGCGGCAGGATATCGCCTAGAGGTACTGGATCCCCAGCAGATAAACTGCCTGCAAGCGGGTTTGGGGGAAGGCTACGATGCCGCTATTTACTCTCCCCACGATCGACAGATTGAACCGCAGGTATTTACCCGCGCCCTCATCCAGGCAGCGGCTCAACGAGGCACTCAGTTTCATTTTTATCAGGCGGTGACTCATTTCCAGGCCGGTCATCAGCAGGTTCGTTCCGTTCACACTGCCCAAGAGACCTTCTCAAGCCGTTGGGTCGTTCTAGCGGCAGGATTGGGCAGTGCCCGTTTGGCTGGTCTGCGCCTGCAACCCGTGAAAGGAGTCGCCTTATCGGTGGAGTCCCCCCATGTCTGCCTCAATCCGGTGATCACTGCCGCCGATACCCACTTGATTCCTCGTGGGGATGGTTCCATCTGGGTGGGTGCCACCGTCGAGTTTCAATTTGGGATCCCTTCTCCCACGCTGACGGATTTGGCAACCCTCATTCAACGGGCTACTGCTATTTGTCCTGGGCTAGCCACTGCCACCCTCCAGCAGGCTTGGGCTGGTTTGCGCCCCCGCCCTCAACAGCAACGGGCACCTATCCTAGGATTAGCCGCTCCCTATGACAACCTGATCGTTGCCACAGGACATTATCGAAATGGGGTGTTACTGGCTCCGATTACGGCTCAGATTGTCAGGGATCTAATCCTTGAAGGCGAAACCTCCCTGTGTGACCTCAGCTACTTTTCCCCACCAATTATTAAGGAGCAAGCCGTGCTTTTGCCCAACGATTTTTGACATACCATTGAGCAATATGGGGGCACCACTCTTGAAAATGGGGAAGGATTAAGTCACACATTTGACGAATTTCCAATTGAGCGTCATCTTTTGCTCTCAAATCTAAAAAATGCATTAGACTACGGCAATTAAATGACACGACAAAATGCTGACGGATCCCGTAGCCAATCACGTTGCGGGCATCCTCATAGGGTAAGCCGCACTCATGCACCAATCGATAATAGGCCACGGCCTGCTGACGGTACTGCTCTAAAATAATGGGCAGTGCATCAGCCGCAATGGATTTGATTCCTTGGCGAGTTTTAGCTTTGGCATCAATGACCGTTTGAGGTATATAAAATAGGCTCTCCAATGCGTCCGCTAAAGGTGAGTGAAGGGATCCCTCCGTCTCAGAAGGAAGAACCTCACCATGCTTTTCCTGAAGCAACTTTTCTCCAAGTTGGGCAATTTTCTCTCCTGTATATCGAAACGATTGTACATCAAAAGAAATTCCTACTCGATGGGTTCTGGCCTGTTGCATAACGGAGTGGGGGAAATAGCCCGCCCCAAAGGAAATCTGTGGATGCTCTAAAGGACCATAGTGACCTCGATTCCCTTCTAGCAATTGTTTAACAATAATCTCACCATGATTGTCAGGGATCCGTCCATCAGGGGTTACAAAATGAGAGCTGTAATCCTGATGCATGGCTTGATAAATAACTTGCTCTGGATTAAGGGTTTGATTGAGAACAACAACTTGAAAATGAGAATCCATACGACTCAAATTGAAAAATAGATTGATTTGATTATAAAAGCTAATCAGCCCGAATCCCTGGACAGAATACTCAATTTTAGTTAAGGTGTTGACCGATATTGGTTGAGGTTGTGGTGGTTATGTCTTTTGTCCCTTTACACATGCACAGTGAATATAGCCTGTTAGATGGTGCTAGCCAACTACCTCGACTGATTGAGCAGGTTGGGCAACTGGGGATGCCGGGGATTGCCTTGACCGATCATGGAGTGATGTATGGAGCAATCGAGCTAATTAAACTTTGCAAAAGTAAAGGTTTAGTTCCTATTATAGGGAACGAAATGTATGTAATTAACGGGGACATTCACGACAAACAGAAAAAATTCCCCCGTTATCATCAAATTGTTTTGGCAAAGGATACACAGGGTTACAAAAACCTGGTTAAACTGACAACAATTTCCCATTTAGAGGGAATGCAAGGCAAAGGAATTTTCTCTCGCCCTTGCATTAATAAAGATTTACTGACTCAGTATAAAGAAGGATTGATTGTTACCTCAGGTTGTCTGGCGGGTGAAGTACCCCAAGCTATTCTTCAAGGCAGACCTGAGATTGCGAGAGAGATTGCACTTTGGTATCAGGATTTATTTGGAGAAGATTATTATCTGGAAATTCAGGATCATGGATCCCAGGAAGATCGATTAGTTAATGTCAAATTGGTTGAAATTGCCCATGAATTAAATATTAAACTAGTTCTTACTAACGATAGTCACTTTGTTTCTTGTCTGGATGTGGAGGCTCATGATGCTCTCTTATGTATTCAAACAGGGAAGAATATCTCGGAGGAAAAAAGACTGCGCTACAGCGGCACAGAATACCTAAAAAGTACGACTGAAATGCAACGATTATGCCGCGATCATCTTCCCGATAATGTTATTCAGCAAGCTATCGAAAACACACTAGAAGTTTTGAAAAAAATTCGTAGCTATGACATTATGGGAGAGTCGCGCATGCCCGACTACCCAGTGCCTTCCGATCATACCCATGATAGCTATTTAACGAAACTAACGTGGGAAGGACTCTGTGAACGACTGGAGGTGAGACATCCTCAGGATATTCCTCAAAACTATCAAGAGCGAATTCGTTTTGAGCTTAATATCATTCAGCAAAAGGGGTTTTCTACCTATTTCTTGGTGGTTTGGGACTATATTCGCCATGCCCGTCAGCTAGGGATCCCTGTTGGGCCTGGGCGTGGGTCAGCGGCTGGATCCCTTGTGGCTTATGCCCTGCGAATCACCAATATTGATCCCGTACATTACGGACTTTTATTTGAGCGATTTCTCAATCCCGAACGTAAGTCTATGCCCGATATTGACACCGATTTTTGTATTGATCGACGGGAGGAAATTATTCAATATGTTACTCAAAAATACGGGAAGGAGCGGGTGGCACAAATTATTACATTCAACCGTATGACTTCTAAGGCCATTCTCAAAGATGTGGCGCGGGTTTTAGAAATTCCCTATAACGAGGCGGATAAAATGGCGAAAATGATCCCCGTTTCAAGGGGAAAACCAGCTAAACTCAAAGAAATGATCAGCGAGGGATCCCCTGAACCAGAATTTCGGGAACGGTACGAAAAAGATCCGGTTACTCATCGTTGGGTTGATCTGGCAATACTTCTAGAAAACACCAACAAAACTTTTGGTGTTCATGCGGCAGGGGTGGTGATTGCTAAAGACCCTTTGGATGAAATTGTGCCTCTGCAAAAGAATAATGAAGGACAGGTCATTACTCAATATTCGATGGAAGATATTGAATCTCTTGGCCTTTTAAAAATGGACTTTTTGGGACTGCGAAATCTAACAATGATTCAGCGATCTGTGGATCTAATCAAGGCCAATCGAGGTGCTGTTCTAGATTTGGATAAGCTGCCCCTTGATGATCCAAAAACCTATCAAATTTTGGGAAGAGGAGAACTGGAAGGTATTTTTCAACTGGAATCGTCGGGGATGAAGCAGGTGGTGAGGGAACTACGGCCCTCCAATCTAGAAGACATTTCGTCAGTTTTAGCCCTTTACCGCCCTGGACCGTTGGATACAGGTATGATTCCTGACTTTATTAGCCGTAAGCATGGGCGCAAGCAGGTTACTTATGCCAATGAATTGCTCAAACCCATTTTGCAAGATACCTATGGGGCGATTCTTTACCAAGAACAAATTATGAGAATTGCCCAGGATTTAGCTGGTTATACCCTAGGAGAGGCTGATCTGCTGCGACGGGCGATGGGCAAGAAGAAAGTCTCCGAGATGGAGCAACACCGAGAGCGCTTTATTGATGGAGCTGCTAAAAATGGTGTGAAATCGGAAGTCTCTCGTGAACTGTTTGATCAAATGGTGGCGTTTGCTGAGTATTGCTTTAATAAATCTCACTCCACTGCCTACGGATTTGTTACCTACCAAACCGCTTATCTAAAAGCTAATTACCCTACTGAATATATGGCAGCTCTTTTATCATCGGTAGCTGGCGATCAAGATAAACTACAGCGCTATATTGCTTATTGTTTGTCGATTGATATTCAGATCGAACCACCCAACATTAATCAGTCTGGGTTGGACTTTACCCCCCTAGATAAAAGTATTGTGTTTGGCTTGGGAGCTGTCAAAAATATTGGAGAATCTGCTATTCACAATATTATAGAGACTCGCTCTTGTTCAGGTAAATTTTCCTCACTTGCCGATTTTTGCGAGCGGGTTGATTTACGGGTTATTAACAAACGAGGGTTGGAAGCTCTGATTTATGCGGGTGCTTTTGATAGCATTCAACCTAACCGTAAACAGTTGATTACAGACCTGGATCCGGTGTTATCTTGGGCAGCCGATCGTGCCAAGTCAAAGGCGATTGGGCAGGCTAGTTTATTTGACTTGTTTGGTGGTTCAGCCGAGGGATCAACTACCCTAAATCAAAGCTTTTTTGCGGCTCCCTCTGGCTTGCCAACTGACGATTTCCTTCCTCAGGAAAAACTAAAACTAGAGAAAGAACTGCTCGGCTTTTATGTTTCTGATCACCCCCTCAAACCCGTACAGGAACAAGCTAGACTGTTAGCTCCCGTCAATCTCTCTGACCTCACGGAATGGAGTGGCGATGTAGTGGTGAGTGTGATTGCTTTAATCAATGGGATCAAATCAGTCACCACTAAAAAAGGGGAGCGCATGGCTATCCTGCAATTGGAGGATTTAAGTGGCAGTTGCGAAGCCGTCGTCTTTCCCAAAACTTACGAGCGGTTGGCTCCCCAATTAGGAGTCGATCAACGCTTAATGATCTGGGCAAAAGTCGATCAACGGGATGAACAGGTGCAGCTTGTTGTTGAGGATGTGGAGCCTATCGAAGCGGTACAACTGGTGAAGGTGATCTTGCCCTTGCCAATCGCTAATGATATCCAACAACGCTATCGCCTTCAGGATATTTTGAATCGACAACGAGCCGAACATAAGGAGGAAAATCGTATCCCCGTCATTGCTGCCATTACCGCAGGGGCAGAACAACAGTGGGTGCGCCTGGGACCTCAGTATCGGGTGAAAAATGCTCAGGCTGCGATTGGAGCCTTGCAGCAAGCTGGATTTCAGGCGATGAGTGAACCATTACTACGGCGCTAAGGGATCCCCCAATAGCTCACACAAGGGGAGCAGCTAACACGCCTATTCCAGCGATTGCCTGACGGATTGATAAAATATCCATCCTCCCAGTAGGAGGGGGAAACTAACTCCCAGAAACCCAATGGTGCCCAAAACCCAGCCCACTAAGCGACCCTGTTTTTGGCGTTGCGGATTGGCGGTCGTTTTGGACGCTGCCACCACCGATGAGGCTAACCCTGCGATCATCGAGCCAAACATGCCCAGCAAAATACTGGGAACCAGAATTTCTTGAAAATCAAAAGCTTCAAAAATCTTGAGTTGAGGCAGAAGACGAAAGCAGATAAATTGCAGTATGCCCCAGGTTACGAGATAGCCTATGGTACTTTCACGAAATACAGCACCGGGATCCTTCATTCTTTGCTCCAAGCGGGATGCCTTTTCTTAGTTTAACGGCAATGTTTAGCCACAAAAATCTCCAGAGGCAGAGCTGTCTTGGCGAAGATGCCCTGTTTTCCCTCATCAACCCTCGTCTTCATGGATGGTGAGAAATCTATTGAACAACATCGGGGGTAACACTTCTCAGTAATTCCATAAAGTAATAGACGAGGGGAGCCGTAAAGACATAGCTGTCGCCTCGATCCAGGATCCCGCCGTGACCAGGGATCAGATCCCCAGAATCTTTGACACCAGCGTCCCTTTTCATCAGTGATTCCGTCAGATCTCCCAACAAGCTGGTCAAGCCGATCAAAAAGCCAATGATCGCTCCCGCTAGCCAAAAGTGAGGCCAGTGCAAATAATAGGCTCCGCTCATGGCTAGTCCCATACTCATCAGGATGCCCGCCAAGGCTCCTTCCACCGTTTTTTTGGGACTAATGATGGAGAGGCGGGTTTTGCCGATCATCTTGCCAAACATGTAGGCTCCCACATCGGCAGCAATAATACAGCCATAGGCGAGGAGCGTGACTCGTAGCCCCTCTCCACTTTGCGCCAAGGCGGGCAAGGCGCGCACGCGGATCCAAAAGCTGGGCAAATAGGCGCAATAAAACAAGCCCAAAACCGAGGTGGCCACATCGGCAATTGTGGCGACCTGGGGCTTAAAAAGCAGATAAAAACAGATTACGGATCCCACCACCGTGAAGGCGGGAGCCACCCAGTCCGGCTTGAGGTGCTGCAAAATCACAATCCCTTGACTGAGGGCAATCGTGGTTCGCATGGCGGGGGCTGTGCCCGTGGCTCTGACCAAATGAAAAAACTCCAGTTGTCCCAAAAAGATGATCAACCCGATAGCTGCCGCAAAATACCACCCCCCCAGAAAAGTAACCGTGAGGGCGAAGGCAATAGCAATGATTCCACTGGCCAAACGAGCGCGAAGCATCCCCTTAATCTAGCGAAACTTGGCTCGAAAAGGGTGGGGGTATGGTAATTTGAGAAATTACCGCCCCTTGCAAGGATGTTTGTATGGTTCAGGCTCCCCCCACCCTTTCTAGCAGCACTGTGATCACCCGTGAGCAGGCCATCACCCTCTATCGGGACATGGTTTTGGGGCGTACCTTTGAAGACAAATGTGCCCAGATGTATTACCAGGGCAAAATGTTCGGCTTTGTCCATCTCTACAATGGCCAGGAGGCTGTTTCTACGGGTGTGATCAAGTCGTTGCGCTCCTCCGACTATGTAGCGAGCACCTACCGCGATCACGTTCATGCCCTGAGTGCTGGAGTACCTGCCCGTGCCGTGATGGCGGAGCTATTCGGCAAAGCAACCGGATGCAGCAAAGGACGGGGCGGATCGATGCACCTCTTTTCGGCGGAGCATAACTTTTTGGGGGGCTATGCCTTTGTGGCGGAAGGGATCCCGGTGGCAACGGGAGCGGCTTTTTCTGCCAAATATCGCCATAGCGAGCAGGTGACCGCCTGTTTCTTTGGGGATGGAGCCTCCAACAACGGTCAGTTTTTTGAGTGTCTGAATATGGCGGCACTCTGGGATTTACCGATTATCTATGTGGTGGAAAACAACCTCTGGGCGATTGGCATGGCTCACGATCGCGCCACCTCCAAAGTCGATATCTACGAAAAAGCGGCAGCCTTTGGGATGCCGGGTTACCAAATTGATGGCATGAATGTCATTGAAGTATGGCAGGCAGCCCAACAAGCGGTAGCCCGCGCCCGCGCCGGTGAAGGCCCCACCCTACTGGAGTGTCTTACCTATCGTTTTCGTGGCCACTCCCTCGCCGATCCCGACGAACTCCGCAATCCAGAAGACAAAGAACAATGGCGGCAACGGGATCCCATTAAACACTTCGAGCGGCATGCCCTTCACCATCATCTGATGAGTGAAAGTGAGTTTCAGGCGATTCAGGCAGAAATTCAATCCACCGTGGAGGATGCCGTTGCCTTTGCACTGGATAGCCCCGAACCGACGGTGGATGAACTGTATCGCTTTGTCTTTGCGGAAGACGAGTAGGCTGGGATCCCAAAATCCCTATTCCGGCTGACTCTTCACGGTTGAGTCTAGGGTCGAGTCTCGAAACCAGGTGACAAATTCATCGCGGCGAAAGACTTGGGGACGGGTGCGGGGGCCAAAGCGGATCAAACTGGGCATCCCATGCTCGTTGAGGCGGGATTTGATCCAGGTACCGATGCCCGTTTTGCCGTCGGAAGGCATCTCAGTCTGAAAGCTGCTGTACATCAATAACAGTTGACTGCGGGATTGCAAGAGGGCATTTTCTTGGATCAGCTTGGGCAGGGGATGCAGGGGGGCATAGGCGATTTTTTCGGGATCCCGTTTTTCACGTCGCACATCTCGATTTTTTTTGGGCATAGATTCTCCTGACGATAAAGAACTGGTCAAATAACCAGGTGTAGCGAAAACAAAACCGAGCCAAGTGGTGACCTTGCTCTGGCGCTGCCGATGGGAGATGGGAAAAAAGCAGTCTGTCAGGGTTCAAGCGGTTTGTCCCGATGAGCTAGGCCAAGGATCGTTCTCGGTTGGGCATCTGCGTCGTAACGACTAGACATGCAGGGTGAGGGATGTCAAGGCAGGATGCTAAACATATCTTGACCTAAAACTCCCCATCTGAATAGTAGGGATCCCGAAATTATCCTTTGAAATTATCGTTGAGGATGCAGGTGTTGCCGTCCCTGTCGCACCACTTGTAAGGATTCCACCAGGCGATATTCTAGATCCTGCAAGACCTGATCCACATAGTGCTCGGCGTCTTGCCGCAGCCGTTCTGCCTCTTGCAACGCCTGTCGCCGCAGGGCTTCCCGCTCCTGATAGGTTTGCCTGAGAATCTGCTCGGCCTGTGCCTGCGCCTGCCGCAAAATCACCGATTCTTTGACCAACTGCTCCGCCTGCCGCTTCGCCAAGGCCACTACTTCTTCCGCATAGCGCTGAGCATCTTGCAAAATGCGATCCCGTTGCAACAGAATCGTTTCTGCTTCTTCAAACGCGGAGGGCAAACTGATGCGAATCAGATCCAGATGATCCAGCAATTGATCCTCGTTGATCAGAGTGCGTGACCAAAAAAAACGGGGACTGGTGACCACCGTGTCCTCAAGCCGATCCAGGGCTTCCTGCACATTCATCAGCCCAATAGTTTGATCCAGAAAGTCTGAGGAGTGTTCACTCAAGGGGATTACCACTCGCAAGGGGCTATCAAAAGCTAACGCCTACCATATCAGGATTAGCGTCGCGGCGGTGTGCTCCCTTCCCGATTTTTTGGGGTGTTTTTGAGCAAGACCCTGCGATTGGCAGCGATTGTTGCTATTCTGCATAGGGAACGATGTAGAAATGATCAAATAGCAAAGGTGCATAGCAATTCCCATGCCGGAAACCCCTTCCATGAGTGCGAATCCTATCCGTACCAGTTCTATCGGTGCTAACGAAGTGCAAGGGCTAGAGTATGTTGTCTTGGGGGTGGCAACCTGTTTTCAACGGGACGAAGAAGGCCGGCTCAATCCAGTGCTAATTGCCGAACCCGTTCCGGCAGCGGAGCTAGATTGTCTGGCGCAAGGGATCCGTTCCACCTCCTATCAGTTGTTGTATGCCACCACCTATGCTGAGATTGTCCAGGATAATCAGCCAATTTTGCCCCAGGATGTGATTCCAGCCGAAGCGCTGCCGGGGGAGAATTTTGTGCAGCGGGTGCAGGCGGCCACCCGTACCTACCGAGCCAAACCTCAGTTTCGCCATATTCCTTTGCACGAATCCTGCACAACCGAAACGGGGATTTTTCGCCTCAAACATCAGGCGGAACCCAGACGAGTGATCAACGCTGTGTATGAGGTGAGTGATGGAGATAACGTCAAACAACATCCCCATACCCATCAACAGCTCTAGGGGTGAGAGCAGGGCAGGGATCCCCCCTTCCTTTCCCCTAACCCTTCCCCCCCGATTAGATCCGCAAGCTTGGTTAGAGCAATTGGCGAGCGGAGAGGTATGGGTGGTCAAGGGTGGGCAGTCGCAGGCGTTGATCCTGGAGAAACCTCACACCGCCGATTTTTTGGGATTTGGTGCTGCCCTCGGCATGAACTTGGATCGCCATTGTCAAGCGGTCATCCCACTGGGGGAGGTTAGCCTGCATCGCCCCCGCAGTTTTTTGGAGCAGCAGTGGGCCTATCGCCGCCGCCAATATTGGATTGAGTGGCAGCAACGCTTAACAGAAGCTTATCCCCTGCAACAGCGGGGATCCCTACTCTGGCAGGCTTTACAGGACATCTTGCCGATGGAGATAGTGCAGTCGATTCCCGATGTGATTTTGGGCAAGATGGTGGGGATTTCTCCTGAGATGATGGCGGCTACTCGGCCTGCTCCCCCCTGGTTAGCCACCCTAGGGCGGCCAGTAGTTGCCGAATCAACAGGCTAGAATAACGGCTTGCCTTGACTCCCTGTTGACTATGACTCCCTCTCACGCTTTTGGGTTAAGACTTTTGAGTCTAACCACCCTCCTCGCTATCTTCGCGGCTCAACCCCTACTGGCACAAACGGAATTCGCCCCTCAGCGCTATCAAATTCGCCTTGAGGATTTGCCCAAGCCCTTTAGCACAGACTCGGCTAGCCAGCCCCCCCAAGTGATTCCACCCCCCGCCGGAGCAGGGTTGCAAGTGCCACCCGGATTTCAGGTCAATCTATTTGCGGAAGGGCTGTCGCGCCCCCGCTGGTTGATGGTCAGCCCGGCAGGAGAGGTATTTTTGACGGAGTCCTATGATAATCGCATCCTCCGCTTGCAAGATAGCGATGGGGATGGTGTGGCCGATCAGCGGGGAGTGTTTGCGGAGGGACTCAATCAGCCCCTCGGCATGGCGATTGCTCCCGATGCTCAGCACTTTTATATCGCCAATACCAATGCCGTGGTGCGGTTTCCCTATGCGCCTGGGCAAACCCGTTTACAGGGATCCCCACAGGTGATCACCACACTGCCGGGGGAGGGCTATCGTCAACATTGGACGCGCAATCTGGTGTTTAGTCCCGATGGGGAGAAGCTCTATGTCACCGTCGGATCCGAGAGCAATGTCAGCCCTGAACCCCTACCCCGTGCCTCGATTCAGGTGATGAACCCCGACGGCAGTGATCGACAAACTTTTGCCTATGGACTGCGTAATCCTCTGGGTCTGGCTTTTCACCCCACCTCCCAAGAACTGTTTACCACCGTCAACGAACGGGATGGCTTGGGGGATGATTTGGTGCCGGACTATCTGACCTCGGTGCAGTTGGGGGGATTTTATGGGTGGCCGTTTTCCTACTTGGGATCCAATCCTGACCCGCGCCTAGAGCGCCAACCCCAACTGGAGCAGCAGGCGATTGTGCCGGATGTATTGTTTGAGGCTCACTCGGCGGCTTTGGGGCTGGTGTTCTATACGGGATCCCAATTTCCCGCCAGCTATCAGAACCACGCCTTTGTTGCCTTTCGCGGATCCTGGAACCGTTCTCAGGGCACGGGCTATAAGGTGGTGCGGGTGCCTTTTGATGCTCAAGGACGGCCTGAGGGCTATTACGAAGATTTCGTGACGGGCTGGCTGGTAGATCCAGTGATTCCTTCGGTTTGGGGGCGTCCGGTGGGGTTGGCGGTGGCCTCCGATGGATCGCTGTTGATCACGGATGAGCCGGCAGGCAAGATTTGGCGGATAAGTTATCCGCCTCCGGCCAGTTAGCTCTGGCTGTGGGGAGGAGCTTTTCCATCTGGGTCTGCAACTGCTGGGTAAGCTGCTCGACGGCAAGCCGTCGCTGCCGCTGATAAAGGGATCCATAGCTGGAGACGGCAATCGGTTCTCCCACGTACAGCTCCGCCCAGCGGGATCCTAGGAAAGGGAGAGGAGTGCGGGCGGGATCCTTTCCCTGGAGGCGATTGGTCAGATCCCGCAGACGAAGGGCAATTTCACTCAATCGGTCAGAGGACATCTCCGGTTGAGGGGATTGCAAGGACATCGCGCTTTCCGCCCAGCGCAGATGCCATTCATGCAGGCGGGTTTCAGCGGTCAAGTGATGGGTCAAGCCGCGAGCTAGGGGGCTGGCCGGAGGGATCCCCTGATAGAGGCGATCCCAGATAGCCTGTTCCAGGCGATGCCGCCGTTCGATCAAGCGACCCTGATGGGTCAAGTTCCATGTGGATTCGAGGGTGGTAAGAGCGTGGTGTAGGAGAGCCTGCCATCGCTGGGGAAGCGGAGTCCCTGATTCGTTGGGCTGTGTATCATCCGCTTGCCAATCGGCATAAAAGTTGTGGTAGAAGTGGCTGACCTGTTGAAAGAGGTGATCCTCAACGCGGCGGAGTCGTTGCACGACCACATGTTTGCTGTCGAGTTCGCCAGCCCTATCCCGGATCCTATCCCCAGTCAGACCACATTCCTTTTCTAGGTCATCCAGCAGCCTGAACAGAGCCGGTAAGGGATCCCGTTGATAGCCGTAGCTCAGTCCCAGAGGCAAAATCACCACCTCTCGACCGAGTGCCTGTCCATCCTCCCAGCCCCATAGTGCCAGTTGAGCACAGCCCGGTTCCAGAGGATTCAGCCAATAACTGGATCCATTGATCGTGCCTTCGGGAGCAATCGCCAGGGGAAATTCCCCCTCCGATAAGAGTTGACGCGCCACCTTCAACCCCTGTCGATCTAACTTGCCACGATGAATCGGGATCCCGGCTAAACGGGGCAACAACCAGCCCACCCAAGCCCCTGCCCAGAGCGGGATGCCTCGGTCATAGACAAAATGAGCATGAACGGGGCGGTGCAATCGCATCCGCTGCTGGTGGGCTGAAGCGAGGTGACTGAGCGCCTGCATCAAACAAAAGGCATCATCCAAACTGGGGTGACGAAACGCCAAGATCAGCCGGATCTTGCCCGCTTGAAATTGCTGATAGTGCTGCCAAAGAGTGGAGAGATGGGTCACCTGCATCTCTGGGATCCCCCGCCGCCAGCGCAACCAATGGGGAGCCAACCCTTGACATAGCCGTAACACCCAAGGATCCAGACAGGGATCCAAAAAGTTGAGGGGAGGGGGAGTCATGGAGGTGTGCCGCGACATAAACAAATCCAAGCCATTTGGGGAGAGCAGACATCCTTAACCTTAGAGAAAAGACCGAGAGAAGGCGTGGTGAGCTGTGCCAGTTTTTCAGTTGGCTTGGGTGTCCCTCATCCCTGAGGTTCTCACCTCATCCACACATCCCTGACACACGGCTGTCATATCTACCCTCTAGGCTAAACAGGTAGGGAAAATAAACATCCTCCTCTGCCCCGCTGCTCCTCACCAGTTGGGGCTTTTTTGTCTGGGGATCCCTGCCCCACTTAACCGAGGGTTTGTCAGGTTAAGAGAAGTGTGCTAGGCGAAGGGTGAAGTTTTGTTTATGATGCGCTCGTGAGGTGTGAAGGATCTTAACTTATGCTAAATGGCCGTTCCATCAAGTTTGCTCACCTGTCGGATATTCACCTCATGCCCCCCACGGGCTGTCGTTGTTGGTGGATGTCGGAGGCTCCAGCCACCCAACTTCGGCAGGCGATTGCGGAACTGCAAGGGATCCCCGATCTGGATTTTGTGGTGTTTACGGGAGATTTGGTGGATCAAGCGGATCCCGCCAGCTTTGAGCAGTTCCAGGAGATAGTCAGTCAGTTATCCGTGCCCTATTACCTGAGCGTCGGCAACCACGACATCGACACCTTGCGGCGGCGGCAACGGTTTGATCGCTCCGAGTTTGTGCAGTGGTGTCGGCAGCAGTTCGCTTTTGATCTGGCTCCCACCGGATATGTGGACTATTCCCTCTCCCCTTCACCCGGTCTGCGGCTGATTGCGCTTGATGCCAGCATCGGTACCTTCCCGGATCCCCAGGGTCTCCTGCGACCTGGGCAATTGCAATGGCTGGCGGAACAACTCACCACCTATGCCCACCAATGGATCCTCTTGTTGATCCATCAGCCCCCTCTCGCGCCCCTCCTCTATCGCAAGTATCGGGTTTTACCAGACATCGCCCTTTCCCTCCGGCGCTTGTTAGAGTCCCACGGCGGTGTCGCGGCAGTGCTATCCGGTCATTTGCATGTTCCCAAGGTAACCCTGCATCACCACATTCCCTATCTGGTGGCTCCGGCGTTGATTGGCCCTGTTTCAGCATTTCGGGTCATCGAGCTAGCCCTCGCTTCGGGAGGAGACTACGGCTGGTTGCGCTACCATTGGCATCCCGTTCAAGCCTTATCTGCTTCCCCACAACCCCTTTGGCATGGATTGGTTATGGGCAAACCGTGGGATCGGCGGGGCGAGAAACGGATCCGCATCCCCGCCGCTTGGACTTCTCCCCTGCCCCTCATCTCGTTGCCTTAGCCCTTCTGCGCATTTTGCTCCCGTCCTCGGCAGGGGATCCCTCCGTTGCCACTCCCGCCGCGCCTAAAGTTGTAAATTTTTCTAAACACCTTAATCCCGACCGAAATAAGGTAGATTAAATATACTGACTTAACAAACCGACTCAACGATCACCATGACCGCCGTACTCAATACTGTTCGTTCTCTGTCGCAACACTATCAGCCCCAAGTCGAAGCCCTTAGTGAAAAATTTGAAGCCGCCAGTCCGCTTGAGGTTCTGGCATGGGCCAGCCAAGCCTTTGGGCAGGAGCTGGTGTTAGCCTGTAGCTTTGGCCCTGAGGATGTGGTGCTGATTGACATGCTCAGCCGCATCCAGCCAAAAGCCCAAGCGTTCTTTTTGGATACCGACTTTCACTTTCCCGAAACTCTAGCCCTGAAAGCTCGCATTCAGGAGCGCTATCCTAGCCTGCAATTAGAGACGGTTTCTCCCCTCCTTACCCCCGACCAACAGGCGGCTCAGTACCAGCCCGAACTCTATAAGAGCAACCCTGACCTGTGCTGCGGTATTCGCAAAGTCGAACCCCTCAACCGCACCCTGGCACGCTACCAGGCTTGGATCACGGGCATGAGGCGGGAACAAGCCCCCACTCGTGCCGCCATCGGCAAAGTGCAGTGGGATGCCAAACGCAACCTGATCAAAATCAATCCGTTAGCCGACTGGACTCATCAACAAATTTGGGACTATATTGTGGCGGAGCAAGTTCCCTACAACCCTCTGCACGACCAAAATTATCCCAGCATTGGTTGCATTCATTGCACCGCCGCCGTTGCTGCCGGTGAGGATCCCCGCTCGGGTCGCTGGCAGGGCAAAGGCAAAACCGAATGTGGACTGCACACATGAACAGGCACCCATGAACCGGTTAGAAGTACTAGAAATTGCCATTCTTGAAATTAAGCCTGGGACAACAGCCGCCTTTGAGGTCGCCATTGCTCAGGCTTTTCCTTATCTCACCCAAACTGAGGGCTATCGTCGCCACCATCTGCGCCGTTGCCTAGAGGATCCCCATCAATATGCTTTACTAATCTATTGGGACTCTCTAGAAGCTCATTTGGTCAATTTCCGACAATCCCCTCAATTTGAGCAATGGCGGAGTTTGATTGGTTCCTATTTTGCCCAGCCCCCTCAGGTGCTGCACTATCAATCCCTTGGCCAGACCCCTTGACCTAATGGCGGAGAGCCAGGGGATGAGCAGGGATCCATCCATGCTTGGCGTAGAAATCCTCATGACTGCCTTTACATCTCCCCAGGACATACTACACTGATACTACAGGTATCGACTGTTTTTTAAGGAGATTCGTCATGATGACCTATACCGCCCCCAAGACTTCTACTACTGAGATGGAAGTAACCAGTATTCGCCTGGAACGGGAACTGAAGGATCGGCTGAAAGTGCTAGCAGGAGATCAAGGCTATCAAGCCCTGGTGAGAGAGGTTTTGTGGAATTACGTTTATCATCATTCCCTTGATTTGCCCGCCCGCCACAGCCAAACCGATATTCGCGCTACCATACCCGCCACCGCCCGTCAGTCTGAATGTTGTGCTTTAACGGGTGAAGTGATTGCGGCTCAATCCGACATGCTTCTGGGCTTAACTCACACCGGAGAATGGATCCCCCTCAGCCTGAGCAGCCTAGAGAATTGGCAAAATTAGTGATCTGACCAATTGGGAAACCGGGATCCGCTACGCAAAAATCGGAGTTAAAGCGGATCCCGACGTTAGCCTTCTCAGGTTGTGGGTAAGGCGGTGGGTGAAAGACCGTCAATGGCTGCTTTGAGATCGGCAAGTGCCAAAATTTAGGAATCCAGAAGCATACAGCTATACATTCACATATACATTCACGAAGTATCATATAACCGGACTCAGTAAAGAACCTCTCGAAAAATTTAGATTTTATTGAGAATGCCTACCGTAGAATAAGCCTCTCAGGAGAGTTTTATTCGCAACAAAGTTTTGCAACAAGCTAATGAGTCGAAGTGCCCTAACTTCCTCCACCAACGCTATATCAGAGATAAGCAGATGAACCCCTCCCTAACTCTGGAACTGCTGCAATTAAGCAAACATTGCTTTTTATCAGGGATCTTCTGGCTAGGGGGATACTTGGTTTTTTATGCAACATGGCATTATTTGCCGATCCATGAGCGCTTTGGCTTTTTCAAAACCCCTGAACCAGAGGTGCACTTCCAAACCGTTCTCCTGAACTGGAAAATCCCGTTTATGTGGGGGATGGGAACTAGCCTCCTGCAATATCTGTTGGGGATCCAATTTAGCGGTCATCCAACCCTGCTTTTTCAGGTTCCTGAGTCATGGGTGGTTGTTCATTCGGCCAATCGTTGGACAGATATTGGGTTGGCGATCATCGGATTTTATTGGGTAGATTTTACCGACTACTGGGCGCACCGCTTCAACCACATGGTTTCGCTGCTCTACAACAAATTTCCGTTTGGGCATTTTGTCCATCACAACTATGTTTTTCTCAATCCGTTGGTGGTGGCGGCTTCTCCGTTTATCCATTTGACAGCGATATCAGGCATGATTGTGTTTGTGATTTATCTGAGTCAGGGGTTATATTTTTCCATTTTCTTGATCCACATTTTTAAGCTGGTGGGAAATTTTGGCTCTCACCTCGGCTTTGATCCGTTACCGTGGCTCACCCGACTTAACCATCGTCTGGGGGGATGGTTGCCTTGGATCCCCCTGCACCATCAGTATCACCACCTGCCTTTTGCCAGCCCTGGTAACTATGGCAATATCACCTGCCTCTGGGATTATGTGTTTGGTACCGTCAACTCCGAATCTATCTATCACATTGAGCAGGGATCCCCATTGCCCGATATTGCCCTCAAAATTAAGGATCCTGAGGCTATGCAGGAGTTTCTCAAAGATAAAACTGCCTTTAACCTGGTCTAGTCCTCCTGGCTCCTTCGATCGCTACGATTCTGGTTGCGACCCTGGATTACGATCATCTCGTTGATGACTGTTGCTCCAGGGAGCCACTACCGATGACTGCCACTGCTGCTCAGCGCCAGCGCCAAGTCCAACGAGTCCTGATGCTCACCTTGATCGGTAATCTTGCCGTCTGTGGGGTGAAGCTAGTTTTGGGTGGGTTGACGGGATCCCTAAGTTTGGTTGCGGATGCTCTACATTCGTCGACTGATAGTGCTAGCAATATCTTGGGACTGCTGGCTATACGCTTTTCCCGACCCGAACCGGATGAAGATCACCCCTATGGCCATAGCAAGTTTGAAGCGATCGGGGCACTGGGAATAGCGGCTTTTCTGGGGATGGCTAGCCTAGAAATTCTTCGCTCGGCGGTGGAACGATTTTTTGAGACAGATCCGCAGATCGAGGTAAGTGACCTGACCCTCAAGTTAATGGTGGGGGTTTTGATCGTGAATATTGCTGTTACGGTTTATGAACACCACCAGGGAAAAGTCTTATCCAGTCGCTTGCTCCTAGCAGATGCCCGTCATACCCTCAGCGATGTCTGGATTACGGTGGCAGTGTTATTGGGTTTGTGGGGGGTGCAGTGGGGCTGGGTTTGGGTGGATCAACTGCTGGCGTTTCCGGTTGGGATCCTTGTCTTTTATAGCGGCTGGCAGGTGCTGCGGGAAAACATTCCTTTTTTAACAGATACCGTGGCGATCCCAGCCACAGCGATTCGTAAATTGGCTATGCAGGTTGAAGGGGTGTTGGACTGTCACGAAATTACCTCGCGGGGGGTGATTGGACAGATGGTTTTTATGGAGATGCACATGGTGGTGGAACCGATGGATGTGGATACGGCTCACAAGATTACCGAAGCGGTTGAACAATTGCTGCGCCAACAGTATGGGGCGGTGCGGGTCACGATTCACCTAGAGCCGTATCAATACATCGAAGCTGGGGATGCTGACGGATCCGCCTCTTGAAAAAGGAGTAATCGACGGATCCCTTAATTGGGGAGTGCGGTTAGGGAACGACGTTGATGCCTACTGTGCTAGCACCGGAACGATTGGATTGATCAAAGGCTGTAAATGTCAAAGTCCAGAAACCCGATGGGCCATTGCTGGGGGCTTGAAAGCCGAGATCGCTGCTCGTGCAAAAGGTGGATCCCGCCACACAGTTATTGCCAAATTGGTTGGGATTAAGGCTAGTAATGGAACCAAACTGTTGCCCGTTGGGATCCACAATCCGAATCTGCAAAAACTGGCTACTCCGCACCCCGCCTGGGGCGTTGACCTGCACCGTAAAAAAGGCAGTCTGACCAAACCGAACAGAGCTGGGTGGATTGACAATCGTCACCGTTGGAGCTGAGGTAGAAGGGGTCGGACTAATCACAATCCCCCCATCGTCATCACTCCCGCAGCCGACCAACCCCGTTGATAATACTCCCGCTAATGCTACTGACCAGACACGGGTCATTGATGTGTTCATCGTCTTCGTTCTCATAGCTCAACCTCTCTCTACCGATAATAATCTTTACACCATAGTGACCCTAAGTGTGATGTGTAGGGAATTTGTTCGCCTTTCCTTGCGGGAGAGGGGGCACAGAGCAAACGGGGTTACTATATGAAATATTCTCCATGAAAATAGATCCGTCTGCCCTGGGAAAGCATGGGGACCTATCTATCCATTGAAACTAAAACCATGATTCGAAGTAGCTATTAACCGCTAGGAATCATTTCTGTCCGGTAGATATTAAAGACTAGTCAACCAGTTTTTTGACCTCGTCTTTAATATCTTCAATAGCGTGCTGAAGTTTGGCCTCAACTTGCTTGGCTTTGCCTTCTGCTTGCGCTTTAGTGTCTCCGGTCACTTGACCAACGGCATCCTGGACTTTGCCTTCAATATTTTTTGCGGTTGCCTGAGCACGATCATTGATACTCATGATATTCTCCACATTGAGCTAAGGAACAAGTTGCAAGTTTCTTGAGTTCGAGTAACTCAGGAATCGGATCTTAAGTATAGCAAATCATTAGTTGAATGTCCGTTTAAATCGCTTGAATGAGCCAAATACTCGGCAATTTTGGTCAAGAGGGAAAGGCTGTCGTGGGTATGATCAACTCTCAATATGTCCAGGCAACAGATTATGGATCAAAGAAGCACGGTGAAGTGTCTGTAATTCCTTCCTGCCATGGCTTTCCAGTTTTGATTTGCTATAACTTCAAAAGCGATACGCTGTACTATAGATTCCTACGGGAGAATGCACCATAAAGATAAATAGCAAGGATCGAACCCAAAACGGCCACAAATACTCCTGGAATAGTTAATTGAGTAGCGATTAATTGTAGGGATCCCGTGCGAAAAAATCCATATAAGCTGCCACCCAAAAAGGCTCCGATCACCCCAAGTAATAGGGTTCCTAGCCACCCACCACCTTGATAGCCAGGCACAATAGCTTTGGCAATCACCCCAGATAACAAGCCTAAAACTAGCCAAGAAATGATGCCCATGATGTGTCCTTGTCCCTATACGTTAAAATAATTTGTTTGGAGATGTATTAACCCAACTTCCGATCAATACTGCCGACTGAACGATTCATTCAGATCTGTTGATGTTATGGTAACCCTGTTTGATCCGTATCCCTTTCGCCTCTAGCTTCTCTCCCATAAGGAAAGGGGAATACATCCTCTCATGTCTTTTTTAGGGTCACTATGTCTTTCGATCTTACAGCAACCCTATTTGATCCGTGAACCGCCCTCACCCCTAGCCCCTCTCCCGCAAGGAGAGGGGGAAAATCTTCTCACATCTTACTTAGGGTTGCTGTAGAACATTTTACTTAAGATATTGTGAGGTAAAGGACAGTAATATTGGGCTTTCCTTCTTTTTCCTGTCAGGATTTTGCTCACAAGTATTGAATCTTAAGATTTAGTGAGCTACTGCCAAATCATATATTTTAGTTGTGGAGACACCAAATACTTTAGGTTATTGACTCATACCCAATAATTAGCCCTAGAAGATACGCTAAGAACCCAGAATTGTAAGGCTTTACCGCCATGAATCAATACTTCTGCTTTGTTCTCCATGGGTTCGACCCATGGCTGGTGCCTGCAAAGATTCAGAAGACAGGCCAAGCTAAAGCAGGCAACTTTACGCCCAAAAGGCTATCATTCGGACGGAGAAAGGAAGGGATCCCTTTCCCTCAAGGCATCTGCTGCCTGTTGCTTTTAACTTTTTCTAAACATTCTAAACAGTTTCCATCCTTCGTTATGTCACTGCGTGAAATCTACCCCCACCTCTGTCAGCCCTTTCCCCTCAAGGCGCTAGAAATCAAGCCGGGAGCCACCACCCGTGACAAAACCCGTGCCCTAGCCATGCCCTACGCCGATATCCGCGTTTATCAGCAGTGTCTCGACGATATTGTGGGGCCAGAAGATTGGCAAGTCAGCTATCGCCCCTGGGGAGAAGCCGCCGTCATTTGTCAGTTGACCCTCTTGGGGGTAGCCCGTGAAGACATTGGGGAGGTGGGAGAAGACGGGGACAACAAATTTACCAGTGCGGTGGCGCGCGCCTTCAAACGGGCTTGCTCCTGCTTTGGTTTGGGCCGCTATATCTACGGATTGCCCACCGTCTGGGCAGAATATGATGCTGACCGCCGAGTCTTCAAAGATGTGAAAGGCACGCTTGAGCAAATCTATCGGCAAGCGGGCATTCTTCTCTCCAGTGCCTCCGATCGTTCCCGTTAATCGGCTTGCCCAGTATGAAAATTCTGGTTGGTTCTGACTACCACGGTAGCGAAAAACTGATGCAAGCTGCTCTCGATCAGATTCCAGAGGTAGACTTCTATGTCAACTGCGGGGATTTTTGTTCCCAGGCGGGCGCGCAACCCCTGGATCCCCACTTGGGCTATCATCCCCGCGGCAAGGCAGAAGTGGAGCAGTTGCGCGACTTTTTGGCTGAGGTGGATCAACTGGGCAAAGCTTGGCTCTTTTTGCCAGGAAATCATGACCCAGCCGCCCCAGTGCTGGAGAATTTTCAGGGATCCCACGGCGTGATCGCTACCACCGCCTGCCGCCTGCAACTGCTCGGACTAGAGCTGGTCACGATCCCCTGGACTCCCCCCTGTGGCTGGAATTGGTCGCTCACGTCCACCCGCCTTCAGGAATTGGTTGAGAGCTTTAGCGATGAACGGAACTCAGCCCCACAGCCTTTGCCCAGGGTGGATTTGTTGATTACCCATGCGCCTCCCCAGGGCGTGTTGGATGAAGGGGGCAAGTGGTATCACAAGCGCACCCCCACCCTGCGCCCCCTCGTCAGCTTGCTGGATCCCCGCTACTATCTCTGCGGCCACATGCACCTAGATGGCGGCAAGGTCGAAACCCACGGCAACACCACCTATGTCAACGCCGCCCTCCATAACCTGGTGCTGGAGTTGATCTAGCGAGAGGGATCCCTTTAGCTAACCCTAGGCCGCCCTTGTCTGTGTATATTCCTGCCACGCTTGCTGATTGAGCTTGAGGGCTTTCTCAATCGAAGCGGAAGCCATAATCCGCAAGTCACGGTTGATCGGCCAGAGATAATCGAGACCATCCACATATTTACGGTTATCGGACAGCGCCCGTTGGTGATATTTAGCCCCCACATGAAACCCCTCGTGTTCCTGACAAAAGGAGGCTTGCAGCAAGCGCAGGGATTCGCTTGCTGACAGACCAAACAGAGGCGACTGTAACATTTTGTCTACCAAAGGGAGGTAGGTACGATCTTCAGAAAAGATCCCCGGCACCGCAGCAGAAAGATGACGGACAGTGCGCTGCACCCCCAGCACTCCGATATTGCTCAAGCTGCGATCCAGCAAGGATGGCTTGGGAAAGTCTTTGTAGAGTTGGTGGGAAACCAATTGAGAGGTTGCGGTGTGGAAGGCTTCATCCAGATAGTGGTAGTGGGAAATAGCCGAGGGGGCTGGTAGTGCCGCTGGGGTGTCGGATTGCTCTAGCTTTTGAAAAAACTGAGAGTGTTGATACTCTTTCACCTTGAGTTGAATATTGCGGATCCCGCGCACGGTGTAATACTGGCTAGCCATAAAGGGAGAACGGCTGATCCCTTGATAGTAGGCTTGGGGTAGGATGTTTTGGAAAAATGCTCGCCCGCCCTGCTGGGGATGCACCATCGCCGAATCCATAAAACTGGGGATCGGTCGATCAAAAATCAGTTCCCCCAACAACGCCATCTCCGTGGCTTGTCCAATGCGACGAAAGGCTTCGACATGGGTGCGTTCTTGAGAGGTTTCTACATCCAGTTCGCGGCAGAGGGTTTCGTATCCACCCAGGGGATAAAAGGCTCCACAGGTCAACTGATTGAAGACCATCGTAGCCACCTCACCCCCAATCGAATAGTTATAAAAACAAACCCAATAGAGATGATTGAGGGCACGTTTCTGGCTATCGGAAGCTTGCTCATAGATCGGGCTGCCATACAGCAACGAAAACTCAGGATCGAGCCAGTTGACATCCGCATGATCGGCGTAGGAAAAATCGGCAGCGAGGTGTTCCATCCGCTCGGTATAGTCACTGCTAATGTTGCGCCGATAGTTATTCTCAATCAGCTTGAGGTTTTTGTAGCCGTGCAAGGGTTTGGCCTGAGTTGTCTCTTGAGAAGTCGCTTGGGCAGTGGCTGCCGTCATTTGGGTGTCTAACATGTAAAGATCTCCTTGTGATGGGCACGCTTGGGAATAGCAAGGCTCAACCTGGAATCACTGGAATAGAGGTTGGGGAGTGGTGGAAATTCAACTAGCTGCTAGTGTAGGCAGGTGTGGGCATTTCTAATGATGACTTCCATCAGCAAATAGTGGTAATCTACCTCACACTCCAGCAAATTTTCATAAACTTTAAGTATGATTAACAACTTTCCGGATGATCAGGGATCCCCTTCCCAGCCCTTGCCCACTCCCCAGGCAACCTACTCGTCCTCCCTTGATCATTCCTGCCTTGCTTGGGGACTGAGTGTATTGACTTTGCCTGTTTTAGCCGGATTGGTGCTGAGCAAAACCCTCTCGGACTGGCTGAGGCAGATGTCGTTGGAAGCAACTGCTCCCTGGTTCTTATCCCATTTGCCCATCCTCGATCCCAACACGCTCCAAGCCAGAGAAAAGTCGGTTTCCTCCTAGGGTTGATCTAATGGCAAGCTCAGGGATCCCTCTCTATGGTGGAATAGGGCATCAACTCCCCCGCTTCGAGCTACAACTGGATAAAGCGTGTGTCAGGCCTGTGAACCGTTGGTGTCGAAAAACGGTTCAAGAGTTGCTGGTTGCCAACCTGTGTTGAGGGATCCCCATGTCTGCTTTACGTGAACCATCTTCTAGTCTATCGGGGGCTTTGCTGTGGCTGAGTATCTTTATCTCGACGGCTGTGTTTAGTGCCTCCCTCGGATTCGTTTTTGGGCAACGGGCACTTTCCGGGGTCTCTTCTCCCGTCGGCAGGGCAACCACCTCAAGACCAGGCGGAACCAGTGCTGTGGAATTTCGGGATCCCCGCACGATTCCCTTAGTGAATGAGCAGGAGGTGATTGTGGCCGCCAAAAAAGCCCTCACTCCCAATCCCACCCCTACCCCCACCCCCACCCCTCTTATCCTGGCTACGCCCACCCCAGAACCCATTGCCCCCAGCCCCACGCCCACCCCGACGGCCACCCCTCTGGCCTTATCTCCTGAGTTGGCTACCCCGACAGCCCCTCCCATCGCCCCTCCCCCCCCAGTAGTGGCTGCTAATCCCCAAACCGCCTCTGGGCAGGTGTCTTTGCAGGTATTATCGGCTCGCCAAGAGGCTGGGCAGTTGGTCTTAAATGTGGCTATGCAAAATAACTCCTCTCAAGGGGTGCGCTTTCTCTATAGTTTTATGAAAGTCACCGATGAACGAGGGCGTTCCGTGGCCGCCAGCACCCAGGGGTTACCGGGGGAGTTGCCCGCCAACGGACAGGTGTTTCAAGGTACGGTGCGGATCCCCTTGGCCAGTTTGACCGGATCCCGCTCGGTTTCCCTCAATTTGGCCGACTATCCCAGTCGTCAGCATCAACTGAGTGTGAGCGGCATTCCGGTTCCCCAATAAAATCACTGTTAGAGATCCGGCTTCTGCTTTGCTTCTGTCTTCTCCCCTTTGATGGGTGATTTCTCCGCCTATGAGTCAACATGAATTTCAACAAAGCCTCTTTGAAATGAGCGCGGCGGTCAGTCCCGTTGCGGCGGATGGGGTAACCGCTTATGACCGGATCCCTACGGATGCCCAGTCTGCTATTCCGCCCGGAACCTATGCCAGCTTGCAGGATTTAGCCACCCACTGCCAAATCTGTCAGCGCTGCTCCCTGGCCAGCGGACGAACCCATACGGTTATTCAACGGGGTAACCCAGAGGCGGGCATTCTGATTATTGGGGAAGGCCCAGGAGAAAATGAAGATTTGCAAGGGATCCCTTTCGTTGGCAAGTCTGGGCAACTGTTGGACAAAATTTTGCAATCGGTGGAATTGGATCCGGAACAGGATGTTTATATCTGCAATGTAGTGAAATGTCGTCCCCCCCAAAATCGCGTGCCCACTCCGACGGAAATGGATGCCTGTCGCCCTTATCTGCTAGAGCAAATTCGTTTGGTCAATCCCCAAATTATTTTGTTGACAGGAGCAACCTCCGTGCGCTCCCTCTTGGGGGACAAGCGGGGCATCACCAAAATTCGCGGCGAATGGATGCAATGGCAGGAGCGCTGGGTGATGCCGATTTTTCACCCTGCCTATTTATTGCGTAATCCCAGCCGCACTCCCGGCAGCCCCAAGTGGCTGATGTGGCAGGATATTCAGCAGGTACGCCAAAAATATCTGGAGCTAAGGCAGGCTTAAATCGGGTAAGTGCCTTCTAGGCATCCCTAAATACATGCTAAGATGGCTTCCCCAGGGTTAACTAAGACTCCGTGCGGGTGTAGTTTAGTGGTAAAACCACTGCCTTCCAAGCAGTTGTTGTCGGTTCGATTCCGTCCACCCGCTTAAAAAACGCGATTCGCTCTAGAGGCAAATTTTTTATAGCTGGCAAGGTCTTCAGCAATCTCCGGCTAGAGAAGAAGCTAGGTCATCTAGTCGAAGTTTGACTGAGTTTGAACGAGTTTGCGGGTGTAATTGGTGTAAAACCTCTGCTAGTTACACCATAATGCCTTCAGACCTTAATCATATAGTCGTTCCAATTTAGTTTGAGAACCCCAAAATCTCTCAAAGCTTGGATATCAGGGTTTAGGTGGTCGCATTCTTATTTGGAATGACTATAAGTCCCGTAAGACTTCCAGCGGATCCGTTGCTGTATTTGTGGTCGGTTACAGCTTGGGTTCAACTATGCTGGAAAGCGGTACTACATCAGCACAGAACTACCGGACTCTAAAACCAACTGGGTGGCTTTGATTAGACCGATCATAGAAATCGAGGGCAATATTGCTTATGGGGAAGTGCATATAACCTTTAGCATTGAGGCCGCGGTTGAGAAAAGGTGAGGGTTGTAGCCAGTGCTTCAGAGAGGGTCTGTGATTAACCTGCTTTCAACCGAAAAGCTGGGATAGGGAGGATGAAGGGTTGAGTTATTTTTATCATAATATGTCTGTTTTTCCGGTGAGTTATCTGGAAAAACTTCAGAAGCAGATTCTAGCTTCTCCCTATTTGTCGGTCAACAATTTGAATCGAGATTTTGTGGATACCCAGGGGTTTTCTATTGTCTTTCAACGAGCAGGGATCCCTCAGGTAGAGGAGAGATTTCCTTTTCTCAGTCCCTATTTACAAAGGGTGCTATTGCCTGACTGCAACGCTTTTTATCTCAATCCGCTACTGCTGAAACAGGGATCCCGTGTCGATCCCCACATCGATCGCAGCCTCCGTTCTTACTGCAAAACCATTGATCCACCGGCTTGGGTGAGTGTGCTGTACCTGCATCTTCCTACACCCTTAGCAGGGGGATCCTTAATTCTCAAATCGGGCAAAAAACAAGTGGGATCCATTCTGCCCCAGGTCAATCAACTGCTCTATTTCCAGGGCAACCTTACTCATGCCGTTACCCCCCTCAAAAGCCAAGGGATCCGTCTTAGTTTGGTTTGTGAGCAATATCTGTTAGAAGCCAAAGCGTTACCAGAGATCCCTGAGTTCACGCTAGAATCCCGCCTTCTCCCTCGCTATTGATCCCACAACCCATGCGGTTATCCACGGACTATGCCAGGAGGCGACACAACAGGATAAGCTGTTATTAACACTTCTTAATACGTTTGCCGTGGCCTTGACCACTCCTCCACTTCCTGATTTTTCGGCTGACTGTCGGTATGGCATCCCTGACAAAACTGGGACGGCTAGTTTCTGGAATCCGGCTTCATCCGCTGCCTCGGAGTTGCCTTGGTCGGGATATCTTCAACCGTCTAGTAGGGCTACTGCTGCTGATCACAGTGGTGAGAGCCATTCCCTACGCCTCTCTGAGGCAGGGGAGCAAGACATCCTTCTAGACATTCTTTGGCAAGGGGATCCCCACGATTACCCCCAGGGTATTTCCCACCCCTCCCTTCCCCCGATAGGGCAGCTGTTGTTGTTAGGGGATGGTCTGACCACCCGTCATTTGCAGTTGATCACGGGGCAAACGATCTCAGCCGAGGTTTTGTCCAGCCAGGAAGTAGCAGGGGAAGGTCTGCCTAGGCAATGTTTTCCTGAGTTGGTTGAATTGGGGCATCCCCTGATGTGTCGCCGAGTCTGTCTGCACCCAACCCCTCGTCAGCCACCCGGTCAGCCGCTCCTCTACGCCGCCTCTTGGTGGGATCCCCTGCGGATTCAGGAATTTTTGCCGGATCCCAGCCTTCCCATCGGGCAAAGCTTGTGGAGTGCCCGCCGCGAAATATTTCGGGACTTGCGACAAATTTATTGGGGACAATCGTTGACCTTACAAACTCTATTTGCCCATCCGGGTCCGTTTTGGGCTAGATACTATCTGCTCTGGCACCAGCAGCAGCCCCTCACCCTCATTTATGAGGTTTTTTCTCCCGTCCTTTTTCTCAGCTAAATGGTTTCAAAAGGCTGACGCCAACAAAAAAAGGCACGTTGTTCGCGTTAGCGTCTTTTCCTGCAATGCGATGTTTGCGTAGCTTGGCATAGCCATTACTATGGTTGTTTGTAGGATCTAAAGACAATCAACAATGGCTCTGGATCGTCATGGAGAAAGAGACTCGAATGGTTGTAGCCGCTTATATCGGATCCAGAACCAGAGAAAGTGTGAAAAGGTTATGGAAGAGATTGCCAAAAGCTTGGGAAAATAATAGTAATTTTTATGCTGAATTTCTGGAAAGCTTATCAAAAAGTTATTCCTAAAAATCAGCATGAAGCTGTTGGCAAAGAAACAGAGCAAACCTCTCTGATTGTTCGCGTAGCTTGGCGTAGCTATAACGATTAAACAATACTCTTAGACCGCAGATCGGAAGACCAGTCAGAAAAACTCCATTCTTTTCCAAAAAACTGGAGAACCCTATTGGGATTATCTTCAATTTTTTGCATCACTACCATGCATTATTACTTGCATAGGACTACCCTAGCAGACCATACTCAGCGCCAACTGCTGCGAAGCTTTTAACCCTAAAGATGGGAGCAGTGCGGCTAACGCCTTGCTTATGGAACGGGATCCCAGATCGACTCCTGACGGTTACCCCATCATCCTAGGGATCCTTTCTCCCTCTATTTGGTGGGTGCTGGCTCCTCCCTTCAATGAAACAGCAACAAAACCTGAAAAGAAAGTTTTTAGCTTACTCGGCGGGAAGCCCCGCACCCTAACCGATAGGGTCGGTGTCGGGATGATAGCCAGGGTCAGCGTACTCCGCACAATTTGGACTAGCCGACCAACTTTTGCTGTGGTGTTTCCAAGTGGGGTTGGGCGTCG